>DATDOE010000092.1:0-47367 GCA_035293405.1 Vicinamibacterales bacterium | reverse complement strand
AACGCCGAGACGGCGCGCATCAAATGGATGTTTACTGTCGACCGTGCTCGCGAGAAGCTTGGCCGGGTGTATCCCCAGCCCGCTGGTCGCACCCAGGCCGCCGCCTGAACCGGTCAGATCCACTGCGGCCAGGTACTAGTAAGCAACGGAAGTGTCTTTTCGTAAGCTGTCCTCGCGACCCGTTACCTCTACGGCTACCGCACGGCCCCGCAGCAGATTTTTCAAACAAGTAGTTATTTTGGAGTGATTTACAAAGGCGCAGAGGCAGCGAATGCCTCCATGCTGGTTTTCCGGAGGCCCATCCACGCTGATTCCGCAGAATGTAGATATTTCGTCAATACGTCTGATTTCCAGCACTCGACCACGAGCGATCATCGTGTCAGATACCCGACTCACACTGGCGGAATTACGACTCCTCCATGCGTTGCCCTGGTGCGGTGGCTATGCCAAGCTGGGGCATGGCTTGTCCCGTCTGTGGCCAACGCAAAGGTCGCCGCAGCTGTCCGGCGCTGGGCCAGATCATCTGCACGGTCTGTTGCGCCACCACGCGTCTCGTCGAGATCGACTGTCCAGACGACTGCCCGCATTTAATCGCGGCGCGCGAGCACCCGGCTGCGGAGGTGAAGCGACAGCAGGAGCGGGACGTCGCGCGCCTCGTCCCCTCGATCAGTCACCTCACCGAGCGCCAGCATCAGCTCTTTTTTCTCTTCCACACCGCAGTTGCCCGACACCAGCCCGACGGCTTCGCCCGCCTTGTGGATGAAGACGTTGGCCAGGCTGCATCCGCGGTCGCGTCCACGCTGGAGACGGCCTCACGCGGAGTGATCTACGAGCACACGCCGCCCTCGATGCCCGCGCAACGCGTCGCCACCGAGCTGACCGCACTTCTGAGCGAGATACGCACGCACGGAGGGATGGTGAACGACGGCGAAGCCGCCATCGTCCTGCGGGCGATTGAGCAGGGCGCCCGGGACGTGCAGAAGGCATCAGGTGGTGACGAGACCAGCTATCTGTCGCTCATGGCGCGCCTGCTGCGCGTCAGGCGGGCCGCCCAGCCGGCAGCCCAGGAAACGCCCGCCAAGAGCCAGAGCGCGCTGATTCTGCCGTAAAGCTGCTACAATTCATGGTTTGCGCCCACGCACTTTGGGCTCGAGGGAAGAGGAGATCATGGCGAAGCGGTGCGAGATCTGCGACAAGGGTCCGGTAGTGGGCCGAACGGTTTCTCACGCGCACAACGTGGGACCGCGCCGGTTCGAGCCGAACCTGCAGACGGTGCGAGCGCTGATCAAGGGCGCCACCAAACGGATTCGCGTGTGCACGCGGTGCCTGCGCGACGGCAAGGTCATCAAGGCTGCCTGACGTGCGGCGCGCGATCTCGGCGCCCGACGCGCCGAAGGCCCTCGGTGCATATTCGCCGGCCATCCAGGCTGGCAACCTGCTCTTTGTGTCGGGCCAGATTCCGGTCGACCCGGCCACCGGCAATCTGGTGCAGGGCGACATCACCGCTCAGACCGACCAGGTCATGCGGAACCTGACGGCGCTGCTCCGCGCCGCCGGCGTCGGCTTCGATCACGTCGTCCGCACCACGGTCTTTCTCGCGGACATGAATGAGTTCTCGGCGATGAACGAGGTCTACGGCAAGTACATCGTCGATCCGCCACCGGCACGAGCTACCGTGCAAGTCGCCAGGCTGCCGCGTGACGTGAAGATCGAGATCGATGCGATCGCTGTGATCCCGTAATTCAGAATGCAAAATGCAGAATTCAGACAGTGTCTGCATTCTGCATTTTGAATTCTGCATTTCACGCCCTCGCCGTTCTCTCCACTCCCAACACTCCCTGGACGCCCTTGATCGACTTGATCACCTTCTCGAGGTGCTTCACGTCCCGGATCTCGACGGTCATGTCGATTCGCGCCTGCTGATCCTCGCCGGTGCGTGCTTCCATGTTGGTGATGTTGGTGTTGATATCCGAGATCTTGGCGCTGATCTCGGCCAGCATCCCCTTACGATCTTCGACCTGCATCGTCAGGCGCACGACATACGGAGCCTGGTCGGTTCCGGCGCTGTCCCATTCCACGTCGATCCGCCGCTCGGGGTCGAACATCAGATTGATCACGTTCGAGCAGCCGAGTGAATGGACTGACACGCCTTTGCCGCGCGTGATGTAGCCGACGATCTTCTCGCCGCGAATCGGATTGCAGCATTTCGCGCGAAACACCATGACGTCGTCGGCGCCGCTCACCTTGATCTTGTCCGCGCCGGCCCCGGGGCGCAGCACCCGCCGGACGATGGAGACGACGGCCGAGTCCTCCCTGAGCTGTCCGGCAGGGACCGACTTCTGAAGGACGGTCCGCGCCGAGAGCTTGCCGTAGCCAATGTGCGCCAGCAGCTCGTCGGAGGACTTGGCGCCGTACTCGGTGGCAAACTTCTCCAGCTCGGGGCTGTCGAGCAGCGTGCCGGGATTGAGGCCGAAGCGACGCGCTTCCTTGTCGAAGAGACGGCGGCCGAGTTCCACGCTCCGAGTCCGTTCCTCGCTCTGAAGGACGTGCCTGATCTTGCTGCGCGCTCGGGACGTGGCGACAAACGTCAGCCAGTCACGGCTTGGCTTGTGACCGGTCTGCGTGACGATCTCGATGATGTCGCCGTTCTGCAGCCGCGTGCGCAGCGGGACCATGCGGCCGTTGATCCGTGCGCCGACGCATTGATTGCCGACGTCGGTGTGCACGGTGTAGGCGAAGTCGACCGCGGTGGCACCGCGGGGCAGCGACCGCACCTCGCCTTTCGGCGTGAAGATGTACACCTCCTCCGGGTAGAGGTCGATCTTCAGGTTCTGCAGGAACTCTCTGGGGTCGCGCACCTCCTGCTGCACTTCCAGCAGCTGACGCATCCACTGGAAGTAGCGCTCGTCGCGATGGTCGCCGATGCGGCCTTCTTTGTACTTCCAGTGCGCGGCGATGCCCTCCTCGGCGCGGCGGTGCATTTCATCCGTGCGGATCTGGAGCTCGAGGGGAAAGCCGTGCTCGCTGATCACTGACGTGTGAAGCGATTGATAGCCGTTGGGGCGGGGCATCGCGATGAAGTCCTTGATGCGCCCCGGGACCGGCGACCACGTCTGATGAATGATGCCGAGCGCGCCGTAGCAGTCCTTGACCGACTGCGTGATCACGCGCAGCGCCACGAAGTCATACACGCGCTCGAGGTCGATTTTCTGACGCTTCAGCTTCAGATGAATGCTGTAAAGACGCTTGATCCGCCCGTCCAGGGTGATGACGGGTACTTGCGCATCCTCGAGTCGGGTGCGGAGCGCTCGCGTCAGCTCGTCGATGACCGCCTCAGCGCTCTTGCGCTTGGCTTCGACCTTGGCACGGAGCGCCTCGTAGGCCTTCGGCTCGAGATACTTGAACGACAGCTCTTCGAGCTCGTTCTTCACCTTGCTCATGCCGAGACGATTGGCAATCGGCGCGTAGATGTCGAGCGTCTCCTGCGCAATCTTGATCCGGCGCTCCTCGGGAAGATGGTGGAGCGTCCGCATGTTGTGCAGCCGATCGGCGAGTTTGACCAGGATGACGCGGATGTCATCCACCATCGCCAGCAGCATCTTTCGAAAGTTCTCGGCCTGGCGCTCTTCGCTCGACGAAAACGGGATGGCGCCGATCTTGGTCACGCCCTCGACGACGTGGGCGATCTCAGGTCCGAACAGCTCGGCGATGCGCTCCGGCGTGGTCAGCGTGTCTTCGACGACGTCGTGGAGCAGCCCGGCAGCCACGGCCACCACGTCGAGCTTCATGTCGGCCAGCGAATCGGCGACCTCCAGCGGGTGCACGAGATAGGGCTCGCCCGAATGGCGGACCTGACCCTTGTGCTCGAGGGCCGAAAAGACGTACGCCCGCCGCAGGAGCTCCAGGTCCGCTTCCGGGCTGTAGCTCCTCACTTTCTCGAGGAGCGTCTCGAATCGAATCATGAAAGGCGGTGTCTAAACCGTGAGACGCGTATACCGTCGACGCCGTGGCGGTCAGGTGGCTTCGCCGCATCTTCATGATAGCCGCCTTCGCGCGAAGCGCTACGGCGCCCAAGGCCGGACCCTTGACTGACCCGAAAACGGATCACTATACTGGCGCGTTTGCGGCCCCGGGTCAGGGGCATCGAAAGGTTTGCAGGGGGGAACACGATGCGGAAGTATTCGTCACAGGTGGCCTTGGCCGTGCTCGTGGCGGCGCTCGGGCTCGCAATGGCCGGTTGCAGCCAGATCGGCGCCCTGAAGGCCAAGATGGCCTTTAAGGACGCGAATCAGCTGTACCAGCAGCAGGACTATCGCGCCGCGGCCGCGAAATACGAGGAGGCCATTGCGCAGAATCCTGATCTGACGTACTCGTATTTCTTCCTCGGCAACTGCTACGACAACCAGTACCGACCGGCTCGCCGGGGCGAACCGGCCAACGATGCCCTGCTCACGAAGGCCATCGACAACTACAAGAAGTCCGCCGAAGTCGAACAGGATCCCAAGATCAAGAAGCTCGCCATGGAGTATCTCGTGGCCGCGTATGGTCCTGACAAGTTGAACGACCCGTCGCAGGCCGAGCCGATTTTGCGTCGCATGATCGAGATCGAGCCGAACGAACCGAGCAACTACACATACCTGTCGCGCATCTTCGAGGAGAACGGCGACTACGAGCAGGCCGAGCAACTCCTGCTCAAGGCCCGCGAGATGCGGCCGAATGACGCGGGCGTCTACGTCACGCTCGCCGCCTTCTACAATCGCCAGGGAGAGTTCGACAAGACGATGGAAGCGCTCCACGCGCGCGCCGAGAAGGAGCCGAACAACCCGGAGGCCTTCTACACCATCGCCACCTACTACTGGGAGAAGGCGTACCGCGACTTCACCACCCCCGAGCCGGACAAAATCAAGTTCGTGCTGGCCGGCAATCAGGCCATCGACAAGGCCATCCAGTTGAAGTCGGATTACTACGAGGCGCTGACCTACAAGGGACTCCTGCTTCGCGTCCAGGCGAACCTCGAGAAAAATCCGGCGACCCAGCAGAGACTGCTGAAGGAAGCCGACCAGTTCCGCGATCGGGCCACCGACGTGCGGAACAAGCAGCGCGCCGCCGGGGCCGGCGAGTAAGCCACACGTCTTTTGTAGTCCGGGGGCCGTTCCTCGCCGGAACGGCCCATTTTTGTTGCCTTTTATTGCCCGTTTTCCGCCTCGGTTTCCCGTCATTTACCCATCCGTAACTTGCGCTTAGTATGGTGGGACTCGTCCATGGCGTAATTGCCGGTTTCGAGGTGCGGGGGCTTGGTGTCTCGAATGTCCTGTCTTTGGAGTGATTCAATGAAGCGCTTGTCGAATGTGATGGTGTGGCTTGGTTCGCGAACCCTCGCCCTGATGACACTCTGCGTCCTGCTGTGGCCCGCGGGCTCTGCCTACGCGCAGGGCGTGACGACCGGTGCGCTCAGCGGCATTGTGACCAACGACCGACAAGAGCCGGTCGCGGGCGCAAACGTTATCGCCATCCACCTTCCGTCGGGCACCAGCTACGAGGCCACGACACGTGCCGATGGCAGATTCACGATGCCGGCCATGAGGCTGGGCGGCCCATACAGCGTGACCGTGGCCTACACGGGCGGGGCAAGCCCGGCATTCGAGCCGCAGACGCAGGAGGGCCTGACCGTCAACCTCGGCGTCTCAACCGATCTCGTGTTCACGGTGCGTACGATTGCGGTTCAGGAAACCGTCACGGTCTCCGCGACCGCCGATCCCGTGTTCAGCTCGACTCGCACAGGCGCGGCCACTTCGGTAGGGCGGCTGGAAATTGCCACTATACCGACGCTCACCGGCCGCATCGGTGACATCACCCGTTTGACGCCCCAGGCGGGCGCGAGCGGCTCATTCGCCGGTCAGGACAATCGCCTCAACAACATGACGGTTGACGGCTCCTACTTCAACAACGCGTTCGGCCTCGGCTCGGCGCCCGGCGAGCGCACCAACGTGGCGCCGATCTCGCTCGAGTCGATCGAACAGGTGCAGGTCAGCGTCGCGCCATTCGACGTGCGCCAGGGGAGCTTCATCGGCGCGGCAGTCAATACCGTGACTCGCAGCGGCACGAATCAGCTGACTGGGTCGTTCTACCACCGGATGCGCAACGACGATTTCGTCGGCACGGAGGCACGCGGCCAGGCCGTCAATCCCGGCACTTTCAACTTCCGTGACACGGGCGTGTGGGGAGGCGGCCCGATCGTCAAGAACAGGCTGTTCGTGTTTGGCAACTACGAGAACGAGGAAGACAATCGGCCGTTGACGACGTACCGCCCGAACGCCGGCGGTGAACCGGTGGCGGGCAGCGTGACTCGCGTGCTGGAGTCGGATCTCACAACACTGAGTTCGTTCCTTCAACAGAGCTTTCGGTTTGACCCCGGGGCGTTCACCGGTCTCACCGACCTGACGCCGGCCAAGCGCTACCTGCTCAGGACCGATCTCAACCTCACCACCAACAACAAGATCAGCTTCCGCTACAACCAGCTCGATTCGAGCTCTGATAGCTACACAACGAGCTCGTCATCGGCCGGCATCGGACGGTCGCCGTTCACTACGGCATTTCTCGGCTTCGGCAGCACGACGTATTCGCTTCTCGAGAACATCAAGTCGGGTATTGGCGAGTGGAACTCGGTGATCGGCTCCAGCATGTCCAACAGCCTGATTACCGGCTACACAGCGAACGACGAGAGCCGCAGGCCGCTCGGCGATTTGTTCCCCTTCGTTGATATCCTGCAGGACAATACGGCCTACGTCGCGTTTGGGTCCGAGCCGTTTACGGTTCAGAACGAGCTGAAATATCACACGTTTCAGCTGCAGGACAGCTTCTTGAAGTTTACCTCGCGTCACACGCTGACCCTGGGCTTCTCGACGCAGAAATACCACTCGGACAACGTGTTCTGGAGCTGCTGCCCGCAGAGCAACTACACCTTCAACTCGTTGGCCGGCTTCTACGCGGAAGCCAGCGCTGCTGCCGCGAACCCGAATCGGACGACGGCTGTTCCGGGAGCCTTGCGCAGCTTCAAGGTGCGGTACTCGAACGTGCCGAACCTCGATAAGCCGCTCCAGCAGCTCGACGTTTGGTACAGCGGTGGCTACTTTCAGGACGAATGGCGGCCGCGCCGGGATCTCACGGTGACCGGGGGCCTCAGGTTCGATATCTCCGCCTTCAAGAACACCGCGTATCAAAACGCCAAGGCCGACGCGCTGACCTTCCGGGATCAGGACGGGAATCCGGTGCAATACAAGACGGGCGAGATGCCCGACACGAGAATCCTGTGGTCGCCGCGCGTAGCGATGAACTGGGACGTGGGCGGCCAACAGCGCACGCAGGTGCGCGTGGGCACCGGCGCGTTCACCGGTCCCCCGCTCTATGTGTGGATCTCGAATCAGCTGGGCAACACCGGCGTGCTGATCGGAGAGATCTTGTGCGTCCAGCCCACGTGCGATCCGAGCATCTATCCGTTCAGCCCGGATCCGGATCGCCACAAGCCGACGAACGTCACCGGGCAAGGGGCGAGCAGCTTTGAGCTGAACGTCACCGAGCCGGATTTCAAGTTCCCCCAGGTCTGGCGCAGCAACTTCGGCGTGGATCACCGGCTGCCGGGTGGAATTACGGCGACCGGCGAGTTCCTCTACAGCAAGGACATCAACGGCGTCTCGTATATCAACGCCAATCTGCCGGCGGCGCAATCGGCGTTCACTGGCGTCGACAACCGCCCACGCTGGACGGCGACCAGGATCAACAACACGTCGCCCAACATCATTACCAGCGCGCTGGTAATGGGGAACCAGAGTGTCGGCTCGGCGTGGAACCTGTCGGGAAGCCTCTCCAAGACGCTCTACCACGGACTCTCCGTCCGAGGTGCCTACAGCTACGGTGAGGGCAACAGCACCATCGATCCCGGATCAACGGCCTTCTCGTCGGTCGCTAACAACCAGATCTCTCACGACTCAAACAATCCAGGTGTGGCCGCCTCCGCCTACTCGCAGGGTCATCGTGTGTTCGTGCAGGCGTCGTACTCGCGGTCGTACTTCAACGTCGGCACGACCACAGTGTCGGCGTTCTGGGAGGCTCGACCGTCGCCGCAGAACTTCACGACGAAGATGAGCTACGTGTTCAGCGGCGACATGAACGCCGACGGCTTCTCCGGGAACGACCTGATCTACATCCCCCGCGATACATCCGAGATGAACTTCTCGGCGTTCACGCTTGGCACCCGCACGTTCACGGCAGCCGAACAGGCAACCGCCTTCGAGGCGTACATTCAGCAGGACGAGTATCTGCGCACGCACCGCGGCCAGTACGCCGAACGCAACGGTCAGTACATGCCGATATTCAACAGAGTTGACCTGAGCGTGATGCAGGACGTCTTCAAGAACATCGGGGGAAAGCGCAACGCCGGACAGATTCGCCTCGACATCACCAACTTCGGCAACCTGCTGAACCACGACTGGGGAGTGAGCCAGCGTCTCGTGCTCTCGACGACGGCCGCCAACGGCGCGCAAATCCTGACCAACCCCGCGGCCGACGCACAGGGCCGCGCCACCTACCGGATGGCGGTCGTCAACAACGAGTTGGTGAGGAGCACGTTCCAGACGGCCACCGCACTGAGCGACGTCTATCAGTTCTTGGTTAGCTTCCGCTACTCGTTCAACTAGAAGACACCAAAGCCGGGTCCAAGAACAGGACCCGGTCCACGCTACGCGGAGCGGGTCCTGTTCTCAGGACCCGCCTGTCACACACTCATTCGGTTTACACTCTCAGCCGTGAATCGCCGTGCGACGCTGCTCCTGCTGCTCGCTCTCTTCCTGGGCCTCGGGCACAACCAGGCAGTCCGCGGCGATGACGTCAAACCCACCGTCATCCTGATCTCCTTCGACGGCTGGAGATTTGACTACCGCACGAAATACTCCGCCCCCAATATGACCAAGCTGGCCGCCCGGGGCGTGAGCGCCGATCTCATTCCGAGCTACCCGTCGAAGACCTTCCCGAATCACTACACGATCGTGACGGGCCTGTACCCGGGTCACCACGGCATCGTCGCCAACACCGTCAAGGACCCGCCGACCGGGCGCCGCTTGTCGATGTCGAACAGCAGGGAGAACCAGGACTCCATGTGGTGGGGTGGCGAACCTATCTGGGTCACTGTCCAGCGCGCGGGCCAGCTGTCGGCCGCGATGTTCTGGCCCGGCTCAGAGGCGCGCATCGAGGGGCATCGGCCGAACATCTGGGCGCCGTGGGACGATTCGCTCCCCGGTGCCGCGCGAGTCGACAGAGTCCTTGCCTGGCTCGATCTCCCGATCGAGAGACGGCCCACGTTCCTCACGCTCTACTTCAACGAAGTTGACGGAGCGGGTCACAGCAAGGGACCCAACTCCGACGCCGTCCGATCCGCGGTACGCCGGGCCGACGGGCATCTGGGCCGGCTCCTCAACGGCCTCGAACGGCGACGTCTCACCGATTCCACCAACATCGTCGTCGTGTCGGATCACGGCATGGCGGAAACCTCCACCGACCGCGTCGTTGTCCTCGACAACTACATCTCGCTCGACGATGTAGAGATCATCGACATCAATCCGACGCTCGGGATATTTCCGAAACCGGGCCGCGAAGAGGCCGTCCATGGCGCCCTCGTGAACGCGCATCCGCGATTGAAGGTCTACCGCCGCGCGGAGACACCGGAGAGCTGGCACTACCGCGATCATCCGCGGATTCCCCCGATCGTGGGAACCGTCGATGAAGGCTGGCAGCTGCTGCCAAGGGCCACGCTGACCGACCGAATTGCTCGAGGCCAGACGGGGCCTCGCGGGGAACATGGCTACGACCCGTCGACCGCCATGTGGATGCGAGGCATCTTCGTCGCCGCGGGTCCGGCGTTCAAGACCGGAGTCGTCCTTCCGGCGTTCGAGAACATCCACATCTACGACGCACTGACGCAAGCGCTCGGCGTGACGCCGGCGACCAACGATGGCGACCCCGCTGTCGCACGGACGATGTTACGGTGAGGATGCACAAGAAAAAAAGGCGGGTCTAAAGACCCGCCCCTACGACTACACGGAAGTTCCCGGCGATCAACCGGATTGTAGAGGCGGGTCTTTGGACCCGCCTCCGCTACTAACCGCCGCCCGACGCCGCGCGGCGCATGCCTTCGGTGACGATGCCGACCTTCTCGACGCCCGCGCCCTTGGCGGCATCGATGACTTCGACGATTTCACCGTAGCGCAGCGTGCCCGCGCCCATGATGAACATCGTCTTTTCCTTGCGCTCCTCAAAGGTCGTGCGGAGGAACTCCGGAAGGTCCTGGAGCGACACGTCCTTGTTGTTGATCGAGATCTTCTTGTCGGCCGTGTAGTTCAGCACAATCTGGCTGATGGTCGGGTCGACTTGCTTTGGCTGCTGCGTCTCGGCAGGCAGGTTGACGTCAAGTCCCCGCTGGTTGAGCGGCAAGGTCACCATGAAGATGACCAGGAGCACGAGCAGCACGTCGATCATCGGCGTGATGTTCATGTCCGCGTTGGCCTGCGGGATCTTGCCCTTGAAGACCTTCTCAGCGCCGTGGTGCTGATGGATGGCCATCTACTCGCCTCCCTTGCCCTGAGGCGCCAACAGGCCTCCCTGACGGCGTGGATCGGTAATGAGGCCCATATCCTCGATTCCGCTGGCCCTCAACTGGTCCATCGCATCCATCACGGCGCTGTACTCGACATCCTCATCAGCCTTGATGATGACGATGCGTTCCTTCTTGTTCTCGAGGATCTCTTCGACCCGCCGCCGCAGATCGTCCTTCTGCACAGGAACGGCGTTGAGATAGAAGCGCTTGCTCGAGTCGATTGCGAGTACGGTCTGGTCCTGCGTGTCGGGCTTCTCGGTCGTATTTGCCGCGACCGGAAGCTTGACGCTCACACCCTGCTGCAGCAGAGGCGCCACGATCATCATGATGATGAGCAGCACCAGCATGACGTCGACGAGGGGCGTGACGTTGATGTCGGACTTGACGCTGCCGCCCCCGCCCAGTTGCACTGCCATAATTCAAACTCCAGTCGCGACTAAATACTCTTACGCCGTCTTCTTGATGAAGTAGTCGACGAGCTCTGACGAGGAGTTGTCCATCTCGACGTTGAAGTACTCGAGGCGGCTCGTCAGGTAGTTGTAGAACCAGACGGCCGGAATCGCGACGAACAGGCCGAGCGCGGTTTCGACCAGCGCTTCGGCGATACCGGCCGAGACGCCGGCGATACCACCCGAGCCGGTCGACGCGATGCCGACGAACGCGTTGATGACGCCGACGACGGTGCCGAGCAGTCCGACGAACGGCGCCGTCGAGCCGATGGTCGCGAGCGTGTTCACGCCCTTCTTCAAGTCGTTGGTGGTCAGGGCCGACGCGCGCTGAATCGAGCGGCGAACCGTGTCCAGAACGTCATCGCGGTTCAGGCTCGTGCCGCTCTCCTGCTGAAACTGGTATTCCTGGAGGCCGGCGAGCACGACCTTCGCGAGGTGGCTGTAACGGTAGTCCTTGGACGCCGACAACGCGATGGCTTCCTTCAGGCGGCCGTCCTTGAGGTGCTTGGCCACCTGGGGCGCGTACATCTTCGACTGCTTCCGCGCCTGGTTATACGTGTAGATGCGCTCGATCGCGATGCCGACCGACCAGAACGACATGATGAAAAGCACGATGGCCACGCCCCAGGCGATTGGGCCCATCTGTCCGAACATGTCGACGATGTCGAGACCAGCGCCTTCCTGTGCAAACGCCGGCGTGCTGAGCAGGACGGCCCCCACCGCTCCACACGCAATCTGACCAACTTGACGCATCTTCCGAACACCCATTACTGCATCCTCCGCATCCCGTAAAGGTTTGCCTGTCTGTGAACGCGCTGGTCTAGCTGAGCGTGAACTGCACGGTGACGGTCATGATGACAGGCACCGGCGTGTTGTTGAGCAACGTCGGCGAGAACTCCCACTGCTTCACGGCGTCGAGAGCCGCCTGGTCCAGTAGCGGGATCGACCGGAGGACACGAGCGTCCTGCACTTTCCCATTCGGCCCGATGACCGCTTCGATAATCACGACACCCTGTACGCGTGCGGACTGCGCAATCGGCGGGTACTGAGGATTGACGTGCTTGAGCTTGGTCGGCTGCTTGATGACGCCACCAACCCGGACCGGCTGTGTCGGTGGGGGCGGGGGCGGAGGTGCTTCGGGCAACCCGCCGACGACGCCGCCGACGACGCCGCCAGGCACGCCGCCTTCGACTCCAGTGTTCCGGTCGAAGTTGGTGTCCAGCGGTTCGGCCTTGATCTCCTTCGGAGGCTCAGTCGGGGCCGCATTCGGGTTCACCACTTCCACAGGCTTCGGAGCCTCGGCCTTGGGGGGTGGTGGCGGTGGCGGTGGTGGCGGCGGCGGTGGCGGCGCAGCCACGAACGCCATCATCGAGGGTGGTGTCGGCAGGATGTCGCTGGCCATCAAGGGGATGATGACGAGCGCGGAGATGACCACCGCCTCGAGGAGAACCGTCAGCCCAACCGAGTATCCCTGCTTGTTTCCAAGCTTGATGGACGGATCGACGATGTCACCGAACATGCGTTCATCACGTGGCAAGGGTCTTCTTCCTCCCTGGAGTCGTCCGCACCGCCGCGCGGAGCGGCCGATTATAGCTAGGCCCAAAAAAGGGTGTCAACGAAACCTTCCGTAACACCGTGAAAGACCAGCGAAAACTTAGACACCGCTTTCCGCAAAGTGCTCCTGCCCTCGCGAGACCGGGCATTCTATCTCGGATCTCAGCCGATGCAAGCGGCCAAATCAGGTGTCGATTGGCCGGCCAGGCTGACAATCCTGCCCGCCGACACCCGGCGGGCCCGGATCCCCATCAGTGCTTCGATCCGATGCGCATCCCGTAGAACGAGCGCCAGACGAAGACCACCGAAATCGCGAAGAAGATCACGGCCAGCGTGTGGCTGACGTTCGCTCCGCGCTCTTCGGTGAGGCTCACGGCCAGCGAGACCGCGAGCAACCCGAACAGGGTCGTGAACTTGATCACGGGATTCAGCGCCACCGACGAGGTGTCCTTGAACGGATCCCCGACAGTGTCGCCCACGACCGTCGCCGCATGCAGCGGGGTGTTCTTCATCTTCAGCTCGGTCTCCACGATCTTCTTCGCGTTGTCCCAGGCGCCGCCGGCGTTGGCCATGAAGACCGCCTGGTAGAGCCCGAAGAGCGCGATCGAGATGAGATAGCCGATGAAGAAGAACGGCTCGACAAACGCGAAGGCCAGCGTCGAGAAGAACACGGTCAGGAAGATGTTGAACATCCCCTTCTGCGCGTACTGCGTGCAGATCTCCACCACCTTCTTGCTGTCGGCGACCGAGGCTTTCTCGCCGTCGAGCTTGATGTTGGCCTTGATGAACTCCACAGCGCGATAGGCACCGGTTGTGACCGCCTGCGTTGATGCACCCGTGAACCAGTAGATGATCGCTCCGCCCGTCACCAGCCCGAGCAGGAACGGTGCGTGCAGCAGCGACAGCTTCTCCAGATTCTGCGTCAGGCCATGCGTCAGCTCGACGATGATCGAGAACGTCATCGTCGTGGCGCCCACGACCGCTGTCCCGATGAGTACCGGCTTCGCCGTCGCCTTGAACGTGTTCCCGGCGCCGTCGTTCTCCTCGAGCAGGTCCTTGGCTTTTTCGAACTGGACGTTGATGCCGAAGTCCTTCTTCAGCTCCTGCTGGATACCGGGAATGCCTTCGATGACCGACAGCTCATACACCGACTGCGCGTTGTCGGTCACGGGACCGTAGGAGTCGACCGCGATCGTGACCGGGCCCATCCCGAGGAACCCGAACGCCACGAGGCCGAACGCGAACACGGCCGGCGCCAGCATCAGGCCGGACATCGCGGTACTAGAGGCGCTCACGAAGTAGGCGATCGACATCAGCGCGACGATGCTCAGCCCGATCCAGTAAGCGCTGAAGTTGCCGGCGACGAAGCCGGAGAGGATGTTCAGCGACGCGCCGCCCTCACGTGAGGAGGCCACGACTTCCCTCACGTGGCTCGATTCGGTCGACGTGAAGACCTTGACCAGCTCGGGAATGATGGCCCCGGCCAGTGTGCCGCAGGTGATGATCGTCGCCAGCTTCCACCACGCGGTGCCGTCGCCCAGGCCGGCGATGAGCACGTAGGACACGATGTAGGTGGCAATAACGGAGACGATAGACGTCAGCCACACCAGCGTCGTCAGGGGCGCCTCGAAGTTCATTTTCGTGGCCGTCCCGTACCGCGCTTTCGCCACCACTTCGTTGATCAGGTAGGACGCGCCGCTCGCGATGATCATCATGACGCGCATCACGAAGATCCACACCAGGAGCTGCACCTGCGTCGCCGCCTCTGGCACCGCCAGCATGATGAACGTGATGAGCGCGACGCCGGTGACGCCGTAGGTCTCGAAGCCGTCGGCGCTCGGGCCGACCGAATCGCCGGCGTTGTCACCCGTGCAATCGGCGATCACACCGGGGTTCCGCGCGTCGTCTTCCTTGATGTTGAAGACGATCTTCATCAGGTCGGCGCCGATGTCGGCGATCTTGGTGAAGATGCCGCCGGCGATGCGGAGTGCCGCGGCGCCGAGCGACTCGCCGATCGCGAAGCCGATGAAGCAGGGGCCCGCGTAGTCGCCGGGGATGAACAGCAGGATGAAGAGCATGATCAACAGCTCGACGCTGATCAGCAGCATGCCGATGCTCATCCCGGCCTTGAGCGGGATGGAGTAGACGCCGTAGGGTTTGCCCTCGAGGCTCGCAAAGGCGGTCCGGGAGTTCGCGTAGGTGTTCACGCGAATGCCGAACCACGCCACGCTGTAGCTGCCGAGAATGCCGACCACGCTGAAGAGCAGGATGATCGCGACGCGCATCGCCTCCAGTCCGCTCAGATAGCCGAAATACAGGACGATGACCACCGCGATGAAGATCTCGAGGATCGCGATGAACTTGCCCTGCGTGATCAGGTAGGTCTTGCAGGTTTCGTAAATCAGCTCGGAGATCTCACGCATCGACCGGTGCACCGGCAGATTCTTCACCTGGAAGAGGATGACCAGGCCGAAGATGATGCCGGCCAGCGATACGCCCATGCCGATGAGCAGCAGCGTGCGGCTGTCGTAGCCGCCGACGGTGACCAGGCTGAGATCGGGCAGGATGAGATTGGCTTCTCCGCCAAGACGAGCGCCGCCTTCCTGGGCGGGCGGGGCCTGCGCTGCGGCAGCCGGCTCTGGCTGCTGGGCGGAAACGGCGGCGGGCGCCGCCAGCACGGTCAACAGCACGATCGCCAGCGCGACCATCGCACCACTGGCACGGCCGAATCCTTTGAACGACTCGGTCATCACTGTGTCAGCTCCTCTCATAGCCTTCAGTTGCCTGTCTGCAAGCTCACGACTTGCTTTCGATGCGACCGGGCAGTGACATCCCGCCGGTCAGAAAGATTCGCACCCCGTCTTCAACGGTGAGATCGGGGAAAAACGCGCGTTCGCGCGGATAGATCAGAATGTCACCGAGATAGAGATGGTTGGTCGGCACGTACACCGCCATCAAGCTCTCCTTCCCCCGGCCGCGATCGACTTCGAACTCCTTCGTCAGAAACCCCATCACCCAGCCACGACTGGGGTCTTCCACCATCACGACGCGCTTGAACCCGGTCGCGCTGTCCGGCGAGAACGCCGCCACCAGCTGCTTCACCGGCGAGTAGATGGTCCGGAACACCGGAATCATCATCAGCCAGCTTTCCCCGCGGGCGAGCAGTCGTCGGCCTATGACGTTGGTGGCCACCGCCCCCATCGTCAACACGACCAGCAGCGTAATGAGGATGCCGAGCCCCGGCACCTCGCGGCCCAGGACCCGCGCGGCCAGCGGTGCCGTGAAACCATCAATGATACCGAAGATCCATACCAGCGCGGCAACGCTGATGACGAGCGGGACGGTGACGAAGAATCCCGCGATGAAGCTCCGACGGAGCCACGGCATTACAGCCATCCGGCGCCAATCGCGACAAAAATCACCACGCCCATCACGATTCGGTACCACGCGAACGGGGCGAAGCCGGATCGCGCCACATACCGCAGAAACGGTTTGACCACGACGAGGGCCGCCAGGAAGGCCATGACGAATCCGATGCCAATCTCCAGGGTTCGACCCGGCTGCAACTGGTGCCGCACCTCGAGGAGCTTATAGGCGAACGCCGCCGTCATGGTCGGCATGGCGAGAAAAAATGAGAACTCCGCGGCAGCCGCCCGGTCGAGTCCCAGCAGCCGGCCGCCCACGATCGTGGCCCCCGAGCGGGACACACCGGGGATGAGGGCGAGCGTCTGGCACAGCCCGATGCCGAACGCGCGACCGAGCGGGGTCTGGTCGGCCTCGCGGACCATGGTGCTCAAGTGCACGCGCTCGACCGCGAGCATCACGATGCCGCCGACGATGAACGCCGTGGCGATGACGCGTGGGCTCTCGTACAGCACCGACTCCACGAAGTCGGCGAGAAACAGGCCGGCGAGCACGGCAGGGATGAAGGCGGCAATCAGCATCAGGGCGAACCGGCGCGCCTTCGGACTCGTCGGCAGTCCCATGATCGCGTCGAGGATCTTCGCCCGATAGAGCCACATCACCGCCAGAATCGATCCCAGCTGAATCATCACGGTGAACACACCGCCGGGATCCTGGAAGCCGACGAGCTGCCCGCCGAGCAGCAGGTGTGCGGTGGACGAGATCGGCAGGAACTCCGTAAGACCCTGAACGATCCCGAGCAGCGCGGCGAGAAGGTAGGTCAAACGGAAGTCAAATCTACGACGCCTTGGCCCGCTTCGGTTTCTTTCCGCCCTGGCCAGTCGCCACATCACCGGGCGACGTGCCCGTCGCCGCGGCGGCCCGAGACTTGTTGCTCAGGAGGATGGCGATCGCTGAGGCGATGAAGACCGTCGAGTAGGTGCCGCTGGCAATCCCCACCAGCATCGTGAAGGAGAAGCCGCGGAGCGCCTCCCCGCCGAACAGGAAGATCGACAGCACCGACAGGAACGTCGTTCCGGCGGTAATGATCGTGCGGGACAGCGTCTGGTTCACGCTCTCGTTGACGACCTTGTCGAGCGGCTCCCGCCGGCGCGACCGCAGGTTCTCGCGCACGCGATCGAAGACGACGATGGTGTCGTTCACCGAATAGCCGGTGATCGTCAGGATCGCCGCGACCACGTTGAGCGACAGGTCGTAACCGAAGAACACCAGGAACGCGATGGTGACGAACACATCGTGCAGGGTCGCGGCGATCGCGCCCACGGCAAACGAGAACCGGAAGCGGATCCCGATGTAGACGGTGATGGCGAGGAGCGACGCAATCGTCGCGTAAATGCCGCGCGCCTGCAGGTCCTTGCCGATAATCGCGCTGACCAGCTCGCGGCTGGAGACCTCGAACTTGGGGAGGCCGGCTTTCTGCAGCGCCTGCTCCACCTGGGCCGACCCTTGTTCGAGGCTGCTATCCTCCGTCGCACCCTCGACCTGCGGCAAGCGAATCATCACCCGGCGCTCGCTCGCGTCCCCGTATTGCTGCACCACTTCCTCGCCCGGCAGCGGCGCGACCGCGGTCCGGACCTGCTCCTCGCTGATGGGCTCGACGAACTGCACGACGATCAACGTGCCGCCGGAGAAGTCGATGCCCAGCGGCAGCCCCCGGGTCACGATCAGCCCGAGGCCCCCGAGGATCACGGCCAGCGACAGCGCGAGGGCATGCCATTTCCACCGCAGGAAGTCGTAATTCGATTTCGCAAGAATCTGCATGTCAAATACTCACGGTCTGCGCGGTGGTCTGGCGGCGGGACAACACCAGCTCGAACGCCGTGCGCGAGATGAACACCGCGGTGAACACGTTCGACAGGAGGCCGATGATCAGCGTCACCGCAAAACCGCGAATCGTGCTGGTGCCGAACTGCAGCAGGAGCAGCGCCGCGATCAGGGAGGAGACGTGCGTGTCAACGATCGTCCACCACACGCGATCGAACCCGGCGTTGATCGCGGCGCGCGCCCCGCGCCCGGTCGCCAGCTCCTCTTTGATGCGCTCGAAGATGAGCACGTTGGAGTCCACGCCCATGCCGATCGTCAGAATGAACCCGGCAATGCCCGGCAGCGTCATCACGCTGCCCAGGAAGGCCATCAGGCCCAGAAGAATCGACAGGTTCGCGACAATCGAGAAGACGGCGTTGATCCCGGTCAGCCTGTAGTAAAAGAGCATGAACAGGACGACGAAGCCCAGCCCGGCGAGCGACGCGATGAAGCCGGCTCGGATGGATTCCGCTCCGAGCGACGGCCCGACAGTACGCTCCTCGAGATACTCCATCGACGCCGGCAGGGCACCTGATTTCAGCGTGATGACGGTGTCGACCATCTCTTCACGGCTGATGCCGGTGATCTGCCCGTTGTCGGTGATGCGCCCTTGTATCGTCGCGACCGACATGACGCGGTTGTCGAGCACGATCGCCATCGGACGGCCGATGCTGGCTTGCGTGAAGTTGCCGAAACGGAGGGCCGCGTCCTGCTTCAGCGTGAAGCTGACCGCGGGCCGGTTGAACTCGTCGAGAGACTGCTGTGCGTTCCGCAGATCGCGGCCGGTGACGGCGGCTGCCTTCTTCACCGTGTAGAACACGGTGCCGGCGGTGCCCGCGGTCCCACCGCCCTCCTGACGCCCTGGCAGGATCTCGGCGTCCGGGGGAAGCACGTTGTTGTACGCCTGTAGTGTGGCCTCGCGGCTCGGAAACGGACCCTGATCCACGAGCGTCAGCTTCAGCTGGGCGGTGGACCGGATGATCTCTTTGGCCCGCTGCACAGCGCTCACCCCGGGCAGCTGCACGAGGATCTGATCCTGACCGCTGTAGCGCGCCACGATCGGCTCGGCCACGCCCAGTTCGTTCACGCGCCGCTCGATGGTCTCGAGCGCCTGCGCAACGGTGCCATCACGAAGCTGGTTCACAATGTTCGGCTTCATGCGGTACCAATAGCCGCCGGCCTCGGACGATCGGTCGTAGGAGGTATCGGCATCGACGGCCGCGTCGCGAAACGCCCCGTCGTTCGGAACGCCCTCGACCCGAAACTCGGTCGGATTCACGACCTCGGCTTTCCCGAACTGCACGCCGGCCCGGGTCAGCGAGTCCCTCAGGCGCTCGACCGTCGTCTCGGTCTCGAGGCGCAGTGCATCGTCAGTGTGAACGCGAAGAACGAGATGTACGCCGCCCTTGAGGTCGAGGCCAAGCTTGATCTTCGTCTGGGGCGGGTAGAACGACCAGATCGACAGGCCGAGGACGACCGCGATCAGGATGAGTCTCCAGCGGAGGGTTTTCATTGCTGCGTGCTTTCAGGGACCACGGGCTCCTGGCCCTGGTAGCCGACGATGGCCGCGCGCGACACTTCGACGCGGACGCTGTTAGCGACTTGAAGCTGCACCGACGCATCGCTCAGGCGGGTGATCGATCCGTACATCCCACCCGACGTGATCACCCGATCGCCGACCTTCAGCGCGCCGAGAAACGCCTGAACCTTCTGCTGCCGCTTGCGCATCGGCAGCACCATCACGAAATAGAAGATGCCGAGGATCAGGGCAAAGGGAATGAGCTGCAGCCACGGGCTCGGAGCACCCTGCGTCGGCGCGGCCATGGCCACGAGAAATGGAGTGAGAGGACTCATGAGTCGTGAGACAGGCGGGAAACCGACCGCAGGAACTCCTGCCTGAAACTATCGAAGGTTCCGAGTTTTATAGCCTCTCTGATCCGTCTCATGGTGTCAAGGTAAAAGGTCAAGTTATGCAACGTGTTAAGAGCTCCAGCCGTCATCTCTCCGGCCTGATGCAGATGTCGCAGGTAGGCCCGTGAGTGGTGCCGGCAGGTGTAGCAGCCGCAGGCCGGATCGACGGGACCGTCATCCTCGGCATAGCGGGCGTTCTTGATGTTGAGCCGTCCCTGGCTGGTGAAGAGTTGGCCATTGCGCGCGTTCCGAGTGGGCATCACGCAATCGAACATGTCGATGCCACGGGCGACGCATTCCACCAGATCCTCCGGGGTTCCAGCCCCCATCAGGTACCGCGGGCGATCCCCGGGCAGCCGTCCGGCGGTGTCCGACACGACGGCATACATGACGTCGATGGGCTCGCCGACGCTCAGGCCTCCGATTGCATACCCATCGAAGCCAATGGCCACCGTGGCATCGCCACTCTCCTGACGGAGGTCGGTGAAGACCCCGCCCTGAACGATGCCGAACTGGGCCTGGCCCGGGTTGGTGACAGCGACGTCCGATGGTGGCGCGGATCGCAGGGCTTCCAGACGGGCGCGGCACCGAGCCGCCCAGCGCACGGATCGCTGCATCGACTCGGCCGCCGCCTCTTTCGTAGCGGGATACGCGAGGCATTCGTCGAATACCATGGCGATGTCAGAGCCGAGCCGGGCCTGAATGTCCACCGTGCGCTCGGGCGTGAGGTGGTGACGGGAGCCATCGAGGTGCGACTGGAACTCGGCGCCGGCCTCGGTGATCACGCGCCGTTCGGCGAGGCTGAAGACCTGAAAGCCCCCGCTATCGGTGAGCAGTGGCCGATCCCAGCCGATGAAGCGATGCAGCCCACCTCGCCGCGCGATCAACTCGTCGCCAGGACGGAGGAAGAGGTGATAGGTGTTGCCCAGGATGATCGCCGCGCCGGCAGTGGCCACGTCGCGGTGCAGCGTGGCCTTGACCGTGCCCTGGGTGCCCACTGGCATGAATGCCGGCGTCTCCACGATGCCGTGCGGTGTTTCGAGCTCGCCGAGGCGCGCGCGGCCGTCGGTTGCGTGGAGCGTGAAGCGAAACGGGCGTCCCAACCCGATTATTATGAGTTGAACCGTGTCTAAGCTACGCGTCGGTGTGATTTACGGCGGCCGGTCCGGCGAGCACGAGGTCTCGATCGTGTCCGCCTCGTCGATCTTCAAGCACCTGGACCCTCACCGGTACGAGCCGGTCCCGATCCGGATCGAGAAGGACGGCCGATGGGTGTTGCCGGCCCGCGCACCGGCGGTGATGTCGGCGGCGGATGTGACCAGCCTCGGCCCTGGTCCCACTGAAAGCGGTCGCACCGTGGAGCCAACCGCGGTCATCCACGCGAGCGTCGTCGACGTCATCTTTCCCGTGCTGCACGGTCCGTATGGTGAAGACGGAACGGTGCAGGGTCTCCTGGAGCTGGCCAACGTGCCATACGTCGGTGCCGGCGTGCTGGGATCCGCTGTCGGCATGGACAAAGACGTGATGAAGACCATCTTCACCGCCCGCGGCCTGCCCATCGTGCCGCACCTCACGGTGACCCGCCGGGACTGGCAGCGTGAGCCGGCGGCGATCACGGCACGCGTCGCGAGCGAGCTCCACTATCCCGTGTTCGTCAAGCCAGCCAACCTGGGATCCAGTGTCGGAATCTCGCGCGCCACGACCGACGAGACGTTCCGTGACGCGATGGAGCTCGCACTGCGATTCGACAAGAAGATCGTCATCGAGGCGGGTGTGTCGAACGCGCGAGAGATCGAATGCGGGGTGCTTGGGAACGACGACCCCGAGGCGTCGGTGCCCGGCGAGATCATCGTCACGCACCGCGACGGCTTCTATTCGTACGTCGCGAAATACATCGATCCGAACGGCGCCACCACACAGATTCCGGCCGATCTGCCGAGCGACACCGCCGACCGCGTCCGTCGCCTGAGCATCGAGGCGTTCCGCGTCCTCGAGCTCGCCGGCCTGGCCCGTGTCGATTTCTTCGTCGATCGGCAGACCGGCGCGTTGTACCTGAACGAGGTGAACACCATGCCGGGCTTCACCTCGATTTCGATGTATCCAAAGATGTGGGAAGCCACCGGCCTTCCGTATCCGAAATTGCTCGACCGCCTGCTGACGCTGGCGCTCGAACGGCACGCCGAGAAGCAACAGCTCCACACGAGCATCACGTGACGAAGGGGCCGTGGGCGCGAGGCGGCACGGGGGCACGACTCGCCGCGTTTGCCGCGCTCGTTTCCCTCTGCACGGCGAGCACCGGCGCCGCTCAGACCGGACTCACTGGTGCCCCGCAGCTCGCCCGCGTCTATGACGCGATCCTCGATGCCCGGTTCGATCAGGTCGGCCCCCTTCTGACCCAGACGTGCGGCCCGCGCGAGTCACCAGGCGCGGTCGCCCCATCCACGGGCGGGCTCGCTCCCGCGGAAGCCTGTCAGCTCCTCGAGCTGGTGTCGTTGTGGTGGCAGATACAGATTGACCCCAGGAACCCGGCTCATGACGACGAGTTCCGCATGCGAGCGGATGCGTCGATCGCCGCGGTCGAGGCGTGGACCCGCCGGGAACCGATGCGGGCGGAAGCCTGGTTCTATCTCGGTGGCGCGTACGGCGCACGCGCGCAGTGGCGGGTGCTCCGCGAAGAGCGGCTGGCAGCAGCCCGTGACGGGAAACGCATCAAGCGCGCCTTGGAACAGGCGCTCGATCTCGACCCCGAGTTGCAGGATGCCTACTTCGGCATCGGCCTGTATCACTACTACGCCGCCGTCGCGCCAATGGCGGCGCGGATGTTGCGCTGGCTGCTCTGGCTGCCAGGAGGCGACAGAGCCGGGGGCCTCAAGGAGATGCTGCGGGCGCGCGGCAGCGGCCAGTTGCTGCACAGCGAGGCGGACTACCAGCTGCACCTGATTTCTCTGTGGTACGAGAAGCAGCCGGATCGGGCGCTTCAACTGCTTCGCGGGCTGCGAGACCGCCACCCAAGAAACCCGCACTTCCTACAGCTCATCGCCGAAGTCGAGGACGTCTACCTGCACGATGTGCAGACGAGCCTTCGGTCCTGGCAGCTGCTGCTCGAGGCGGCGCAGTCCCGCCGCGTCGCCGAACCGCTGATGGCGGAGGCGACCGCGCGCCTGGGCGTGGCGCGGCAGCTCGATCGGCGCTCCGAAACGGAAGCGGCCATCCCCCACCTCCGAGCCGTCATCGCCATGAAGCCCACCGCGCCCTATGGCGTCATCGCCCGCGCCCACGTGCAACTGGGGCAGGCGCTCGATCACCTCGGGCGGCGCAGCGAGGCGCTCACCGAGTACCGCGCGGCGCTCGCCAGCCTTCCTCCGGGCGACCCCGAGAAGATCGAAGCACGCGCGCGAGCGGGACTCCGCGCGCCGCACACGCGATCGAAGACGTGATCGATGCGTCGCGCGATGCGATGATGGTCAACACGCGCGCAGCGATCGACGCGCGCGGCGCGCATGCGCTGTAGGACGCACGCGATTCGACCGACACTTGACAGCGTGGGTGTGGTTGGGCGTGCCGTCGGGTATCGCGACGACGCGATCTTTTGACAAGCGACGCGATTTTGTGCTTGACAGCAATTAAATCTCACCCATAATCTACATCTGGTATGAGGGTGGATGGCTCAGCCCACCCGTTGTGACGGGCCCGGTGGTCCGTCCGAGGTTGAGCCGCTAATCCTTAGGAGAAAAAACCAATGGCGAAGAAAGCTGCCAAGGGCGCAAAGAAGAAGGCCGCGAAGAAGCGGTAGTTCTTTCGCTAGGCTTCAAGGGGTGCTCGATGGAGCACCCCATTTTTTTTATCTCACAGTTGTTGCTCTCCCGGTCGCACGGACCGGGAGTCAGCCCGCAAAGCGAGGTCGCTGACACCCGGGCCAGCGTGCCAGGCGGCAGAGTGCGGCGGGACGCTCGCGCAATCCACACCACGGGCGAAGGGGGGGATTCAAATGGCGAAGAAAGCAAAGGGCGCAAAGAAGAAGGCGGCGAAGAAGCGGTAACAGCCGCAGTCAACTCCCAACTCCCAATTCCCAGGCGAACACTGTGGGAGTTGGGAGTTGGCCTTCACCCCACCTGGTTATCTATTCCGGCGCAACCCCATCTCGAATCCGCACCCGCTTCACCACATCCCACTGCACCAGACGATCGACGACATCCATCCCGGCCACCACGTGGCCGAACACGGTGTACCGCGCGTCGAGGTGCGGCTGCGGTGAGTGGGTGATGAAGAACTGGCTCCCACCGGTATCTTCCCAATCGAGGGCCATACCCACGATGCCCCGGAGATGAGGCCGTTGGTTGATCTCGTCGCGAATGGTGTAGCCCGGCCCGCCTTCGCCGTCGCCGCGCGGGTCGCCGTCCTGCACCACGAAGTCCGGCACGAGGCGGTGGATCGCCACGCCATTGAAGAATCCCTTCCGGGCCAGGGCGATGAAGTTGCCGGCCGTCAACGGGGCATCGACCACTGCCAGCTCGATTTCGATCGTGCCTTTGTCGGTGTCGAGGAAGACATGGGGCGAGAACGACGGCAGCACGAGTGCCTGCCACTGGGGGTCCTCAACGGCGCGGCCCGGCGCCGCCGGTCGAATCGGATCGGCATCCGTCACGCCCTGTTCCAGGAGTAGTGCCGCAGCCCTCACCCGCACAGCCCAGTCGCGGTCCTTCAAGGCCTCGTTCAGCACCGGCCGCGCAGCCGCGGGGTCCAACCGGGCAAGCGCACCCAGCGCCGCTCCGCGCGCCACGTAGGTACTCTCCCCCGCCGCACTCCGATAGGCGTCGCTCAGCGCCTGAACGCCCGCGGCGATCTTCAGATCGGCGATCGCGTTGGCCGCGGCCGAGCGCACGACGACGTCCTCGGCCGTGAGGCGATCGATCAGGATGCGCTCGATACCAGAGGCCTTCGACGCGGCCAAGGCGCCGATGACCGCGGCGACGACCTTCTGATCGCGCTCCTGTAGCATGACGGTCAGCCGCGGGAGGCTCTGGTCCGCAGGCAGGGTGCCGAGCGCGTTCGCGATGGCCGCACGCACGGTCCACTCGCGGTCGGTATCAAGGACTGCCAGCGTGGACAGGAAGGTCTGCGGATCCACGCGCGCGAGCGACTGCAGCGCCGTCCCACGAATCGCCGGTACCGGATTCGAGACCAGATCGAGCAGCCCATCCAAGGCGTCGGCGCTGACCAGTGCCCCGAATGCGGTCATGGCTTCGAGACGAAGCGTCGGATCCGCCCGGGTGTCCGCAACGATCTTGGTCAGCAGCGGGACGGCGGCTGCATCGCGCAGGGCGGCCAGCGAACGCACGGCCTGAATCACGACCGCCGGAGGTTGTTGCCGCTGCTCGACGATCTGCCGGAGGGCAGGCGCTGCCTGGATCGCCTTTGTCGAGCCCACACCCTTCACCGCGAACGATGCCGTGAAGCGACCCGGCGTGTTGATCAGAGCGGTCAACGCCGGCGCGGCGCGGGCATCACCAACCCGTTGCAGCGCGTAGGCGACCGGCCACCAGGTCGACACCGGCTGCCCGCTCCCGTCCAGGACTGCCGCGGCCAATGGCTCGTATGCGGTCAAACGGGCGAGCGCATACAGTCCCAGGCGCACGGCCTCTATCGAGGCGTCGAGTGGATACGTGACCTCGTCTGGCGCCACGGCTTTCAGCGCTCCGGCCCGGATGTGAACCTGAATCATGGCGCCGATGGCGTCGGCGTCACTCCGGTCGCCGATGAGGCCAAGCGCCTCGGCCGCGCGTCCCTGGAGGAGGGGTTGCGCGTCCTTGAGGGCGTTGACGAGTGGCGGTCGTGCGGATCGGTCACCGATCAGCCCAAGCGCAAAGGCCGCCATCTGCCGCACTTCGATCTCGCCGTCCCCGAGCAGGCGGACCAGCGGGTCCACACCATCCGCCAGACCCACACGGCCAATCGCCAGCGCCGCGCGCCGGCGCACCCGAGCTTCGTTATCGTTGAGCAGTCGAATCAGATCGGACGGAGGCAGCGGCGCGACGATCGCGGGCTCACGCGTGGTGGCAGGCCTGAGCACGACCGGCGGAGAAGGATTGGCATCACGCAGAATGCGCTGGTCCTCGAGGCGGACCATCCATCCCAGCTTCTGCTCCCACGTGACGACGGGGACCGCGGGAGCGACGGGAACCGACGCACAGGCGGAGCTGATGAGCGCGATGCAAAATGCCGAATGCAGAATGCAAGTCGCCTTGTGCATGGGCTCGCGATGATAGCATGCAGCTTCGAGGCTCCAGCCCGGCCCGCCATTCATGTCGTTTCAGTACATCGCGATTGAAGGACCCATCGGCGTTGGAAAAACGCCGCTCGCCGAGCGCCTGGCGACACGGCTCGACGCGGTGACGGTGCTCGAGGACTCGGAGAATCCGTTCCTCGCTGACTTCTATGGTGGCCGTCCGGGTTCGGCGCTGCAGGCGCAGCTCTTCTACCTGCTCAGTCGCCACCGGCAGCAGTTGACGATCCGGCAAGGCGACCTGTTCGCGCAGGCGACGGTGAGCGACTACCTGTTCGACAAGGACAAGATCTTCGCGTATCTCAACCTCGACGACAACGAGCTGTTCATCTATCAGCGGCTGTACGATCTCCTCGCCAGGGACGTCCCCTCGCCCGATCTCGTGATCTATCTCCAGGCACCGAGCGACGTGCTCGCGCGTCGTCTTCGCGAACGGGCGAAGGACTTCGAGCGGGACACACTCGACCCCGATCCGGGCTATCTCCGCGAGTTGAACGAGGCCTACCAGCATTTCTTCTTTCACTACACCGCCACACCCCTCCTCGTGGTGGAGACCTCGCAGCTCGACCTCGCCGGCAGCGATGAGGCCCTCGACGATCTGATCAAGCAGATCAACACCATGGGGCGAGGCACGCAGTACTACGTTCCTCGCACGTAGACCGCCGGGATCCAGGGGCCCTGAGACCCCTTCCCGATCGGGGTGAACCTCTGTGAAGCCGTTGAACCGGTTCGTGTTACAGTCCGAATTGCATGGCCTGGTTCAAGAAGACCCGGAAGCCCATCGCGTCTTCCACGGCCGAAAAACCCAGCCGAGTCCCCGAGGGGCTCTGGGTGAAGTGTCCCGGCTGCACTCAGCTGATTTACAACAAGGACCTGGAAGCCAGCCTCAACGTCTGCCCCAAGTGCGCGCATCACTTCCGCATCAGCGCCACTGAACGGCTCAAGGCGCTCTTCGACGAGGGCGAGTACCAGGAACACTTCCCGAATCTCATCTCCAACGACCCGCTCAAATTCACCGATACCAAGCCCTACCGCGAGCGGCTCAAGAAGACGATCGAGGCGACCGGTCTCAAGGACTCGGTGATCGTCGCCACTGGTCAACTCGACGGCATCGACCTCGTCGTCGCGGGCATGGAGTACACGTTCATCGGCGGCAGCATGGGCGTGGTGGCCGGCGAGAAGATTACGCGGGCCATCGAGATGGCACACCAGCGCCGCCAGCCGGTCATCGTCATCTCGTGCTCGGGCGGTGCGCGCATGATGGAAGGCGCGCTGTCGCTGATGCAGATGGCGAAGGTCTCGGCGGCCCTGGCCCGACTGGATCGCGCACGACTGCCCTTCATCTCGGTGCTGACCGATCCCACGACCGGTGGGGTGACGGCGAGCTTTGCGATGCTGGGCGATCTCAACATCGCGGAGCCGAAAGCGCTGATCGGATTTGCCGGGCCCCGCGTGATCGAGCAGACAATCCGGCAGAAGTTGCCGGAGGGGTTCCAGCGAAGCGAGTTCCTGCTCGAGCACGGGATGCTCGACCTCGTCGTTGACCGGCGGGACCTGAAGGCGACTATCTCGCGAGCGCTGCGGTTCATGCGGGCCGAGCGGACGCCGGTCGCCGAGCCGGAGCCCGTGCCGGTCCTGGCCGCCACCACACCCGACGCGTAACGACGAGACAAGGTCAAAGGTGAGGTACCTTTAACCTTCCACCCTTGACCCCTTCTGTTCTCGATCGTCTGTTCGCCCTCGAGACCTTCGGCATCAAGCTCGGGCTCGACAACATCACGAGCTTGTGTGAGGGCCTCGGCCATCCCGAGCGCCGCTTCACCTCGCTGCACGTCGCGGGCACCAACGGGAAGGGCTCCGTCACCGCGATGACGCACGCCGCGCTCAGAGCGGCGGGGGTTCACGCCGGCCGCTACACGTCACCGCACCTGACCGACGTCGCCGAGCGGTTCGTGGTCGGAGACCGGCCGGTCGATTCCGCGACGCTCGAGGCCGCTGTCAGCGACGTCCTGGAATGTGCCGATCGGCTCCGGCAGACCGGCGTGCTGCCGGCGCAGCCGACGTTCTTCGAGGCCACGACGGCGGCGGCGTTCGAGATGTTCCGCCGGTCGCGCATCGAGGTAGGTGTGATCGAGGTCGGGCTGGGCGGCCGTTTCGACGCGACCAACGTCGTCTCTCCTGTGGCCGGCGCCATTACGACCATCGACTTCGATCACCAGCAGCATCTCGGGAACACGCTCGAGGCGATCGCCTTCGAGAAGGCCGGGATCATCAAGACCGGCATGACCATCGTGCTCGGCGCGTTGCCCCGCGAGGCGCGCGACGTGATCCAGCAGGTCGCCGCCGAGCGCGGCGCCACGCTCGTGGAAAGCGCGCTCGATACCCGGTGCGAGACCGAGATGCTCGACGGACGCGCGCACATGACCCTTGAAACGCCGCACGGAGCCTATGGCCCGGTGACGCTGGGGCTTCGAGGCGAGCACCAGACTGGCAACGCGGTCGTCGCTGTGCGCCTGCTGGAAGCGGCCGCGGCCCGGGGGATCAGGATTCCTCGCGACGCGATCGAGCGAGGCCTTGCCGAGGCGCAGTGGCCGGCGCGCCTGGAACTGCTGCCGCTGGATCACGGCCGCCGTGTACTGCTGGACGCAGCTCACAACCCCGAAGGCGCCCGTGCCCTGGCCAGCTACTTGCGCCGGTGGCATGCGGAGCGTCCGCCGCTCGTGATCGGCGTCATGCGGGACAAGAACGTGGCGGAGATTGCACAAACGCTGCTGCCGCACGTGTCGACGGTGATCGCCACCGCGGCACCGACCCCGCGCGCGATCCCGCCGGAAGATCTCGCGCGGCACCTGCGCGCGGCCGGCGCACGCGAGGTCACCGTCGAGCCCGACGCCGCACGTGCGATTGACCGCGCGCTCGAGAAGGCCCCGATGGTCTGCGTGGCGGGCTCGATCTTCCTCGTCGGCGCGGTGCGCGACGGCCTCCTTCGACGTGCTATCCTGCGGTGATTCCTCATACTCGTGGGCTTGTGGGCCGTCTCCGCGTACTGCTGCTGTTGTGCTTTCTGTGTCTGCCCGGGGCGATCACCACGTTCGCGCAGCAGGCCGACGAGCCACGCGCAGAAGGCCAGCCACGACCAGGGGGCTCGCTGCTCGATCGCTTCAACTCGAAGCAGTTTTCCTTCGAGTGCACGGGCGACTCGTGCACGCTGACCGGCCAGGTCGAGCTCCCGCTCGACAGCCAGACCAAGCTCTTTGCCGACAAGGTCGAGCTGTTCCGCGACACCAACCGCCTGGTCGCCACTGGCAACGTGGTGTTCTCCAGCGCTGAAGGCCGCCTGTCGTCGGATCGGCTCGAGTACGACGTCGACTCCGGTACGGGCACGTTTCACGTGGCCTCCGGCCTGATGTCGCTCGGCGACAAGGCCGATCGCACGCAGTTCGGCAAGCAGGAACCCGATGTCTATTTCTTCGGCGAGACGATCGAAAAGCTCGGCCCACGCCGTTACAAGATCACTCGCGGCGGGTTCACCACCTGCGTGCAGCCGACGCCGCGTTGGGAGATGACGAGCGGCACTATCGTGCTGAATCTGGACGACTACGCCGTTGCCAGGAGTACCGTGCTGCGCGTCAAGGGCGTGCCGGTCATGTATCTGCCATTGATCTACTATCCGATCCGGAATGACGACCGCGCGACCGGCTTCCTCCTGCCCACCTACGGCACCTCGACGCTGCGGGGACAGGCCGTGAGCAACGCCTTCTTCTGGGCGATCGGCCGCAGCCAGGACGCCACGGTGTTTCACGACTGGTATACGCGCGCAGGTCAGGGCGGCGGCGCCCAGTATCGCTACGTGGCTGCGGCACAGTCCACCGGGGACGTCCGCTTCTACCGCTTCAGCCAGCAGGAAGTGCAGTTCACCGACGGCGGCCAGACCCAGACGCTGCCGGCGGAGAACAGCTACGAAGTGGTCGGGACCATGAGCCACGCGCTGACCCGGAGTATCCGCGCCCGCGCCCGCCTCGACTACTTCTCGAGCATCCAGAATCAGCAGCTGTATCACCAGAACATCTACTATGCGTCGAGGAACAAGCGGGTCATCGAAGCCGGACTCTCGGCGGGGCTCGGGCCCCTCTCGACCAGCGTGCTCTACCAACGCAACGAGCTGTTCAACAGCGCGACGAGCACGCAGATCTACGGCAGTACTCCGAGCGTCACCACCAGTCTGGCCCCGCAACGGCTGTTCGGGGCGCCAGTTTACGCGTCGGTCAACACTGAGTACGCGTTCCTCCCGGACCGTGTCACCGCCAACGGCGAGGTTCTCCGTGATGACAGCCACGGCCGGCTGGATGTCTCGCCGACCCTGCGGGTCCCGTTGTCGCGCCTCACGTTCCTGTCGGTCAACGCCAGCGCGGCGTACCACGCGACGTACTACTCGCGCAGCGCGGGCGCGACGCCGGACACGACCGTTGACGACGCCTACTTGCGGCGGTACCTCACGCTGCGCTCGGACTTCGTGGGACCGGTCTTCACCCGGATCTGGGATCTCGAGGGCGGGTTCGCCGAGCGTCTGAAGCACGTCATCGAACCGGCCTTCACCACCGACTTCACGAGCCAAATCGCCGATTACACACGCACGCCGCAAACGGGAGCCAACGTCGGCGATTTCGTCGTGAGCGGCACGACTCGGTTCACCTATGGTTTGACCAATCGCCTGTTTTCACGGGGGAGGACCGTGGACAACGTGCCGGGCCAGACGCGTGAGTTCGTCACGGTCGGCATCCAGCAGACGTATTACTCCAACCCGCAATCCGGCGCGTTCGACACCGCCTATCAGAGCACCTACGGCGCCCGTCGCCCGGTTGATCTCTCACCCGTGGCCTTCACCGTACGCGTTTCGCCGACCAACGCGTTCGACACCACCGGCCGGATCGAGTACGACGTCTCGGGTCACGGGCTTCAGACGCTCTCGACCGGCGGCACGCTGAATGCCGCCGCCGTCTCGGCGGGGATCAACTACAGTCACCGCAGCAGCGACGACAGCCACTACGTATCAGGAACGACGACGATGCGGTGGCTCGACGGACGGGCCAGCGGCAGCTACGCGATCGGCTGGGACATCGGACGGTCGTACGTGCAGAATCAAAGCGTCATGGTGTCGTATCTGGCGCAGTGCTGCGGACTCCAGCTCGAGTTCCAGAAGTTCAATTACCCTCAAGCGATTAACATTCCCTTCGCCTCGGACACCCGGTTCAACTTCGGCTTCATTCTCGCGGGGCTGGGGACCTTCTCCAACTTCTTCGGCGCATTCGGTGGCCAGCCGTAACCCCACGTGAAAGGACTGATCCTCAGCGGCGGGAAAGGCACACGGCTCAGGCCGCTGACCTATACCAGCGCCAAGCAGCTGGTGCCGATCGCCAACAAGCCCGTGCTGTTCTATGGCATCGAGGCGATCGCCGAGGCCGGCATCCGCGACATCGGCATTGTCGTCGGCGACACCCAGGCGGAGATTCGTGCCGCGGTCGGCGACGGCTCGCGGTGGGGCGTGCGCGTCACCTACATCGAACAGGACGCTCCCCGAGGTCTGGCCCACGCTGTCAAGATCAGCCAGGGCTTCATCGGCTCCGATCCGTTCGTGATGTACCTGGGCGACAACCTCCTCAACAAGGGCATCTCGCAGTTCGTGCAGGACTTCGTACGAGAAGCGCCGGCCGCGCAGATTCTGCTGGCTCGGGTCCCCGATCCCCAGATGTTCGGCGTCGCCGAGCTGCGCAACGGCAAAGTGGTCCGCCTGGTCGAGAAGCCCAAGGAGCCGATCGGCGATCTCGCGCTGGTTGGCGTGTACATGTTCGGCCCGCAAGTCTTCGAGTCGGTCAACCGGATCAAGCCAAGCTTCCGCAACGAGCTGGAGATCACCGACGCCATCCAGGATCTGATCGACCAGGGGCTGACCGTGCGGCCGCAGATCGTCGAGGGCTGGTGGAAGGACACGGGCAAGCTCGAAGACATGCTGGAGGCCAATCGCCTCATCCTCGAGACCTTCGATCGCCGCGTCGACGGCCAGGTCGACGCCGAGAGCCGCGTCGAAGGCAAGGTGGTGATTGAGGCGGGGGCGGTGGTCGAGCGATCGGTGATCCGCGGTCCGGCGATCATCGGCAACGGCGCGAGGATCATCCAGGCCTACGTCGGTCCGTACACGTCGATCATGAACGACGTGGTCATCCAGGACACCGAAATCGAGCACAGCATCGTGCTCGAGTGTTCCTCGTTGCGGGATCTCGCCAACCGGGTCACGGACAGCCTGATCGGCAAGAACGTGCGGATCTATCGCATCCCCGTCAAGCCGAGCGCGTACCGTTTCATGCTGGGCGACAACTCAGAGGTCGGCATCAGATGGTGACGCGGCCCCTCGATCGGAGGCGCCGCCATGGTTGACGTGCTGGTGACCGGCGGCGCCGGGTTCATCGGCAGCAACTTCGTGCGCTACGCCCTCGGCGCGCATCCGGACTGGCGCGTGACGACCCTCGACAAGCTCACCTACGCCGGACGCCGCGAAAACCTTCACGACGTGATGGCCGATCCGCGGCACACCTTCGTCCACGGCGACATCGTCGACGCGCGGGTGAGCGGGCCGCTCGTCGAGCAGTCCGAGATCGTGGTGCACTTCGCCGCCGAGACGCACGTCGATCGATCGATCATGGCGGCGGGCGATTTCATCCGCACCGATGTGGAAGGCACGTGGGCGCTGCTCGAGGCGGCCAGACGCGCCCCGCGTCTGCGACGCTTCGTGCAGATCTCGACCGATGAGGTGTACGGCAGCGTCCCGACCGGGGCCAGCACGGAGACCGACGAGCTCAAGCCGCGCAATCCGTACGCGGCCAGCAAAGCCGGGGCGGACCGGCTGGCCTACAGCTATTGGGCCACCTATGAGGTCCCCGTGATCGTGACGCGGGCGTCGAACAACTACGGGCCGTATCAATTCCCGGAGAAGGTGATTCCGCTGTTCGTCACCAACGCGATCGATGACATCCCCGTGCCGCTCTACGGCGACGGGAAGAATGTGCGCGACTGGCTGCACGTCGACGACCACTGCCGCGCCGTCGATTTGCTCATCGACGAGGGGACTCACGGCGAGGTCTACAACATCGGCGGCGGCAACGACGTGATGAACGTCGACCTCACGCACCGAATTCTCGCGGCGCTTGAAAAACCGCGGTCGCTCATCAGGCCAGTCGCCGATCGGCCCGGACACGATCGCCGGTACTGCCTCGATACGAGCAAGCTTCAGGGTCTGGGCTGGGCGCCTCGCGTGCCGTTCGAGGATGGCCTGCTCGGCACCGTTGACTGGTATCGGCGCAATGAGTGGTGGTGGCGACCGATCAAGGAGCAGGATCCCGCCTTCCGCAGCTATTACGCGGCGCAATACGACAAGCGGCAGTGAGCGACATCGTTCTCGTGACGGGTGCGGCCGGCTTCGCGGGAAGCCACCTCGTGCAGCATCTCGCCGCCTCGAATGCGGTTGTCGGTTGGGCGCGTTCCTCGCCTCCGCCGGAGATCGCCCCTCTGGCCACCTGGACACAGGTGGACCTGCTCGACCGCGAACAGGTGCGCGCCGCCATCGCCCGGCTGCGTCCGACGGCCGTTTACCACTGCGCGGGCGTGCCGCACGTCGCCGAATCCTGGCAGGACACGGCGCAGCCGCTCGCGGGAAACGTGCTGGCCACTGAGCACCTGCTCGACGCGTTGCGTCGGGCCGCCGTACCCTGTCGCCTGCTGATCCCTGGATCGGCAACCGTCTACGCTCCCTCGGCCGAACCGATCACCGAGACGCACACCATCGCGCCCGCGAGCCCGTACGCCCTGAGCAAGCTGGCGCAGGAACAGCTGGTACTGCAGGCGATTCAGGAAGACGGCATCGATGTCGTGGTGACGCGCTCGTTCAACCACACCGGCCCGCGCCAGACTCCCGCCTTCGTCGCACCCAGCATGGCCCGGCAGATCGCGCTCATCGAGGCGGGCGCGCTCGAGCCGGTGATTCGTGTCGGCAACCTCGACGCGCAGCGAGACCTCACCGACGTCCGCGACGTCGTCCGCGCGTACGCCGCGCTGATGCAGTCGGGTACCTCCGGTACGATCTACAACGTCGCTTCGGGCGTCGGCCGGTCTGTTCGCTCGGTTCTCGATGCGCTCGTCTCCAGATCCCGCACCCCGGTTCGGATCGAAACCGACCCGGCGCGGATGCGCGCGAATGACGTTCCGGTTCTCGTCGGGGACTTCTCACGGCTCACGCATGCCACCGGCTGGCGCCCGCTGGTCAGCTTCGATCAGATGCTCGACGACCTGTTGGGGTACTGGCGGAGCCAAGTGCAAAGTGCAAAGTGAAAAGTGTGAAGTGCAAAGTAGGGCGGGTCCTTCGGACCCGCCGGAGCGACTGGAAAAGGTCGCCACCTTCTGCTAATCTCGATGACGAACATATATCGAAAGTCAGCGGTTCGCCATGGAAATATCCCCACTTCTCTTCGATCTCGGCAAGCCAAGACCCACGACCCGGCAGGTTGCGGACACGGTCAGGGCTGGTGGCGCCGGGGCGCTGACCGACGCCATTCGCCGAGCGGACGCCGCCAGATACCAGGAGGTCCACTGCCGCTCCGCGCTCAACGGCGTCAAGGGCATGCCGTTCTCGTGGACCTTGAACCCGTACCGAGGCTGCACGCACGGTTGCCACTACTGCTACGCCCGCCGCTATCACAGGCAGTTCGAACTGAGCGCAGACGACGAGTTCGCGTCGGTGATTCTCGTGAAGACGAACATCGTGGAGGTGCTGAGGCGCGAGCTGCGGAAGCCGTCATGGACGCACGAGCTCGTGGCTCTCGGTACGGCGACGGACTGCTATCAGCCGATCGAAGGCTCCTACAAGCTCACGCGCGGTCTGCTCGAAGCGCTCTGCGAGGCCGGCAACCCGACGAGTGTCGTCACCAAGGGGCCGATGGTCGTCCGCGACACGGACGTCCTCATCGAGCTCTCGTCCCGCGCGAAGTGCAGCGTCTGCGTCAGCGTGCCCTGCGTGGACGAGGACGTGTGGCGGGCGCTCGAGCCTGGCACCGCGTCTCCGCTGCAGCGGCTGCGCGCGGTACGCGAGCTCGTCGATGCCGGTGTTCATGCCGGTGTCCTGATGGCGCCGATCGTCCCCGGGATCTCGTCACGGCCCGTCCTGCTCGAACGCACCATCAAGGCCGCCGTCGAGCATGGCGCCTGCTTCGTCGGAGCCAACGTCATGCACCTCGAAGGCGGGACGCGCGACCACTTCATGCATTGGCTCGAGAAGGAGCGCCCGGAACTGGTAGACGGCTACCAGCAGCTGTACGCCACCAAGTACGCGTCGCTGGCGTACCGGGACGAAGTGAAGAAGGTATTGACAGTGTTCAGGAAGAAGTACGGGGTGGAGGCTTAGGTACGAAAAAACGGGGTGAAAGGCTTCTTCACTCCCACCCCGCCAGTGCAGACGGTGTCCTGTCTGCAATCTGCATTCTGACTTACACGTCTCTAGACCGCGATCGCATCCTCATCGACTGCCGCAACCCGTCGCGGGCCCGCCGACTCGACCACCACGTGACCGTCCGTCACCACGGCGCGGAAGGTGTTCGTGTCCTTGAACCGCTGGCTGAGTGGCAGCTTGATTTGATCGTCGATGACGCGTTTGAGGAAACGTGCTCCGTAGGCCGGGCTGTAGCCGTCGGTGACGATCTTCTCGAGCGCCTCGGGCTCGACGTGGAGCGTCTTGTTCCACCGCTTGAGCGACACGGCCACCTCGTCGAGGTACTTGACCGCGATTTGCCGGACTTCGTCTTTCGCCAGCGGCTCGAACACGACCACCTGATCGATACGATTTCTGAACTCGGGTGAGAACCGTCGCTCCAGATCCCTGTTGATATCGGCCTGCACCGAATCGAGCAGGTTCTGACCGGACGCGAAGCCGAGCGGGCTTTGAAGCTTGCGGAAGTGCTCGGACCCGGCGTTCGACGTCATGATGACGATCGCGTCCGACAGATACACGCGCTTGCCGCGACCGTCGGTGAGCCAGCCCTCGTCGAACGCCTGGAGGAACACGTTCAGCAGGCTGGGGCTCGCCTTCTCGATCTCATCGAGCAGCACCACGCAACATGGATTGTCCCTGAGCTGGTTCGTCAGGATGCCACCGCGCGCGCTGCCGACGATGCCGCGAGGCATGCCAATCAGCTTGTCCACCGACATGCCGCCGTCCTGATACTCGGACATGTCGATGCGGATCATCTTCTTCTCGTCGCCGAACAGGAACTCGGCAGCCGCCTTGGCCAGCTCCGTCTTGCCGACCCCGGTGGGGCCGAGGAACAGCAGCACGCCGTCGGGCCGATCGAAGCCGTCCTTGAGTGGTCCCTTGTTCAGGACCAGCCGGTGCGCGATGCTTTCGACGGCCTTCTTCTGGCCGATCACGCGCTTGCCCAGGCGGCTCTTGATGTCCTTGAATCGATCGCTGACGTCCCGGAACACCATATCTTTCGGAATCTGGGCGGCCTGCGAGATCACCTCGATGACGTCGTTCGACGTGACTTCCCAGCGGCGATCGATTTCCGCGCGCACCGCGGCGGTGTCGAGCCAGCCAATGACCTTGTCCGGCATGTGGAGATGGCGCTGGTAACGGGGGGACAACTCCAGAGCTGTTTCAATGGCTTCGTCGACGAGCCGGACCGAGTAGTTGCGCTCGAGGCGCGACCGCAGGCTGTAGAGGATGCGGCGGGTCTCTTCGATGGTCGGCTCGCTGATGTGCACCGTGCGGAACCGGCGTGCCAGCGCTTCGTCCTCCTGGATGTATTCCTTGTACTCGCTCAGCGTGGTCGCACCAATGATGCGCACCTCGCCGCGGGCGAGCACGGACTTGAACACGTTGGCGGCGTCCGATGGCGCACCGAGCGCGGAGCCGGCGCCCACCATCGTGTGGGCCTCGTCGATGAACAGAATGAGGTTGGGCCGCTCCTTGATCTCGCGAATGACGTTCTGAATGCGGTCTTCGAACATGCCGCGCAGCATCGTCCCGGCGACCATTGTGTTCATCTGCAGGTTCACGACCTGACAGTCGCGGAGGCGGACCGGCACGGATTCCGGCTCGAACTCGATGCGGCGCGCGAGGCCTTCCGCGATGGCCGTCTTGCCGACGCCCGGCTCGCCAACCAGCATCACGGAATTCGACCGTTCCCGGTGGCACAGAATCTCCAGCACCTGCTGGATCTCCAGCTCGCGTCCATAGACGGGGGAGAGCTTGTCCTGCCGCGCGAGCAGGTTCAGGTTGGTGGCAAAGTTCTTCAGGAACGGCGGCAGCTCGAAGCGCTTACGCAGACGCTCCTCGCGCATTTCGTTGTCCCGCATCCTGGTCGCGATTCGTGACACGAGCACCTCGGGTTCGACGCCGTGGCGGCGGATGATCGAAACTGGAATGCCTTGGCTCTCTTCAAAGATCGCGGAGAACAGATCCGAGGATTCGATCGTCTGGCGACCGGCACGGCTCGCCTGGTGAAAGGCCAGTTTGAATACGAGCTTGGTTGCCGCCGCCACACGCAGCTCTCGGCCGGACGCCCGGCGCATGTCTTCGAGGTGATCCTCGAGCGTATGGAGAATCTCGTGAGGATTGAGATCGAGATCGCACATCACCTGGGCGAACGTGTCCCATTCCACCTGCGCGAAGGCGAGGAAGACGTGCTCGTTGGTCAGCTCGATGTGGTCCCGGCGCCTGGACTCTTCGATGGCCCGGTCTACCACCCGCTGTGCTGATTCACCGATCTTGTTTGGCGCGATGTCGAAGTCGTCCACGAACCGACCCTCCTCACCCGAGTAAACTCGGGCCTTGCCCGCCAGGGAGGCAAGATACGATCCAGGAAGGCGAGGGAGATTTCACACCGAAATCTCCAAGGAAATCGATCGAAGTGTCGGTTTAGCGGACAGGATGGGTGCAGATAGCCGCACCGGGATCTACAACCCGACACGGCAATCTGACCTCTTATAATGAGTGGCATGGGATGGATTGTCCTGGCCGCTGTTCTGTTTGCGTCGCCGGCGTTCGGTCAGACACCGCAGCCGTTTCCGCGCCCCGGCGAGCCATCGCAAACGCAACGTCCCGCCGCGCCTCCGGCCACGCCAGTCCCTGCCGCGCCGCGGCCGCAAACCGCGCCGCCCGTCGCCCAGGCGCCAGGCGACCCCAATTCGCCGTCAGCCGCGACTCTGTGGTTCCCCGTCTATCCGGCCGCGCAACTCATCGCCTCGTATGACGCCGGCCGCAGCCAGCGCTACTACATGTTCGGCACCACGAGCCCGTTCGCGGACATCGTGAACTACTACCGGACGCAACTGGATGAGCGGGGCAACCTCGTATTCAAGGAGCCGCCGACGCACATGTTCGAGGTCGGTCGCTTCCGCGAAGAGACGATGGCATTTCCGCCTGGCGTGACGGTGAAGGATTGGACCTGGGGCGGATCGCAGGGCTATCCGAACCCGAAGCTCGGCGCCCAGCCGGCGCGCTTCCCGACGATCATCATGATCGTGCCGCCCCCACCAGGGACGGCGCCGACCGGCCGCTGAGGAACCCCACCCTTCTATTGAGCCGTCGTCGTGGTGTTTCCCAATTCGCGGACGGCTTTCAGCGCCAGCCGCTCCTCGCGGTTCGGATCGTTGGCGACCTTGCACTCGTTCCCAAACACCATCGTCGGGTAAGCGCGGGTGTTGAACGCCGGCCAGTTCGGCAGGTCCGCGTGGATGGGGTTGCCGCTCCGTGCAAAGGCCGCAAACGCGGCGCTCATCTTGTGCGCCAGCGCGTAGCGCTCCTGCATGGCGCCGGTCATCGACCCGGCCTGATCGATGTTGTACAGCGCGAATGGAATGTCGAGCGTGTGATACGCCTTCATCTGGCCCTTGTGCACCGGTGAGCGCCAGTTGAAGAAGTACAGATAGGCCGGCGCCTTGCCCTGCGCCGTCTTCATCTCGCTGAGGAGCTGCGCGTTCGCACGGCGTGTGTTGTCGGCGTTCATGATCAGCCATACATCGGTGTTGGAAATCCCGGCATGCGTCTTCCGATAGAGAGCGACAAGGTCCTTCGACTTCGCCTCGTCATTGCGCGCGATGCGGCGGACGCGCGTCAGCATCTCTTCCTCGGACATCTGCAGCGGAGGCGGCGGATCGCTCCAGGCGTCTTCGGTTTCCACCGATCCCATCATGAGCGGCACGTCCGCAGAAACCGCCGGCGCATCCGGGGACCACTGATCCCTCGGCAGCGACGTGCCGTCAACGACCGGCCCGCCCGCCAATCCCTGAATGCGCGGTTCACCGTAAAACGCCTCCTGTAGCCGCTTGATCGGCACCTGCTGAAGGCGATCGAGCTGATTCGGCTTCAGCCCGAGCCTGCCGATGAACTGTTCCGCGGCCCGCGTCGCGTTCTCACGAGTCGCACCGCGTACCTGGGCCCCGCTCATCGCAATCGCGCGATGGATCAGGCCCTTCGCCGACGGCATCGCCATCAGCGTCGTGACCTTGCTGCCGCCGCCCGACTGGCCGAACACCGTCACGTTGCCCGGGTTGCCTCCGAATGCGGCGATGTTCTCCTTGATCCATCCGAGCGCGGCAACGATGTCCTGCATCCCGACATTGCTCGCGTTCGACCATTTCTCGCCGCCGCCAAGATCGGCCAGATAGAGGAAGCCGAACAGGTTGAGCCGGTGGGTGACCGACACGACAACGACGTCTTCCTTGCGCGCGAGGTTGGTGCCTTCATAGAGCAGCCAGTTGCCAGACCCACCAGAAAACCCGCCGCCGTGCAGCCAGACCATCACCGGACGGTTGCCGATGCCAAGACCGGGCGTGAACACATTCAGGTTCAGGCAGTCCTCGCCCATCGGCTCCTGGCGATCGAGGGCGAAGACTTCAGAAATCGGTCCGTCGGGATCCTGCGGCGATCGGTTGCCCACCTGGAGGCAATCACGAACGCCGCTCCACGCGGTGACTTTGACCGGAGGCATGAAGCGGTTGCCGTCCGCCGTAGAGGCCGCGTACGGCACACCCCAGAACTGATTCACGCCGAAGCGCACGACACCGCGGAGCCGGCCGGCGGCGGTCTGGACTGGCGAGGTGAGAGGCAGGCCTCTCACGTCTTGCGCCCACGCCGGCCCGACGAGTCCGTCCGCACACAGCCCCGCCAGGGCCAGCGAGCTCCAGCCGAAAAACTCCCGACGATCAACGTGCGTCATGACTCGCTCCTGATGAATGGCCGTCTCCTGATGAACGGCGCGCGGCGGCCGTATCTTGATATGGCAGATGGTAGGTGTCCAGCCCTTTCTCGGTGCGGCTCCAGAAGCGCGGCGACCGGCCGATTACTGATGGTGGAGTGTCCTCGATCCTGCCCCATCGATCCACCAATTCGCCGACGGCGTTGTACGTCGCCAGGCAGCCGATCCTTGATGATCGTGGCCGCGTGTTCGGGTACGAGCTGCTCTATCGAGACGCGCCGGGAGATACGTCGTGTACGGCTGATGGCGATCTCGCCAGCGCCAGCGTCCTGACCGGCGCCGTGCTCGACCTCGGGCTCGATACGCTCACCGGTGGCCGTCAGGCGTTTCTCAACGTCACGCGGCCGCTGCTCCTCGGAAAGATCGACACGCTGATCGCGCCGGCCGGCGTGGTCATCGAGCTCCTCGAGAGCATCACGATTGACGGAGACGTGATCGACGCCTGTCGTGATCTGCAAAGCAAGGGCTACCAACTCGCGCTCGACGACTTCGTCGGCGGATCGGACGCCGAGGCGCTGCTGCCCCATGTCGCCTTCGTGAAGGTGGACGTCCTCACCACGTCTCCCGACGCCGTGACGACACTGGCGTCACGCCTGAAGCCGATCGGCGTCAGGCTGCTCGCCGAAAAGGTCGAGAGCCGGGCGGTGTTCCACCACGCACGAGCAGCCGGGTACACCCTCTTTCAGGGGTACTACTTCTGCCGGCCGATGATCCAGACCGGTGCGGCGCTCCCCGCTCAGCAGGTGGCGTATCTGCGCCTGCTGACGGCGTTGAGCAACCCCGATCTGACCAGCGCCGACGTCGAGGGCCTCGTCAAGCAGGACGTGTCCTTGAGTCTGCGCGTGCTGCGCTCGGTGAACTCGGCGGCGTATCCGATCAGAACGGAAGTGCGATCGATCAAGCAGGCGCTCTTCCTCCTTGGTATCGATCCGATCCGAAAGTGGGCAACGGTCTGGTGCCTTGCGGGGCTCAGTGCGGCAGCGATTCCAGAGGTGGCCACGCTGGCCCTGCTGCGCGCACGGTCGTGTGAGCTCCTCGGAGCGCAGTTGGCTGACGGAGACGGCTCGGAGCTCTTTCTCGTCGGGCTCTTTTCGCTGCTCGACGTGATGCTGAGCCGCACCATGGCCGACGCACTCGACGCGGTTCCACTGTCGGACGCGGCGGTGCATGCACTGCTGGGACAGGCGAACCGACTGCGTGACGTGCTCGATGCAGTGGGGCACTACGAGCGCGGCGCCTGGGACGAGGCCACGACTGCGGCTCAACGCGTGGGTCTTGACGCATTCGCGCTGTCCGATGCGTACACGAATGCGCTCCGGTGGGTGAAGGACATCAGCGCAGTAGAGGCGGGTCTTTAGACCCGCCTTGAACGGTCACACGCGCTGCTTGATGAACGTCCCGCGGTTCAACTCGTCCATCGCCTGCTGCAGTTCCTGTCGTGTGTTCATCACGATCGGCCCGTGCCAGGCGACCGGCTCTTCGATCGGCTTGCCCGATACCAGCAGAAACCTCATCCCCTCATCGCCGGCCTGGACGACCACTTCATCGCCGCTGTCGAACAGCACCATCGAGCGATTGCCGATCATGTCGGGCTCTGCCTCGCCCGAACCAAGTGGGCATCCGTCAGCTTCTGGCCTGCCCGGTCCTTGAGCCGATCGATGCGCTCGTCTCTCAGAACAGCCTTCACGAATCTTCCTGATTTTCGCCGAGCGTTATTGCGGCAAATCGTAACGCTGTGTCGATCTGCATGCGCAGGAGGGCGCGGGAGCAGCTCAGATTCCAGTTCTCCACCATTGAGCCGAAACCGTCAATCAGACTCATCGTCCGTTTTGCGGCCCCAATCGCGAAGAAGTCTTGTCGTGTACATGCTCGCGGCAGCACCATCGAACATGCGCTTGCAAGCCTGAAGCAAGTCCACGAAGCGACTGCAAGGCAACGGTGACACTTCGGCGTTGTGATTTCATGCGGCCTTGGATTCGAAGCGGGCTAACGTGCGGCTTCAGCCGCGGCGCTTCACGATTACGCCAAGCGCCGACGGCCGCAAGCGGTTGTTCGGCGGCATGATCTCCTAGGTAAAGCGTTGCAACACCCCTCGGACGGACTGAGCGTACGCACGAAGGTGCGGTAGATCGAGCTGTACTCGCTCGCCGTCGAAGTGCCCACCTGCCGTCAGCTGCGAAGGTACGCCTCGGGCCAAGATATGGCGCCTTCGAGGAGCCATTGGGGTGCCGAAGTATTCCGTATCGGCCTCGCCGGCGTAGTTGTGGGCGTAGAGGTGCCGCAAGTCCTCCAACTCCGCCAAGCTTGAACTCTCCGTCGCGTGGGCGTGCGATGCGAGGCGGTTGTGGATACAACTCTTCCTTCCACAGACCGGACATTTAGGCTTGGGTAAGGCCGCGCGGTCCGAGAACGCGTCAAGTGCTGCCCACAGTCCCACGATCCCGAGCCCCACCCAAAGAGGGATATCAAACCCAAGGGCGCCAGGCCCGCGCCTCATGTTGGTAAAAGGCACGTTGTCGTCGACGGCCGTCCGAACAGCCTGGCTCTCAATGAAGTCACACATTTGCTCGATGCGATCGACAACATTGAGCGCCTTCGAAGAAGTCATTCGACCATCCAACGATTCTGACTCTTGTGCCACCCTTCAGTGTCCGCCGAACGTGCCAAATGAGCCGCGCGCGTCACGAGCTACCGCGCGTCGGCTCCATTCGGGTGTTAGACGGCTGGCCCAGGCCGGCCGACTTACGTGCGGCGTCTCCGGCCCTTCGGTAGAACGCGATTACCTCGGCGTCCGACTTGCCGGCCAATTCGCAAGCCAACTCGTCTCGAATGCGACGGACCATTTCAACTGCCCGGATCTGTTTCGTTTCGTCCATAACTCGTAACCTCACGCGGCGAGTAGATCGTCAACGCTCCACGTCCGAGGGTGGTGTTGACCTCGTTGAATAGCTGAATCCGGTCCAGCCGCACGATGTGCCGAAAGTTCCAACTCACCAGGGCATCAACGGTCGCCACCGTTGCCAGGGCGATGTGCAACAGGTCGTTTCGATATCGCGGACCAAGAATGGCGCGGACTTCGTACGCGGCCACCAGTTCAAGAACTTCTGGCGAGACGCTGACCAGTTCGGCTCCAAGGCTGACGAGTTCCTGATGGACGGCCTGAACCGTTGCCGGTGCACGTCCGATCTCTTCGGCGGTGACGTCCGAAAGCACTGCCCGAAGGATGCCGCGACGGAAGTCCTCGACGAGACCGTTCGACCACGGAGCAAACTCGGCGTCGAAGCACCCGCCCAGCACTGATGTGTCAACGTAGATCCGCGTGCCAGCCATCGACCCAATCTACACCAGTGGTTGTTCAGCCGTCTAACGTCAGCGCTGAGCCGCGCCGCGTGCCGTCATGATGCCACCGGCACGCGGCGTCGGCTCCAGCGCGTGTTAGACGGCCAAGTCCTTCACCCAATCAGTCTAGGTAGTCTGTCAGCACCGTGCGTCCCTTCGGCGTGATCGCAAAGCGAGCGGTCGCGTCATCCTGCTCGCCGTAGCCCATCTGGTTCTCCTCCTTGGACATGTAGCCGAGGTCGATTAGGTGGTACAGGAGAAACGGAAGGGCAACCACCCCGAAGTTGTTCCGTGACGCAATCTTCATCGCATTCACGCCGTACGTCGTAACGGTCTTGTGAATGAGATGTCGCTTGCGTCTCTTGATGTCATCCGTCGTGATGCCTTTCGACTGATGAAGGCGCTGGTGACAATTGTGGCAGAGCACGATCATGTTCTCGTAGGCGTTGTGCGAAGGGTCATCGTCGATGTGATGTATGGTGAGCGCTTTGACGTCTCCCAAACGACAGAGGGCGCAGCTGTCGTCAGTTTCGCCGTATAGCCGATCGTCAAGTTTCATCGCCTCCTGATCGTGTCCGTCTAACAGTCTATGGAGTAGACCGAGGCGATCGCTGGCGGCCTACATCTCCTTCCAGCTCACGGCCCCGATGACCGCAACCACAGTCAGCGCAGGATGATAGCACCCCTGAAGGGACTCTCTCCTTGCCGCGTTGACACGCGGCCGCGAGCGATACGCGTGAGCGCCGCGCGTTAATGACCGAGCCGAACCGTTCGTTGGGGCGTCGGTAACTGTTGAGCGTGACGACCTTGACGCAGACGCCGGCCGATCCCGCACATCCAAATAGCACGCGAGCTACGCGCGCTAATTCGAAGAGTCGGTAGTCAGCCGGCCGTCCGTCATAACCGATCGGCCGGGCTCTTGACCCCCAACGCTCCGCGATTGAGGACGTGGAGATAGATCATCGTTGTCGTGACGTCGCGGTGACCGAGCAGTTCCTGCACCGTCCTGATGTCGTAGCCGTCTTCAAGAAGGTGCGTCGCGAATGAGTGACGCAGCGCATCCTCACACTGCTCATGAATCTTCTTCAGCCGTCATTCACTACCGTCACCATCCTTTTCACGGCGAACCCGCAGAGATCATCCGTCGGCTCCGGCGCTCAACCTCCGATTGCCTCGTCATCAAACTGCGTGATGAGGTGCAGGTGGCGGTGCCCAGTTGGATGCTGGATCCTGTGTGCTGTCAGCAGCTCACCGACGAAGCACAGCCCCGTATTGCCGTCGCGGCGCTGCGCGCACTCCGTGCGCTCGTTGACAGTCAGTCTTGGCTGACCCTTCCGCGCGTCGTGGAGACCAGCCGAGACGCTCCTCGAGCCACAGGAGGTGATGATGCGCGACCGCCCCGAGCGTCGACCGACGCAACGGACCCTGACGTTCGACCGTCACGAGGTCTGGCAGGCACTCCCGGATCTCGTACAGCGCCAATGCCGCGACTTGATCGGCCAATTGTTGCGCGCCGTCCTACAGAGCGAGGCCTCGACAAGGAGTCACGATGAGCGACAAGATTCGGCCCGATCATCTTGAACGTGCGGCGTACGTCTATGTCCGGCAGTCGAGTCTCCAGCAGGTCCGCCATCACCGCGAGGGTCAGCAACGGCAGTACGGGCTGGCTGATCGCGCGCGCCACCTCGGCTTCGTGCGGGTGGTCGTCATCGACGACGACTTGGGCACGAGCGGGTCGGGGAAGCACGTGCGGCCGGGCTTCGGTCGCTTGCTGACCGCCGTGTGCGAGGGCACGGTCGGAGCCGTGTTTGCCTTGGAGGCGTCTCGCCTGGCCCGCAACAATCGGGACTGGCATCACCTGATCGATCTGTGTGGGATGACCCAGACGGTCTTGGTCGATGATGACGGCATCTACGACCCCCGCCTGATCAACGACCGGCTCCTCCTCGGGCTCAAAGGCACGATGAGTGAGTTTGAGCTCAGTCTCTTTCGCCAGCGGGCCCGGGCAGCCTTCGAGCAGAAGGTCCGGCGGGGCTGCGTCATGTGGGAAGTCCCCGTCGGCTTCGTGCGCACGACGGACGACCGCGTGGACAAATCGCCGGATCGCCAAATCCAGGCCGCGATCCAGAGCGTGTTTCAGAAGTTTCGCGAGCTCGGGAGTGCCCGTCAGACGCTGCTGTACTTTCGGGACGAGCAGATCCGGATGCCCGAAGTCGTTCGCGGGACGTCGGGACACGAGGTCGTGTGGCGCCTGCCGACGCAGAGCCGCATCCACCAGATGCTGCGGAATCCGTCGTATGCCGGCGCCTTCGCGTACGGGCGAACCGGGATGACGACGACCGTGGCCGACGGGCGGAGCCACACCACGCGTCGGCGGAAATCGCCGGAGGCGTGGACGGTCTTCCTCCAAGACCACCACGACGGGTACATTACGTGGGACGAGTATCGGCACACCCAACGCATGCTGGAGGCGAACGTGTCGCGACGAGAGGCGCCGCAGTCGGGGTCGGCCCGGCGTGGGACTGCACTGCTATCGGGATTGCTCCGCTGTGGGCGCTGTGGCCGGCGACTCTTTGTGGCGTACAGCGGCACGGGTGGACGGGTGCCCCGGTACGCGTGTCACGGCGGCCGCGTGGATCGCGGGACCGCCGCCTGTCTCACGTTGGGGAGTCTGCGCGTGGATCGCGCCGTGGTCGAGCAAGTGCTGGACGCCATTCAACCCGCGGGCATTGACGCGGCCCTGACCGCGCGGGACGAGGCGCTGCACGACGACGCCACGACACGACAGGCCGTCGAACTCGCGCTGGAGAAGGCCCGGTACGAAGCCCGCCGCGCGCAGCGCCAATTTGATGCGGTCGACCCGGAGAACCGACTGGTGGCCAGCGAACTGGAACAGCGGTGGAATCATGCGCTCACGCAGGTGACGGACATCGAGGCGCGTCTCCAGACGCTTCGCGAGACACCCGAGCCCGTGAGCGAGGCACAGCGCGCCCGACTCGTAGAGCTGGGGGCCGATCTGCGCCTGCTCTGGCAGCATGCCGACGCGTCGATGGACGTGAAGAAACGGATTCTCCGGACGGTGCTGGAAGACATCGTCGTCACCACCAGCGACGACGCGCCTCAGCATCTGCTGCACCTGCATTGGAAGGGAGGCGTGCACACGGAGCTGCGTGTCACACGCAACGGGACGGGGCACCACCGTCGCGTGACCGACGACACGGCGGTCGAATTGATCACCGAGCTGTCCAAGATCTGCGACGATAAGAGCATCGCGGTCGTCCTCAATCGCCTGGGCTACCGGACCGGGCAGGGCAAGACTTGGCGCGTCCATCATGTCCAGAACGTCCGCTGGTCTCGGCATCTTCCGAACTTTCACCACGACGGCACGTGGGTGCCCTTGGAGGCGGCGGCCCGCGAACTCGGGGTCAGCAACACGGTCATCAAACATCTCATCGCCGACGGCGTGTTGCCCGCGACCCAAGTGGTCTCCTGTGCCCCGTGGGTGATCGCGCGGGTCGATCTGCAACGGCCCCCAGTGCAAGCGCGCATTCACGCCGTCCACGACGGCCGCAAACTCCCACGCCCGATCCGTGGACAAGACGAATTGCCTTTGCAATGAGGCGTCTCTAACAGGTGGGTACTATGCCGACACGCTCCGAA
>DATDOE010000091.1:0-5196 GCA_035293405.1 Vicinamibacterales bacterium | reverse complement strand
GGCCTCGTGCAGAAGCTGGACTACATCCGGGACCTCGGGGTGACGTGCCTGTGGCTGTTGCCGTTTTACCCATCACCCCTCCGTGACGACGGATATGACATCGCCGACTACACGGACATCCATCCAAGCTACGGAACGATGGAGGATTTCCGACAGCTGCTGCGGGCCGCCCACGAGCGCGGGCTGAAGATCATCACCGAGCTGGTCGTGAATCACACCTCCGATCAACATCCCTGGTTTCAAGCGGCCCGGTCGGCGCCGCCTGGCTCACCGGAGCGGGACCTGTACGTGTGGAGCGACTCCGATCGGAAGTATGAGGGCACGCGCGTCATCTTCACCGATACTGAAACGTCGAACTGGACATGGGATCCCGTGGCGAAGGCGTACTACTGGCATCGCTTCTTTTCTCACCAGCCGGATCTGAACTTCGACAACCCGGTGGTCGTCGAGCGCGTGTTGGAGGCGTTGCGATTCTGGATGGACCTGGGCGTGGACGGTGTACGGCTCGACGCCATCCCGTATCTGATCGAGCGCGACGGCACGAGTTGCGAGAACCTCCGGGAGACGCACGCCGTTGTCAAGAGAATCCGCAAGGCGCTCGACGATCGCTACGGGAACCGGATGATCCTGGCGGAGGCCAATCAGTGGCCCGCCGACGTGCGGGAGTACTTCGGCGACGGCGATGAGTGCCACATGGCCTTCCATTTTCCGCTGATGCCGCGGATCTTCATGGCTCTGCGTCTCGAAGATCGCCACCCGATCACCGAGATCATGGCGCAGACGCCTCACATTCCCGACGGGTGTCAGTGGGCGCTGTTCCTGCGCAACCACGACGAGCTGACGCTGGAGATGGTGACCGACGGAGAGCGCGACTACATGTACCTTGCCTACAGCCGGGACCCGCTCATGCGCATCAACGTCGGGATCCGCAGGCGTCTGGCGCCGCTCATGGACAACAACCGGCGCCGGGTCGAGCTGCTGAACAGCCTGCTGCTCTCCTTTCCCGGCACGCCCATCGTCTACTACGGGGACGAGATCGGCATGGGCGACAACATTCATCTGGGCGATCGCAACGGGGTCCGCACGCCGATGCAGTGGAGCGCCGACCGCAATGCCGGCTTTTCCCGCGCAACGCCGGCCAGGTTGTACAGCCCGCTCATCCTGGATCCCGTGTATGGCTACGATGCCCTCAATGTCGAGGCACAGCAGTCGGATCCCTCGTCACTGCTCAACTGGATGCGGAATCTCATCGGTGTGAGGAAGCTGTTCCGGGTCTTCGGCCGTGGCTCGGTGGAGTTTCTTCATCCGAGCAACCGCAAGATTCTGGCCTACATGCGGCGCGACGGCGAGGAGCACGTACTCTGCGTGGCCAACCTGTCCCGTTTCGCGCAGCCGGTCGAGCTCGACCTGTCAGCGGTGGCGGGCATGACCCCAGTGGAGATGCTGGGCTACGTCGACTTTCCGAAAATCGGCCGAGCGCCCTACCAGCTCACGTTGGGACCCTACGGCTTCTACTGGTTCGAGTTGCACGGGGCACCGGTGCCGATTGAGATTCGATCGGCCGCTGCGACCGAAGAGGCGGTCGTTCTGCCCTCTGACGGAAGGTGGAACGGGATGTTCGAGGGCCGGAACGCATCGTTTCTGGTATCGGTGGTCCTGCCAACCTTCCTCCCGAAGCAGCGCTGGTTCGGCAGCAAGGCCAGAACGATCGGCCGAGTCGAGATCAGGGACTGGGCGCAGCTTCGTGACGCAGGCGCCGCTGTGGCGATTGTCGATGTGAGCTATGAAAGCGGCAGCCCAGAGACGTATCTGCTCCCGCTCGCCATCGCCGTGGGCGAGAAATTGGACCGCATTCGGGAAACGGGTGCGTCGGGGGTGCTCTGTAACGCCGCGACCCCGGATGGAACCGGCGCGCTCGTCGACGCCACACTGGACGACGCGGCCTGCACGGCGCTGCTCATGCTCATCACCAGCGGTGGCGAAGTGCCGACGAGAGACGGTGTCATCCGCGGCGTTCGAGGCAGCGCAATTGACGATCTGCGCGGGCCGCGGGACGAGCCGCTCCCCGTCGGGCGGAGATCGGCCGAGCAGAGCAACACGTCAGTGCGATACGGCGATCGACTCATTTTGAAGTTCTTCCGCCGGCTGGAGCCAGGGCCCAACCCAGATTTCGAGCTCAGTCAGTTCTTGAGTGAGCGGACGGCCTTCACCAAGACGCCGCGGTTCGCCGGCGGCCTGGAGTACGGTGGCGCCAGGGGCACGACGACGCTGGGATTGCTGCAGGCACTTGCGACGAATCAGGGCGACGGCTGGCAGTGGACGCTGGAGGAGCTGGACCGGTATTTCGAGCTCAGCGTGGCGCAGACGCTGCCCGTACGCGAGCGCGTGGGTCAGCGGTCGATCCTGGCGCTCGCCGATTTGGAGCCGACGCCGTTCGCGCAGGACGCCATCGGCTCCTACCTGGCCGCCGCCGCTGTGCTCGGCAAGACGACCGCGGAGATGCATCAGGCACTGGCATCGGTAGCCGGCGACCCGGCCTTTGCACCGGAACCGCTGACGACTCAGGATGTGGCCGCGCTGGTTGCCGCCATCAGCGACGATGCGCGAGCGGTCTTCGACGAACTGAAACGAGATCTGGCACGCCTGCCGGACGATATCGTCGACCAGGCAGCCCTGACCATTGGCCGGCGCCGGCGGTTGACGGACCGCCTGGAACGGCTGAGAACCGCGGAAAGCCATGCCGTGAAGACCCGAATACATGGCGACTACCACCTCGGGCAGATCCTCCGCGTCGAGAACGACTTCGCCATCTTGGACTTTGAAGGCGAGCCGGCCAGGCCCCTCGTGCAACGACGGACCAAACACTCGCCGCTGAAGGACGTTGCTGGCATGATCCGGTCCTTCAGCTACGCAGCTTCTGTGGGGCTGCTGAACTTCACGGCGCGACGTCCCGACGATCTGACGCGTCTCGAGCCTTGGGCCGTCCTTTGGGAGCAGTGGACCGCCGCGGTATTCCTGAGGTCCTATCGCCAAGCCGCGGCCGGGAGCGCGTCGGTGCCTACCGCCCCGCAGGCCTTCGAGGCGCTCCTCGAGGCTCACATCCTGGAGAAGGCGATTCACGAGCTCAGCTACGAGCTCAACAATCGTCCGTCCTGGGTGCGCATCCCCCTTCGGGGGATCCTCGCCTTGCTGGGTGAGACCCGATAGACGCGTGAAGGGATGTCACTGGTGCCAGCGCCAATGGTCAACGCTCTGCCTGCGGATGTCGAAGAGGCGGTCGCCCGGACTGGGGAGGCGGAAATCGTCGTCGGCATTCCGAGCTTCAACAACGCGGACGCGGTTGGGCCTCTCGTGGAAGAGGTCGATGGCAGCCTGCGCCGGTATTTCCCCTCACGACGCGGCGTGATCGTCCACTCCGACGGTGGCTCGACGGACGGCACGCCGGGCCGTGCGCTCGACGCCGCGTCGCGGCCGGACGTCCTGCTACAGGTACCGTTTCGGCTTTACACGGCGCAGAAACTCGCCGAGCCGTACCACGGCATCCCGGGCAAGGGCACTGCCGTCCAGACCATCTTTCTGGTTGCACAACGGCTTGGCGCGAAGGCGTGCGTGGTTGTGGATGTCGATACGCGTAACACGCAGGCGGACTGGATCAGCAATCTCGTGCGGCCGGTCGTCGAAGAACAGTTCGACTACGTGGCGCCCCGGTATGCTGTCCGTCACGATCCCGGTGGTGGGCTCGCCAGAGGGATCATCTACCCGATGACCCGTGCGCTGTACGGCAAGCGAATCCGGCTGCCGGTCGGCGGCGACGTCTGCGTGTCAGGCTCCTTCGTCAGCGGCTTGCTCGCGCGCGGGGCCTGGGACGCCGACGTCCTGCAGCTTGGCATCGACAACTGGGCCGGCGTGCAGGCGGTGTCCGGGGGCTACAAGACTTGCGAGGCCTTTCTCGGATCGACGATTGCCACGCCGCGGAACGTGGCGTTCGATCTCAGCGCGATGATTGCGCAAGTACTGGGTCCGCTTTTCCGTGAGATGGGCCGCACTGCTGCGGCGTGGCAGAAGGTTCGCGGTTCAGAGCCAGTGCCGGTCTTCGGACAACCGTCTGACGTGGAGGATGCGATCCCGGCCGTTGACCCGCGGCGGATGATCGAATCGTTCCGGATTGGGTATAAGAACCTTCAGGAGGTGTGGGGGATCGTTCTTCCGCCCTCCACCTTGATTGAGCTCAAGAAGCTTCACGTCGCGGCCGACGACGGTTTCCGCTTCGGCGACGAGGCCTGGGCGCGCACGGTCTACGATTTCGCGCTGGGCTACCACTACCGCAAGATGAACCAGGACCACTTGCTGGCCGCGTTGACGCCGCTCTATCTGGGCTGGGTGGCGTCCTTTGTCCTGGAGATGAAAGACGCCGGCTCGAAGCTGAGGGAGGAGCGTATCGAACGGCTCTGCGCCGCATACGAGACGCAGAAACCGTACCTGATCAGCCGCTGGCGCTGGCCGGACCGGTTCTCGCCGTAGCTTTGGCGGCTCTTAACAGGAGGAACTCATGTGGAATCAAATCAGCGAGGCCCTGAGTGAGTCTACCAGGGGCGTCATCGTGAAGGTGGCCGAGTTTCTCCCCGGCCTGCTGGCGATGATGGCGGCCGTACTGCTTGCGTTCCTGGTTGCGTTGGTCGTCCGCGTGGCCCTCCGCCGGTCGCTCCGTGGTACGGACTTCGACCGGCGCGTGGCGCAATGGGGGTTCTCGGATGTCGAGGCCTGGTCGCCTGGAGGAAGTCCGAGCACACTGATCACCGGCGCGGTCACCTGGACGATCGTGCTGATTGGCTTCCTCGTCGGGCTCGCCGCGTTGAATGCGGAGCTTCCAACGCGCGTGTCGATCAGCGTACTGGCCTATATGCCGAACGTCCTGGTCGCGTTCCTGCTGCTGGCAGTAGGCAGCCTCTTGGCGCGGTTTCTCTCGCGCGGTGTGTTGATAGGGGCCGTCAACCTGCGGCTCGAGTCGGCGAGATTGCTGAGCCTGGGCGTCAAGTGGCTGATCCTCGTGCTGGCTGGCGCCATGGCTCTGGAACACCTGGGCCTCGGCGGCAACATCGTCGAGCTGGCGTTCGCCATCCTGTTCGGCGGCATCGTGCTCGCGCTGGCTCTGGCCGTCGGCCTCGGTTCCAAGGATATGGTCAGCCGTTCCTGGGA
>DATDOE010000090.1:0-213959 GCA_035293405.1 Vicinamibacterales bacterium | reverse complement strand
ACGAAGCCGGGCACGCGCATGAGCATCGCGAAGAAGTCGTGATAGAGCGGCTCGGGCGTCGGCGACAGGAAACGGCTCCAGATGTCGGTGCTGGCGCGGAATCCGAACGCGGCGCGCACGTCGAGCCGCGGCGACACCACGTAGTCCGCCAGCCGGCCCTCGTGGAACCGCACGACCGAGCGGCGATCGTCGGACACCAGGGAGAAGGCGGTCGTGAACCAGCGTCCGATGACCGCCATCTCGCGGTCACTGTTGACCCGGGCCTGATAGCCGGCCAGCCATTCGGTCGAGAACGGTGTCGCTGAGAGTGGTGTCATTGACACGGAACTCCTTTTGGCGGACATTGAGCCACACTTCCGAGGATAGCCACAATGAAGAAGCTGATTCCTATCGCTCTCATCTCACTGTTCGCCACCACCGGCACCGCGCACGCCGCGACGTGTGAGAGCCTCTCGTCGCTGAAGCTGCCGGATGCGATGGTGACCTCGGCGCAGCTGGTCGCCGCCGGTACCTTCACGCAGCCGGGCGGACGCGGCGGCGCGAACCAGTTCGCCGATCTGCCGGCGTTCTGCCGCGTGGGGGCGACGCTGGCGCCGACGAAGGAGTCGGACATCAAGATCGAGGTGTGGCTGCCCGCGTCGGGATGGAACGGCAAGTTCCAGGCGGTCGGCAACGGCGGGTGGGCAGGTGTCATCAGCTATCCGGCGATGGCCTCCGCGCTGCAGGAAGGCTATGCCACCGCGTCCAACGACACCGGGCACAAGGGCGGGAACGCGCTGTTCGCGATTGGCCATCCGGAGAAGCTGGTGGACTTCGCGTATCGCGCCGTCCACGAGATGACGGTGCAGTCCAAGGCGATCGCCTCGTCGTACTACAGTCGCGCCCCGCGTCTGTCCTATTGGAACGGATGTTCCACGGGCGGCCGTCAGGGCCTGATGTCAGCGCAGCGGTATCCGGAGGACTTCGATGCCATTCTCGCGGGTGCTCCGGCGAACTACCAGACCCATCTGCATGCGTGGGACCTGTCGGTCGCGGTTCCTGTGCTCAAGGATCCCGCCGCCTCCATCCCGGCATCGAAGCTCACGCTGATCAATCAGGCCGCGCTGAAGGCGTGCGACGCGCGCGATGGTGTCACTGACGGACTGCTCAACGATCCGCGGACGTGCTCGTTCGACGTCGCCCGGTTGCAGTGCAAGGCGGGTGATGCGGAGGATTGCTTGACGGCACCTCAGATTGCCGCCGCCAGGCGCGCCTATTCGGCGACGAAGACAGCCGACGGCGAGCTCGTATTTCCAGGGAAGGATCCCGGCAGCGAAACGGGTTGGGGAGGGTTCGTCGGCGGTCAGCAAGCCCCTGGCGTCTCCGTCGGATCGTTCCAGGTGGCGTACGGCGACGCCAACTGGGATCCACGCACATTCGAACTCGACCGCGATCTCAAGCTCGTTGATGAGAAAGTCGGTACAATCGTCAATGCGGTGAATCCTGACCTTCGCGCGTTCAAAGCCCGCGGCGGGAAACTATTGCTGTATCACGGCTGGAACGACACGGCGATCTCTGCTGGCAACACCATCAACTACTACTCGAGCGTCCTGAGCAAGATGGGCAAGAACCAGGACGATTGGGTTCGCCTGTACATGGCGCCGGGCATGCAGCACTGCGGCAACGGCCCCGGACCCAATCAGATCAACTGGATGGCTGCGCTCGAGCGCTGGCGGGAATCCGGCGTGGCCCCGAACCGCCTCGATGCGGCGCATGTCACCAACAATCGCATCGACATGACCCGCCCGCTCTGCCCCTATCCGCAGGTCGCCCAGTACAAAGGAGCTGGCAGCACGAACGACGCTGCGAACTTCATCTGCAAAGCGCCCTGATGCGTGAGCCATCGGCCGGTCGTCCACGTCTGCTGATCGTCGACGATGAAGAGTCGATCGTGCCGGCGATCGAACACTTCGCCCAGCGCCTGGGCTTCGACGTCGAGTATCGACGGAGCGGCCGCGAGGCACTGGCCTCGCTGGCCGTTCTGAAGCCACACGTCGCCATGGTCGATCTCCAGATGCCCGAGCTCGGGGGCATCGACGTCCTCAAGGCCGTCCGCGCCGCGGATCCGGAGTGCGAGGTCATCCTCATGACCGGCAATCCCAGCGTTGACACCGCCGTCGAGGCCGTGAAGGCCGGCGCCCTCGACTACCTCGCCAAGCCCTTCGATCTGGAGCGGCTGCGCGCCCTTCTCGTCGGCGTGCGCGAGGCCCAGGAGGATCGAGAGGAGCTGATGCGCGCGGACGCCGACGTCGCCGAGCGGCTCGATTTTCACGGGATGATCGGCCGCAGCCCGGTGATGCAGGAGCTGTTCGCGGACATCCGCCGGCTGGCGCCGCATGTGCGCACGGTGCTCGTGACCGGCGAGACCGGCACCGGCAAGGAGCTCGTGGCGAGGGCACTGCACCTTGAAGGTCGCCGGAGAGACAAACGCTTTCTGACAGTGAATTGCTCCGCGGTCGTAGAGACGCTCTTCGAGAGCGAGCTGTTCGGGCACGTGCGCGGCGCGTTCACCGGAGCGACGGACCAGAAAGTGGGGATCTTCGAACATGCGCACGGCGGCACGCTGTTCCTCGACGAAGCCGGGGAGCTGCCGCAGGCGCTGCAGCCGAAGCTGCTCCGGGCCGTGGAACACGGCGAGGTCCAGCGTGTGGGATCGCTCGAGACACGGCGCGCCGACGTCTGCGTGATCGCGGCCACCAACCGCGACTTGCGGGCAGAGGTCGCCAGCGGCCGGTTTCGCAGTGACCTCTTCTACCGGCTCGGCGTCATCGAGATTCACCTGTCCCCGCTGCGCAAGCATCCCGAGGACATTCCCTACCTGGCGGCGTCGTTCATTCGCGAGATTGCGCAGCGGCTCGATCGCGCGATTACCGGCATGAGCCCTGGCGCCGAACGGCTTCTGCAGAAGGCGCCCTGGCACGGTAACGTCCGTGAGCTTCGCAACGTCATCGAGCGAGCCTGCCTTCAGAGCGCGGGCGGGATCCTCACCGAGCGGGAGTTCTTGACCGCCATGTCGCGGCCAGGCGAGCCGGAGGAACCGGCGCGCGCGACCGAGCGCGATCCGGCGCTGCTCTCGACCGCTCAGCGCGAGCAGATTCGGCGGGTGCTGGCCGAGGCCAACGGCAACAAGGCGGCGGCGGCCAAGCAGCTCGGTATCAGCCGGCGTTCGCTCTATCGGTGGCTCGATCGTCTGGACACTCTGACCCGCGGCGACGTGAGACCTCGCTGACCGTGCGGATATCTCCTAACCTCCTGGTCTCTGTTCAACTGACGGCGGACGACTACAGCGCGGATGCGAGGCTGGCGCCGGTGGCGTCGAACACGGTGGACGCGCCGGTGCTGGCCATGGCGATGAATTGCGGGGTCACGACCGGATCGAACTGCGTACCGATACCGGCCTCGAGCCGCCTGATGGCTTCGTCCAGCGGCAATCCTCGACGGTAGGGCCGGGACGAGATCATCGCGTCGAACGAATCCATCACCGACACAATCCGGGAGCCGATGGGTATCTCGTCGCCGCGTAGCTTCGCGGGATAGCCCGTCCCGTCGTACGCCTCATGGTGATGGAGGACGAACAAGCTCACGCGCTCGAAGCCAGGCACGACCCGGAGCACGGCCCAGCCGTACTCGGGGTGCTTCTGAATCACCGCGTACTCCTCGGCGGTGAGCTTGGACGGCTTCTTGAGAATGCTGTCGGGCGTGCCGACCTTTCCGATGTCATGAAGGATGGCCGCCACTTCGAGATCGCGCAGGCAGTCATCGTCGAGCCCGAGGTCGCGGCCGATCCGGACCGCCCATTCCGCCAGCCGCGTGGAGTGCACGCCGGTATTCAGATCCTTCAGGTCGAGCAGCTGATTCAGGGCGCAGATGACCGACGTACGAACGGCAAGGAGCTGCGTCTGCAGCTCCTTGACCTTGAAGTTCTCCTGATTCCAGGAGGGTGTCACGAGCATTACCGGAGTCCGAGACGCTTCCGCAAGGCGCGAATCGCGGTCGGCGCGTGGAGCCGGCCCTTGCTCACATCCCAGGAGACCCACACGGCGTTGCCTTCGGCATCGGCCGCCTGCCCGTTGGTGAGTGCCAGGGACGTTTCGGCGAGCAGCGCCGCCGTGCCGGCCGCGAACGGCGTGCTGAACGACGTGCCCCAGGCCGCTGCATAGCTGCCGAAGGGATAGGTGCTGATGATGGCTTCGCCAGGCGCGGCAATCCAGGCCACGGTCGTCCCGAAGTTCGAGAACCCCGACAAGGTGTCCCAGTCGGTCGTCGAGGCCACACCCATCACGGTCGGCAGCGACGCCGGGTACACGTTGACCTTCTGTCCGTCGTTACCCGCGGACGAGACCGCAACGGCCCCCTTGGTCGTGACGTAGATGAGCGTGCGCTCGAGCTCACGCGACTTGGTCGAGAAGCTGAAGCTCATGTTGATGACCTTCGCGCCCTGGCGTGATGCGGTATAGAGCGCGCGCAGCACGTCCGACAGCGACCCGCTGCCGTCGGCGTGGAACGCCTTGAGCGGCAGAATCTTCGCCCGCGGCGCCGCGAGATGAATGACGCCGGCGACGATCGTGCCGTGACCGAACGCTGCGAACTCCGGCCCGTCCAGCACCGCCATCGTGGACTGATCGAGGACCGCCATCGTTGACTGGTTCACGAATCCCGGGTTCCCGTCGAGGACGGCCATCGTCGACTGGCTCACATCGCCCTGCTCGGCGCCGCCCTCGCGGTTGCGCGTGAAGTCGTAGCCGGGGAGGAGGACACCCTTGAGCGCGGGATGGCTCGTATCGACGCCCGTATCGATGACGGCCACCGTTACGCCGCGCCCCGTCAGACCATAGCGGTCATGCGCCTCTTGGAGGCCGAGGATCCCGAACGCCGGCTGATGCACGTAGCCGTGCCGGACGCGGGTGCCGAGTAGTCCATCGGCTCCTTGTCGAGCAGCGCCGCAGGCACCTGAGTGCCGCTGCCGCTGGCCTCCGTCCACACGACCTGGTCGATCTCCACCTCGACGATGCCCGGGACCAGCGACAGCAGCCTGACGAGCAGCTGCGTGTCCAGGATCTTCGGCACCGACACGAGGACCAGGTTGTTCAGCGCGCCGTCCAGGGTGTAGAGCACGTTGCAGCCGAGGAGCCGGCATGCCGACTTCACGACGGGAAGACCGCCGAGCAGCCCTCCGGCGCGAACAATGAGGCGATCCTCGGCGGATGCCTGAACCGGGACCGCGCACACCAGCAGGAGAGCGAGGAGCGTGGAGAGAACTCGGGACGAATGAGGGCGCTTCATCATGTGCCTTTTACGATTCAGTTGAGGAGTTCAACGAGTCCGACGGGTTGAAGAGGACGTCGAGCGGAAGCGAGATGGCACCGCTTTCGAGAGTAACCAACAGCGTGAGATCCTTGCGGCGATCGAACGTGCACTGGAACTCGCCGAATTCGTTGGTCTGGAACGTGCTGAGCTCGATGTCACCCTGGACCAGCGCGAGATCGACCTTGTGCGGCAGACGATCGGGGGCGCTGCTGTCGGCAATCTGCCCCGCGAGCAGGAACCAGCCAGGCTTGGACGCGGTCTCGACGTGCAGGTCGATCGCCAGCGACTGCGCCGCAAACAACAGGTGGCGCGAGTAGCCGGCGGTGGCGGCGGCACGAACACCGGCAGGGAGCGCCTGCGTGCTATCGAAGACGAGCGTGGCCAGGACCGAGGGCACCCAGGCGTGCCGGCGGCCGGACTCGGCGACGCGGCCCTCGAGAACGTTGCGCTGCGCAAGATATGTCTTCGCCACGCGGAGTGCCTCATGTGGAGGCTCCAATCCCCGCTCTTCCTCAGCGAACACCGCGAGCCCGTACCAGGCGTTGTACGCCTTCAGGCATTCGTCGCAGCCGTCTCGGAGATGCTGGTCCATCGCCTCCCTCGCGTTGCCGTCGAGCAGCCCCCGCACCAGATCCACCCACTGCGGAGACGAAAAATGGTCAGACATCAGATAAGCCATCGCTCATTGAGAGAGGGGCCAGCTGCGAGACGAAAAATAGAGGGTCCATGACAAAAATCAGGCGTGCACGGATTTGCCCGTCAGCACAAACGGCGCCCAGTAGTACGGATGCGGGTACTTGGCCCGCAGGTCGAGCATCGTGTCGCGCAAGGCTGTCACCGGGGCCGCGCCTCTGGCGATTCGCCCGTAGAGCAGCGTCATGAACGCCGACGTGCTCTCATCGTGGACATTCCAGAGGCTGAGGAGCAGCGTCTGGGCGCCGGCACAGAACAGGCCGCGGGTGATGCCGAGGAGCTCGTCGCCGGCGGCGGCCACGTTGGCCCCCGTCGCGCAGCCGCTCAGGGCCACCAGATCTGCTCGCAGCCGGAGCCGGTAGAGGTCGTAGACGTTCAGATACGTGTCGCCCAGTCGGATGCCTGAAAACATCGGGTTCTCCGGGCGGAAGTAGCCGTGCGATGCGATGTGTACGATCCGACTCTCGCGACCGGCACTGCGAAGGACCTGTTCCGTGGCATCGGCGCCGATGAAGAGGCGTGCGTCCGGCAGCGATTCCGCCACCGCGCGGGCCTCGGCGTCGATGAACGGTGCCTGCGTGTCGGGTACCCCGAGGACGAGCGCGCCCTGGCCGCCTCCGCCGGGCTGCTGCTGGCAGCGGGCATAGACGCTTGCGCTTGGCGCGTAGGAGACGGCGCACGAGTCGATGACGTAGCGTTCGCCATCGAACAGCGCATGAAACGGCACGTAGTGCAGAACGCTGTGCGGGACGATCACCAGCCGGCGGCCCTGGAGCTGCGACCACACGGGTGCCAGCAGCTCCTTGAACAGCTCGTGCAGGTGCGCGCGCGTCGTCTTGAGGAGCGCGTCCTGAAACGTGCGGATGTAGTCGGCGCCGAGCCTGAACTTCGAGAACTGGAACTGCAGCATCCGCACCTGCCCAGCCACCTTGGACATCAGCGAGACCGGCGCCATCTCGACGCGATCCTGATCCACCAGGCAGAGCACGATGCGGTCGTCGACCTGGAAGAACTCGATCAGGGTGGTATCCGCAGGCAGGGCGGCGCGAATCGCGTCGAGCGAGTACACCGCCGGCGCATGCAGGTCGGACTGCGGGGTGTCGGTGAGACTGAGCTCGCGCAGTGTGCGCGCCATCTCCTTCTCGCGCGAGCCGATTTCCCGCTGGAAGGCGTTGAGCCGGTCGCTGGACTGATCGCCGGGCCGCAGCTGTTCGAGCTCGACCAGGTGGTAGTACCAGTTCAGCTCTTCACGCAGCTCCCGGATCGAGTGGGCCAGCTGGCTCTCCGAGCCTTCCTCCCGCGCCAGCGCGTGGACCGGCTGGAACATGAGGTCGAAGAGCGTGCGGGATTTCGCCTGCTCGACGTGCGCAAAGGCTTCCTCGAACCCGCCGCTACCCTCCTGTCCATCGAGACACAACTGGACCAGGCGCTCGTAGACCTCACCCTTGTTCTTGACGAACGCGATCTTCAGCTCTTCGCCGTTCAGGCGGCTGCGCAGCGTCTCGAGCGCCTCGCGCGCAACCTGATACGCCGCGTACGCTCCCGCGCGATCGCCGCTGCGCGAGAGGGCATGCCCGAGAAGCAGGCGCGCGTGGTAGGTGAGGATCGGGCTCTCGAGATCCGAGAGCTGCGCGAGCGCGAGGTCACAGCTGTGTCGCGCGGCAGGCGCGTCTTCGAGCCGCAGCGCGATGCGCGCGAGCAGCAGGTGGCACAAGGCGGTCTTGGCGCGAAGGGCCGAGCCGTGGAATTGTTCGAGCGCCGCGAGCGCCAGCCGGCGTGCTTCGAAGAGCCGTCCTTCGTCAACGAGCAGGATCGCCTGATACAGGTCGATGAGCGAGGGCCAGACCAGGTTGTTCTCGCGCACCATGCGCGCCCGCGCTTCATCGAACAGCTCGATGGCGCGGAACGCCTTGCCTTCCTGACCGTACGAGGTGGCGGCGTTGGCCAGTGCTTTGGCCGCCTCGTATCCCATCCCGAGCTCGTTGAAGCGAGTGTGGGCCTGTTCGGCCATCTCGCGCGCGTCCACGCTCAAGTTGAGCTCGAGATAGATCTCAGACAGATCGAGGAGCGACAGGGCCGCGTGGTATCCATCGCCGGTCCGCTTCGAGGCCGCCGCTGCGGTGTGGAGGATCTCGATCGCGCGGCTGTACTCACCGCGCAGGTAGTAGAGCCAGGCGATGTTGTAATCGGCCTGCGCCACCGCCTGATCGAGGCCGCGTTCGACCGACAGCCGCCGCGCCTCTTCGTAGGCGGCGAGGGCATCACGGAAGTTGTTCAGCGTGGTCAGCGTGACCGCTTTGTTGTGAATGGCCGAGAGGATGCCGTCGGCGTCGCCGAGCGGGACGAGCGCCTGGTGTGCGCGCTCGTAGCAGACCATCGCCTCGGTGAAACGATCCTGCCGGTGAAGCAGGTTGCCGATCATGATGTCGAGCCGCGCGAGCCGGACCGCGTCGCCCTGCTCCACGAACAGGTTCCGTGCGCGCTCGGCGAACGCGAGGGCCTGGTCGTAGCGGCCGAGCAGGAGCAAGGGCTGGACGCAGGCGCTCAACGTCCGCGCCAGCTCGGGCCCATCGACGAGCCGTTCGAAGGCGGCGATCGCCTGCGCATGCCGCTCGACCGAGGCCTGATTGTGGCCGCCGACCGACAGCGCGTTGGCCATCGCGCGCACGCTCAGGGCATGGAGTCGCTCGTCGCCGAGCTGTTCGGCAATGGCGGCCGCGGCCTGCGCGCAGGTGAGCGAGCGGTGAAAGTCAACCCGCAACTGGACGCGCGACTGATCGAGCAGCCGTTGCGCGAGGCGCGGATCGATGAGCCGGATATGGCGGGCAAAGAACGCCTGGCAGGCCTCTGCGCCTTCGAGCGCGGCGATGGCCTGCGACACGCGCCGGCCGGCGGCGGGCTTGGCGCGGAGCGCGACGGCTACCGGCACAGGCCAATCCTCTGGAGCGACGACCGAAGCCGGTCGAGGCATCGGCTGCGCAGGAACCCGATCGAGCCGGTGGCGACGCCGAGCTGGTTGGCGACGTCACGATAGGGACGTGGCGGCGTCTCGAAGAACAGCATTCGCACCATGCGCTGGCAGCGGTCTGGCAAGTCGATGATGGCGTCGCGGAGCACTTGCGTCTGCTGCAGCTCGTCGATGAATGCATCCGGCATGTCGGCGGCCGGCGCCGGGGCCTGTTCGGCCGTCGCGCCCTCGTCGGCGACGAAGCGATCGTTGCGTCGCCTCCACTTGGAGACCTTGTGCCGCGTCGTCTGAATGATCCACGCGGGAAGCGCTTGCGGATCGCGAAGCCGCGGCAGTTCGGCCACCAGGTCCAGGCACACGGCCTGGAAGATGTCGGCTGCCTCGTCGCGCCCGAGCCCCTGCTTCAGTGGAATCGAGAAGATCAGGCGGTTGTATCGCTCGATGAGATCGTTCCACGCCTGCTCGTCGCCCGAGACACACGCCGCCACCAGCTCGTGGTCGGTGCGAGGCTGTGGGCGCGCGTCAAGAACGTGGGCGAGCATGCTCATCGGCGATTGCTCGTGAGCCGGGGCTTGAAGAAGAGCCGGTCCGCATTCCACAGCGTGTAGTGATCGAGCACCGACGGCTGGAAATTGCCCAGATCGCCGCGCGCGCCGACCAGGATGTGAGGCGCGGCCAGGAAGACGAACGGCACGTTGTCCGCGACGATGGTCTGCACCCTGTCGTAGAGGGCCTTGCGGGCGCGAACGTCGAGGGTGACCAGCTGCTTCTGCATGAGCCGATCGATCTCGGCCTCCCAGGGAGTGGCCGGGGCGGTCTGCCCGAGGCGCCAGAGATGGTTGCTGCCGTGCGACAGCCACACGTTCATTTCGGCGTTCGGGTCGGCGTCGCCGCCACCGAGCCCGAGAATCGACGCGTCGTAGTCGAACGTCTGGAAGACGCGATCGATCAGGATTCTGAACTCCAATGGCACGACGCGGACGTCCATGCCGAGATCTTTCAAATCGGCCTGGACGAGCGTCGCCATCGACGTGCGCTGGGCGCTGGTGGCGCTGCTCACGATGGTGAACTCGACGCGCTGGCCCTGTCGATCGACGAGCTTGCCGTCAGGGCGCCACGAGAAGCCCGAGGCCTTGAGCAGTTGGCGCGCGTCCTCGAGGGATCGCGCCGGCTGTGGGATGGCGGTGTTCACCCACAGGCGATTGCCCGGGCTCACGTTGCCCCACAGCGGGACCGCGCGGCCTCGGAAGACCAGCCGTGTGAGGCCCCGGCGATCGACGGCCCGAGAGACGGCGCGGCGGAAGTTCAGGTCGCCAAACCAGCGCTGTCTCGCCGCCACCTGCGGCAGGTTCTTGCCCGCCAGATCGTTCTGGTTGAAGACCAGGAAGTTGTATTCGAGGCTCGGGCCGAGATCCTTGAGCTGATACTGCTTCGATGCCTGATCCCGTGACAGGACCGCGAAGTTGTCGGCGCTCGTGCGGCCGAGCACGTCGCTCTCGCCGCTCTGGAAGCGAATCACCTGCGCGTCCTCGGTGCCGGCGAACACGAACACCAGCTCGTCGACGTACGGCAGGCGGCGATTCGCCGAGTCCACCTTCCAGTAGTACGGGTTGCGTTCGAGGACCAGCTGTTGACCGGCCACGTACTCCTTCAATCGATACGGGCCAAGCCCAGCGAGCGAGGCGGCCGTGGCCTTCAGCGACCAGGCGTCGGCGAGCGTGCCCCGCGTGTATGCGCTCTCGAGCAGATGCCGCGGAAGGATCGCGATGCTGTCGAACAGTCGCTCAGCCGCGGCGTACGGCTCGGCGAGCGTGATCCGCACGGTGTGGGCGTCCACCTTCGTGACGCCGAGCGGCTTGCCTCCAACAACCAGCAGGTCGCGCTGCGGCGCGGCTGTGGCCGGGTCGAGCAACACCTTGAAGGTGAACACCACGTCGTCGGCATCGAAGGCGTGGCCATCGGAGAAGCGGAGGCTGCGCCGAAGCGCGAGGGTATAGGTGCGGCCGTCCGTCGATCGCTTCCAGGATTTCGCGAGCGCGCTTTCAGTGGACTGCGTCAGCCGGTTGATGTGAATCAGGTCGCCGGTCATGCGGCCGATGACATCGCGTGACGGCGCGTCGGCCGCCGACACCGGGTTGAGCGTCCTCGGCTCCGCGCGCAGGGCGACCACGAGCCGGCCACCGTGGTGACCCGCATCCTGGGCCGAGACGAGCAGTTCCTCGCCGGCCCGTGTGGGGGCAGGGGGCGATGCGGCGCCGACGGGCGGAACCGTCAGCGCGGTCGCGAGAAGGAGAGCGGCGGTCAGTCGTCGCAGTGCCGTCATCATGGTCAGCCGGCCACCAGCCGAGTGCGTTCGTGCGCGATCGAGGTGAGCGCGTGGTACCCCAGCGCGATCGCGACCAGCGCGGCCGCCGGCGCGCACATCCACCAGTACGAGGTCAGCACGTGGTACTGCTGGAGGGCGCCGAGCATGCTGCCCCAGCTCGCGGTCGGCTCTCCGATCCCCAGCCCGAGAAACGACAGCGTCACCTCGGCGAGCAGGTACTGCGGGATGAGCACGCCGGCCTGCGTCAGTACGAGGCCGTAGGTATGCGGGAGGATGTGGCGGCGCAGCAGGTGCGGCGCGCCGGCGCCGAATCCACGGGCAGCTCGAACATAGATCTGTTCGCGCGCGCTCAGCACGATGCCGCGAATCACCCGGGCTGGCCGCGCCCAGCCCACGACTCCGAGTACCGAGACGAGGACGAGGAACGTGGCGCGCGTGTCGATGTGGAGCGGCAGCGCAGCGCGCACCGCGAAGAGCAGGTACAGCCACGGCACCGCCATGAACACGTCGGCCACGCGCATGAGGCCACGATCGACGACACCTCCGCAGAACCCGGCCAGCGTTCCAAGGGTGAGGCCGAGGAACAGCGCGCACGCGGCGGCGAGCAGGCCGGCAGCTACCGACACGCGGCCGCCGTAGAGGAGCCGGGAGAAGACGTCGCGGCCAAAGCCATCGGTGCCGAGGAGCGATATCCGCCCGGGCCCGTCAACCCCGATCAGGTGCAGGCGGCTCTCGATGCCCGGGACGACGGTGTAGGGGTTGCCCGCCACCATCAGCCGCAGCGGATAGCGCTGCGACGTGTCGTCCACATATGTGTCGTAGCTGTCAGCCGCCGGTACCTGCGCGTACACGAAGGGCTGAAGATGGAACTCACCGCTGGCATCCCGGAAGTGCACGCCCGTCGGCGGCGCGAACGGCACCGAGCGCACTTGCGCCACCGGGTCATACGGCGCGACAAATCCGGCGAAGGCCACGAGCAGGTGCAGCGCAATGAGCGCGCCGGCGAGGCATGTGGCGAGCCTCATGCCCGGATCCTCGGATCGATGGCGAAGAGCGTCAGGTCCGCGAGCAGGTTGCCGGTCACCAGGAACAGGGTGGCCAGCATCGATGCGCCAAGCACCACGTGCACGTCTCTCGCAAGAAGGGCCTCGACGAGCAGCGGCCCCAGCCCCGGCCAGCTCATGACGACTTCGACCAGGAGCGATGCACTGAGCAGCGCAGCGATCGACAGGCCGGCCAGCGAGACCAGCGGATTGGCGGCCATCGGCAGGATGTACCGCAGGTTGAGCCGCCACCTGCCGATGCCGTGACCGCGCGCCGCATGAACGGTCGGCGAGTCGGCGGCTTCAATCGCGCTCGCTCGCACGTGCCGCAACACCGCCGGCAGGGTGCTGACGATGAGCGCGAAGAGCGGGAGACACGCGTGCGAGGCGAAATCCAGGAGTCGCGCCGTGAGGCCGGCGTCACTCGAACCGGGCGAGAACATCCCGCCAGTGGGAAAGAGGCCCGTTCGCAGCGCGAGCAGGAGCAGCATCAGCGCGATCAGCAGGTCTGGCAGCGCCAAGAGCGTGGAGGTGGCGCCGTCGCACAGTCGATCCAGCAGGCGTCCCCGATGCCGGGCCGCCCACAGTCCGAGCGGCAGGGCGACGAGCCAGGTGATGAACATCGCCGGAACCGTCAGCGCGAGCGTGTTTCGCGCCCGTTCCCACAGCAGCGGCGCCACTGGCGTTCGATGGGCGAGCGAGACACCGAAGTCTCCCTGCATCACGGACCCGAGCCACCGCAGATACCGCGTGGCCGGCGACTGCGTCAGCCCGTGCTCCTGGCGCAATGCTTCAACCGTACCTGCCGTGACGCTCGCGTCCATCTTCAGGTCGTCGAAGAACTCTCCTGGCGCCAGCTCCAGTATCGTGAACGTCAGGAGTGACACCGCGAGCGCAAGGCCCACGCCGTGTGCGACGCGCCGCAGGGCGTATCTCATGCCGCGGCGCCTTCTGACTGGCTGCGCATCGCGCTCAGGAGCGCGCGCGTGTGTGCGTGCCTGGGCTCGTCGATCACTTCGCCGGTCTCGCCGCGTTCGACGATCCGGCCGCCCTGCATCACCGCCACCTCGGACGCGAACTCGCCGAGCAGCTCGAGGTCGTGCGAGATGCAGAGATACGTGAGGTCGTGCGTCTCCTGAAGGTTGATCAGCAGGCTTGTGATGCGCGTGCGGGTCTCGACGTCGAGCCCCGAGAACGCTTCGTCGAGGATGAGCAGCCGCGGCTTCATCGCCAGCGCGCGCGCAATCGCGAGCCGCTGCCGCTCACCGCCGCTGAACTCGCCCGACCGCGACTGCAGACGATCGGCCGGCAGGCCCACCTGCAGCATGAGATCGACCGCGCGCAGGACGCGCTCGGTGGGATTGGCAACCCGTTGCACGACCATCGGCTCGGTGATGATGTCGAGCGCGGTGAACCGGGGGTTCAGCGCCGCCGCCGAGTCCTGGAAGATCAGCTGCACTTGATTGCGATAGGGGAGCAGCGCGCGTCCCCGAAGCGAGGAGATATCCACGCCGTCGATACGAACCTCGCCAGCATCGAGCGGCTCGAGGCCGGCGAGACATCGGGCGAGGGTGGACTTCCCACACCCGGACTCTCCGGCCAGCCCCAGGGTGCTGCCGCGTTCGATCCGCAGATCGACACCGGCCAGCGCCGCGACGTCGTGACGCGCTCGTGACAGCAGGCGCTGTTGCCGGTGTGTCTTGGTGCCGCTGGCCATCTCCGCGATCGGCGACGCATTCGGCGCGTTCGCGGGTCGGCTGAATGCCGGGACGATGTCGAAGCGTGGGCCGGCCGGCTCACGCAACGCGCGAGCGCTGGTGGTCAACCGTCCATGGTCCATGGTGATGACGCGATGGGCCGTCGTGGCGAGGACCTCGGCGCTGTGGCTGATCAACAGAAACGCCGTGCCCTGACGCTCATTGATCCGGCGAATGAGGCGCAGCACCTCGGCGCGCGCACTGGCATCGAGGGACGCAGTGGGCTCGTCTGCGACCACCAGTGTTGGCTGACACACAATCGCTTGCGCGATGAGCACACGCTGACGCTGTCCGCCACTCAGCTCGTGCGGGTAGGCGTCGTAGATGCGGCGGTTGTAGTCGCCGAACCCCACATCGGCCATCGTGGCCAGCGCGCGCTCACGCGCGGTGACTCGATCGCAGCGGGTGTGTGCGTGAACGACTTCCGCAATCTGTGCGCCGACCGTCAAGACGGGGTTCAGAGCGAGCGCCGACTCCTGGAACACGATGCCGATCTCGGCGCCGCGGATGGTCTCCAGCTCGCGCTCTTTCAGGCCGCGCAGATCGCGGCCGCGAAAGCGGATCACGCCCGATACGTCCGCGCTCGCCGGCAGCAGCCCGAGCAGCGCGCGAGCCACCGTCGTCTTGCCGGATCCCGAAGGCCCCGATACGCCCACGATTTCGCCGGCCTCGACGGCGAACGTCAACCCGTCGACCACTGGCTGGGTGCCGCGGCCGGACGCGTGACGGACGATGAGGTCTTCAATAGTTAGATAAGACACACGACACCTGGACCCGACCGACGGAGCAAGCGGATTGCCATCGAAGACTGTTCACTCTCGGCGCAAATCCGGGGGGCAGCTCCTGGGCGTGTTCCACTTTGAGAAAGCCGTGTTCCACTCTGATAAAGAGTTCTGATCAAAACCGGTAGTGATTTCGAGTTGAGAGTGATCGTGAAGAATCGCTTCCTGCCGTGAAGCGGCAGGCAAGTCTGTGTTCGAATGGTCTGGCCCCAGCGTTAATGGTTTGCGTAGGCCTGTCCCGCCGAAGCCTTCGGCGGAGGGGGACCTTCTCGCGCGAAGATCCTGAGCAGGCTCGGTTCACTGAAGGAGTGCAGGATGTCGCCACACATGACGTCCGGGAGCGACCGGAGCCTCTACCGCAACTGGTTGCAGGCGCTGGAGCACAACGACCCGGATCTGCACCGCGAGCTGTCGGCGCGGTTCGACAATCTGGTCTCGTCTCCGGGCAATGCGTTCAGGCTCGAAGCCGCGGCCTCGGGCCTGCGCGGCATCGAGGCCGACGACATCGCCTTCGAGACCATCGTTCGCGAAGGCCGTCCGGCGTTTCTCATCAAGGACCGTCAGATCGTCTACCAGGATGCGCTGATCGAAGCGTCGGCCAAGCAGATCGTCGCGCGATTGAAGGGCGCGGCGGGCCTTCTCGGGTCGGTCATCCCTCTTGTCGGTCGCATCGATGTCGCCAACTTCCCGGGCAACGCGACCTACGTGGGCACCGGCTGGCTCGTCGATCGCGACATCGTCGTCACGAACCGGCATGTGGCGGATCTCATCGCGCAGCGGGACGGCGCGCATTATCGTTTCCGTCCGGGACGGTTTGGCGATGACATGGTCGTGTCGCTCGACTCACGCCATGAGCTCGGCGTGACCGAGGCGGCGTCAGTGCCCGTCCGCCGCGTGCTGTGGATTGAATCGGAGGCCAGGAAAGCCGACATCGCGTTTCTGCAGATCGGCAGCGGAAGCGTCGTGGAGGGCCGGCCGCCGTTCATTCCGCTGGCTGACGCGGACGTTGCCGAGAACACGCACGTTGCGGTCGTCGGCTACCCGGCACGAGCGCCGGCCCACATCATTCCCGATCAGGCGTGGATGGATCGGATCTACAACGGCACCTACGACATCAAACGCATCGCACCCGGCCTCGTCGGCAAAGCGAGCCGCGGCTGGGCCACGCACGACTGCACGACGCTCGGCGGCAACTCCGGGTCGGTGGTGCTGGACATGAAGACGGGACGCGCGGTCGCGCTGCACTTCGCGGGTCTCTACATGGTCGAGAACTACGCGGTCCCTGCCTCGATGATGCGGCAGTATCTGAAGACCCGGCCGTGGCACGGGGGGACGCCGTCGCCCGTTCCGCGTCCACGCCCCGCGCCTCCAGAAGCGCCGGAAGACAAGAAAACGACGGTCGCCCACGCGTCGCTAACGACTGACGACGGCACCATCTCCATCACGATCCCTCTCCTCGTCCACGTGTCGCTTGGCCAGCCGCAGCAGACCGGAGGAGCCGAGACGGATGCGCCGCGTTCCGATGCGGAAGCGGCGGCTGACGCGTTGCGGCAGGAGCAGCGAGGCAACGGCGTGCTCGATGCCTGGGCGGGCTATCTCATTCGTGACGAGCAGTTGAGCGACGACGAGTGCATTGTCGTCTCCGCGCACCCGGATCGCTTCGCGGAGGTGCAGGTGCGCATGCCGCGCGAGTTCCGCGGCCTTCCTGTCGATGTCCGGCCGGCATCACTGGAAGAGCAGCTGATGGTGAGCGCGCCCGAGTTGACGACTGAAGCGACGACGTCGATTTCGTACAACGATGAGGATCGGACCGGGCATGGATTCAGCTTCAACTGGGTCAACGAGATGATGGAGCTGAACCTCCACATCGGGCCCGAGCGCAGCTGGACCGTTCTCGCCGACTTCCTGGCCGGAACGAAGAAGCGGCTGGTGACCTCGATGTACGAGTTCCAGGCGGCGCACATCGCGAAAGCGATGCAGGCCGAGCTCGAGGGTCAGGCGTCACTGAAGATGGTGCTCGCACCGCAGAGCAAGGACCCCTCGAGCGGCACGATACCGGCGGGGGAGTTCGATCGCAGCCTGACCTTCGATCAGTGGGAATCCGATTTCGGCGACCACTTCGATCGCATCTTCGTGCCCTACGGCGCCAACGGGCTGGTCGCCAACGCGTACCACATCAAGGTCACGGTTCGCGATGAAGGAAAGGATGCGGTGGTCTGGCTGTCGAGCGGAAACTGGACCAAGACGAGTCAGCCACTCATCGCGCCGGCCGACCTCGACAATCCTTCGAAGACCTCCAAGGCCGGGAACCGTGAGTGGCATGTGGTGATCGCCAACAAGACGCTGGCCGATCGGTTCCGCAACCACATCGAGGCGGACTTCGAGCAGGCGATGACGCTTGGCGGGACGCCGGAGGCGGTGGAGAATCCACCGCTCGTCGACGTGCCCGTGACCGTCCTGGAGGCGGTGGTGGCCGAAGGGCCGCCCGCGCACGTGATGCTGCCGAAGACGATCACGCGGAAGGTACGCGTCAAGCCGTTGCTGACGCCAGACAAGCAGGGTGCTGTGTACAGCAACGCCGTGCTGCAGCTGATTCGCTCGGCGACCACCCAGCTCCTGTTTCAGAACCAGTACATCAACATGAAAGGAGCGGAGGCGGGCTTCCTCAAGAAGCTGGTGGCCGCTCTTGTCGACCGGTCGAAGACGATCGCGGACTGTCGCATCATTCTGCGCTCGCCGCTCGACGGCAAGGACTTCCATTTGTCGCAGCTGAAGCGGCTCGGGATGGATGTCCACCAGACCGTGCGGCTGTTGCCGAACACGCACACCAAGGGCATCGTCGTTGACGGCCGCCGCGTGCTGATCGGCAGCCACAACTGGAGCTCGTCGGGTGTGACCCTGAACCGCGACGCGAGCCTGATCTTCGATGACGTCGAGATCTCGCAGTACTACGCGGAAACCTTCGAGCTGGACTGGGCGCGGGCGAAGCCGGTCACGTTCCAGGATGTGATCGTCCACGAGTCGGCGCGCATGGCCATCGGCGACGAGCCGCCTGCGGGCTTCGTTCGGATGACGCTATCGGAGTATTTGGAGTCCTGAGATCGTTCGGGTCGTTCGGGTCGTTCGGATCGTTCGAAACGTTCGGGTCGTTCGAAGCGTTCAGCGACGGGGTCATCGCCATCATCATCACCATCATGGTGCTCGAGATGCGGGCCCCTCACGGCACGGACTTCGAGGCGTTGCGCCCGCTGATGCCCGTCTTCGGCAGCTACGTCCTGAGCTTCGTGCACGTCGGCATCTACTGGAACAATCACCACCACATGCTGCACGCCGTGAAGCAAGTCAACGGCGCCATCCTGTGGAGCAACTTGCACCTCTTGTTCTGGCTCTCGCTCGTGCCGTTGGTGACCGCATGGATGGGCGAGAATCACTTCGACCGGTGGCCGGTGGCGCTCTACGGGTTCGTGATGATGATGTCCGGCATTGCGTACTTCATCCTCGTGCGCGCGCTGATCCGCCACCACGGATCCGACTCGACCCTGCACGAGGCGGTCGGGCGGGACGTCAAGGGCAAGATGTCGGTCGCGATCTACGCCGTCGCGATCGCACTGTCCTTCGTCAACCGTTGGCTGGGGGTTGGCCTCTACATTGCCGTGGCCCTCTGGTGGCTGATCCCCGATCGCCGCATCGAGCGCCGCATCTCGACGTCTTGAACGACCGGAACGATCCGAACGACCCGAACGATCCGAACGATCTTACCCGGGAGTCACGGCGTGGCCAGTCTTACTCGGAAACCGGGTCTGGCCGGGCCCAGAGATCTAGTGGATGCGGGACGTCCAGCGGTGCTCTTTCATCCACTCTTCGCTCATCACCATCGACGATTGGCGATGCCACAGCGACGTGAACATCACGGTCGCGGCTGCGGTTATGGTGCGAAGGGCGGGAAAGAGCCGACTGGAAGAGCCGACCAGCGGATCGAGGCGGTCGAGGGTCTCAACTCGGACGTTCATGATGTGCCGTCAGTGATGCATCCAATCGGCGTGCCACCGTTGCGACGACCTCGCAGCGGACCGCGGCTCACTCCGCCGATGATTTTTCGCGGGAAGCCTGCGTACTCGCAGGCTTCCCGCGCTCAACGGGCTGGCCACGAGGTGACGAAAAACCAACGCTGGCCAGACGACGAACCGGCACTCCTCATTCCGATCCGTCGCCGCGCGTGACGTCCACGTACCGCTCGCCGTCCTCGTCAGCCGCCGACACGCTGAGATTCCAGGGGTTGCAGCACACCTCGCAGTCCTGGACGAGCGAGCCTCGAATCTCGGGCTCCAGGTAGATCTCGATTTCTTCGCCGCAGTAGGGGCACGTCACCAGGAAGAGAGGGTCCATCGGTATATGATGCGCGCGAAGCGCCAGAGAGGACGCTGAACGATGGCCAGGCCGAGACAAGACCTCGCGGGCGAGACCATCGCGCCGGACGAGCGCGCCGTCACCGCCGAGTTTATCGCCTTCCTGCAGTCGGCCAGCACCAGCCGATATCCCACGGGCCCCCTGCGCCGGTTCAATCAGGCGAGGCACTCGGGCTGTGTGGAAGGCGAGCTCCTGGTCGTCAACGGCCTCGACAGCAACCTCAGGATCGGCGCGTTCAGCGAGCCGAGGAGCTATCCAGCCTGGATTCGGTTCGCCAGTGCAGCGTCGGCCTCAGACCGCGCGAAAGACGTCCGCGGGATGTCGATCAAGCTGCTCCGCGTGCCGGGCGAGAATCTCACACCCGGAGAAACCTCGCAGGACTTCATCCTCAACAGCCATCCCGTGATGATGGTCCCTGGAACCCGGGAGTTCCTGGAGCTGCTGCGGGCGGTCGAAGGGGGAACGATGGGGAAGGCCCGGTACTTCCTGTCGCATCCGAAGGCCGCGCGCATCGCGTTTGCCTCGCGGGAGCATCCCTCGAGTCACCTGGACATTCCGTACTGGAGCACGACGCCCTATCAGTTCGGGACCGGCCGGGCCGTCAAGTACATCGTCCGGCCCACCCCTCGCGTGCACGCACGGAAGCCGAACGTGACCGATACCTACCTCCACGACGCGCTCCGCCAGCGTCTGTCCACCGACGAGGCGAGCTTCGACTTCTTCGTCCAGTTTCAGATCGATGCCACGAGGATGCCGATCGAGGATGCGAGCGTGGAGTGGAAAGAGCGCGAGTCGCCGTACGTGCGCGTCGCCCGTCTGCGCATCCCGCGACAGGATATCGACGTGCCGGGCCGCGACCGCGCCTGCGAGCGCATGGCCTTCAATCCCTGGCACTGCCTCGCGGAGCATCGTCCGCTCGGGAACATGAACCGGGCGCGTCGCGAGATCTACGAGGCCATGTCCCGGTTCCGCCAGTCGCGCCAGGTCGGGTAAGGTCCGGCGGAAGGGCACCGTCGAGGCCGCCGAGTAGCGCGCGTCAGGTCGGCGAGTCTTCGCCCTCGTTCCGGCTGGCGCGATTCATCTGGAAGAGCACGATGAAGACGACGATGAAGGCGATGGTACTGAGTGCGGCAATCGTTTCAAACACAGATACCGGACCTTGATAGTTGGAGTTGCGAGTCTATGGGCTCCGACTATCGCAGGACGAACGTCCCAGTGTCAAACCAGCCGTTATGAGCCGAGCAGCGCCGTCAGCTTGGCGCTGAGGGCGGGGCCGAGCTGCTCGATCTTCGCGACCGTCGTGGCGTTGGTGTAGAAGGCCGAGACGTTGTGGCCAATGCCGATCGCCGCGAGTTGAACGCGCGAGGTCTTCTCGATGCCCTCGACCACGGCCTGCAGATGGCGTTCCAGGTATTCGTGGCCGTTGGCCGCCAGCGTGGCTTCATCCATCGGCGTGCCGTCGGAGACGACCACGAGAATGCGGCGGGGCTCGCTGCGCGCAAGCAGACGCTTGTGAGCCCAGGCCAGCGCTTCGCCGTCGATGTTCTCTTTCAGCATCTCGTCATGGAGGAAGAGGCCGAGAGCAACCCGGGCCCGCCGCCACGGGACGTCGGCGCTCTTGACGATGATGTGCTGGAGCGCGTTGAGCCGCCCCGGGCTCTCGGGATAGCCGTGCGCCGCCCACTCGCGCGCGGGCTCGCCGCCGTTCCAGTCGCGCGTGGTGAACCCCAGCACCTCGCAGCGCACGCCGCATCGCTCGAGCACGCGGGCGAAGATCTCCACCGTGAGGGCGGCGATGAGCATCGGCCGGCCGCGCATCGAGCCTGAGTGGTCGATGAGCAGGGTGACCACTGTTCCCGGGAATGGTGAATCGCTCTCTTGTTTGAAGGGACGGGCTCGGCCTCCGCTGGCGACCAGCGTGGCCAGACGCGAGCCGTCCAGGACGCCCTCGTCGAGATCGAAGCGCCATTCACGTACTTGCCGCGCCATCAGTACGCGCATCAATCGCTTGGCCAGCCGGGCCACTACCGAGCGGATCGAGCCGAATTCCGCCTCGAGCTGGGTGCGCAGGGTGGCGAGCTCCTCCCGGCTGGCGAGTGCGGCGGCGTTCACGACCCGGTCGTGCGCAGTGGTGTAGACACGATATCCGTCGTGGCCTTGACCTGAGGCTCCCGTGTTCCCTGTTGCGGTGCCCTCTGAATCCTGACTCGGATCGGCGCGCTGGTCCTCGCGCAGGGGAGCCGACGTCGCACCCGGGTCGCCGCGCCTCGGAAGCTGACGCCGCACCTCGCGTGCCGGCAGCGGGATGCGCCCTGCCTCGGCAGGCGCGATCAGGGCCTTCGGAAGCCGCGCGCCCGCAGCGCGCGCCCATGTGGCGGCTGTGGCCGCAAACGTCGCGGGATCGTTCAGGTGTGTGGCGAGCCCAGTAAGACCGTCTACTAGATGCGAGGGCAGCGCGCTCTTCACCGCGCCGGCCATGACGGCCTTCTCACCTGGCGCGGCGCGGCCGCCCATCAACTCGAAGGCGAGCCAGCGGACGCCATCGTTCTCGGCGCCCGGATGCGCCATCAGATTGCGGGCGATGCCGGGCAGCCAGCCCACGCCGAGCACGTCGAGACGGGCGAGTTCAAGCGCGCTGAAGAGACCCGACGCGGGCATCTCGGGCGGAAGGTGATCGCGGTACGCCGTCGCGTCATGGAAGCGCGTGCGCACCGCGAGCCGATCCCCGATCGCCCGCAGCCCGCTCAGTGTTGGAGCATTCGCTCCGGCCATCGCGGCGTCCACGCCGCTCGATCCCGCGAGCGCGCGAGTGCAGGCCCCGATGGCGCGGACGGGCCCGGTTCCACGTTCGTCGATCACCGCTTTCCCGGCGCAGGCCGATCTTCGTCCGCGAGATCGCCGCCCATACAGCGCTGGTAGTACTCGGCGACGAGGGCGCGTTCGTCTTCGTCGCACCGGTTGAGGAATGTCAGCTTGAATGCCAGCCCGGGATCGTGGAAGAGCGTCGTGTTCTGTGCCCACGTCACCACGGTTCGAGGGGACATGACCGTCGACAGGTCTCCGTCGGCGAACCCGCGGCGTGTCAGGTTCGCCAGCGCGATCATGGCGCTGGCCTTGGCCCGTCCCTCGGCATTCCGATATTCCGGGCATCGCGCCAGCACGACCTCGACTTCACGATCGTGCGCCAGGTAGTTCAGCGTGACGACGATGTTCCAGCGGTCCATCTGGCCCTGATTGAGCGGCTGTGTCCCGTGATAGAGGCCGGTCGCATCGCCAAGGCCGACCGTATTGGAGGTGGCGAACAGACGAAACGACGGGTGCGGCTCGATGACGCGGCTCTGGTCGAGGAGCGTCAGACGCCCTTCCACTTCGAGCACGCGCTGAATCACGAACATCACGTCGGCACGGCCGGCGTCGTACTCGTCGAAGACCAGCGCGCACGGCCGCTGCAGCGCCCACGTGAGCATGCCGGGCTGAAACTCCGTGACCTGCTTGCCGTCCCTGATCACGATCGCGTCTTTGCCGATCAGGTCCATGCGGCTGACGTGACCGTCGAGATTCACGCGGACGCAGGGCCAGTTCAGTCGTGACGCCACCTGCTCGACGTGGCTGGACTTGCCCGTGCCATGGCGGCCCTGCACCATCACGCGGCGGTTGTGCACGAATCCCGCGAGCAGGGCGAGCGTCGTGGCGCGGTCGAACACGTAGTCCGGATCACAAGCGGGCACGTGCTCGTCCGCGGCCGAGAACGCCGGCACTTGCAGGTCCGTGTCGATCGTGAAAACGTCGCGCGCTGAAAGAGTGATGTCTGGCTTCTGAGAGTCGTGTTCAGCCATTTACTAGAAGGATCCGCAAACTGCCCAGGAACCAAGAACCAAGAACCACGAACCGCTATTTCAAGGTGCTCTTCAGAAAGCCAATCGCCTCCGGCCAGATCTGTGCCGCGAGCGTCGCGTTGAGGGTGCCCAGTGCGTTGTGCGGGCCCATGAAGGCGTGGCCGGTGCCGGGATGAACGTTCAGTGTGACGTTCTTCCCCATGCCGCGCAGCCTGGCTTCAAGCGCACGCGCTGCGGCCGGAGGAAAGAAATCATCGTGCTCTGCCATGTGCCCGCTGATCGAGGCCGTGAGCTTCGACCAGTCCGGTTCGGCCGCGCCCTGCGGGAATCCGTAGAAGGGCACGAGCGCCTTGACCTTGTCGGGACGATTGGCGGCAATGAGAAAGGCGAGCATGCCTCCCATGCAGAAGCCGACGACGCCGATCCCGTTGCCGGTGACGGCGGGGTGTGAGGCCAGGAAGTCAACCGCTCCGCTCATGTCGCGGCCGGCGCGATCGGGTGGCAGACTCTGCATCAGGTGCGAGGCCTTGTCCATCTCGTCGTGCGCGGCCAGTTCGCCGTGATAGAGATCGGGCGCGAGGGCGACGAACCCGTCGCCGGCGAGACGATCCGCCATCGTCTTGATCCCCGAATCGAGGCCCCACCACTCCTGGATCACCAGCACGCCCGGGCCCGAACCGGCCGCGGGTCGGGCGAGATACCCCGAGGCCATGCTGCCATTGCTGCGGAATTCGACGGTTTCAGCCATCCGGTAAGAATACTGTGCGGCGGACGCAGCCGTGAAGAGCTGATTCATACTGAGGCATGCGCTATGCGGTCACGCTCCTCCTGTTCGCCGTGCTCGTCACCTTGGAGGCCCCAACTCCGGCGGCGCAGCAGAAAAAGCCAGACTTCATAGTCGGCGTCGACCTGGTGACCACCGACGTCATCGTTCGCGATCAGCGGAACCAGTTTGTGGCGGATCTGAAGCCGGGTGAGATCGAGGTCTTCGAGGACGGAGTGAAACAGAACATCGCCTCCATCCTGTTGATTCACGGCGGACGCCAGTTCAACGTGCAGAGCCTGCCCTCGCCGGTGCAGGAAGGCGTCATCGTTCCCCGCAACCGGCCGACGAGCGACGCGGCCGGCCGCATCTTTCTGATTGTGATTGACGATTTCCATCTCGATCCCACCCTGACGCCGAAGGTGCGTCAGTTGATGGGGCAAGTCCTCCGGACCGTGATTCACGACGGGGACATGTTCGGGATCGTCTCGACCGGGTATTCATCGATCTCGGAACAGCTCACCTACGACCGGCAGGTTCTCGAGTCTGCGATTTCCCGCATCACGGCCGGCGGCTTGACGCCCAAAGAGGTCATCCAGGGGGCGCAAGGATCTCAGGGCCCCACGGAGCTGCGACATCGCGCGCACGTGGCGTTTTCGACCGCCTACGACCTGATGCGCAATCTGGAGAAGGTGCAGAACCGGCGAAAGGCCGTCCTCTATATCAGCAGCGGCTACGACTTCAATCCATTCGCGGAGTCGCGAGTGGAGGAGCAGGCGCTCCGGATGCACGTCGAGGCCGCGGACCTGCAGAACGATCCGTTCTTCCGCACGCAGCAAAGCAGTCAGCTGCTGAATGCCGCGGATCTTGTCCGGGAGCTGGCCGAGCTGACGCGGGCGGCGAACCGCGCCAACGCGACGATCTACACGATCGATCCTCGCGGCCTGTCGGCGGGCCCGGATATCGACCAGGACCTCAAGACGGTCGAGTGGAACGCGCACCTCCGCGAATCGCAGGACAGCCTGCGGGTTCTCTCCGAAGAGACCGGCGGCTTCGCCATCGTGAACACGAACGGGTTCGAGGCGGGACTGAAGCGGATCGACAACGAGACGAGCGATTACTACGTGCTGGGGTATTACTCGAGCAATCAGGACCCGCTCAAACGCGTTCGGCGGATCGAGGTCAAGACCACGCGCGCGGGTGCGGTGGTGTTCCATCGGACCGCATACACGCGAGCGCCGGCTCGCTGATCACGACACACCGAGGCACAGAGGCACCGAGGACTTTCTCTTGGGCCCTGCGACACCCACCTCACAATGCCGCTCTTTCGATGAGGTCCGTGACGCGCTCCCATGTCTGGGCGTCCATCCCATACAGCGAGGCGACGTAGCGCTTCATCCCTGCCGGCCACTGACGACGCCGGCGGAAGAAGCCGAGGACCTCGGCTTTGATCTCTTCGTCACCATGGGTCTCGGCATCGAGGAGCGCACGCCATCGAGCGGCGAGGGTCTGCGCCTGCGGGCTGCCGGGATCGACGTCGAGGGCCGCCGCCCACTCACGGAACAAGGCACGTCGCGACTCAGTGACGCTGGGCATGCCCTGCGCGCCGGCGTGTGCACGGGCCTCACGCTCTCGGTCCCACCTGACCCACAACGTCTCGTTGACGAACTCCGTGGCGCGCTCGATGTTGAACTCGGCCATGCGGCGCCTCAGGGCGGGTGGCCAATGCTCGCGATCGGCCCATGCCTTCATCAGACCGGTACGGATGGCCGGCATCTGGCTGTCGCGTTTGAAGAGGGCCATCCATCGATCGGCGAGTTGCTGTGCGGCGTCGCTCGCGGGGTCGAGATCGAGCGCCGCGTTGAGGTCACGATACAGCGCCTGCCACTCGGGCGACGGCCACTCTTCGTAGTAGCGCCTCCACTGGATCCACGCCTCGTCACTGTAGTACTTCCGCATGACGTCGATGTCCTGCATGGTCATGGCCCTGATTACCTTCTGAAGGATCGGCGTCGCCGACGCCGGGCTCGACGCGATCGCCTGTTCCGCCTCGGTCAGTGTCTGGATGGCGCGGTCGAGCAGCCGCCGCTTCTCTTCGAGGACTTCACGCTGCTGGCGGAACGTCGACTGCAGGGGGAGCGCGTCGCGGTCGAGAAGGGCGCGGATGTCCTTCAGCGAGAGCCCGAGCGCCTTGAGCGCGACGATCTGCTCGAGACGTGGCAGGTCCGCGGGTGTGTACACCCGATAGCCGGCGGCGGTGCGCCCCGGCTTGAGCAGACCCAGCCGATCGTAGTGATGCAGCGTCTTGACCGTGACGCCGGCCAGCTCGGCGAACTCATGGACCCGGTACGATGGGCTCGCGTCGATCGTCACCGTGCATAGCTTGCAGTCTGACGTTGGGGGAGAGTCAAGCCGGAATCACGTCGTAGTGCTCGATGAACGAGCCCGGAGGGCGAACCGAACACGAAACGGCGTACACTGCGCGCCATGGAACACATGATTTCCGACCTCGTGACGCGCTTCGAGCGCGGGCGGCTCTCGCGCCGCGAGTTGATCCAGGCGCTGGCGATGGTCGCCGCCGCGGGCGCGACCGCTTCGGCGGCCTCGCTGAAATCGGGCAGCATCAACCACGTCTCGGTGCTCGTGACGGACATGCCACGCTCGATTGATTTCTACAACCGTGTGTTCGGACTGTCGGTCGTGAACGAGGACAAGCCCAACAGGATTTCGCGGCTTGGCATCGGCGGCAAGGTGCTCGTGTCCCTTCGGGTCGAGCCGCCTCCCGGCCTCGTGGATCACTTCGCGATTGGCGTGGAGAACTTCAACAAGGACGCGGTGACGAAGGAGCTGCTGGGGATGGGCCTCACTCCACGCGAGAACCTGGAGTTCGGGTTCCACGTGAAGGATCCCGACGGGGCCAACGTCCAGATCACCGGGATCTGACGGTTCCCTGAAGCTCGGCCGTTGGCGCGCCACGGGCGCTTGCCCACGATTCACCATCGACGTTCGGTTTCTCGTCCATTGTCGTTCTTCATGTGTAACGATTCCTTCCGCGCCGCCACTACGAAGCGGGCGAGCGCGCGAGCTCCCCACGCGAACCTCAACTGAGTGGTCCAGGCAAGTCTTTCGCGAGGCACATGTATGGTGATCGACGTCCCGACATTGCTCACACTCGACGACACGCAGCTCAATGACATGTTTCGGTCCGCGGTCGCCGGACCTCTTCCCGACGGCGCGGCGAAGGGGACGGCTATTGTTGCCGCCGGCACCAGGTTTTCACCGGCGATCGCTGAAGCCGTCAGCCGGTTTGTCTGGCAGGGCAAAACGTTTGACGGTGCGCACGGCGTCCTGCGCAACCGCATTACCGCCTTTGGCCTGAACGCCATCGTGGCGGAGGTCTACAAGGGCCCCAGTCAGTTTGATGGCAACGAGTGCATCGTCCTCGACTACTCGAAGACGTCCCTCGTGGCGAGTTGGATTCGCGACGAGATCCGGCTCATCGCTCCCAAGCTGTATCTCGGCCTGGTGTACGCCCACAACAAGCCGAGTCTGCACTTCACCCTCGAATTCGAGTGAGGCGACGCGTCGTGATGCAATCTACTCGCACCGGCCTGCTGGCCGGCGTGGCCGTCGTCGTCGTCACTGCCGGCCTCGTGTTCGCCTGGTTCCGGACCCACCCGCCGACGCCTCCCGAGCAGCAAGACGAAGCGCTCGTCGCGTCGCCCGCGCGCGAAGCCGCGTCGTTCCCTGCGGCCGATGAGGATTACTTCCGCGACATGGATCAGGACCGCGGCGGTCCCGTTACGCTCTCGCTCGACGAGATTCGCGGCCGCAATACGTGGCTGGTGTGGAGCGCCGGGAACGATCGGCTGTGGGATACGCTGAGCGAGACCAGTGGCGGGGCGCTCGACTTTCTCAAAGTCGTCTCGTCCCACCCGTCCCAGAGCTACAGCCGGGCCAACCGGTGGGACTACTTCGGCCTCGTCAACGAGCCGTGCTTCACCAAGCCGACGGGAGCCAATCCGGCGCGTAGGGGTCTGTGGGTCGATCAGCGCCAGGCGGACTGTCCACCGGATCCATTCGAGAACGCGACGAAGTACCCCGGCGTTCAGACAGGCGCGCGGGGCCAGACGCTGAACGGCAACCCCTTCGAGACCGGATCGTTCTACGGCTATGCCACGGGCATCGTTGGCCTGCGCCTCTTTCCGAACCCGAACTTCGACGAACAGGCGGCCAAACGCTGGGACGCGGAACGCTATTACACCGACCGGACGTACTACGAGGACAAGGCGCTCGTCCGACCCTACCGCGTGGGTATGTCGTGCGGGTTCTGCCATGTCGGTCCCAATCCGATCAAGCCACCCGCCGATCCCAATAACCCGGCGTGGGCCAACCTGAGCTCCAACGTCGGCGCCCAGTACTTCACGATCGATCGCATCTTCTATCAGGCTGCCGACTTCGAGGACTTTGCGTTCCAGATTTTTCATTCGTCGCGGCCGGGCTCGCTCGACACCTCATTCGTTGCGAGCGACAACATCAACAACCCGCGGACGATGAACGCGTTGTATTTGATCGGGCCGCGCCTGCTGCACGCCAAGCGCTGGGGCAAGGAGACACTCGCTGGCGGTGGGCTCGACAATCGTCAGTTCAGCGACTTCATCAAGGACGGCCCGCTCGCCACGCTCTTCGCGTCACCGGCGGTTTGGGCCCCGCGCGTGCTCAAGGACGGCGCCGACTCGGTGGGTGCGCTCGGTGCGCTCAACCGCGTGTATCTCAACATCGGGACCTTCAGCGAGGAGTGGACGCAGCACTTCCTGCCGCTCATCGGAGCCAGGCCGCAGACGCCACTCAGGATCGAAGCGGCGCGGCGCAACTCCGCGTACTTCAAGGCGACCGAGGCGCAGACCCTCGACACGGCGAAGTTCTTCCTCAAGACGACAGACGCTCACCATCTCGCGGATGCCCCTGGCGGCGCCGCGTATCTGACTAAGGACGCGACCGTGCTGACGCGCGGCAAAGAGGTGTTTGCCGACACCTGCGCGCGATGCCATTCGACCAAGCTGCCGGAGATGGCGGCTGGCCTCGACCCGGAGGGCTGCAACGGCAAGGGATATCTCGATTGCTGGAACCGGTACTGGGCTGCGACGCAGACACCGGAGTTCAAGAAGCAGATGCGCGACATCGTGACCGCACCGGACTTCCTCAACGACAACTACCTCTCTGCCGAGGTCCGCGTACCAGTGACGCTGCTGCAGACCAATGCCTGCAGTCCGCTCGCCACCAACGCCATGAGCGGCAATATCTGGGACAACTTCTCGTCGCAGTCGTACAAGGAGCTGCCGTCGGTCGGCAAGATGCTCTGGTATCACCCATACACTGGCGAAGCGCGCTCCTTCGAGATGCCGGCCGGAGGACGTGGCTACACGCGGCCGCCGTCGCTCGTCAGCCTCTGGTCCACGGCGCCGTTCCTCCTGAACAACACGGTGGGCCGGCTCGAGATGAGCCCGTCGGTCGAGGGGCGCATGCGATCGTTCGACGACTCGATCCACAAGCTGCTCTGGCCGCAGGATCGCGAGAAGGACTCGTTGCTCGGCGACAAGATTCCCGGCCTCATCGATCGCGTGGGCGACCGCGCGCCGGAAGGGCATGGCACGCAGCCGGTGTACCTGAAGTTCAGCGCAGGGTATCTCCCTGAGGCCCTCAAGCGGACGCTCAGGACGCAGCAGGCGCTGTTCCCGTCGCTCTTCTCAGAGGACGGTTTGCGGATCGGGCCGATTCCGAGAGGGACGCCGATCGGACTGCTCTCCAACCTGCGGTTGATCGCCGACGATCCGTCCCGGCAGGTCGAGCACGATGCGAGGGTCGCGGCCCTCATGGTCAGGATTCTTGCGCGGCTGCACAAGCTCGGAGCGAACGCCACCGACGCCGATGCCACGGCCGCATTCCGGGATCTCGTAGACCCGCTGCTCGAAATGAGCAAGTGTCCGGACTTCATCGTGAACCGCGGGCACTTGTTCGGCACCGAGCTGGCGGACCCGGAGAAACGCGCCCTGATTGAATTCCTGAAGACCTTCTGACGCTGCTGCTGGGGATTTCGCGATGGCCACACAGCTTGGACCGAGCCCCGGCAGCAACTCGAACGTCAGTCGTCCGCTGCCACGTGCGAACACCGGTTCGGCGCTGCTGGACTGGATCTCAGATACCTCCATCGCGCTCTTGCAACTGGAGCGTCGTTTCGATCCGTTCTTTCGGCCGCTGTTCGACGTGCTGTTTCGCGACCTGGGCGAGCGTGTGGTCACCGGCCTGATCAACATGGGCCGGCGGAACGAGCACCTGGCGCTCGCGGAGGAGCGCCCGCCACAGGACGCAGACGCCTGGGTCGATTCGATCATTGCCAGTTTCCATGAGCAGATGCGCTTGCTCTGGAAACCTGGGGGATTCGAGCGCGGCGGCAACACCAAGACACACGGCATCGTTCGCGGCGAGTTCACGGTGCACGACAACCTTCCGCCGGAGTTGCGCCACGGGATCTACGCACGTCCGCACACGTATCGCGCCTGGGTGCGATATGCCGGTCCGGGTCCGTACGTGACGCCCGACATCGACGATGTGGGCTTCCTGAGCATGAGCATCAAGTTGATGGGCGTGCCGGGACCAAAGCTGATGGACGAGGAGCGGTTCACACAGGACCTGCTGACCGTATCGACGCCAACGTTCGTCAGTCCCGACGTCAGGGCGAACGCGCAGCTCCAGCGCGAGAGCCTGACGAACGCGCAGATCTACTATTTCTTGAACCTTCGCCAGCCGCACCTCCTCGATTTCATCATGCAGTCACTGCGGCTGAAGACGCAGAGCAGTCCGTTCGAGGTGGAGTATTTCAGTCAGGTCCCGTATCTGCTGGGGGACGGCCAGGCGATGCAGTACTCGTTCTGGCCCACATCGAAACGGCGCACGCCGATACCGCGGCTGCCGTTTCGTCCGCCGGACGATTACCTGCGCGACGCGATGGTGAAGACATTGGAACGGGAGGACGTCGAGTTCGACATCCGTCTCCAGCGCCAGACCGATTCGCATCTCATGCCGATCGAGCAGAGCACGGTGTTGTGGCCTGAGCGGCTGTCGCCACGGGTGTCGGTGGCGACGCTCCGAATCCCGCGACAGCGGTTCAATTCACCGTCGCAGATGGAGTTCGCCAAGCGGCTCTCGTACAACCCCTGGCATGCCATTCCCGAGCATCGTCCGCTCGGCCACCTGAGCCGGGCGCGCCGCCGGATATACGCGGAGCTGTCACAGCTGCGGCACACCAAGAACGCGGTGCCGCACTACGAGCCGACAGGGGATGAGGTGTTCGAGTAGCACCGATGACGCCACAGTCGACATTCATGGTCCTGGCGCCGATCGACCCCCGGCGCGAGGCGGAGTTGGGCCGGCTCCTGGCGTCGATGAACGGTGCGCCTGGACACGCCAGGCCCGACAACGCGCTCGTCCCGTTCGGGCAGTTCGAGCAGGTGCACGTCGCCCGGTTTCTCATCGTGGACGATCGGACGCTGGCCGACAACCGCGTCTACGGAATCCAAGCGCCGGTCTATCCGCGAGGCCTCAGCTTTCTTGGTGACGTGGACGGTGATGCCGACGACTTTCTTGTCGACGTGAGCGCCCGCGCCGGCCCCGGGCTGCGCGCGATCTTCTCGTGTTGTGAGGGCTTCACCGCCGAGACGGACCTGCTCCAGTGGATGCGCGCGCACCAGGCGCCGGCGGCGGCGGTGTATGTCAACTGGCGAGGACGAACGGCGCGCCAGGTTCGTGAGGACGCCGCGCTCCGCGACGCGTTGGAGCGGCATGTGAATCGATCGCCTGAAATCGAGCGCCTCACGCCTCGACAAGTCCACGAACGCCTGCGCGACCTCGTGATGGTTGACGTCAGAGCCGGGCGCCTGACGCTGTCCACGGACGCACCGACGCCGATGGGATGGCGGATCGCGAACCTGCTGCACCTCGCCAGTCTGCCGGCCGTCATCCTCATCCTGCTCCTGGCGCTGCTGCTCGTGCCGCGCATCGCGCTGCTCGTTGTCATCGCCGGGGCCGTGCTGGCGGTCGTGCGCCTTCGAGTGCTGGAGCAGACGGATCCGGAGTTGTGCCCGCGCCCGCCAGGCGAGGACGTGGCGGCCCTGGCGTTACTCGAGGATCACGACGTGACCAACCAGTTCAGCGCGATGGGCACTCTGAAGCCGGGGCCGCTGCGCCGGTGGACGACGATCCTGGTGCTGTGGGTGATCGACTGGGCCGCGAGGCACATCTACAAACGGGGACGCCTCGCGCGCGTACGCAGCATTCATTTCGCGCGCTGGGTGTTCCTCGACGGGCGCCGGCGTGTGATCTTTCTGAGCAACTACGACGGGAGCGTCGAGAGCTATATGGACGACTTCATCAACAAGGTCGGCTTCGGGCTCAACGTCGTGTTCGGCAACGGCATCGGCTACCCGAGGGTCCGATGGCTGCTTCTGGATGGGTGCCACGACGAGCGCAGGTTCAAAGATTACCTGCGCCGTCACCAGATGCCGACTCAGGTCTGGTACAAGGCGTACCCTGGCCTGACGGCTGTCGATCTGGAGCGGAACGCGAGACTACGGCAGGGACTCGACGCCTCGTCGTTGAGCGAGCGCGCCGCCAAAGATTGGGTGGCGCTGCTGTGATCCTCGGCGGCGTTGAGCTCGACGACGTACAGGGCCTTGTCCGTTTCGGCTACGGGTCAATGACCGATGCAGTGTACGTGCTGGCTCGTGTGCGGAATGTCGATGCCGCGCGAGCGTGGCTGCGGTCGGCGCCGGTCACAACCGCAGCGACGCTCTCGCCGCCGCCGGTCACGGCCCTGCAGATTGCGTTCACGGCACAGGGCATGGAGGCGCTTGACGTATCCGCCGCCGTGCGGGCCGGCTTCTCGTCGGAGTTCCTGGACGGCATGGACGACCCTCGTCGCGCGCGACGCCTGGGGGACGTCGAGTCGAATGCACCCGAGCGATGGGACTGGGGCTACGCGCCCGTCGTGCCCCATGTGCTCGTGATGTTGTTCGCGAAGCCCGGACAGCTCGATGAGTGGGTCGGCCGCACGCTCGGGGACGCATGGCACGAGGGGTTCGAAGAGACGCGGCGGCTGACCACGAGTCAGCTGGATGGAGTCGAGCCGTTCGGGTTCATGGACGGGATCAGCCAGCCCGCGGTGGATTGGGAGCAGCGACGCGATCCGTCAGACGGCGGAGACGGCTATGGCAACGAGGTTGCGCTTGGCGAGCTCCTCCTCGGATATCGCAACGAGTACGGTGAGTACACAGATCGGCCATTGATCGATGTGGACCTCTCGAGCCCCGGGCTGCCCCCCGCTGAGGAGGCGCCGGGCAAGTGGGACGTCGGCAGGAACGGCACCTACCTGGTCATGCGTCAGTTGAAGCAGAACGTGCACGACTTCTGGCAGTACGTCACGAGCCGCGCCGGTGGGGATCGTCAGGCTGCCGACGCGCTGGCGTCGCAGCTTGTTGGCCGGACGCGAACGGGGGAGCCGCTCGCGCAGATCGAGGCGGACGGGAGTCCCGGTGTAGCCGGCACGGCGCAAGAACGGCGGCTGAATCAGTTCACGTTTGATGACGACCCGGCCGGTGTCCGCTGCCCATTCGGCGCGCACATCCGCCGGGCGAACCCCAGGAACGGCGACTACGCGCATCACGAGACCGGGCTGAAGCGGCGCCTCGCCGATTTGGGGCTGCCGCCGAGTGCGTTTCAGGATGACGTGGTCTCGTCCGTCCGTTTCCATCGCATTCTTCGTCGCGGCCGCGAGTTCGGTCCGTCCTTGTCCGTCGACGATGCACTCCGCCCGGCGCCGCCCGACGATCCCGAGCGAGGGCTCTACTTCATCTGTCTGAACGCGAACATCTCGCGTCAGTTCGAGTTCATCCAGAACGCCTGGATGTCGAGCACGAAGTTCTCGGCATTGACGGGCGAGAGCGATCCACTGCTCGGCAATCGCCTTCACACTGCCGACGGTCGGGTGACGAACGGATTTACGATGCCGGCGCGCGGACTTCGACGCCGCATCTCGGAGCTGCCGTCCTTTGTCGCCGTGCGAGGCGGCGCCTACTTCTTTCTTCCGGGCGTGCGCGCCCTGCGCTACTTCGCGGGAGCGCGAGGATAGCGCCTGTAGAACTGACGCAGGAGCGGACATGACGAAGAGTGACGATTGCTGCGACTGGGAACAGGCGTTCGAGGGCGAGCTCGCCGAAGTGAAGAAGCGGCGCCGCGACGAGCGAGCGCCTGGGCAGGACCTCGTCGGTCTCGCCTTCTCGGGCGGTGGCATCCGCAGCGCGACCTTCGGCCTGGGTGTGCTCGAGGCCCTCAGGCGCCTCGGGACGTTGAAGACCGTGGACTACCTGTCCACCGTGTCTGGCGGCGGCTACATTGGCGGGTGGTTGAGCGCCAGCTGCAAGCGGCACAGAGGCTGGCTCGAGCCGGACGCGGATTGGAAAGAATCGATCGGTCACCTGCGCCGGTACTCGAATTACCTGTCGCCGAGGGTCGGCTTCTTCAGTGCCGATACCTGGTCGATGCTGACCATCTGGCTGCGCAATGCGCTGCTCGTGCAGATCACGGTGATCCTCGCGATCGCCTGTGTGCTCATGCTGCCACGGCCGTTGTTCGAGCTGTTCCAGCAGTGGCCGGGCGTCGGTAATTGGCGTTGGGTCACCATCATCCTGTTCGTGGCCGGCGTGGTCGGCATCGCCGGCAACCAGATCTCCGTGACCGGCCACGACAAGATGCCGCTGCTTCAGGCCAGGAGCTGGTTGCTCGGCCTGATTCTCGGAGCGATCTGCGTCGGCGTGGCATGGCTCTACGGACGGAGTGTCGATTTCGATCCCTTCCATGGCGGCCTGATCAGCTACTGGGCCGCGGCGCCCATCGCGCTGCTGCTGGTCGCCACCGGCTTCGTGCTTCAGCCCGTCGCCGTGCGCATCGCCGCCGTCGTGTACAGGTTGTCGGGCGTGGATCCGCCGGATCGGATCAACTACACGCAGGCGTGGGTGCAGTACGCGGTGGTGACGCCAATGATGGTCGCCGCGTTCCTGGTCACCGCCATTCTCTGGGCCGAGAGCACTGGCGTGACCCTGGGCGAGGCGCCGGCGGCGGACCGCGTCGTGTTGAGCACGCTGACGAGTTACGGCGCATTCTTCATGCAGGCGGGGCAGTATTGGCCGTTCCCGCTCTCAGTGGTGTTCGCGTCCTTGTGGCTGCTGTCGGTGTGCTCCGTCAGCTGGCGCGACTGGAAGAGCGCATTCGCCGCGATCGGGGCACCGGTTGTCGGCGTCGTGGTGCTCCACGCACTGCTGTGTGCGGTCATGCTGCTGTTCCATGGATGGGCGAAGCCCGAGCACGGTGCCGCGCTCGTACGGAAGGCGTTCGTATGGGGGCCGCCGCTCGTGACCGGCGCATTCGTCTTCACCATCGTCGTGATGATCGGCATGATGGGCCGGCAGTCCACCGATGGTGTGCGCGAGTGGTGGAGCCGGCTCGGAGCGTGGCTGGCCATTTACGCGGTTGCCTGGATGGTGATCGCCGTCGCTGCGGTGTACGGTCCAGGCTGGATTGGGATGGCGCTGATGAGCCACCCAATCACCGCGCTGACCGCTGGCGGCAGCTGGATCGGCACGATCGTCGCCGGCCTCTTCGCGGGCAACTCCGAATCAACGTCTGGTGAAGGCACGAAGAGGAGCACGGCCACGACGGTCAAGGAACTGGTCGCCCGCGTGGCGCCGTTCCTGTTCATCGGCGGGCTGCTGATTGGCGTGGCCTACGTCCTGGATCAGATCATCCTGATCAACGCCGGCCAGGACTGGCTCAGCGTCGCCAGTGGCCAGCTGCGCGAGGGATATCCGTCGCTCCTCGGCGTGTCGATGGCGGTGTGGGGCGGCTGCATCGTGCTGCTGGTGATCATGGCCACGCGCGTGGACATCAACGAGTTCAGCCTGAACGCCTTCTACCGGCATCGCCTCGTCCGCTGCTACCTCGGGGCCACGCGCTACGAGCCGGGTGAGCGCCACCCGCAGAACTTCACCGGGTTCGACGACAAGGACGACATCGCGCTCGCCGATCTCGTCGGACACACGGGCGCGCCGGGGCCGCTGCACATCGTCAACTGCGCGCTGAACCTGGGCGGGTCGAGTGATCTCGCGCTGCACACGCGGCACAGCGCCGCGTTCACGCTCACTCCGGTGACCTGCGGCAGCGGGTATTTCTCGCGGACTCAGGAGGGCAAGAAGGAGGAGGTTGGCTACATCGCGACGCGCGAGTACGGAGGCCGTCTCGGCGCGCCGACGCTCGGTCAGGCCATCTCCGTCTCGGGTGCCGCGGCCAGCCCCAATATGGGCTACCACACGTCACCGGTCGTCGCGTTCCTGTTGACCGTGTTCAACGTGCGCCTCGGGTGGTGGTTCCCGAACCCGGCCAGGCAGGCCACCGGTTTTCCTTCGCCCCACTTCAATCTCAGCTATCTGCTCGCCGAGCTGTTTGGCGGTGCGACCGACACGTCGAAGTTCCTGATGATTTCCGACGGCGGCCACTTCGAGAACCTGGCCGCCTACGAGCTGGTCAGGCGCCGGTGTCGCACGATCATCATCAGCGACGGCGAATGCGATCCGTTGCTGACATTCGAGGGGCTCGGCACGCTCATTCGAATGTGCGAGGTGGACTTCGGCGTGACGATCACCATCGACGTCGAGCCGATTCGCGCCGATGCCACATCACACTGGAGCAAGAGGCGATCGGCTGTGGGCCGCATCGAGTACCACGACGGCTCCCCGGACGGGAAGCTGATCTACATCAAGGCATCGATGACAGGCAATGAGGACACGTCGGTGCTGCAGTACAAAGCGAGCCACAAGACCTTCCCGCACCAGAGCACCGGCGACCAGTTCTACACCGAGGATCAGTTCGAGAGCTACCGGCGCCTGGGACACGAAGCGGCACTCGAGGCCTTCGGCCCGGCCAAGGACCAGCAGCCCGGCAGCCGAGCGACGACCACCTCCTCGTGAGTTTCGCTTTCAGGGTCGGGGCACGAATGTTGCTCCTGCTCAGTGCTGGAGGTGCAGCATGTTCGGGCTGCCAGGCTGGACGGAACGCTGTCAGCGTTCACATCGCGGCTTGTCCATCCGGCATCGCGATGATGGCACCTACCTGAGCGAGGAGCTGAGGTCCTGCCTCGCCGGCGTCATCGGTGGAGAAGTGTCCTGGTAGCTCAATGACTGACAGCGCATCGGCCAACCGGTTGAACGTCCCCGCGGCCTGAGTCTCTCGCATCGCCCGCAGATCCGCCCCGATCACCACCAGCTTCGGCCGGGTGGCCGTGAGCAGTATCAACGCATCTGGCAGGTTGCCGGTCGTGACGACCGCATGGCCCGCCTGCCGCAACAGGGCTCGGACGTACGCGAGCACATCGGGGGACTTGTCCACACACAAGATGCTCGGTTGCCGGAACGCACTGTCGTCGCCTGTGGGACGCCGGTAGAAGGCGGCGATGGCCTCGGCTTCGGCGTCGTAGGCGTCAAAGATCGAATACAGCCTGGTGACCGTCAGGACCTCGCGGATCTTCGTGGAGACCGCGCACAGCGCCAGCTTGCCGTAGGCGAGATGTGTTCGGGTGAGGACGCGCACCAGCAGACCCACGCCGCTGCTGTCGATGAAGTCGATTGCGCCGAGGTGGAGAAGGACGTGCGGATGCATCGCCAGCAGATCATCGACGTGCTGGAGGAGCGAGGCTGATTGGCGGCCTTCGACGATTTGGCCGCGGCACTCCAGGACGGCGATATCTCCGACGACACGACTGTGAAACGAAAGCACCAACCCTCCTTGCAACGCGGATCGCGTCAGGGGTGAAGGAGGATCTTCCGTCACGGAGCGGCTGGACGCAAGCTGGAAGGCCCACGTACGTAGTGTCCGGCTTCAGCCGGACCCGAGTCCTATCGACGCATGCGTGATGGCCAACACTGCCGTGCATGCCGTGTCCACGCGTAGCGTACGTGGCCCGAGGCCGACGAGCCGGAAGCCGTGAGCCTGGAAGAGCGCCAGCTCGAAGGCGTTCCAACCGCCTTCTGGCCCGATCGCGACCAGCACGCGTCGGTCGGGGTGCTCAGCGATGGCCGATGCGACGGATGTCGTACCGTGAGGATCGGCAACCAGACGAAAGCCATCGCCGAAGAGCGTGGTCAAGTGATCCTCGACGAGGATCTTGAACTGCCGATGGATCGAGACGATGGGCAGCCGTGTGTCTCGCGCCTGCTGCAGCCCTTCGATGAGCAGTGGACGGTAACAGGTCTCGTCGAGGACGTGCGTGTCGAAGTACGGCCGTTCCACACGCTCGGCATTCGTGAGGATGATCTGCCCGACGCCGAGCGCGGCGAGCTGGGCCCACAGGCGACGCATGACTTTCGGTCGGGGAAGGGCGAGCAACAGATCGACTCGGGGCCGGGGAGGGATGTCCGCATCGAACACGCATCGCAAGGTCACGCGACCATCGCCTGCGGATTCGACGTGTCCCACCCCGAGTGGGCCATCGAGCAGCCCCACTCGAACGGTCTGGCCCGGCACCACCTCGAGCACATTCAGCAGGTGAGCGGCACGCACATCCGAGAGCGTCACCGAGGACGAGCCGACGCGATCGCGCTCTTCCAGGAGGATCAGGTTCACAGCCCACCTTCGCGCGAAGCGCTTCGGCGGGCAACCTTCGCCAGCAATCGAGAGCGAAGAATGGAGCCGGCGATCCGGGTTGAACGGACGACCTGCTGATTACGAATCAGCTGCTCTACCAACTGAGCTACGCCGGCCAGGCGGGCTCGCGTGGCCTCGAGACACCACGCGAAAACATCCGATTCTAGCACGCCGGACCGGTGCGTGATTTTCCCCGCCGATGGCGAGAGAATCCCCCTCGGCAGTCCCCCGCAGTGAGCACAGCGCCTGTTGGCGGGCAAAAGCAACGCATGTCGGGGGCATGCGAATTGCCCTAGTCGTGTGTATGGCGACCTCACCTGTCGAAGCCGTGACCTGCGGAGTGCCAGTGCTCTTTACGAGCACCGAGGGGCAAACGGCGCTGATTGCCATCCGCCTCTCAACCATCCTCCGAGAACACGGCTTCGACAGCCAGGCCCTGGATATGGCCGATCCCGATGCGGCCGCGCTCGACTGGACCCGTGTGCACGGCGCGCTCGTCGGCGCGTCGCTACATCTAGGCCGGCACCAGAGGGCCGCCAACGCCTTCGTTCACGCACATGCCTCGGACTTGAACGCCGTACCCTCGGCGTTCTTCTCCGTCAGTCTCAGCGCCGCATCCAGGAACCAAGCGGAGGTCGCCGCGGCCGAGCAACTCGCCCGGGCGTTCCCACCGAAGCACGAGTGGAGACCGGACAGGATTGTCTCAGTAGCCGGGCGTCTCGCGTATCTGGAGTACGGGTTCTTGAAGCGGATGGTCATGAAATGGATCGCCCGCAAGGAGGGGGCTCCGACGGATGCAAGCAGAGATTACGAGCTCACAGACTGGAAGGTCGTGGATCAATTGGGCCACGACATGGCGGCGCTGATCACCAGTCGTACAGCCGCCACTGCGTAGCAGGTTTGCAGAATCAGCAGGTTTGTAGAGGACCAGCAGGTTCGCAGAAAAAGGAAAGGGCGGGTCCGCAAGGACCCGCCCTCTCATTGAACACGACCAAGAACCAAGAACCAAGAACCAAGAACCAAGAACCAAGAACCGAAAAGGTTCTCAGTGATGATTCATCGTGACCTTGAGCTCGCCGAGCTTGGCCACCATGTCTTCGGCCGATGTCGCCGGCTTCACGGCCTTCTCGATGTAGGCGATCTTGCCGCTCTTGTCGATGTAGAACGTCCAGCGGTTCGCCAGCTGGCCGTTGGCCATCAGCACACCGTACTTCGTGGCCGCTTCCTTCGTCGGATCGGCGAGAAGTGGGAAGTCCGCTTCCTTCTTGTCCACCACGGTGGAGGCCCCGCCGCCCCGGCCCTGCAGCGTCACGCTGGTGGCCTTGGCGAACTTCGTGTTGTCCTCGACGTTGTCCGTGCTGGCCATGAAGTACGCCACGTCGTACATCTTGATCTTGTCGCCGTTCTCCGCCAGCGACTTGCACTCGATGGTGCAGCCCTGGGTGAACGCCTTCGGGAACCAGGCGACCACGACCGCCTTCTTTCCCTTGAAGTCCGACAGCTGATACGTCTTGCCATCCGACGCCTGCAGCTTGAAATCCGGCGCCGTATCGCCGACCTTCAGCTCGGTGGTCTGGGCGCCGGCGCCCACTGCCAGGGCTGCTGTGAGCCCCATCGTCAATAACATTGCGCGCATTCACGAACCTCCTGGGCTGATGCAGCCCTGACTGCCTTGGCCTGAACGGCCTGAGTATACTGCCGAAACGCCAGAGATGTGGCCGCGCCACTCTTGTCGCATCCCCTATGACACATCTGTTGGTCCGAACGGTTCGCCTCGCCCTCGAACAGGCCGCCGATCCGGCGAAAGCTCCCCAAATGCAGGCCTACATGAAGTCGGCGATGCCGTACCGGGGCGTGTCGTCGGCCAAGCTGAAATGGCTGTGCCGCGACGCCTTCAAGGCTCATCCGCTCGACTCGTTCACCGAATGGCGCCGGGTGGCCGAGGACCTCTGGCGAACGGCCTCCTTTCGCGAGGAGCGCTACGCCGCGATCCTGTTGACCGACGATCGCCGCTATGCCTCGTTCCGCACGTTCGCGACGGTCCCGCTGTTCGAGGAGATGATTGTGACGGGCGCGTGGTGGGATTTCGTTGACGTCATCTCGACGCATCACCTCGGCGACGTCCTACGCACCGAGCCCCGTCGCATGAAATCGCTGATGCGCCGATGGGCCTCCGACAAGGACATGTGGAAGCGCCGCGCCGCAATCCTCTGTCAGATTCGATTCAAGCAAAACACGGATCTCGATCTCCTGTACGCCTGCATTGAGCCGAACCTGTCCCACCGTTCGACTCGCACACAGAGTGGCTCGCTCATGGCAAGCGAGTTCTTCATCCGTAAAGCCATCGGCTGGGCGCTGCGACAGTACGCGTGGACGGATCCGAAGGAGGTGCGGCGCTACGTCAAGGAACACAAGGAGAGCCTGAGTCCATTGAGTGTGAGAGAGGCGATGAAGAATATAGCTAGGTGAACAGCTCTCTCCGCACCCGCGCCCGCTCCCGGTCGATCTGATCCGCCGTCGCTCCCAAGCGACGCAGCACGGCCTCGGTCATCGCCAGCGCCACCTCGCCTTCACCCGAGAACACCTGCTCGGCGCCGGCGTCACGCAGCGCGGGCACGTCACGCAGATAGCCGCCGCGGGCGAAGATGTGGACGTGGGGGTTGATCGCCCTGGCGCCCTGAAGAATCTCCGCCGTGCCGGTATCCGCGCCGCTCACGATGAGCGTGGCGGCGTGGGGGAGTCCCGCGGACACCAGCGTGTCGGCATGCCTCGCATCCCCGTAGACGGCCGACACACCGCTCTCGCGCAGCTCGCGCACCGCGTCCATGTTCAGGTCCACGACGGTTGGCAAGATGCCGTTCTCGCGAAGCAGCCGGGTGACGGTGCGGCCGGTTGGTCCGTATCCGATCACGATCGCGCGCTCATCAGGCTCGAGTGAAGAGGTCGCGCCGACCTCCACCGCCTCTGTGTCCGTCGTCACCTGCGCCAGCCGTCTCCGGGCGAACCAGCGATCGATGGGCTCAATGGCTCTGAACGCAAGCGGGTTGAACGTGATCGAGATGATCGCCGTGGCCACGACCACATCGACGGCTTCGGCCGGCACGATATTCAGGTCTCGGCCGAGCGTCACGAGGATGAACGAGAACTCGCCGATCTGCCCCAGCGACATCGCCACGGTCGCCGTCGTTCGAATCGGATAGCGCATCAGCGAGGCGACGGCCGCCGCGGTGAGCGGGTTGCAAACCATGACGATGGCCAGCGCGGCGATGGTGAACGCGGGGTAGGCCAGAATCGCCGAGGGGCGCAGCAACATGCCAACCGACACGAAGAACAGCACCGCGAACGCGTCGCGCATCGGCAATGCATCCGTGGCGGCGCGAAGGCTGTAGTCGGAGGTCCCCACGACCATGCCTGCGAGGAATGCACCGAGCGCCATCGACACGCCGAACACGGCCGCGGACCCGACCGCCAGGCCGATGGCCAGCGCGAGCACAGTCAGCGTGAACAGCTCGCGCGATCGCGTCGCAGCGATGCGATCGAGGATCAACGGGATCACCCGCCGTCCGATGATGGCCGTGACAGCGACGAGACCGGCCACTTTGATCAACGTGACGGCGAGGCTCGTGGCGAGTGCGGCCGGGGTGAGCTCCCCCTTGAGCGCAGGTAAGAGCACCAGGACAATGACGGTGAGTACATCCTGGACGACGAGCCAGCCGACGGCGATGTGTCCGGCCGGAGTGTGGAGCTTGCGGCTGTCCGAAAGAACGCGCACGAGGACGACGGTGCTGGCGACCGATAGCGCCAGGCCGAAGACGATGGCCGCCGGCCACGTCCAGCCGAAGGCGTGAGCGGCGAACGCGCCGAGGGCCGTCGCCATCAGGCTCTGTGCGATGGCGCCTGGAATCGCGATCCGGCGAACCGCGAGCAGCTCCTCGAGGTGGAACTGCAACCCGACGCCGAACATCAGCAGGATGATGCCGATCTCCGCGAACTGCTCGGCGATGTGGATGTCGGCGATGAACCCGGGCGTGCTTGGCCCCACGGCCACCCCGGCAATGAGATAGCCGACGATGGGCGAGAGACCGAGACGCTGCGTGATGTAGCCGAAGACGAGGGCGGCGCCGAAGCCTCCGGCAAGCGTGAGAACGAGGCCGGATTCAGGCATTGAGCTGATGGTATCTCGGCATTGGCGGGTTCTTGGGCGGCGGGTCTACAAACCAAGACCCGCCCTACGGCAAGTCTCTGTTCCGAGTCCCGAGTCCCGAGCCCCGAGCCCCGAGTCCCGAATCCCGGGGTGTGAGCCGATTTGCCGAGAGTACGCACCTTACGGGACAGGAGATATCAGATGCCCGACCATGTGCGCGAACACCGCAGTCTGCTGGCCGCCGTCGAAAAGCGGCTCCTCGCTCGAATGGCGAGCCACATGCCCGCCTCTATCCACTCGGACCATCTGACTGGGTTGGCTCTCGGGGCGATGATGCTGGCCGGCGTCGGCTTCTGGCTCGCACGCTTTGATGTCCGGGCGCTTTGGGTTGTCGTCGCCGCCCTCGCGATCAACTGGTTCGGCGACAGTCTGGACGGGACCCTCGCTCGTGTCCGCGGCGTCGAGCGGCCGCGCTATGGCTTCTACGTTGACCACGTCGTCGACATCGTCGGCATCACGTGTCTCCTGACCGGCCTGGCGTGCTCGGGTTTCATGACGCCGGTGATCGCGCTCGCCCTGTTGGTGGCCTACCTGCTCGTGTCCGGCGAGGTCTTTCTCGCCACTGCCGTTCGCGGGGTCTTCCGCATGTCGTTCGCCGGCGTGGGTCCGACTGAGCTGCGCATTATCCTGGCGATTGGCGCGATTGCGCTTCGAGGGAATCCGCACGTCAACGTTGGACTGTTGGGTCGGATGCCGCTCTTCGACGTGGGCGGTCTGGTCGCTATCGTGGGGCTGCTGATCGCCCTGGCCTTCGCGGTTGGACAGAACACGCTGGCGCTGGCACGGCTCGAGCCGCGAAGAAACGCCCAACTCGCGGAGTTGTAGTACCATTTCTCTCTTACGGACCCGATGGATTTCGCCACTGTAGGGACGCCCGACGCCACCACGCCGCAGAAGGTCCGCAGGCCGCTGATCGTCCGCGGCGCGCGGACGCACAACCTCAAGAACATCGATGTCACGCTGCCTGCGGGCAAGCTGATCATCATCACCGGCGTCAGCGGGTCCGGCAAGTCATCGCTGGCCTTCGACACGATCTACGCCGAGGGTCAGCGGCGGTACGTCGAGTCCCTATCGGCCTACGCGCGGCAGTTCCTGGAGCGGATGGAGAAGCCCGACGTCGACAAGATCGAAGGCATCTGCCCGGCCATCGCCATCAGGCAGAAGAACAGCGTCCGCAACCCTCGCTCGACCGTCGGCACGACGACCGAAATCCACGACTACATGCGGCTGCTCTTCGCGCGCGTGGGGCGGACGTTCTGCCGCCAGTGCGGGCAGGAAGTGATCCGTGAGACGGCGGAAGTGGTGGCCAGGCAGCTCGGCGAGCTACCCACCGGCACACGCCTCTTGATCGGGTTCGAGTTGCCGATTGTGGCGATGTCGGCTGGGGCGAAGCCGGCGGCCGAGGCGGAGGGCGGTGACGAAGCCGACGGTGACGATGTCGAGCAACCGGCCGCGAAGAACGGTCTCGATCCAATTGTCGAGACGGTCGAGGGATTGCGCCGGCGCGGCTACGGCCGCCTGTTGATCGACGGCCAGGCCGTGAGCTTCGATGAGGTCGATCGCGGGGCGTTGAAGTCGAAGACCACGCTCGAGGTCGTCGTCGATCGCGTGCGCATCGACGGCGATCTGCGAAGCCGGCTGACCGATTCGATTGAGACGTCCTATCGCGAAGGCGGCGGCGCGGCTTTCGCCGTGATACTCGGCCGGGACCCGGGATCCGGGATCCGGGATCCGGAGGATTCTGCGTTCGTCGAGTCCCGAGTCCCGAGTCCCGAGTCCCGGATCGCGAATCCCGAATCCCGGAGACTTGTCTTCTCGGAGAAGTTCGACTGCCGGACCTGCGGCATCACCTACGAAACGCCGCAGCCGCGGCTCTTCTCGTTCAACAACCCGTTCGGCGCGTGCCCGATGTGCCATGGCTTCGGCAACATCATCGAGCTCGACATGGATCTGGTGGTGCCGGATTCATCGAAGTCGATCACCCAGGGCGCGATCGAGCCGTGGAGCAAGCCGCACTATCGGGCGCAGCTCGCCGAGATGAAGCGCGCGGCGAAGAAGACGACGCTGCGCCTCGACGTGCCGTGGTGCGATCTGTCAGAAGAAGAGCGGCGATTCGTCGTCGAGGGCGACGGCGATTTCGAAGGGATTCGCGGGTTCTTCCGGTGGCTCGAGAAGAAGAAGTACAAGGTGCACGTCCGCGTGTTCCTCAGCCGGTACCGCGGCTATCTGGCCTGTCCGGACTGCGGCGGCGCGCGGCTGCGTCGCGAGGCGCGCAACGTGCGGGTGGGGGGGCGGACGGTGGACGAGGTGTCGGCACTCACCGTGCTCGGGGCCCAGCGCTTCTTCGCGGATCTCGAGCTCAGTGAGAAGGAGACCACCGTCGCCGACAAGATCTTGCGCGAGATCAAGCGCCGGCTCACGTTTCTGAGCGACGTCGGCCTCGACTACCTCACGCTCGATCGGCTGTCGTCGACGCTGTCCGGTGGCGAATCGCAGCGCATCAACCTAGCCACGTCGCTCGGCTCGGCGCTCGTCGGCACGCTCTACGTGCTGGACGAGCCGTCGATCGGCCTGCACTCGCGCGACAACCAGCGGCTCATCGACATCCTCCGGCAACTGCGCGATCAGGGCAACACCGTCCTGGTCGTCGAACACGATGAGGACATGATTCGCGTTGCCGATCACATCGTGGACATCGGGCTCGGTGCCGGTGAGCAGGGCGGCCGCGTCGTGTACTCGGGCGATTTGCCCGGCCTGCTCCTGGAGCCGCGGTCGCTGACGGCGAAGTACCTCCGCAACGAGCTGGCGATTCCGGTCCCGTCACCACGGCGGCGAGGGGTTGGACAGAAGATCAAGCTGAAGGGCGCCAGCGAGCACAACCTGAAGAACGTGGACATCGAGATTCCGCTGAATACGATCACCTGCGTCACGGGTGTCAGCGGCTCCGGCAAGTCAACGCTGGTGCACGACGTCCTCTACGCGGCGATCAAGCGCGCCAAGGGTGATTGGGACCGCCGGGTCGGCACATTCCGGGGTCTCGAGGGGCTCGAATACATCACCGACGTCGCGCTGGTCGATCAGACGCCAATCGGCCGTACGCCGCGGTCCAATCCGGTCACCTACCTGAAGGCCTTCGACCCGATCCGCGAGCTGTTCTCCTTGACCAAGGACGCCAAGGCGCGCGGTCTGACGGCGAGTCACTTCTCGTTCAACGTGCCTGGTGGCCGCTGCGAGGCGTGTCAGGGCGAGGGCCAAGTGCGCGTGGAGATGCAGTTCCTCGCCGACGTGTTCGTCCCCTGCGACCAGTGCGACAGCATGCGGTTCAAGCAGACGGTGCTCGACGTGCGCTATCGAGGCAGGTCGATCCACCAGGTGCTCGAGATGACGGTGCGCGAGGCGCTGACGTTCTTCAGTCAGTCGGCGAAGGTGCTGCGGCGCCTGCAGGTGCTCGACGAGATCGGCCTCGGCTATCTTCGCTTGGGGCAGCCGGCGACGACGCTCTCGGGTGGGGAAGCGCAGCGGATCAAGATCGCGGCGCACCTGGCGTCTTTCGGCGGCGAGCGCGTGCTCTACATCCTCGACGAACCGACGACGGGTCTGCACTTCGACGACATCGCGAAGCTGCTGGCCGCGTTCCGCAAGCTGGTCGAGGCCGGCCACTCCCTGCTCGTGATCGAGCACAACCTCGACGTGATCAAAACGGCGGATTACGTGATCGATCTGGGCCCCGAGGGCGGCGACGCTGGCGGCCGCGTCGTCGCGACGGGCACGCCCGAACAGGTCGCGCAGAATGACGCGTCGTACACCGGTCACGCGCTCCGGATGGTGCTCGCGACGGGCCGCTCCAACGCCTACGCGGCGCGCTGACTCGGCGGTGCCCGACGGTTGCCGCGAGCGCTATGACGCGTGCGTCATAACTGTGACAACGGAGTGTGGAGTCGTGTCGCCCGGTCCAACCTCGAAGAATTCGTAGCCCTCGTCCTCGTAGCCGGAGACGACCGTGATCCAGACGTTGCGATCCTCCAGGCGGAGCACGCCGGTCACTCGATACCAACTGCCCACCTTCCCGTCGCCGTCCTCAAGAACGCCCGCCACGTGGAACGCAGAGAGGCGAGCGGGCGAGGAATGAACCCAGCCATGGACGCGTACGGCAGCCCAGTCCTTGTACTGCCGTTTGCCTTCGAAGGTGTACCACTCACCGTACTGCTTCCTGGCCTGGAAGAAGTACCACTCGCCGTCGATGGCGGGATGGCGCACCATCGTCAAGAGGCGAACGACCGAGCGAACCTCCTCCCGGTCCGAGAACCGCGTGAGAGGCGATTGCTCTCCGGCCTCTCGAATGAGACGACGCTCGACCGAGTGAACTTGCTGGACGACCAGCCGTGCCACGCGACGGCTACTCTCGTCTGGCTGCTGCGTAACGTCATCGCCGCGCTCGAATGCTGCCGGACCGAGGACGCCGAAGCCGACGATGGGCGCCGGTCCACGGTCGCCGTAACGCCAGAGGCGAACAGGCACCCGCGCGACGTCGCTACGAAACGCCTGTGCGTCGGCACATGCCGAGCTGTCATCGTCGAGCCCTCGCGGCGATCCGAGGGTAAGGGGCCGTGAGCTCCCGACCTGGCGGGGATACAAGGTCCAACCCTGCCTCGGAAGACGAAGTGCCTGCGGCGTCAGCGCGGCGAAGAAGTAGTTCAGGTCCTCCGCCGGTTTGCTCAGCGCTCGCCACGCGCGTGTCGTACGATGGTGCGCTGGCGGGGCATGCCCGAATTCTGCCACACGTGCGCGCGTCGGCTCATTGAGTCTGGCTGCTGAAGGCATCGCACGAGACCTTTGGGTGCCAGTTCACAAACGTGCCGTTCGGGTTGTCCTTCCAGGCCCACACGTGCAGCGTGTAGAAGGCCGGCAGCCCAAAGCGGTTCGGGCTCTCGAACAGATGCAGGAGCTGTCCCATGAGCTGGGGTGTCTCCGCGTGCTTCTCATGCCAAGCGTCGGCAAACACAAGATAGTCTGCGCCGATGAGCCGCAGGCGGCCACCTGGCAGGGGCTCGTAGATCACGATCTCGGGTCGCGTTGCGTCCAGTTCGCCGTCGCCGACGAGCGACAGGTTCACGAAGTGAAGGCCCATCGCCCCCCAGTCGGGTCCGCTGACACATCCGAAGAGGAGCGCGTAGCCTTCTGCCTCGGCCACCCTGACATCGCGGAAGCGCTCGGTCGATTCCCGGACAACTTTGACGAGGTCGCTCGATGGCGCCTTCTGGTCTGATGTCGGTCCGTGATTGTGCGCTGCCTGCGCACGGGCATCTTGGGCTGGTGCGGCGGAGACCCACACGCTCGCGAGCACGACAGCGCCGATGAGGGAATACACCTGTGGCATCGTCGATCGTCTGACTGTCATAAAGCCTCCTGGACGAGCGCGCAGTCGTGCGCGGCATGGCATCCTGTGCTGCAGGGAGAATGCGCCGGCCACGACGCGATCGCTATGGGCGCCTTGTCCCGGATGGCCTCAACAATGGGCGGCCGGATGTGAGACAAATGTCCCGGTGGCCGTCAGTACACGCTGAAGTCCTTGTAGTGCGGGGCCACCAGATCCAACCGTCGGGACAGTTCCGGAAGGCGACAGGTCGGCACGGCGGGAAACAGATGGTGCTCCACGTGGTGGAACATGTCGTAGGAGAGGAAGTTCGGCCGGTGAGGAAGAAGAAGAACGCTCCCACGAGTGCGACCGCCGCAAAGGCGGGTTGTCCGGTCGCCGTCAGGTGCCACGCCACGAGCGAGGTCATCAGCCATGGCGCGGTGATCAGGGCTTCATACACGACCTCGCCGCGGGTCAGCCGCAACAGGTCTCGGCATTCCACGCTCCGGAGGCGCTCGTCACGGATCTGGCCCACGCCGATCTTTCGGTCGCGATCATGAATCCCTGCAGCCACACGCTTGCCCTCTGACCGACGGTTGCGTCGCTCGTTTTACGCCCGGCCCACACTCGTCGTCGCGGAAGAGTTATTGGGCAAGGTGCTCGTACATCGCACGCGTGCGGGAGTCGCCGCGGGGATGATCGTCGAGACCGAAGCCTACATCGGCGAGGACGATCCGGCCTGTCACGCGGCGCCGGGGCCGACCGCGCGTAACGCCCCGCTCTACGGTCCTCCCGGGATCGCCTACGTGTATCTGAATTACGGGATGCACTATCTGGTGAATGCGGTGACCGAGGCCAGGGGGTCTCCGGCGGCTGTGCTGATTCGCGCGCTGGAGCCGATCGACGGCATCGCCCTGATGACGGAGCGCCGCGCGGCTGGGACGAGTCCTGTCAAGCAGGCCGACCTCTGTCGTGGACCAGGCAACCTGACCCAGGCGCTTGGCATCGCGATGAAGGAGAACCTGCGGGATCTCACGGCTGGCCCGCTGTGGATCGAGGACCGAGGCCTGACTCCCGCACGAGTCTCGTGGGGCCCGCGCATCGGTATTCGGAAGGCGGCCGATCGCCCGTGGCGCTGTTGGATCGCCGGTCATGGGTCGGTATCCGGCCCGAGAGGGCGAGTGTTGCCGCATGCTACGATGAAAGACTCCACCGACGAATAATGGGCAAAACACTCTTACAGAAGGTGTGGGACCTCCACACGGTTCGTCAGCTGCCAACCGGACAGACGCAGCTCTTCATCGGCCTGCACCTGGTCCACGAGGTGACGACCCCGCAGGCCTTCGACGAGCTCCGCGCCCGCGGGTGGGGCGTGGCGCGCCCCGATCGCACGTTCGCCACCGTTGACCACATCATCCCGACGCGTGAGCGGACGCGGCCGTTCATCGACGTGATGGCCGAGGACATGATCGCCTCGCTCGAGCGCAACGTGCGCGACTACGGCATCCGGTTCGCCGGCCTCGAGGACGATCGGCAGGGCATCGTCCACGTGATCGGCCCCGAGCTCGGGCTGACGCAGCCGGGCATGACGATCGCGTGCGGCGACAGCCACACCTCCACGCACGGCGCGTTCGGCGCCGTCGCATTCGGCATCGGCACCTCGCAGGTGCGTGACGTGCTGGCGTCGCAGTGTCTCGCCCTGGAGCCGCTCAAAGTGCGGCGGATACGGCTGGTTGGCAACCTGGCCAAAGGGGTCTACGCCAAAGACGTCGTGCTCACCATCATCCAGCGCCTCGGCGTCCGCGGCGGCACCGGCTACGCGTACGAATATGCCGGCGACGGCATCGAGCGGATGTCGATGGACGAGCGCATGACGATCTGCAACATGTCCATCGAGGGTGGCGCCCGCGTCGGCTACGTGAATCCCGACGAGACGACCTTCAAGTACATCGAAGGCCGGCCGTTTGCCCCGACCGGCGACGCCTTCGACCGCGCCAAGACGTGGTGGTCCACGATCGCCTCCGACCCGGACGCGGTCTATGACGATGAGGTGGAGATCAAGGCGGAGGAATTGACGCCCGTCGTGACCTGGGGTGTGAATCCCGGACAATCGATCGGCATCGACGGTCGCGTGCCGATGGCCGGCGCGCCTGGCGGCGAGCAGGCCGTCACCGACGCACTCGACTACATGGGGCTTCGCCCCGGTCAGCCGATTGCCGGCATGAAAGTGGATGTCGCGTTCATCGGGTCGTGCACCAACGGCCGGCTGTCGGATCTGCGTGAGGCCGCGCGCATCATCCGCGGGCGTCATGTGTCCCCGCACGTCAAGGCGCTTGTCGTCCCTGGATCCGCATCGGTGAGCCGCGCCGCCGAACAGGAAGGCATCGCGGACACGTTCCGCGCCGCCGGCTTCGAGTGGCGAGGCGCCGGCTGCTCGATGTGTCTCGGCATGAACCCGGATCGCCTCGAAGGCGATCAGGTGTGCGCCGCCTCGTCGAATCGCAACTTCAAGGGACGGCAGGGGAGCCCCACCGGACGCACGCTGCTGATGAGTCCGGCGATGGTGGCCGCCGCGGCGGTCGCGGGTGAAGTCACCGACGTGCGAAGGCTGGTGGGCTGATGCTGAAGGTCACCGCCGTTGCTGGACGCGGCCTGCCGCTTCGCGGCGACGACATCGACACCGATCGCATCATGCCGGCGCGGTTTCTCCGCGCCGTCACCTTCGAGGGGCTCGAGCATCACCTCTTCGAGGACGACCGGAAGACGACGAAGCATGCGATCGACGATGCCCGGTACACGGGCGCATCGGTGCTGATCGTCAACTCGAACTTCGGGTGCGGATCGTCGCGCGAGCACGCACCGCAGGCGCTGCAGCGGTGGGGCATCAAGGCGGTGGTGGGGGAGTCGTTCGCGGAGATCTTCTTCGGCAACTCGGTGATGATCGGGTTGCCCTGCGTGACCGCGTCCGGCGTCGACGTGCGGACGCTCCTGGACCTCGTTGAGCGGAGTCCTCAGGCCGAGATTCGCATCGATCTCACCGCGGGCACGTGTGCAGCCGAGGACGTCCGCTGTCCGGTATCGATTCCGCCGAATGTCCGCGACGCCTTTGCCACTGGTGCGTGGGACACGACCGGGATGCTGCTCGATCGATACGACGAGGTCAACGCCGCCTCAGCCCGCCTGCCGTACGTCAGCGGTTTCTGACTACGCTTTCTTCTTGTCGTCGAGCAACCCGAGGAACGCCGTCGAGGCGTGAGACTTCTCGCCGCCCTTGCGGAAGATCAACCGCACCTGACGACGCAGGCGAATCTCGGGCATGGCGAGCGCCACCAGATCGCCGCGGGCGATCTCCGATTCGGCGCAGCGGCGCGGCAGCAGCGCGACGCCCATCTGCATCGCGACCGCGCGCTTGATCCCTTCGAGGCTCGGCAGCGACACGAGGATGTTGGCCGGGATGTGGTGCTGCTCGAACAGGCGCAACACACGGTCGCGCACGTGAGACGGATCGTTGTGGGCGATCACGGTCTGGCGCGCGCACTCGGAGAGCGTGACCTCCTTGCTGTGCGCGAGCGCGTGCGACGGGTGGACGAGCATCACCAGCTCGTCCTGTCCCAGCACCATCGATCCGAGTCCCGGCTCGGCGGGCTGAAAGGTGAGGACGCCGAAGTCGAGGCTGCCTTGCGCGACCTCCGCGCCCACCTGTCGCGCCGGGATGCGGCGCACGTCAACATGGACCAGCGGGTGTGCCTGCCGGAAGCGCGCGATGATCGGTAGCACGGCGTGGACCGAGGCTTCGTTCGCGCCGATGAGGACGCGCCCGCGCCGCAGGTCGCGCAGATCGCGGACGGCGCCTTCGGCCTCCTCGGACAGGCGCAGGAGACGCTCGGCATAGTCCCGGAGCAGCCGCCCGGCATCGGTCAGGGAGGCATCCTTGGTGGCGCGATCGAACAATCGCTCCCCGACGCTCTCCTCCAGCCGCTTGACGGACTGGCTGACGGCGGGCTGAGTCCGGTGCAGCTTCATGGCCGCCCGGGAGAAGCTCCGTTCGGTCGCAACCTTCAGAAAGACACGTAATTCGCTGAGTTCCACGGCTGTAAAGGCTGAGCGGTCAGACCGGCTCAGCATAAGGGATCATAATTCAAACAGAATAATTATCATTTTGACTTTGTCCTGGCCAGTCGCGTCTACTGGCAGGCAGGGGGGATCCGATGGAGCACGTCCGCATCTTCGACACCACGCTTCGCGACGGCGAGCAGGCGCCCGGATTCTCGCTCCGGCCGTCCGAGAAGGTGCAGCTGGCGCGTCAGATCGATGCGCTCGGCGTGGATATCATCGAAGCCGGGTTTCCCATCGCGTCGCCGGCCGATGCCGATGCCGTGCGCCAGATTGCGACCGAGATCCGCCGCCCCATCATCGCATGCCTGGCCCGCTGCCACCGCGCCGATCTCGAGCGCGCCGCGTGGGCCATCGAGCCGGCCGCGCAGGGTCGCATTCATACCTTCATCGCCACGTCCGACCTGCACCTCCAGGCGAAGCTGCGCATGACGCGCGAGCAGTGCCTCGAGGCGGCCGTCGATGCCGTGCGCTACGCGCGTCATCACACCTTCGACGTGCAGTTCTCGGCCGAGGACGCCACGCGAAGCGACTTCGATTTCCTCTGCCGCGTCGTTGACGCCGTGATTGCCGTCGGCGCCACGACGATCAATCTGCCCGACACGGTTGGTTTCAGCACGCCGGACGAGACCTTGGATTTCTTTCGCCGGATTCGCGAGCGAGTGGCCAACGCCGACACCGTCGTGTTCAGCGCCCACTGCCACGACGACCTCGGGCTGGCGGTCGCCAACACGCTGGCGGCGGTGCAGGGCGGCGCCCGCCAGGTGGAGTGCACGATCAACGGGATCGGTGAGCGGGCGGGGAATGCCGCGCTCGAAGAGATCGTCATGGCGTTCCGGATCCGGCCCGACCGGATGCCGTACACCACGAGCGTCGAGGCCACGCAGATCTACCCGACGAGCGAGATGCTGACGCAGCTCACCGGCCAGAGCGTCCAGGTGAACAAGGCCGTCGTCGGGCGCAATGCGTTCGCCCATGAAGCCGGCATTCACCAGGACGGGATGCTGAAGGACCGCCGTACCTACGAGATCATGCGCGCCGAGGACGTGGGCGCGCCGTGGAATCCCCTCGTGCTCGGCAAGCACTCAGGCCGCCATGCCGTGCAGCGCCGCTGCGCCGACCTGGGCATCCAGATCGAGGGCGAGGAGCTGATCGAGGTGTATCGCGCACTGATGGTGATCGCCGACGACAAGAAGATCCTGACCGATCAGGACGTCCGCATCGCGGTGAACGCGCGTCGCCCCGGCCACGGCGCCGTACACGACGCGATCGATCCGTTCGACACGCCCTCAGCCGCGTCGCATCACCCGATTCAGGAATCGGGCTACGGGCACGGGGTGTAGCTTCGGAAGTAACTCAAGGCTCAAAACGCAAAACTCAAACACTGCCTATGAAGCCGTGTCTCGTTTCTGAGTCGCAATCTGCACAACCTGAGTTCCCGCCACCCGAATCCCGCGTTCCCTGAAGATCCTGGCGATCCGCTTCCGCAGCTCGCGTCCCACGACCCACTGCTTCATCGGTACCGTCTTGATGCGTGCCTTGAGCACGAGGTGTGCGGCTTCGAACCCGTCGACGCCGTATACCTCGAGCGGCTCGAGGATGTGCACCCGCATTTCCGGATCTGTTTGTAGCGTCTCAGCCGCCGCTGTCATCGCCTCCGCCACGCGGTCCGGGTCCTCGTCCCAGCTCACGCCGACCGTGATGACGTAGTAGGCGAAGTCCTTCGAGCGGTTGGCGAGCGTCTTCACCTCGCCGTTGGGGAAGACGTGGACCGTCCCCTCTTCATCGCGGAGCGCGATGGTGCGCAGGTTGACGGCCTCCACGATGCCACCTTGCCCGTTGACGACCGCCGCGTCGCCCACGCGCACCTGGTCCTCGAGGATGAGGAAGAAGCCTGAGATGACGTCGCGCACCAGCGTTTGCGCGCCGAAGCCGACCGCCAGGCCGACGATCCCGGCGCCGGTGAGCGCGGGCGTGATGTCGATGCCCAGCTCGCGGAGCACCGTCAACCCGGCGATGACCACGACCACGGCGACCAGCGTGCTCTGCAGCAGGCGTCCGAGCGTCCGGGCGCGCTTGGTTCGCTCGATGACGTTGAGGCCGGTGCCGGCCGACATCGCGCGCTCGAACCGGCGCGCGGCAGCGGTGCCGACGCGGATGATGATGTAGGCCGCCACCGCGATCACCGCGATCCGCAGGCCCGCGCTCAGCACCCATTCCGTGAAGGCTTCGGGATTGCGAAAGAGCGACCGGTAGCCCACCAGTCGCAACGCCGGTATCGAGAGCGCCGCGGCCGTGATGAGGAAGATCAGCGTCCGCACGACCGCGCGCGGGCTCTCGACCAGTAGATGCCCGCGCTCCTCGGGGACGATCGTACGGAGCACCGACTCCACACGGCGGGAGACGAAGTCCGCGACGAGGTACGCGGCCACGACCACCAGCGCCAGTGCCAGCGTCAGTTCCGGCCAGTTGGCAGGCATCCGATTGGTATCAGCGATTCGTCAAGCGCGCGACGGCAATCTTCAGCTCGACGCGTTTGCCTTCGCGGATCACGCCGACCGTCGCCGTGCTCCCGATCCGCGCGTCCGACACCATGCGCGCGAAATGTCCGGGATCCTCGACAGGCGTGCCGTTGAAGCCGACGACGACGTCGCCGGGCAGCAAGCCGCCCTGGTAGGCGGGCGAGCTCCTGCTCATCGAGTAGATCAGGACGCCTCGCGTATCCGGGAGCGTGAGCTCGGCCGCAATCCTCGTCGTCACGGTCACGAGATTATCCGGTCCCAAGCCAATCGACCCGCGACGGACTTCCTGGTACTGCTGAAGATCGTTCACGACCCGCCTCGCCAGGTTGCTCGACACGGCGAACCCGATGCCCTGGTAGCCGCCGCTCTGGCTGAAGATGACGGTGTTGATGCCGACCAGCTCTCCCCGGCCGTTCACCAGCGCGCCGCCTGAGTTGCCGGGATTGATCGCGGCGTCGGTCTGCACGAAGTCTTCGTAGGTCGACACGCCAAGATTGGTCCGCCCGACCGCGGAGACGATGCCGAGGGTGACGGTCTGACTGAGCTGATACGGATTGCCGATCGCCAGGACCCACTCCGCGACCTTCAGCTTCGAGGAATCGCCCCACGGCATGGTGGGGAGATCCTTCGCGTCGATCTTGAGCAGGGCGAGGTCCGTCGCCGTGTCCACGCCGATGACCTTGGCGGGCACCTCCCGCTTGTCGGCGAGCACCACCGTGACATCGAGCTGCTCGATGGTGACAGGCCTGGTTTCTCCGGTGACCACGTGGTTGTTCGTGAGAATGTAGCCGTCGCCGCTGACGATCACGCCGGAGCCCAGGCTGTTCTCGACGCCGCGCCGCGACCCGTAGACGTCACCGGGGTCGCCGAAGAACGTGAAGAACGGATCGCGCGGGACCATGCGGCGGACGATCTGCCGCGCCTGGACGTTCACCACGGCAGGGATCGTTCGCTCGGCGATGCGGCTGAAGTCGGTGAGCGTGCCGGCAGCCGCGGTGGGCCCCGGCGCGGTGACCGCCGTTCTCCCGGCCGGTGCCTGCGCCACCGCCTCGGTCGCGTCGCGGAACCGTCCGGCCACGAGCACGCCCGCGGCAAAGCACGCGAGCAGGAGCGCTGCGGAGATCAATCGTCGATTCATGATGTGGCTTAGGTGATGTGGATGCGGCGCGAGGCGGTGTCGGCGGCCTTGGGGCAGGTCACCGTGAGAACGCCGTCGCGCAGATCCGCTGTGATGCGATCGGCATCGACGGGGATCGGCAACTGGAATGTGCGGCTGAAGCTGCCGTGTCCGCGCTCGACCCGGTGATACTGCTCGTATGCCTGCGCGCGCTCGCGCCGCACGCCCGAGAGCGTGATCCGGCCCTCGTCATGCATCGAGATGTGCAGATCCTCCCGGTGAACGCCGGGCAGTTCTGCCGTGATGATGTAGTGATCGGCCGTTTCGAGGAGATCGACCGGCGGACTCCAGCCGGCAGGGCCTGGCGCGAAACGGTCCAGGCGCTGCTGGATGGCGAGCAGGTCGCGAATCGGATCCCAGCGCGCGAACGCCATGCGGGGAAATCGTACCACGAAGAGGCGCGGGTAAGCCCTGTGCTACGATCTCGAGGATCTACGGATTCAATTATGGCGTCCATACAAGCAACGCGTCTCAAGAAGGGCATGCTCATCAAGGTTGACCAGGACCTGTTCCGGGTTCTCGAGCTCCAGCATGTGACCCCCGGCAACCTGCGCGGGTTCGTGCGCGTGAAGCTGCGCAACATCCGCAACGGCGCGATGTCGGATCAGAAGCTGCGCTCGGAAGATACGCTCGATCGCGCCACGCTCGAGCAGCGCGAAATGCAGTATCTCTACCACGAGGGCGAGACCTATCACTTCATGGACGTCGTCTCGTACGAACAGATCCACATCATGAGCGAGGCGCTCGGCGACTCGGTGAACTACCTGAAGTCCGAAATGACGATCGAGGTGGAGTTCTACGGCGAGGAGCCGGTGGGCATCGAGCTGCCACAGGCTGTGGACCTCAAGGTGATGGACACCGTGCCCGGCATCAAGGGCGCCACCGCCAGCAACCAGGTCAAGCCGGCCACGCTCGAGACCGGCCTCGTGGTGCAGGTGCCGCCGTTTGTGAACCCGGGCGATCTGATTCGCGTCAACACCGAAACTGGGGAATACTTGTCGCGCGCGTGACCTAACCACGAAGGCACGAAGGCGACGAAGGACACGAAATGCTATTAGGTTTCGTTCTTCGCGACCTTCGTATTCTTCGTGGGCTTCGTGGTTGAATCAAATGGATGTCGTCCGCCAGCCTATCCAAGGCTGGATTGAAGTCATCGTCGGCAGCATGTTCAGCGGCAAGAGCGAAGAGCTGATTCGCCGCCTGCGACGTGCGCGCATCGCCCGCCAGAAAGTCCAGGTCTTCAAGCCCGCGATCGATACCCGCTATTCCGACGATCACATCGTGTCTCACGGCGAGATGCGCATCGAGTCGCGGGCCGTGGAAACCTCGCGGCAGCTGATCGACGCCATTGAGGGCGAAACCGAGGTCGTCGGCATCGACGAAGGGCAGTTCTTCGACCAGGAGCTGCCGGCCATCTGCAGCGCGCTGGCCGACCGCGGGCTGCGCGTGATCGTTGCCGGCCTCGACCAGGACTACCTGGGCAAGCCGTTCGAGCCGATGCCGCAGCTGCTGGCCATCGCCGAATACATCACCAAGACCCACGCCATCTGCATGGTGTGCGGCAACCCGGCCAACCATACGCAGCGCCTCGTGGCGAGCGGCGATCGCGTCCTCGTGGGGGCGCAGGGGATGTACGAGGCCCGGTGCCGGCGATGTTTCGATCCGCTCCTCGCCAACGACCCGCCCGCGGTTCAGACGACGCGGGTCCGTGCCCCGGTCGCGGACCCCAATTGGCAGGCCTCCTGACCTGACATCGTCCGATGGACTCGGAGGCCCTGATTCCCTGGTTCGCCTGGCTGGCGCCGCGGCTGCTGTTGCTCTTCGGCCTCGGTTTTCTCGTTGCCAACATCAAGGTGGCCGTTGAGCTCGTGCGCTATCACCGCGCCAAGCGGTTCACGCTCCTCGTGTGGGCCGGTCCGAAGCCCCGCTACTACGCGATCAGTCTCTTGCTCGGGGTGATCCTCGGCCTGTTGATCGTGGTCGAAATCCTCCTGAAACGCCCGCCATATTCGCTGTTCGGCGAGGCGATGATGTTCATCTACTACATGTGCCTGTTCCCGCTGGCCGCCCGCATCGGGCGCGGGTTCTATCAGGCGGGCGTCTGGTCCGACAGCGGCTTCATGCCCTGGTCGCAGATCTCGGCCGTGTCGTGGAAGGACGAGGGGGCGGTGACGCTGATTCTCATCTCGCACGGCCACAGCATCGCCCGCCGGCTCGAGGTCCCCGGGCCGCACTATGGGGCGGCCCGCCGGGTCCTCCGGGACCGAATCAAGGCGCACGACATCCAAATCGGAGGCGCTGGCCTCAACCTGGGCAGCCGGGACGGCGAGGATTCTGTTTAATTGAACCGTTTGAACCGATAATGGCCGTTATGCCACCACGTCCGACTTGGAAGGGCTACCTCAAGGTCAGCCTGGTCACCATCCCGATCAAAGTGTTCCCGGCGACGGAATCGGCGGCGACGCTGTCATTCAACCAGCTCCACGCCGAGTGCCAGACGCGGATTCAGCAGAAGCGCTGGTGCCCGCACTGCGAGCGCGAGGTGTCGAATGCGGAGCTGGCGAAAGGCTACGAGTTCGAAAAGGGCCGCTACGTCGTCGTCGAGGAGGAAGACCTGCAGAAGGTCCGCGTCGAGTCGACGCGCGTCATCGACCTGTCGCAGTTCACCGACGAATCGGCGATCGATCCGATCTACGTCGACAAGGCGTACTACCTGGCGCCCGACGGCCCGATGGCGGCATCGGCCTTCGCCGTGATGCGCGAGGGGATGGCGGGCAAAGCCGGCATCGGCAAAGTGGCGTTGTATGGACGCGAGTACCTCGTGGCCATCAAGCCGAAGAAGAAGGGACTCGTGATGTACACGCTGCATCACGATGCCGAGATCCGCAGCATCGATCAGATCGAGGAGCTGAGCTCCCTGCCGGCGAAGGTGAAGCCCGAAGAGATGAAGCTCGCCAAGCAGGTGATCTCGACCTTCGATGGCGAGCTGAACCTGAAGGACTACAAGGACGACTACAAGGAAGGGCTGCGGAAGATCATCGACGCGAAGATCGCGGGTGAAGAGATCGTGGCGCCGGAGGAGCAGGAGCCGCCCAAGGTCGTCGATCTGATGGAAGCGCTGCGCCGAAGTCTCGATTCGGTGAGTGGAGACAAGAAGAAGGCCGCGAAGGCGATCATCAAGAAGCCGGTGACGAAGGCGAAGGCCGCGGCGAATGGGGCGAAGAAGAGGAAGGCGGGGTAGTCTGGTTCTTGGTTCGTAATCTGGAGGTCGAAACGGCCCAACCCTTCGCACGACCAAGAACCGCGAACCGCGAACCACGAACCGCGAACCACGAACCGCGAACCACGAACCGCGAACCACGAACCGCGAACCACGAACCAGGTCTACGTTCCCAGCCTTCTCCTCTCCGCGAGGATGAGGTTGTACTCCGCGGTCCGTTTCCATACACGATTGGACATCGCCGTGAGCTGCACGGCCTTCAGGCCGTAGTAGAGGAACACTCCGCCGAGCAGGCTGATCAGGGAGTACCGCAGCACCGTCACGACGCTCTCACCGAGAGTGGCGGTCAGGGATCCGAACACCAGGAAGAGCACCACGCCGGCCGCGGCGAGCAGCGGTCCGGTCACTGTGCGCACGCCCCACGACGCCACACGTGATTGCTTCTCCATCAGCGAGCCGATGGTGTGGAGGCGATCGATGTTCGCCTTCACCGTGGCGGTATCTTTCCCCAGCAGCACGTCGCGCAGCGACACTTGCGCCCGGCAGGCATGCGCCACCCGGCGTTCGCCGCGCCACCACGACGGTCCCTGCACGTGCACACGGTAGTTGCGGAAGCGCTCCGCGATCGTGGCGAGCAGCCGTTGGTGCGAGTCCGTCGAGCACTCACCCCACGTCGAAACGGTGTCGACCTCGATGCGGTGTTTCGCAGGGATGAAGACGAGCTCGTGCAAATCGCCGGAGGCGGCGTCCTGCACGTAGGCGGCCGCGTGCGGAGTGATCCCCTCATGGAGCATCGCCTCATGGTCGAGGCAGGGCAGCAATGGGACCGCCGGCGCCGGTTCGAGCGTCAGACGGTACAGCTTGATCGCCAGAACGGGGCCGAAGTCCTTGAGGGCCTCGAGCGCTCGCGCGGCTTCATCGGAGTCCGTCGACATCGACATCAGTTCCCGGTTCCCGGTTCCACGGTCCGGGTTCGTGTTCGAGGTTCCAGTTCGGCGTTCGATGTTCGGGGTTCGATGTTCCGGGCGTTCGGGCTCGTGGCCGGGGTCATCCCGCGCGAACGGTGAACCCGGAGCTCAGAACCCAGAAGCGGAGCTCGGAACACGAACCTGGAACCTGGAACCTGGAACATGGAACCGGCTACTTCAGGAATGCCCAGACGCCGAGCCCGGTAGCCGTCGGGTCGCCAAGCCAATCCGGGGGCGTCAGCAGGATGAAGGCGAGGATCGCGATCACCCAGAGGTCGTAGGGCAGCGTCGCGCGCTCGTCGTGCCAGAAGAACGCGCGCCAGAAGATGCGGCTCACGACGTTCGAGCCAGTCGGGATCGGCTTGTTGTTGAGTGCGAGATACGTATAGTGGACGCGGTTGGCGACGGCAACGATCGCCAGGACGAGGATCACCCACAGCACGGCCGCCATCCGATTGAATAGCGCGCCGATCAAGAACAAGACGATGCGCTCGGGGCGCCCCATGAAACCGATTTCGCATTTCTCGATGAGCGATTCGGCGCGGGCGCGCGCGTAGCTCGTCATGATCGAGAACATCATCGCCAGCGACGCCACCATGACGTAGTCGGTACGGCGGAGATCGGCGTACAGGTAGATGAGGCCCAGGAACAGCGCGATGTCGGAGAAGCGATCGAGTGTGGAGTCCCAGAAGGCGCCGAAGCGGGACACGGTGTTGGTGATGTGCGCCACCTTGCCATCGATGAAGTCGAAGATATTCGCGACAATCATGATGACGAACGCCAGAAGGAAGTGGTCGAATCCGAGGGCGACGGCGGCCACCACGTTGATCAGCACGCCAATGAGCGTGAGCATGTTCGGGTGGATGCCAAGCGCCACGCTGGCGGCGATGATCGCCCGCAGCGGGAACATGCATACGGCGCCGATGAAGCCGGTCAACGTCATTGATGGCTACAATTAAGGGTTCGCATCGTAAGTGAACTCACCATCGTAGCTCATGCCTGTTCACGACCTCAAGGATCAGATCGCGCGTTTGCCCGAGCAGCCCGGGGTGTATCTGTGGGGCGACGCCGCCGGCGAGACGATCTACGTCGGCAAGGCGCGCTCGCTGCGCGACCGCGTGCGCAGCTATCTCGGCGCCCACGGCATGAGCCCCCGTCACGACGCCCTCCTCGACGACATCGCCCGCCTCGAGGTCATCATTACCGACTCGGTAATGGAGGCGCTCGCGCTCGAGAACAACCTGATCAAACAGCGCACGCCTAAATACAACATCCTTCTGCGCGATGACAAGAACTACCCGTATCTGCGTCTGACCACGGGCGAGGCGTTCCCGCGGGTCCTCGTCGCCCGCGCCGTCGAGAAGGGCGCCGACTTCTACGCCGGTCCGTTCCTGCCGGCCAAGCTCGCTCGCCGGACGATGACGCTGGCGCACCGGCTGTTCGGCCTCCGGTCGTGCAACGAGGTCATCACCGGACAGCGCCCGCGGCCGTGCCTCGAGTACGACATCAAGCGGTGCATCGCGCCGTGCGTCGCCGAGATCTGCTCGCAGGAGCAGTACGGAGTGGCGGTGGTCAGCACCAGGCTGCTGCTCGAAGGACGCAACGACGAGTTGGTGGAGACGTTGCGCGGCCGCATGGCGGCGGCGTCCGAAGGCGAGCGGTTTGAAGAGGCGGCGCAGCTGCGCGACGCCATGCGCACGGTGCAGACGCTCCGGGATCGGCAGCAGAAGGTCGCGACCGCGGGACTCGGCGACCGGGACGTGTTCGGCCTGAAGATCGGCCCGAGCGGCGTCGCGATCCAGGTGTTTCAGATTCGGGGCGGCCGGGTTGTCGAACGCGTGGAGATGACGAGCGACCCGGGTGCGATCGCCGACGGTGACGCCGATGTGATGCATACGGCGGTCGGTCAGTTCTACGAGCTGCGTGTGCCGTCCTCGGAGATCAACCTGCCGGTGGAGATCGAGGACGTGGAGGCGATGGAAGAGTGGCTGTCGAGCCGCTCCGGCAGGCGAGTCAAGATTCACGTGCCTCAGCGCGGCGACAAGCGCGCGCTGGTGGAACTGGCGACTCGCAACGCCGAGCTGTCCTATCGGACGCGGTTCAACGCCATCACGGCTTCGCACTTCGAGGCGCTGGAAACGCTGCGCAGCGCGCTGGGCCTGCCGTCGATGCCGCGCCGGATCGAGTGCTTCGACATCTCGACCATTCAGGGCAGTGAAACGGTCGCCGCGATGGTGGTGTGCGAGGACGGGCGGATGAAGAGGAACGAGTACAGGAAATTCCGGATTAGAGGACTGGCAACTCCCAACCTGAACCTGAGGCCAACTCCCAACTTCCAAAACGGAGAACCTGAAGCCGAAAGCCTAGAGCCGAGAGCCCAAAGCCCAAAGCCCACTTTCGGTTCCGACGACTTCGCGGCGATGCGTGAGGTGGTGCAGCGGCGATATCGCGCGGTCCTCGAGGCTGGCGGTCCGTTCCCGGATCTCATCGTCATCGATGGCGGCAAGGGGCAGCTCTCCGCGGCGTACGACGGGCTGGCGTCAATCGGTCTGGCGAACCTGGTGGCGGTGGGCATTGCCAAGAAGGAAGAGCTCCTCTTCACGCGAGATCGTGCCGAGCCCGTGGTGCTGGCGGAGAACGATCCGGCCCTGCTCCTCATCCAGCGGATTCGCGACGAAGCGCACCGCTTCGCCGTGACGTTTCACCGCAAGGCGCGGTCGATGCGCGACCTGCGTTCGGAGCTCGATCAGATTCCGGGCATCGGCGCGCGGCGGAGGCGGGCACTGCTCACGAGGTTTGGCAGCCTCGCCGGCGTGCGCCGCGGGACTCGCGAGGAACTGGCCTCGGTGGTGGGCGCCAAGGCCGCCGCCGCCGTGATCGATTACTTCGCCCGAAAGGCGTGAACGCGAGGGTCGCACAACCCCGCCACGCCCTGGGTTGCAGTGGAACCACCTCGAGGCGTACACTCCGTGACTGACCGACCATCCGGTCGGTAGGTGTGCAGGATGCGGCTGACCGCTCCTGTCGAGGAGCTGTCATGAGACGCGCACGGATCATCCTTACTCGCGGGATTGCGCTGGCCGTTGTCGCCGGCGCCTGGCTGGGCATCGCTGCGGTCGTCACGGTGGATGCGACGCCTCAGGCTCAAACCCCCGCCGCGGCGGCTACCGCACCCACCTTCAGTAAGGATGTGGCGCCGATCTTCTACACGAAATGCGTGACGTGCCATCGGCCGGGCGAAGTGGCGCCGATGTCGCTCATCACCTTCCAGGAGGTTCGGCCCTGGGTCGCGTCGATTCGCGACAAGGTCAGCTCGCGCGTCATGCCGCCGTGGCACGCGGACCGGCAGCACGGCAGATTCCGCAACGAACAGAGCCTGACGCAGTCGGAGATTGACACGATCGTCGCGTGGGCCGGGGCGGGCGCGCGGGAGGGGAATCCCACCGAGTTGCCGGCGCTGCCAAAATTCCCGGAGGGCTGGCAGATCGGGACGCCCGACGTCGTGTTCACGATGCCGGGCGACTACCAGATTCCCGCCCGGGGAACGATCGACTATCAGTATTTCGAAGTGCCGACCGGTTTCACCGAGGACAAGTGGATGCAGGCCGGCGAAGTGCGGGCCGGCGACCGCGCCCACGTGCACCACATCATCGTCTCAGTCCGAGAGCCGCAGCGGAGCACCCGTCCCAACGTCGTCACCGTGACCCCGATCTTCGCCGACGGGCAGACGCCCACGCCACGGGTACCGAGGGCGCAGGCGGCAGCACCGGACGCGGCGGCGGGAGCCCCTGCCACCCGGCGCGGTGGCGACAACATGATTGTGAACTGGGCGGTCGGCGAGGACGCGCCCGTCCACGCGCCAGGCACCGCGAAGTTCATCCCCGCCGGGTCGACGCTGATCTTCCAGGTGCACTACACGACCAATGGCACGCCCGGCACCGATCGGTCGAGGATCGGACTGATCTTCGCCAAGCAGCCGCCGACGCGCGAGGTCCGTACGGGCTCCATTGCCAACCCGCTCTTCGCGCTGCCGCCTGGAGCGGCGAATCATCAGGTCGAGTCGGTGGCGACGTTTTCAGAGGACGTGAAGGTGTGGTCGATGCATCCCCACATGCATCTGCGCGGCAAGGACATGACCTACACCGCCATCTATCCCGATGGCCGTCGCGAAATCGTCCTGCGCGTGCCGAAGTTCGACTTCGGATGGCAGACCGACTACTGGCTGGCCGAGCCTCTCGTGATGCCGAAAGGGTCGAAGCTCCACGTCAGCGCTCACTTCGACAACTCCGCCGCGAATCGGGCCAATCCCGACCCGACGGCGACTGTCCGGTGGGGTGATCAGACCTGGGAAGAGATGATGATCGGGTTCTTCACCTACACCGTCGAAGGCCCGGTGCCGACATCGACAACCGCACGGCGATAGGGGCCCAGGGCGCCCGTGCGCGTCTCCGGACGCCGCGCGACCCGTCTCCAACCGACCGGTCGGGAGTGTGATCGCCAATTCTTACCGTCGCGATGCGTTGAAATCGTCTCCCCGGTTTCTGCTCCCTCAGCGGGCTCCCGCCCCTCGCCGGCCTCCTTCGGAGGCATCGGCGCCATCGATCGGCGCGCCGGTGCCCGACGAGCCCAGGAACAGCTTGCGTCCATCGGTGAGGGTGACGTTGCGCCCGTTGGCGCGCATCAGCGTGTGGTCACGCGCCTGATACCCGTCGACGATGAGCTCGGTCCCGACGGTGAGCGAGGCCTTCGTGACGCCGCGCCGCAGGAGAGAGTTTGGTGAACCGCCCTCGATCATCCACACCTCTGTCTTGCCGTCGGGCTTGGAGACTTCGAGATGAATCCACGCGTGCGGATTCACCCATTCGACCTTGGTGATCTTGCCTTTCAGGAGCAGCGGCTTGTTCGGGTCGAACTCGGCCCCGAAGGCATGGTGCGCAGCCACCGGCGCGGCCGCCACCAGGATCAAGCCGACACTCGCCAGTGCGTGTCGAAACGTCATCGCGATCACCTCATTCTCCCGGGTCGGCTCTCTACCGCTTCTTCGCCGCTTCGGCTTCGCGGAATCGCGCGCCGCGCAGGATGCCTTCGAGCGCGTAGTTGTTCTCGTGGCACGCGTACTCGTAGATCTGGTCGGTCGTGGCCGGCCAGGCGTATTCACCCGTCCACGGGGTGGCCCACGTTGCGGGATCCTCGACGGTGAACCGGTAAAGAAGGGTCTTGGCGTCGAGGCGGGTGAAGCGCTCGACCACGCGCAGGTTCTCGGTGGCGCCGCGGAAACGGGTCTTGTCGGTGAAGTTGGTCGTATCGACCACGAGGATGTCGCCCTCCCACCGGCCGACCGAATCACCGTTCCACTTCCGAACGCTCGACGGCAGGTGCTCCGCGTTCATGCGCACGATGCGGGCGTCGTGGACCATCTCGGTCAGGATCATCACCGAGTCGCGGGTCTGCACGATCTGGTGGAGGTTGTTGTAGAAGTAGGTCGGCAGCGCCGGCGGGCCGGACGAGGAACCGAAGGCGAGCAGGCACCGCTCGCCGAGAGGACGCTGCTCGGGATTGTCGTACGAGCCCGGGGGCTCGAGACCCGGATCGTTTTCGCGCTGCGTCTGATCCGAGGTGCGCACCGTGCGCCCGGCCAGCAGGCGCGCCCGCGCCTCGGCCGTCATCGCCGGCACGCGGCCGGTGGGTGGATCGACGACGATCGACGATCGCTTCTGCCCGTTGATGACCGTATAGGACGACCCCGGATCCAGCCAGAAGTTGTTGTAGCCGCCGACGCCGCCGGCGGCGCCTGTTGATCCGTCACCGCCGACCGGGGGCGCGGTCCGGTCGGCCGTGCTCGGGTCGTCGGCGGTTTTGCGGCGGGCGGCCACCTGCGCTTCGAGCTTTGCAGCTTCCGCCGGAGTCAGCACGGCCGCCATCCCGGCGGGCCGCTCGATGGGTGTCAGCGTCGCCAGGTCGTACATCCCCTGCAGATCGGGATGTCCATCGGGCATGCGAGGGATTGACGAGGCGGCTGCGGTCGTCGCCGGTCGCGCGACAGCAGGTGACTGTCCGGTCAGGCGAGCCGGCGTGATGCCGACAGTCACGGCCACTCCCAGCAACCCGGCCACGGTGAGCAGTCGATTCCGCATGGGCAGTCTCCAGCCTTCGCGCTAGGGCGCGAGCGGCGTCTTTCGCCACTTGCCGTAGAGCAACTCTTCGACAAACTCGGCGCACTTGAAGTCCATCAGTTGCGCGTTCTTCTCGAGGCGGCGGTAGAGCGGCATGCTGATGGTCCAGGGACGGGTGAACACGTTGCTGTCTTCGATCGTCGCCGAGTAGCTGATCACGTCCGGCGCCGTCCGGGTGTAGCGTTCGACCACGTGCAGCGCGTCGCTGTGAAAGTTGCCGGATCGATCGAACCAGCTCGAGTCGTTGAATCCGGTCACGTCGACGACGAGCGTGTCGCCGTCCCACCGGCCGACCGACTGGCCCATCCAGGAATCGACGGGGGCCGGTCCGGGGTCTTTCATCAGGACATTCCGCACGGCTCCCGCGTACTGATAGACGAACGTCAGCGCGCTCGCACTCTGCAGAATCTGGAAGGGATGCGGCATGTAGGAGGCGCGTGGCACGCCGGGCAGGTAGCACTTGATTTCCGGGTCGCGTTCGAGCGAGTGCGCCTGGTTGTCCTTCCTGGTCGCGAGCGCGTCCCGCTTGTACGGGATCGGTCCGCCCTCGACGACGCCCAGGCCAGGCGGGACGGCGCCAACGGCGCCGAGGGCGAGGACGGCGGTCGCCGGCACGGGTCCGTACGGTCCGGGTCGAAGTGCAAGCGCCGGTCGCGCCATGTGGATTTCGAGGTCGTCGTTGGCTCCGCTCATGGTCTGCCAGATACCGTTCAGGTCTGGCCTGCCATCGGCGGGGCGCGGGGCGCGGTACGCGGCGGTTTGCGGTTGACCCTGTCCCGCGAGCGGGAGGGCGAACGCCGTGATCAACGCGCCAGCCGCAGCGGCGATGCCGGCCACGGCAACGCCCGTCAGTCCACTGAACCCTCGGCCCACGCGCGTCCTCCAGTCGCCCGCCACTCGGCGCGGGCGTGGTGCGCGCTCATAGTGGACAGGCGCCGTGCGGATGTCAAGCGGTGCGGCGACCGGTCGGTCGGTTGGTGGACTTCACCCGCTTGGCCTTGGCGCTGCCCTTGGATCGAGCCGCGCGGTCCTGCCCCTGCGGTCGCAGGAGGCCCGCGAGCGCCAGGTTCGCGATCTCCGTCGCGGCCTGCTCGGTGGTCAGGCGGCCACCGTGCCGGAACCACCGGGGCAGCCAGAGAATCATGCCGATCACGCTGAATGCCGCGACAGTGCGATCGACCTTCCGTAGCCGGCCGGCCGCCTCGATGTCCACCAGCGTCTCTCGGAGCAGATCGAAATACTGTCGCTGCAGTTCCTCGACCTTCTTTCGCGCCGGTGTCGGCAGCGCGCGTGTTTCGTCGGTCAAGCTGGCGACGGCGCCCTGAGCGCGCGTCGCGATCCGGGCGTGCCGAAGCACGATCTGGCGAAGCCGCTCCTCGGGATCCGCGATGGCTCGCGAGGGCACGATGACCTCGTCGCGCACGCGGTCGAGGCCGAACATCATGATCTCGAGCAGGAGCTCCTCCTTGCTCCTGAAGTAGTGGTAGAGGCCGGCCTTGGTCATGCCCAGGGCGCGGGCGATGTCGCTTACCGACGTGGCATCGAAGCCCCGATCGCGAAAAAGTGCGGCGGCGGTGCGGCACATCTCCGCTCGTTTCGTGTTGAGGCGCGGGGCGGCGGCCGGTTTTGCAGGCATGGCGTGGAGTGCTCGTTGATACCTCGCCGGGTAATCCGCCGTCAACTTGACAGGTCGTGCGGCTGCCCGATCGACCGTGAACGTCTTCAGGGGCATACACCGCGTCTGGCCAGTGATGTCCGTCCGATTGTCAGCCGGCCCCGCCAGTGCTATGCTCCGCCAACTAAACGACCGGTCGGTAGGCGCGGGGTGCACTCAACGCGATAAACAGTCAGCGAGGGAGCTTGCCATGCGCATCGGATTGGCCTTGCGAATCGTCATGACCCTGGTCTGTGTTCTACTGTGGCCGGCGGCTGCGGCGGCGCAGACGAGCAGCATCGCGGGCATCGTCAAGGACGCGTCGGGCGGCGTGCTGCCAGGCGTGACCGTTGAAGTCTCGAGCCCCGCGCTGATCGAGAAAGTCCGATCCGCGGTGACCGACGGCGCCGGCCTCTACAAGATCGAACGCCTGCGCCCCGGCATGTATTCCGTCACCTTCGCGGTGGCCGGCTTCAGCGTGGTCCGCCGTGAAGGGATCGAGCTGACATCGGACTTCACCGCGCCCGTCAACGCCGCGCTGAAGGTCGGCGCGCTCGAGGAGACCATCACGGTCACGGGCGAGTCCCCAATCGTCGACACGCAGAGCATCACACAGCGCACCGTGATGACACGCGAGGTGCTCGACGTCATCCCGACGGCCCGCAACATCCAGGCAGTCGGGATCATGATCCCTGGAACCAGCCTGTCGCTCGGCGGCGGCGGCGCGCTGTCACGCGACGTCGGAGGCTCCGGCGGCATGCAGCAGTCTCCGCTCCAGTTGCGCGGCTCGAACGACGCCGTGATGACGATCGACGGGATGCGGCTGAACAACCTCGAGGCGAACGGCTCGTACAGCGGGGTGTACTGGAACGACGGGAGCTTCAACGAGCTGAGCTACGTCACCGGCGCCGACTCGGCCGAGATGGCGCAGGGCGGCGTGCGCATCAACATGGTGCCCAAGGACGGCGGCAACCTGTTCCGCGGCTCGGTGGTCGGCAACTACTCGGGCGAGGGCTGGCAAGCCGCCAATCTCCGGAGCAACCTCGCGGGCAGTCGCGTGTACAACGTCAACAACGTGATCAGCAACGTCAGCGAGATCCAGAAGATCTGGGACGTCAATCCGTCCATTGGTGGCCCAATCCTGCGGGACCGGCTCTGGTTCCAGGGGACCTTCCGCCACTGGGGCGTCGAAAAGACAGTGGTCGACAGCTACTTCGACTCGGATCCCTCACCGTATCGCTACTCCGCCGATCTGACGCGACCCGGCGTCGACGACGGCCACATCGTGAGCCGGTCGGGCCGCCTGACCTGGCAGATGAGCGGGAGCGACAAGCTCTCGTATTACCACGACGACCAGAGCAAGTACCGCAACCACTGGGGCATCAGCGCCAACGTGACGCCGGACGCGAGCGCGGTGCAGGTCACCCCGACCAGCTACGTGTCGGTCTCGAAATGGACCCGCACGCAGACGAACCGGCTGTTGCTCGAAGCGGGCTTCTCCATCTACAGTCAGGAGTACACGGAGCTGTATCAGCCGTCCGTCACCGGCATCGACGAAAAGGTGTTCGACACCGCCGCGGTCGCCCGGTCGACCGTCTACGCGATCACTGAGCAGACGACGGGCAAGACGTTCGCCGCGTGGGGCGGTATCGTCGGGACCAACCCCGCGGATCACTTCTCGACGCTTCGGACCTACTCCGCCGCGGCGACCTACGTCACCGGCTCTCATTCGTTCCGGTTCGGCGGCACGATGGGCGAGGGGCCTCGCCGGACGGTCGAGCGGTACACGGGCGACCTCACCATGACGTTTCAGAATGGCCTTCCGCAGGCCGTCACGCTGCGCACCCCGCTCGACCAGCGCGAAGGCATCAAGGCCGACGTCGGCCTGTTCGCCCAGGACAAATGGACGATCGGGCGCGCGACGATCAACGCCGGCCTGCGCTACGACTGGTTCCAGGGCCGCGTGCTCGACGAGGACCTGCCCGCGGGCCGGTGGAGCCCGGCGGCGCACTTCGAGGGCTTCGACGTCCAGGACTGGAAGGACCTGAGTCCGCGGATTGGCCTGGCGTATGACCTGTTCGGCACCGGCAAGACGGCGCTGAAGTTTTCGGCGGCGCGCTACGTCAACGGCGAGGCTGCGGGCACGGCGGCGGCGAACAACCCGGAGACGACCGTGGGCCGCACCGACACCCGCGTCTGGCGCGACCTCAACGGCGACTTCACGATTTTCGACCCCGATGGCTCGGTCCAGAGCGTGGAACTTGGTCCCACGACGAACGCCAACTTCGGCAAGCTCGTGGCCTCGACCACGACCACCCATCCGGAGGTGCTCAACGGATGGGGCGTCCGTACCAACAACTGGGAATTCACGACGAGCGTGCAGCACCAGTTGCTCCCACGCGTGTCGGTGTCGGCCGGCTACTACCGGCGGTCGTTCGGCAACCAGCTCGCCACCGACAATCTGCTCACCGATGCGTCCAGCTACGACGGATCGTTTTGCGTCACCGCGCCCGTCAACGCGGATCTGCCAGGTGGCGGCGGCTATCAGATCTGTGGGTTGTACGACATCAAGCCCACGGCGCAGGGACTGGTGCGGAACGTCCGCAGCCACGCCAGCAATTTTGGCGGCGTCGACGATGTGTTCACCGGGTTCGACGTCAACGTCAACGCGCGCCTTCGGGCGGGCACGTTCCTGTCTGGCGGGATCAATGCGCAACAGCGCAAGAACAACACGTGCAACACGCCGGGAGTTGTTGCCCAGGTGGACAATCCCGAGGCCAACTTCTGCGATCAGACGTTCCCGTACCGGCCCGACCTGAAGCTGCTCGGATCGCACCGGCTCCCGTGGGACGTGACGATCAGCGGCACCTACCAGTTCACGCGCGGACCCAACGTGCTCGCGAACTGGGCTGTGCCGAACGCGCTCATCGCGCCCGCCCTCGGTCGGAACCTCGCGGCCGGCGCCACGGCCACCAAGACGATCTCGCTCATCGAGCCAGGGACGGTGTACGGCGAGAACCTGAACCAGCTCGATCTGAGGCTGTCGAAGGGAGTCCGCATCAATCGCCACCGGCTGCGCGTCGACGCCGATCTCTACAACGTCTTCAACAGTAACTGGCCGTTCACGCTGAACAACACCTTTGCGACGACGGCCACGAGTACGTGGCGGCGACCAACCAACGTGCTGCAAGGCCGGCTGTTCAAGATCGGGGCGCAGTTCGATTTCTGACCGGTGAGATCGGAGGAACCATGATCCAGCGTCTCTTGCGGACCACGTTCGTGGCCGCCATCTGCGCGGTGCTGGGAAGCTCGCTCGTCGCGACGCAGGACGCCTCGCGGGTGGACGTGACGGGGAAGTGGACGTTCCAGGTGCAGACAGAGCTCGGCTCAGGATCGCCCACGGTGACTCTGGCTCAGGCCGGTGAGACGCTGACGGGTCACTACTCGTCCGAGGCGCTCGGCGAAGCGGACCTGACGGGAACGGTGAAAGGCCCGGACATCGCGTTCTCCTTCACCGCCAACGCGCAGGGGATGACGATCGTGGTCACCTACACAGGGACGATCGAAGCCAGCAACGCGATGAAGGGCAAAGTGACGCTCGGGGAGTTTGGCGGCGGCACCTTCACCGCCAAACGCTGAATCCGCCGTGACGGGCGGCGTCGGAGAGAACCGGGACCAGCCTGTCGAGGCCCGCTCATGCCGGGTGACTATGCCGACGCTCGTTTCTCGCCCGCGGCTGCGTCAGGTTTCTCCTCACGCTCCACTTGAATCGTGCAGTCCTTGAGCAACGCCACCAGAGCGCCCACTGCGGCGGCTACTGGTGCGAGCACGACAGCAACGACGCCGGCGGTGACGGGAAACTCGGCGACAGTACGCCCTTCGTGCTGGATGCGAATCCGCCGGACGTTGCCCTCATGAATCAGCGATTTGAGTTTTTCCTGAATCGCGTCGCCTTCGAGCTTGACGGTGTCCCACCAGGTTTTGTCTGCCATGACTGTTCTCCTCTGAGGCCCGGTACCCATTCTCCCACCGTTCGTCTCCAATCTCATTGAACGACGATGCCCTCGGCCGCGCCCTCGGATGAGTGTGACGAGGCGCCACATGCCCGTGTTCCCGCGCTCGACTCGGTGACCCCACCGCGCGCTTGCTGGGCCGGGTGTCGCTCAATCCAGCAGTGCACGTCGATCCGATTGGCACCATGGGCGCTGCTCACGAGGTTTGGCAGCCTCGCCGGCGTGCGCCGCGGGACTCGCGAGGAACTGGCCTCGGTGGTGGGCGCCAAGGCCGCCGCCGCCGTGATCGATTACTTCGCCCGGTCGTGACCTGCGGCCACCAGAACCAGCGCTTCGAGCGGCGGTTGGAAGTCCCAGTACGGGCACGTCTCGCAATCGGATGGGCCGATCGGGATGCGCGTCGTCGCGAACGTACACACCCAGAAGCTTTCGCACGCTCGCCGTCGGCCGAATCGGCTCCATCGGCAATCCCACGGTGTGTGCAGTGTCGTAGCGGCCTTGTCGCTCATGATCGTGTCCTTGGTCGCAGATCGCTAGACGGAAGTCGCCGAATACGTTTCAGTTCTCGTGCCGCTTGTCCAATTCCCAGTGAGGGCATGATTCGCATTTCGCCTCGGTCACGTTGTGACGCTCGCCGGTTCTGATGCACACCCACACGCTCTCGGGCTGCAGTGATTCCTTCACGCCCGACAGACGGAACCCGGGTCGACTCCAGCGACAGTCCCACGCAGTCTGCAGTGTGGCGACGGCGGTCTTGGCCATGGCGAACTCCTTACTTCCCGATCTCGAGATGAAATGACAGCGTGACCGTCAACGTGAAGCGCTCGCGAATGCCGTTCAACACCAGCGGCGAGTAGCGCCACTGGCGCACCGCGAGCAGCGCTTCTCGATCGAGCAGCGGTCCCGCCGATCGCAGTACCGTCACGTCCTCGACCTTGCCTTCGCGATCGATGATGGCCACGAGAATCACCATGCCCTGAAGATGGGCCTGTACGGCGAGTGGTGGATAGAATGGCTCCACCCGGCGGATGAGTGCAGGTGCTTCGATTTGTCCACCGATGCGGACCGGGCCACGGGTCGGCGGCGGCGGCGGCGGAGCGGGCTCAGGCAGTCCGCCGACCACACCGCCGACAACGCCTCCGGGGACGCCGCCTTCGACGCCACCCGGCACACCCTCATCGAAACCTTCCTCCACGCCCGGAGCCTCGGCGGCGATCGCAGGCGGAGCGATCACCGGCGCCGCGAACGCGCTGGTGGTGGGGACGGGCCGCGTCTGCGCGGGCGTTGGTTTCGCCGGAGCGGGCGCCGGTGGCGGAGGCGGCGGAGCCGGTGGTGGCGGCGCCGCCACGAACGCCATCATCGTCGGCATTTCCGGCATCTGGTCGGCCACGAACAGCATCGGTATCGCGATCACCGCCGCCAGCGCCAACGCTTGTGCCGTCGTGGATAACACGATCGGGAGCGTCGCGTGCTGCGGGATATGTCGCGCCTTGCCTGTGACGAGGTCGAACATGGCCGTCTCCCTTTCCTGAGTCCTCATCAGTGCAAGCGCGCGGCCAGAGGTGCTCGCGTCAGCCAGGTCGATGTTTTCGCGGGGATGCATCCGCCGGCCGTCCAGGCACCGGGGATTTTTCACACCAGTGAGGGAAAGTTCGCGCCGGTCCCATGCCCCGTCGCCAGACACCTCTCGATTCGCGAATGTTCCTGGCGCATCGGTCCCGGCAACGGCGCTGGCTGATGATTTGCACTGGCGGAAGCACATGAATGCCGTCTTGATACGTAGGCCGGTCCCGTGGACCGGCCACAGACTCGGAGGACACAGATGAGAATCGGTTCGGCAGTGGCGGCGATGGTTCTGGTGGGCGCCTGCGGCTCTTCACCGGCAGATCCTGTCCCGGCGCCGGCGCCGGCGTTGCCTGCGCCACAGCCACACGCGACGCTGGCGCAGATGATGCGCGGCATCCCGTTCCCGGCCTCCAACATCATCTTCGACACGCAGAGCGAGGATCCGGGAGTGCCGAAGAAGGCCGGCGACACGGCTCGTGGCGCGACGGCGTCCTTCTCGAGCGTCTACGGAGGCTGGCAGGCCGTCGAGAACAATGCGCTGGCGATTGCAGAGACCGCCAACCTGCTGATCGTCCCGGGACGCGTGTGCGAGAACGGCCGGCCGGTGCCACTCGACCGTGAAGACTTCAGAAAGTTCGCCGCGGGACTGGTGGACGCGGGTAACGCGGCCTACAAAGCCGCGCAGTCGAAGAACCTCGACGCGATGGTCGAAGTCAGCGGTACGGTCTCCGACGCGTGTGCAGCATGTCACGAGGTCTATCGCGACAAGGATGACCCGAAGGCACGCTGCATCCCTTGAAATCGAGAGTCCCGGCCGCACAGGCCTGGTGCATGTCAATGACGAATGCCACGATACTGATCGTCGACGATGAGGATCTCGTCCGCTGGTCGCTGCGCGAACGCTTCACGCGCGACGGCTACACTATTCTCGAGGCGGCGACCTGCGCCGCCGCGATCGAGCAGATGGCCGCCGGTGTCGATCTGGTGTTGCTCGACTATCGCTTGCCGGACGGCGACGGGCTGACGACGCTGCGACGGATCAAGGAGCTGTCGCCCGACACGCCGGTCGTGCTCATGACGGCCTTCTCGTCGATCGACAACGCCGTTGAAGCGATCAAGCAGGGCGCCTATCACTATCTGAACAAGCCGTTCAACCTCGATGACGTCACGGCCACGGTGGAGAAGGCACTGGAGACGAGCCGGCTGAGGAAAGAGGTGCGCCTTCTCAGAGGGACGCAGAGCCGCGAGTTCACGTTTGACGCGATCATCGGCGCGTCTCCGGCGATGACCTCGGCGAAGGCCCTGCTCCGCCGGATCGCGGAGAGCCCGGCCTCCACGGTCATGTTGACCGGCGAAACCGGAACCGGCAAGGATCTCGCGGCCAAGGCGATCCACTACAACAGCAGCCGCGCAGCCAGGCCGTTCGTGAACATCACATGCTCGGCGCTGCCCGAGCAACTCCTGGAGAGCGAGCTGTTCGGCCACGAGCGTGGAGCGTTTACTGATGCGCGGCAGCAGAAGCGCGGCCTGTTCGAGGCCGCGGACGGCGGCACGGTGTTTCTCGACGAGATCGGCGAGATGATGCCCGGCCTCCAGGCCAAGCTGCTGCGGTTTCTCGAAGAGCGCACGTTCAAGCGTGTGGGCGGCCTCGCCGACATTCGCGTGGACGTCCGGGTGATCGCGGCCACCAACCGTGATCTGGAAGAGGAAGTGCGGGACGGCAAGTTCCGTGAGGACCTGTTCTACCGCCTGCAGGTGATGCCGGTGGCGTTGCCACCGCTGCGGAGTCGCCGGGGCGACATCACGCTCCTCGCCGACTACTACATCGATCGATACAACCGCGAGTTCCGCAAGCACGTGAAAGGCGTGACGCCGGAGGCGATGGCGGTGCTCGAGCAGTACCGCTGGCCCGGAAACGTGCGCGAGCTTCGCAACGCGATCGAGCGGGCGATGCTGCTGGTCGATCGACAGTGGCTGCTGCCGGAGGACTTCGCGACGTTGTCGCGGAGCGCTCTGACCGCAGGTTTCCGACTGCCTCCGGAGGGCGTCGATCTCGAGGAGGTCGAGCGGCAGCTGCTGGTCCAGGCGCTCGAGCGCTCAGCCGGCAACCAGACGCAAGCCGGTCATCTGCTCGGGATCAATCGGGACCAGGTGCGCTATCGCATCGAGAAATTCGGCTTGCCGAGGGCGCACGGCGAGACGGCCGATGTGCCCAGCCCCGTCCGGGTCTCATGAGGTGCTGATCGATGGCCAGCCGAATCACATCCGCGACACGACACGATCTCGAGCGCCGCGTGTGGGGCGAGTACCTCGAGATGCCCGGACATCGCCTGACCGTGCCACAGGCGTGCCGGCTCTGGGCCGCTGATGCCGAGACCAGCACCATGGTGCTGGAGCGTCTGGTGAGGCGCGGGTTTCTGCGCCGGATCGGGCCGTACTACTTCCGCGCCGATCTCGGCCGCCTCAGCGCGTGATCGGCGCGGTCGCGGCTTCGGATGGCGTCGAGTCGACGGGGAGCGTGAGCGTCACGACCGTGCCGCCGGTGTCGGGGCAGGCCAGTGTCAGTGTGCCGCCATGGAGCTCGGCGGTCCGGCGCGCGATCGGGAGCCCGAGTCCTCCACCCCGGGCCTTGGTCGTGAAGAACGGATCGAACACTTGATCGCGAATCTCCGCGGAAATGCCAGGGCCCGTGTCGTGGATCTCGAGGACGGCTGAACCCTCGCGCCGGCCCAGGACGATCCCGATGCGTCCTCGTCCGCTCATGGCCTGCGCGGCGTTCAACAGCAGATTGAGCACCGTCGCCCTCACCAGCTCGCCATCGACGGCGACGGACACTTCTTCACCGTCGACCACGATCTCGATCGCCTGGCCGGCAGGATCGCGGCGTACGATCGAAATGGCGTCGTTCAGGAGCGGACGCAGCTCGACGACCGAGAGGCGCGGAGGACGCGGCCGGGCGTAGATCATCAGGTCGTTGATCAGCTCACTGAGCGAGTCGATGCGCGCGACGATGTCCCGCATCACCGGCAGCTCGCCATCCTCGGGAGCGCGCCGGGACATCAGCACCTGAACGGCGCCCTTGATGCCGGCCAGAGGATTGCGGACTTCGTGGGCCACGACTGCCGCCATCTGGCCCACCCTCGCCAACCCGGCCTGATGTGCCAGCTTGTCCTCCGCGGCCTTGCGCGCGGTGATGTCGGAGCGGATGGCGATGTACTGGTACGGCTTTCCCCGCTCGTTCAGAAACGGCACGATGGTCGTATCGACCCAGTAGAAGTGGCCATCTTTGGCCTTGTTGCGGATTTCGCCGTGCCACACGTCGCCTGACGCGATCGTCTGCCACAGATTCCGGATGAAGTCCTTCGAGTGATAAGCCGAGTTGATCACCCGGTGATCCTGGCCGAGCAATTCCTCCCGGGAGTATCCGGAAATCCGGCAGAACGTGTCGTTGACATAGGTGATGCGGCCGGAGACGTCGGTGGTGGCGACGATGGCGGCGTGATCGAGGGCGCGCTTGAAATCGGCGAGCTGGTCCATGCTCGCGGCGCTCGGCGCCGGCGACGTGTCTCGCCCTGTCAACGCGGCCACGACGCGCGCGAGTCGGGACGTCGCTTTACCGATCAGTGTGGGACTGGACACGCGCAGGTCCGATCGTAGCGGCCGTCGCGCGCGCGCGCAACCGCGAGCCTGAGTGACGCGGATATACTTGGCTGATGCCGGCCGCAACCATACTTGTCGTTGACGATGAATCGCTGCTGCGCTGGTCGCTGCGGGAGCGGTTGTCGAAAGAGGGCTACACCGTTCTCGAAGCGGCGAGCGCCGCCGAGGCCGTCGAGCGGGCCGGCGGGGACGTCGATCTTGTGCTGCTGGACTTCAAGCTGCCGGACGGTGACGGGCTGCAGGTCCTGCGGCGGATCAAGGAACAGACCCCGGACACGCTGGTCATTCTGATGACCGGGTTCTCGACGGTCGAGAACGCCGTCGAGGCCATGAAGCTCGGCGCGTATCACTACGTCAACAAGCCGTTCAATCTCGACGAGGTCGTGCTCCTGGTCGAGAAAGCCCTCGAGACCAGCCAGCTGCGCCGGGAAGTGCGCGTCCTGCGCAGCAGCCAGAGCCGCGAGTACGGTATCGACGCCATTATCGGCTCGTCGCCGGCCATGCAGACGGTGAAGAGCCTCATCACACGCATTGCCGCCAGCCCGGCATCCACGGTGCTCCTGACCGGCGAGACCGGTACGGGCAAGGATCTCGCCGCGAAAGCGATTCACTACAACAGCAGCCGCGCGGCGCGGCCGTTCGTCAACATCACTGCGTCGGCGCTGCCGGAGCAGCTCCTGGAGAGCGAGCTCTTCGGCCACGAGCGGGGGGCATTCACCGACGCCCGCCAGCAGAAGCGCGGACTGTTCGAAACCGCCGACGGGGGCACGCTGTTCCTCGATGAGATCGGCGAGATGATGCCCGGCCTGCAGGCGAAGCTTCTGCGATTCCTCGAGGAGAAGACGTTCAAGCGGGTGGGCGGTCTCGCAGACATCCGTGTGGACGTGCGCGTGGTCGCCGCCACGAACCGGAATCTCGAGCACGAGGTGCAGGAGGGAAAGTTTCGAGAGGATCTGTTCTACCGTCTCCAGGTCATGCCGATCCTGCTGCCCCCGCTGCGCGAGCGCCGCGGCGACGTGGTGCTGCTGGCCAACTACTACATCGATCGATTCAACCGCGAGTTCCGCAAGCGCATACGAGGCCTGACCGCGGCCGCCGTCGCACTCGTCGAGCAATACCAGTGGCCGGGCAACGTACGCGAGCTGCGCAACGCGATTGAGCGCGCGATGCTGCTCGCCGGCGGGGAGTGGCTCGAGCCTGCCGACTTCACCCTGACCAGAACCGTCAGCCCGACGGAGTTTCGACTGCCGGCCGAGGGTGTGAATCTCGACGAAGTCGAGCGTCAGCTTCTCGTGCAGGCGCTCGAGCGCGCCGGCGGCAATCAGACGCACGCCGCCCAGTTGCTCGGCATCAATCGCGATCAGGTCCGATACCGCATCGAGAAGTTCGGGCTCTCGAAAACATAGCGGCACGCGTCAGGCCGCAGTGGCCGTCTGCCGCGATTCCGCCACAGGCTCCCTGACCGTGAGCACCGGGCAGAGGGCCGTCCGAACGACGCGCTCCGCCACGCTGCCGACCAGCAGGTGGGCCATGCCGCCGCGGCCGTGTGTGCCCATCACGATCAGGTCGATGCCGTGCTCGGTCGCATAGTCGACGATCGCCCGGGCGGGTTGGCCAAAGACGACGGCCCTCGTCGTGTGGAACTGCGCCTGTTCTTCCGGCGGCATCTGCTGGTCCAGGAGCGTTTCCGCACCGCGGAGCCACGACTCTCGCAAGCCGGCTGGCGGCGGCGCGTACGCATCTGGGGCAAACGCAGCAGTCACAAACGGGTCGTCCAGCACATGCACCAGATGAAGCGACGCCCCGAATGTGGTGGCCAGCGTCCTGGCCAGGGCGAGTGCGCCATTCGACGGGGCGCTGAAATCGGTCGGCACCAGGATTCTCGTGAAGTGGCCAGTCATGACGCCCTCCCTTCATCGTACTGAAGAGCATGGGCCGTGCCGTCGATCACGCGCGTGCTCATTGAGCGCCCGGGCCGTGGATGGCCGTGCCGATGTGGATTTTTTCGCGGTGCCGAGAAATCTTTCGCACCCATCACCTGTTCCGAACAGCACACCTTCTCGACCCGCGGCAGGGTATGTTCGCGGAGTCGCGTTCAGTCGTTTAGAATCGTTGCCGCTGAACGAGGCACGGAAGTTGTAAAAGGAATGGTCATGACCCGACCCGTGTTCGTCATTCTTGTGTCTTTCCTTTCTTGCCTGAGCGCGCAAACAGCGTGGGCGCAGGCGCCAGACGCCATCCAGCGCGGCCACAAGGTGTACACGGCGGAGAAGTGCGCGGTCTGCCACTCCATCGGCGGCCCCGGCAACAAGAAAGGGCCTCTCGACGGAGTCGGCGCGAAGCTGTCGGCCGATCAAATCCGGCAGTGGATCGTCAATGCTCCGGAGATGTCCGTCCAGGCCAAAGCCGTGCGGAAGCCGGCGATGAAGGCCTACCCCAATATCGCCAAGGAAGATCTCGACGGCCTGGTTGCGTACTTGGGCAGCCTCAAGAAGTAGCTCGCTTCGTTGGAACGCATGCGATTGAGCCTCCCGGACGCGGTCCGCAACCCCGTGTCGCTCCTGGGCATTGCGGTCGCGACCGCCATGGCGTGGCTGTTCCTTGCCCTCGTGCTGCTCGAGTTGTTCGGCTACCTCGCCAACCCCTATCTAGGACTGCTGGTGTTCGTGACCGTGCCACTGCTCTTTGTGGCGGCGTTGCTCCTGATTCCGGCCGGCGCCTGGTGGGCCGCGCGCCGCAGGCGCACGGGTGCCGCCGACATCGAATGGCCTGTGATCGATCTCCGGCACCCGCGGAAGCGGGTCCTGTTTCTGGCCGTCGTTGCGCTGACGTTCGTGAACATCCTGATCGTCTCAGCGGCCGGGTTCGGCACGGTGCACTATATGGAGCGCACCGAGTTCTGCGGGCAGGTCTGCCACACGACGATGGAGCCGGAGTTCAAGGCGCACCAGGCGTGGTCGCACGCCCAGGTGACGTGCGTGGGCTGCCACGTCGGCCCGGGGGCCGGCTCTTTCGTGGAATCCAAGCTCGCTGGCACGCGTCAGCTCTATCACGTCGTCACCGGCCAAGGGCCCGCGCCCGTCCCGACGCCGGTGCGTTCGCTCGGCCGTGCGTCTGACACCTGCGGCGGATGTCATCAGGCCGATCGGTTCCTGGGTGACCGCACGCGCGTGATTCGTGACTACGCCAACGACGAGGCGAACAGCGAGACGCTGACCACGCTCCAGCTGCACGTTGGGAGTCCCGATGGCGGACCCGGCGCTGGCATTCATCGTCATCTCGCCCTGGACATCGAGTACGTCACGACCGACGCGAGACGCGAAACAATTCCCTACGTGCGCGTGGGGAACGCGCCTGGCGGCGCGCGTGAGTTCATCGCTGATGGCGCAACGCCGGAGCAGATCGCGGCCGGCACTCGTCGTCGCATGGACTGCATCGACTGTCACAACCGTCCGGCGCATACGATGTTCTTCACCGCCGAACGGGCCGTGGACACGGCGATTGCACGGGGGCGGATTCCACGCACCCTGGCATTTGTCCGCCGTGAGGCGGTGGCGGCGGTGAGCGCCGAGTATCCAGACAGTGCCGCAGCGTATGCGGCGATCGCGAAGCGGCTGGACGGCTTCTACGCGGCTCGCAGCGGGTCGGATCCACGACTGGTGAAGCAGGCCGTGAGCTCGACCCAGGATGTCTGGGCGCGCAACGTCTTTCCGGCGATGAACGTGAAGTGGGGAACCTACCCGAACCATCTGGGTCACGTCGATACGCCGGGCTGTTTCCGGTGCCACGATGACACTCACAAGGCCAGGGACGGCGCTGTCATCAAACAGGATTGCGAACTGTGCCACGGGATTCAATAGCCGGTAGCTGGTAGCTGGTAGCCAGTAGCCAGTAGCCGATAGCCAATAGCCGATAGTTGGTAGCTGGTAGCCAAGAGAAGGTCAAGGTCATGACACGACCGCACTTTATTCTGCTCACGACGACGCTGGCATGTGCGTTCGCCTGCGCCATGGCCACGGCCGATGTCGAGACCGCGCCGATGCAAGCGGCCCAGGCCGTGCGTCCGCCGGTGCCGAAGGCGCCCGGTGCCGGCGAGTACGCCGGCGAGGAAACCTGCCTGGGATGCCATGACGACAAGGCCTACAAGGGCACGATGCACGCGCTCGCCTTCAACGAGCGAACGCCGGCTGCCACCCATGGCTGTGAGAGCTGTCACGGACCTGGCAAGGCACACGCCGAGAGCGGCGATACGGCGCTCATCAAGAACCCCAAGAAGATGACGCCGGCCGACGTGAGCGCGACGTGCACGTCGTGCCACAATCGCGCCACGCACGCGTTGTGGGACGGCAGCCAGCACGATCAGCGGAACATCAGCTGCGCGACCTGCCACAGCGTGCATACACCGAAAGGCGACCATCAGCTGAAGGCACGGACAGAGATGGAGCTGTGCAGCACCTGCCACAAGAGCGTGGTGAACAAGCAGCATCGCTTCACGCATATGCCCGTGCGAGAGGGTGGGATGACCTGCTCGTCTTGCCACAATACGCATGGCAGCACCAACGTCCGCCTGCTCAAGGCTGGCACTACCATCGATGAGAGCTGCACCAGCTGCCACACGGAGAAGCGCGGACCGCACCTGTGGGAGCACGCGCCGGTCACTGAGAGCTGCACCATCTGTCACGACTCACACGGGTCGAACAACGATCGGATGCTGGTGAGCAAGGTCCCGTTCCTGTGCCAGCGATGCCACGTCACGTCGCGCCATCCTCCCACGGTCTACGACGGGTTCGTCCTGAATAACTCGGCGAACGCCAACAAGATCTACGGGCGAGCCTGCACCGTCTGTCATACGCAGGTGCATGGGTCCAACGCACCGTCCGGCAAAGCGCTACTGCGTTAGTGAGGAGGACTGCGATGCGTAACAGACTCGTGATGCTGACCGCGGTGCTCCTGCTGATCTCTCGCTCGACCGGCATGGCGCAGGCACCGCCGACACCACCGCAAACCGCGGCTCCCGTTCCGGCGTCGCCCTTCAGCGGAGGAGTAGACATCGGCGGTCTCCTGACGACGACCGACGGCGATGCGGCGCGATACGAGCGCTATCGTGACGCACGCGACGGGTTGTATTCGAGCTTCAACCTCCACCGCGAGAAGACATCGTCGCTGTTCGAGGCGAACGCCTCGCATGTCGGCTATCGCGATCAGAAGTACAACGCGACGTTCGTGGGTCCGAAGGTGAACCTCGGGTTTCGGTGGATGTCGTTGCCGCTCAACTACAGCTACATCACCCGCACGCCCTACGTGACGAACGGCAACACCCTCACGCTCGACGACAACGCGCAACGCGCGGTACAGGGGCCAACCAACGCCGCGAACGATGGCACCGCGGTCGGAGTTCCGTGCGCGCCCGGCGCGCTGCCGGCGGCGTGTGGCAACCCGGCGCAGGCCGCGCTGGCGAAGGCGAATCGCTCAATCTACAACGGCCTGGCGCCGACGTTCGACCTGCGGAACCAGCGAGACGCAGCGGCCTTCGGCCTGACGTATTCGGCCACCAAGGCCATCGATGTTGACGCGAGCGTGACCTCGGTCAAGCGGCATGGACAGCAGCCGTTTGGCGCGTCGTTCGCCTTCAACGACGCCGTCGAGTTGCCGATCCCGATTGACCAGCGGACCAACGACGTCAAGCTCGGCGCGTCGTGGGCGAATCCGAAGGCGATGTTCCACGTCGGCTGGGAGGGGTCGTGGTTCAACAACGACATTGAGAGCCTGGTCTGGGACAATCCGATCCGGATCACCGACTTCAGCAACGGTCTCGCGCCGCCCCTTGGCCCCTACGACCCGAGCGGCTACAGTAACGGCAACGGCCCGGCGCAGGGGCGGATGGCGCTTGCGCCCAGCAACAGCATGAACGTCGTCAGCACAACCGGCCTGTACAAGATGCGAGGGCGCACGACGCTCAACGGCACGCTCCAGCTGACGTCTCAGAATCAGAACGCGGATCTGATTCCGTGGACCATCAACCCGGTGATCCTGAACACCTCGTCAGTCATCGCCGCTTTTCCACATCTCGCGCAGCTGCCGCGCCCGACGGCCGAGGCCGAGGCCAAGGGCGTGAACGCGCTGCTGAACCTCAGCTCGCGTCCGTACCGCAAGGTGAACGTTGCCGTGCGTTACCGCTTCAACAAGCGGGACGTGCAGACACCAACCTTCGACGCCACCGAATACGTGCGCTTCGACGCGGTGCCCGAAGAGATCGAAGAGGGCCTCTCGCACCAGTTCGACACCTCGCGTCACATCTTCGACGCCAACATCTCGTACACCCCGGCGGGGTTCGGGACGCTGCGCGTTGGCTACGGCCACGAAGCGGTAGAGCGTCATGGTCGCGGCTTCAGCGACGTGGGTGAAAATATCTTCCGCGCATCGTGGGACACCTACTCCAGCCAGTACGTCACGCTCAGAGCCGGCTTCGACGCCGGTCGTCGCCGCGGCGAAGGGTTCGTGGCCGCGGCGTCCGGAAGCGACGATGAAGGACCCACGGTGGGACCCGGCGGCACGCAGCCGACGCTGCGCTACTACGACGAAGCGGACCGCAACCGGACGCGCGGCTCGCTGCTGTTGACGGTCATGCCGCGCGACACGGTTGACGTCTACTTTCAGGTCTCCGGCGGAAAAGACGAATACATGGCCGATGATTCGGTGTCGGTCAGCCGCCCTGGCGAACTGTTTGGTCTGCACGAGTCGACGGTGAAGAGCTGGAACCTCGGGCTGAACGTCCACCCGACCGATGTCGTCAGCTTCGGCGCGAACTACGGCCGCGACTCTTACGGTTCCTTCCAGGTGTCGCGCAACGCCAACCCGCCACCCGATCCGACCTGGACCGACCCGGCGCGCAACTGGACGCTGGACAACGACGACTCGACCAACAACGCCAGCGTGTATCTCGATCTGCTGCGTGCCGTCAAGAACACGGACATCCGCTTCGGCTACGACTACAGCGACTCGAACAACTCGTTCGTCCACGGTGGTCCGCGCGTGACCGCGCTGGCCGCGCTCGGCCAGTTCATCCCTCTGCCGGATGTGGACAACACGTGGCAGCGGTTGCGGGCGGACGTCCAGTATTTCCTGACGAGCCATGCCGGCGTCGGCGTCGGCTACTACTTCGAGAAGCTCGAGATCGTCGATTACAACACCATCGATACGAACGGCCCGGTGGGCTTCGCGCCGCCAACCGGCGCTCCCCGCATCGATTGGCTCGGCGGTCTGGTGACGGGCTACGGTAACCGCCCCTATAAGGGCCAGACCGTCTACCTGCGTGTGCTGTATCGCTTCTAGTGGTGCGTATGTCCGACTTCAGCTGGACCTGCGGCGAACGTAGTGTCCGGCTTCAGCCGAACCGTGCCTTACGTGAGAATCCCATAGCGCATCCCCGCCAAGGACGCCGCGAGCACCGCGTTCGCAACGAGCCCCAGACGTGCCTCGGGCCATCCGGCCAGGCACAAGAGGAGGGACAGCGCCAGAACGCCGCACGGTTCCCGTGCGGTCACTGCGCCGGCAGCGCATCCGCGAGAATGTCGACGACCAGGTCAACGCCGGAATCCCACAGAATCAGATCGCGGCCGAGCAGCCGGTACTCGAGCTCCTCCGGTAGCGCCGGCAGTGCCGCGAGCAGCGACGGTGTGACGGTGATGGTGGCGCCCCACGGCAACGAGCCGTTCACCACAATCGCCGCAGTGGCCGCCGATGACTCGTCGAGCATCGCGAGCAGGACGAAGTCGTCCGGGTGCTTCCCAAGAGCGCGGGTGAGACGCCGGCGAATCAGCGGCGCCACCTCCGCGCCGAAGACGGTGCCCGGGCTGGCTTCGCCCCTCACGTCGCGGATGGCCGCCGCTCGCCGGGCGCGCGCGCGGTGAATAGCTTCACGGTCCGCGGTGAGGCAGTCGACGTCCATCGGCGGCGCCAGCCGGCGAATCTCCATGTACTCAGATACGGCGCGGTCGAAGTGTGGCCAGGCGAAGTGCCCATGAAGGTGTGTGAGTGACGATGATTCGACTCCCCCAGGCCACGGCAGCGCGACGATCGAGAGGAGGAGGGGTAGTGCGGTGAGAGTGGCAGTAGGCATCATGACCTCGCTGACGCCGACCTGAGCATCGCCTGTGCCAAGTGCAAATATCGCTGAGAACAAGTCGTGGCGCGTCCTTCGGCTTGGCCTCGATGCGTCCTGGTGAAGGATAGGAGGGGAGGGGAGGGGAAGATTCCCGCGGCACCTGGGAAAGTTTCGCACCCGCCGCACGTGGTGCACGAGAATGGCGTCGGCCCGGAGCCCGGCACGGGCGTTGCTCATTGGCAGACACCGACTGTGAACACACCTGCCACGCGCTCGCTCGGTGAGGCTACCACCAGGATGGTGGACCGCGTGCTCCTCGAGGGTCCGCACTCACGGCGAGCGGAACTGTGGCTGGTCCTGCGAGCGCTGCGCGACTTCATCGCAGGATTTCGAGTTCTGCATTTTGTTGGACCCTGCGTCACGGTGTTCGGGTCGGCCAGGTACGACGAGTCCCACCCGCACTACGCGTTGGGTCGCGAGGTGGGGCGTGGTGTCGTGGAGCTGGGGTTCACCGTCATGACGGGTGGCGGACCGGGACTCATGGAGGCCGCCAACCGAGGGGCGCGTGAGGCCGGTGGCCGCTCGGTGGGCTGCAACATCCTGCTGCCAAAGGAGCAGGCGCCGAATCCGTATCTCGATCGATGGATCTCGTCGCGGTATTTCTTCGTGCGGAAAGTCCTGCTGTTCAAGTACTCATACGCCTTCATCGGTCTCCCGGGTGGCCTGGGCACGCTCGACGAGCTGTTCGAAGCCCTGGTCCTGATCCAGACCAGGAAGATCGAGCATTTCCCGATCGTGTTGATTGGAGTCGACTATTGGCGTCCGCTTCAGGATCTGCTTCATCACCTCGCAGCCGAACAGACCATTGACGCGCGGGATCTCGATCTCGTGCTCGTCACGGATTCCGTGTCCGACGCGATGCATCACATCGAGCGGCATACGGTGGCGCGATTCGGCTTGCGCGCCAAGCCATTCAGACCGTCCAGACTCCTGGGTGAAATCGCGTCCTGACCGGGTTCGCGAGCTGCTCGCGTGCCCCTCGCCTCGTCATCTAGTCCCCTGGAAGCGTGATGCCTTGCACAAGTCCCGGAGCGCGGCGCCGTTGCGCGTCGTGGAGGGGCGCGCAACGGCAGGCTGGTCATCATGCAGTCGCGTGAGTCGTCCCTGCAGGCACGGTTGCTGTGTCAGTGACCGTCGCGCGAAGGGTCAGGACTGGACAGGGTGCTGTACGAACGACTCGTTCGGCCACGCTCCCCATCAGCATGTGGGCGAGTCCGGTACGGCCGCGCGTCCCCATCACAATCAAATCGGGTAGGACGGTCGTCGCATACTCGACGATGGTGAATGCGGGTCGACCAAGCCGAACAACTGACACGACGGGTACGCCGTGCCCGCCGATGGTGGCCTCGCAGGCAGCGAGGCGCCGCCTGGCATCTTCAACCAGGCTTTCGCGAAGTTCCTCGAGGTCTGGCATATAGATCTCGGCGCTTGCGGCCGGGAGGAGCGGATCTTCGACGACGTGTAAGAGCTCGATGGATGCGCCCAGGCGGGCGGCCAGCGCGGTGGCGTAGTCCATCCCGTGGTTCGCGTGTGCGCTGAAATCCATCGGGACCAGGATGCGTGTGATGGATGTGGTCATGGACCGTCTCCTTTGAAAGTGGCGTCCTCAGGAGACGAGAGCATCGTTCATACCAGCCACTCACCACGCCTGCCTGGGCTCTGCACGTCACGACGGCCGCAGCCGCGAGCGCGAACCGCGGCCGGGTGGGGATTTCTTCGCAGCCGTCGGAAATATTCCCATCGTGAGACAACGGCAGGTCACGCGATGAACGAGCTGCGAGGGGTGGCGACCCACTCTTGCTACGCGTCGCGATGGCATCGCGTTCGCAGTGCGACAGTCCCGAGGGCTTCCCGATGACTCGAAGACTTCTGGGTGTGGCTGGAATCGCGGTAACAGCATGTGCCGTGGCCGCGTGCGCCACGATGCGGGTGAGCTCGCACGTCGAGCGCGGGCGCGACTTCTCGCAGTACCGGACATTCGATTGGGGCCCGGCCGACGCGCTTCCGACTGGTGACCCCCGCCTCGACAAGGATCCGTTCTTCCAGGACCACGTAGAGGGCGCCATTGAAAAACAGATGGCCGCACGCGGCTTCGAACGGTCCGCCGTCGCTGATGCACCCGACGTGCGCATTCACTATCACGCGACCATCGACCAGCGGATCGCTATCGACGAGGTCGACCGTCGCTACGGAGACTGCTACAGCGACGAGTGCTATCCCCACGTCACCGATTACGAAGCCGGCACGCTGGTCGTCGACATCGTCGATGTCCGCACCAACGCGCTGATATGGCGAGGCTGGGCGCAGAAGAGCGTCGAGGGGGTGCTCGGGAACAGGGACAGGCTGGCACGCACGATCGACGAAGGCGTGACGCGGATGTTCCTGAGACTGCCTCGGGCCAGATAGAGCGCAGATCTCGAGAGGAGAACCGTCATGCATCGGTCGACACGCATCGACAGCCTGATCGCCGCGACAGCGCTGGCGCTGGCGCTGAACGGCTGCGCCACGGTACGGCCCCACTCGTATCTCGGGCGCGGCATCGACTTCGGGGACTATCGCACCTACGCGTGGGGCCCGGTCGGCGCGCTGTCGACCGGCGACCCTCGCCTCGACAACAATCAGATCTTCATCGGCCTGGTCGAGGCGGCCGTCGATCGGCAGCTGGCGGCCAAGGGATTCGAGAAGACGAAGCGACCCGCGGCCCAGCTCCTGATCCACCTGCACGCGCGTCTCGATCAGCGCCTCGAATCCAACAGCATCGACCGTGAGTACCGGCGCCGCGACGGCGCAGAATACCGGCCGTTTGTCTACGAGGCGGGCACGTTGCTTCTCGACCTCATCGATACCCGTACGAACGGGCTCGCCTGGCGTGGCTGGGCCGAGGGAAGTCTCGATGGCGTCATCGACAATCAGGACAGCATGGAAGCCAGCATCGACGACGCCGTAGCGAAGATCCTGGCGCGGCTACCCGTCGAGGACTAACGACACATTGAGGAGTACGAACATGACATCGAACCTGCACACGCCGCTGCTCTGCGCCGTCGGTCTCGCTCTGGTGGTGCTCACTGCCGGCAGCACTGCGGCCCAGACCGCGCCCAGCGTCCCGACCACTCCGAAGGCAGGGATGGGCGCGAACATGATGGCCGATCGTCAGAAGATGATGGCCGAGATGAAGGCGTCCGAGAAGAAGCTCGATGATCTCGTCGCCGCGATGAACCAGGCGAAGGGCAGTGAAAAAGTTGACCGGGTTGCGGCGCTCGTGACCGAAATGGTGGCGCAGCATCGTGAGATGCACACACGGATGATGTCGGGCGGCATGATGATGCAGATGCCGCAACCGGCACCTGCCGCCACCATTCCAGTGCCTGCGGCGCCAGGAACCGGTGCGGACGACCACGCCGTGCACCATCCGAAGCCCTGACAAGAAGGGAAGGGGGACCTCATGTCGAACCACCAGGAGGGGACGCTGAGTACGCTGGACGTGATCTTTGCTCGACGCTCGGTTCGCGCGTTCACGTCCGCGAAACTGGAGAAGTCGACGGTCCGAGGACTGCTCGACGCTGCCGTGCAAGCGCCGACGGCGATGCACGAGCAACCCTGGGTGTTTGCCGTGGTGCAGGATCCGAAGGTCCTGCGGCGGTTGAATGATCGGGTGAAAGCAGTCTGGGTTCGAGAAGCAGCCGCCCCGCCGGAGTTACACCTCACAGAGACGTCGAGTCTTCACGGTGCGTTTGTCCAGCATCTCGAAGATCCTGACTTCGACGTCTTTTACGGCGCGACGACGCTGATCGTGATCGGTGTCCGACGGCTCGATCCGTTTGTCACCGCGGACTGCTGGCTGGCGGCTGAGAATCTGATGCTGGCGGCCTGCGCGCTCGGGCTCGGGACATGCTGCGTTGGAGCCGCGGTCCCGGCGTTGAACACACTCGACGGGAAGGCCGCAGTCGGCCTGCCGGCGGATGTGACGGCGATTGTGCCGATTGTTGTCGGCGTGCCCTCCGGGGCGGTGGAGCCCGTCAGCCGGCGCGACCCCGAGATCCTTTCCTGGAAATGATGATTCGCGGACAAGTTCCCTCCACCGCCCGCGTACGGCCATCCCCACTGATGGTCACTCGTGCAGGGCGAGCGTGGCGGGCCGGGTCGGCGGGGGCCATGGTGGAGACGTTATGGTGAAGATTCGCCGCATCCTCTGCCCGGTTGACTTCTCAGATTTCTCGCGGCGGGCGCTCGACTACGCGATTGCGGTCGCGAAGTGGTATGGCTCGCGGCTGATCGTGCTGTACGTGTACCAGCCGCCGATGCCGGCGCTCGCGCCATTGGCGGCGCTGGCGGGTTCGGTCGAAGCGGCCGTCCTGCCGCCGGGCGCCCTCGAGCAGCTGCGACGGCAGATCGCGGCATTCATCCCACCAGAGGCCGCCGCGCACATCGTGATCGAACCGGGCGTGGCTGAAGGCGATCCGACGGCCGAGATCCTGGCGCAGGCGGAATCTGCGGACCTGATCGTGATGGGCACGCACGGCCGGTCGGGATTCGAGCACCTGGTGCTGGGCTCGGTGACGGAGAAAGTGCTGCGCAAGGCCAGTTGCCCGCTACTGACGATTCCTTTCGCGTCTCCCGACGCCACCAGTGCCGTTCCGACGCTCTTCCATCGGATCGTGGCCGCAGTCGATTTCTCTGACATCTCGATGCCCGCGCTCGGGTTCGCGATGTCTCTCGCTGCGGAGACGGATGCGCATCTGACCATGATGCACGTGATCGATGTGCCGCCGCATCTGGCTCTGTGGATCGATCGGGGCGACGGCGTCGGTCACGTGCGCGAATGGACGGACGCGGCGGAACAGCGACTGCGGAGCCTTGTGTCGGGCGCGGCGCGCGAGTACGCGCACGTCGAACAGCGGGTCGAAACGGGCCAGCCGTATCGCGAGATTCTCCGTGTCGCAGCTGAGAAGCAGGCGAGCCTCATCGTCATCGGCGCCCATGGGCGCGGTCTCCTCGAGCGGATGTTCGTGGGATCGACGGCACAGCACGTGGTCCGTCAGGCCACCTGCCCGGTACTGACCATGCGGACACGGCAGAAAGGCGGCGCGGCACGTCGCGGCACCGGTGATTGAGGAGCGCAACCGCGATGATCACCGAAGACCAGACCGAGATCGTGGAATACCTCGGCTCGTCCTCCACACATGGCGGTACGGCTGTGGAGCGCATCGAGACGCACGGGTCGGTGGTATTTCTGGCAGGCCCGCGTGCGTGGAAGCTCAAGCGGGCCGTCCGCTACGACTACCTGGACTTCTCGACGCTCGATCGGCGCAAGGCCATGTGTGAGGCCGAGGTCCGCATCAATCGTCGAACCGCACCGGCGCTCTACCGCGGTGTCGTGGCCATCACGCGGCAGTCAGACGGATCGCTGGTACTCGGCGGATCGGGCACGCCCATCGAGTGGGTTGTCGAGATGGAGCGCTTCGATCAGGAAGGCCTGCTCGATCGGCTGGCCGAGCGCGGGGCGCTCGATCTGAGTGTGATGCGTCCGCTCGCGGCGGGCATCGCGGCCTTGCATCGCATCGCCGAGCCGCGCACCGACCATGGAGGCGCGCCCGGTCTGGCGTGGGTCATCGACGGCAACGAGCGAGGCTTCGCCGAGCAGGGCGCCGGCATCCTCGATCCCGTCGTCGGTGCGCGAGTGACGGCGGCCGCCCGCCTGGCACTCGAGCATCACGGCGCGCTCCTGAACGCGCGGCGCGACGCCGGTCTCGTTCGCCAGTGCCACGGCGATCTGCATCTGCGGAACATCGTCCTCCTCGATGGCCGCCCGACGGTCTTCGATGGCATCGAGTTCAACGATGAGATTGCGTGTATCGACGTCCTCTACGACCTGGCGTTCCTGCTCATGGACCTGTGGCGACGCCGATTGCCGCGCCACGCGAACGCGCTGTGGAATCACTATCTCGCCGAGACGAAGGACCTCCAGGGCCTCGCTCTTGTGCCGCTGTTCCTGTCGTGCCGCGCAGCCGTGAGAGCGAAGACGAGCGCGACGGCGGCCACCCTTCACAGCGATCCGTTCCGCCGCGGCGAGCTGCAGGCGCTGGCAAGAGACTATCTGGCGATGGCCGACGACCTGCTTCGCCCACCTGGCCCGTGCCTCATCGCCATCGGCGGCCTTTCAGGATCCGGCAAGTCGACACTGGCGGTGGCGTTGGGATTCTGCGTCGGCGCTCCCCCTGGCGCGGTCGTCATTCGCAGCGACGAGACCCGCAAACGCCTGTGCGGCGTTGAGCCGCTCGTGCGTCTCGGTCCGGAGGGCTACACACCTGAAGTCTCGTGTCGTGTGTATACGGCGGTCGGCGAGCAGGCGGCGGTTGTCGTGCGCGGCGGTCACGCCGCGATCGCGGATGCCGTCTTTGCGCGCGCCGCGGACCGGGACGCGATTGAGCGGGTGGCGGCCGACGCGGGCGTGCCATGCGTCGGTCTCTGGCTCGCGGCGCCCGAGGCGACACTCGTCGCGCGCGCCGAAGGTCGCCGGCACGATCCGTCTGACGCGGATGCGGAGGTCATCCGCGGACAACTCGCAGAAGACACCGGTCCGATTCAGTGGCATCGACTCGATGCCTCAGCCTCCCAGGAGGAGGTCTTCCGAGAAGCCAGGCTGGTGCTGGGCCGCGTGCTCGGGCAGCGGATGATCCGGCAGGAGTCCCAGCCGTAGCGCCAAACGGCGTGCGGAATTCTTCGCGGACCCACGAACTATTCCTGCCGCCGGACGTGTCTGCGCCGCGAATATCTCCGGGCACCGTGCCTCGTGCGGGGCATGAGGCTTGCGTTCTCCTGCTGATGAACCGCGTCGATCGGCCTTGCCAGCGGCAAGAAGGAGAGGGCCATGAAAGTGAAGGACCTCATGACGAAGGAGCCGAAGACCTGCACGCCTGACACCACGCTTGCGGCCGCGGCCCAGCTGATCCTGGATGCCAACTGCGGCATCCTGCCGGTCGTCGACGATGGGGAGATGGTCGGTGTGGTCAACGACCACGACATGGACATTGCTCTTGCCGCGCAGAATATCCGCGCAACCCATGTGAGAGTTGGTGCGGTGGCCCGCACGATGGTCGCGACGTGCGAGCCGGACGATACGGTGCACACGGCCTTGGCCACGATGAGGCAGGCCCGGGTCCCCTGTCTTCCTGTCGTGGAGTGCGGCCGAACTGTGGTGGGCATTCTGTCGATCGGCGACATCCTGCGCGCCGCTGGCCCCGACCGGGCCGTGAGCGAGGCACAGGTGGAGGACGTGCGGCAGGCCATCGACGCGCATCACCATCCTGGTCCGGACGTCAATGCGGCGTGAGACCTGGGCGCGCACATGCGCGGCGAACTCGGTCGCGTGACTACGCCGACGCGCGCGTATCGCCGGCGGCGACGTCAGGCTTCTGTTCGCGCTCCACTTGGATCGTGCAGTCCTTGAGCAGCGCCACGAGGGCGCCCACCGCGGCGGCGACCGGCGCCAGCACGACCGCCACGACGCCCGCCGTCATGGGAAACTCCGCAATCGTGCGCCCTTGATGCTGGATGCGGATCCGCCGAACGTTGCCTTCGTGAATGAGGGCCTTGAGCTTGTCGGCGATCGCATCGCCTTCGATCTTGACGTTTTCCCACCAGGTCTTGTCTGCCATGCCTGTCCTCCAGAGCTCCGGTACCCATTCTCGCATTGTTCGGCGCGACGAACGCAGGGAAGCGCTGCGTCCGCTGCGCCACGAAATGGCCGACGGCACGATGAGCCTGATCGCTCCATCGGCAGGCCCTGCGACTCAACACAGCTCGTCTGGCGCGTGTGCGTCGTCCACATGCGGCCACACCACTTCGATCCGATTGTCGACGTGTGTGATGCCCGGGGCATGCATCGCCGCGCGTTCGGCTGAGTCCCGCTCATGCCACGAGCTCACCGTGCCGGTCAGGGTCACGGTGTTGTCGGACACGACCAACTTGATGCCACGCGCGTCGACGTCCGCATCCTGGTGCAGCGCCCGGACGATGCGCGGCCGGATGTCCCGCGCCGACGCGGCGGGCACCACGACGATACGGTTGACGATGCCCTTGATGCCTTTGATGTAGCGCAGTGCCTTTTCGGCCACCGCGCGGTGGAAGAGCGTGTGCACCGATCCGGTCAGCGTCACGTGGCCATGATGGACAACGGCTTGCACGGTCGGTGGCAGCGTGACGTGCACGTCCAACGCCCGGGCGATGTCGGTCGCGATGTCGGTGTCGGTGCGTTCCAGGCTCACCGTGACCAGGAGGTCGTTGGCGACCGCGCGGACGCCCCGCGCGCGTTTGACGGCGCGTTCAGCGGCGAGCTTTCCAGCATACGAATCGACGACACCGGAGAGCGTGACAACGCCCTGTCTGGCGACGACAGCGATTCCGCTGCTGTCGAACTGCGAGTCCCAGCCGAGCTGTTGGAGTGCGGCCTCGCGAAGATAGAGGTCGGTATGTGCGGGCGTGGCGGTTGTCATAGAGTCCTTTCTCATCGCGGCGTCGTTGCCTGCGGTACAGGAAAGCATGGCAACGGCGGTGCCAAGTCTGCCGGCGCGCCAGGGGCGAAGTGGATGAGGGCGGGGCTCGTGCAGTCAGCGAAGAATCTCCCGGTGGTGGGGAATTACGCTCACTCGCGCACCGGAGCCGGGAGGAGCCACGTCAGCTTCGTCGGGGACCGCTACTCACTGACACCGGGGGGTTCGGCAAGATCCGGCTGGCATTTCACGGTGAACGGCGATGGCTGAGCAACTGTCTTCTGTGCATCGAGCGGCACAGAGCTTGCCGATGCCTCACTCGAGTGCGCGCGACTTCTTGACCGGGCTCTTCTGAGAGCACATCGTGCACGGCCGCGGCACAGAGCACGCAGGAGGCGGTTATGAACGAGCAAGTGGGCATTTGGATCGACCATGAGAGAGCCATCGTCGTGTTCGCGTCAGAGGGACGCGTCAGAACTCAGACCGTGGACTCGCACGTCGCAGGGCATCCTCACTACGCCGGGCAGCAGGATGGCGGAGGAGAGAAGAAATACGAAGAACGCCACGGCCAACATCTCGATCGGTTCTACGATGAGGTCATTCGTGAACTGGCCGACTCCGATGAGCTCTTGATCTTCGGTCCCGGTGAAGCCAAGCTCGGACTCAAAGCGCGTCTCAACCGTTCGAAGCCTCAGTCTGCACGCACGGTTCGCGTCGAAGCAGCGGACAAGCTCACGAATCCTCAGATTGTGGCCAAGGTCAAAGCGCACTTCGGGATCGCTCGGTGAAGCTGTTCCTGTGGGATGTCACGTTCGACGTGGGCATCGTCTGATGACATCCGATATCTTGGGGCTCTCGATCGCGGCACTCGGCGGCGCGGCCGTGGGTCTCGAACGCCAATGGTCTGGGCATGCCGAAGGTCCGGCGGCGCGTTTCGCCGGTATTCGAACGTTCACGATGCTCGGCGCGGTGGGCGGATTGAGCGGATGGCTCTGGAGTGCCGGTGTCACAACGCCTGCGGCCATCTTGTTCGCAGGATCGGTCACGATCATTGCGGCGGCCTATGTCGCAGGCAGTCGTCACGACGTCGACGGGACGACGGAGGTGGCCGCCCTCGTCGTGTTGGTCGCGGGGATGCTCGCGGGCATTGGATCAGTCCGGCTCGCGAGTGGGATTATCGCGCTGGTCACCCTGCTGCTCGTCGAGAAATCCCGACTGCACGCACTGGTGCACCGGATCGACGATGTGGGCCTGAGATCGGGTGTCCGATTCGCGGTGATGGCCCTCGTCGTCCTGCCCCTCCTTCCAGTTGGCCCGTACGGGCCGTTGGGAGGGATTCGCCCTCGTGAGCTCTGGGCAGTCGTCCTCTTCTTCACCGGGTTGAGCTTCGCCGAACGTGTTCAGGCTGCTCGTGATGCGACGCGTCGTGGGAAGTTCCTGCGATAGCACCCGTCGCGCTGCGTGAGTACCCGCGCATCCACCAACACTCCGAGCACGCTGGTGCACGTGACCTCGTCGATACCGAACCGCTTCTGAGCGGCAGGTGGCGTCAACGCCAGCGTCGGATGATCGAGAAAGTCGCTCTGGATTCGCATGACGAGGTGTTCGACGCGGCCATCTGTTGCAGTCATTGGGGTCATCCTCCAAGAGATTGTGCAGTGTTGTTTCGAGTGGGGGAGCAAGTCACGTGCCGCGCCGTGGGAGATGCTCGGCGACCCTGGTACCACGATTCTTCGCCGCGCCATCCACCGTACCGAGTGCCGCACGCCTAGGTTCACGAAGTCCTTCCCAGCGCTGGGGGATTTCCCGCAGCGCCTCGCATATCCCGCCCACTGAATAGCACCCTCTTCAGGCGAACGTGTGCGCAAGAGTCTTGCAGTCACTGTGGGAGTGATTCGCAGCGCGACGGGACTCCTGATCGGCGTCGGCCTGGTGAGCGCATTAGGCGTCAGTGGTGGCACGTTTGATCCGCTCGCGCTCTACACGCCGCCCGGCTTCTTCAGTCCGGGGACCCGCGCCCGAGTGGGGGCGGGAGCGGCCGTCGTCGATGTGCTGCCCGCACACGGGCGTGATCTGGCCGTATTCGGCATGGCCCGCATCGAGGCTGACGGGGATCGGCTCGTCGCGTGGACACGTCGGATTGAGGATTTTCAACGAGGCCCCCACATGGTGAGGGCACTCCGGTTTTCCGATCCGCCGCGGCTGGAGGATCTGGACTCGCTCGTGCTGGAGAGCGGCGATCTTGACGATATCCGGCGCTGCCGTCCTGGTGACTGCGGCCTCAAGTTGGGCGCGGCCGAGATTACTCAACTGCGTCGCACCATCAGCGTGAGCGGCACAGACTGGCGACAGGCGGTGCAGAGGCAGTTCCGGCAGATCATGGTCGATCGGGCCATCGCCTATCTGGCAAATGGCTATGCGGGTCTTCCCGTCTACAACGATCACGCCACGCCGATCGCCGCCGGCACGGAGTTCGACGCCGTCGCCGCGCGGGTGCGTGACCGCCGCCTGCACGAGGCTCGATTGATGCACTATCTGCAGGACTATCCCTGGAATGACCGCGCCGATCCCGACATCGAGTCGTTTCTCTATTGGTCCAAGGAATCGCTCGGCAGCGGAAAGCCGATCGTCAGCATCACCCACGTCGCCGTCCTCCGGGGTCGCGAGCCACTGCGCCCGGACGCAATCGTGGCGTCCAAGCAGGTGTTTGCGACGCACTATCTGTTGGCATCCCTGTCGTTGATGGCGATGACGCACCCGACGGCGAATGGTGATCGGTATCTGCTCTACACGCGGCAGTCTCGCGTGGATGTGTTCGAAGGCGCTCTGGCCGGCCTGAGACGGCGGCTCGTCGAGAAACGAATACGGTCCGCCGCACCTGGAGTGCTCGATGCCGCCCGGCGCCGTCTCGAAAGCGGCGAGCCGCCGCCGGACGCAGTCTCGACGCCCTGAGCCGCCACACGCCGGTGCGTGACCAGTCGAAGGAACGGCGTTGTTGGCCGCGACCCATTGTCTGGCGCGCGTCTGATGTCCTATGCTTGAAGCCTGACCAAACCATCGTTCAACTCGGGTGGCGACGCGGCCAGGATCCTCGCGGCGATCCTCGAATCATCCGACGACGCGATTGTCGTCACCGATCTCGAGGGGGCTATTCTCGAGTGGAATCCCGGGGCCGAGCGCCTGTTCGGCTTCGCCGCCGCGGACATCCTGGCGAAGTCGGTGGCGACCCTTGTTCCCAGGGAACGACAGGACAACTTCTCGTTCGTGCTGGATCGCCTCCGGCTCGGCCAACCAGTCCGGCAATATGAAACCAGTGTCCTGACGAAGAGCGGCGCGCTGGTTGACGTCGTCCTGTCGATGTCGCCGGTTACGGATCCGTCGAGTGCGGTGATCGGCGCCGCGATCCTGGCGCGCGACATCAGCGCCCGCAAATACAGCGATCTGGCCTCCCGCGTGGGGCTCGAGGCGCAGCTTCGCGCCAGCGAGGCGCGTTGGCGGGCGGTGATCGAATCGGCGGTGGATGGCATCGTGGTGATCGACGCACGCGGAGTCATCGAAGCGTTCAACCCGGCCGCCGAGCGCCTGTTCGGATACTCGGAAGGTGAGGTAGTCGGCAGGAACGTCTCAATGCTGATGCCCGAGCCGTACCACGATGAACACGACGGGTATCTCCGGCGCTATGTCACGACGGGTGCGGCAAGAATCATCGGCATCGGCCGCGAGGTGACTGGGTTGAGGCGGGACCGGTCGACCTTTCCGTTGCATCTCTCCGTCGGCGAGGTGTCGATCGGCGGCGAGCGCAAGTTCACCGGCATCCTGCACGATCTGAGCAGGCGGGTTCAGATGGAGGAGCAGCTGCGCGAGCAGGCGACGCTCGCCCGTCTCGGCGAAATGGCCGCCGTCATCGCGCACGAGGTGAAGAATCCGCTGGCCGGTATCCGAGGCGCGATTCAGATCATCGGCAGCCGGCTGGGCGATCGCCCTGAAACACGAATCATTGGCGAGATTGTCGGTCGCATCGATGCGCTGGACGAGATGATGAAGGACATGCTGCTCTTTGCACGGCCGCCGCGACCGCGGCTGCTGCGGGTCGAAGTGGCTCTCCTCGTCGCATCGACGGCTGAACTGCTGCGCGGGGATCCGGCCATCGCCGACGTGCAGGTCGAGGTCGACGGGGCCGCTCCGCCCATCGAAGCCGACGCGGAACTGCTGAAGATCGTCTTTCTCAATCTGCTCGTGAACGGCGCGCACGCGATTGGCGGGCGCGGCCGCCTGCAGGTCTCCATGCGGTCGTTCGCAGACACGTGTGAGATCGCGTTCAGCGACTCCGGCCCAGGGATGCCAATGGAGGTTCAAGAGAAGATCTTCATGCCCTTCTTCACCACCAAAGCGCGCGGCACCGGGCTTGGGCTTCCGACCGCCAAGCGCTTGATCGAGGCGCATCGGGGCACCATTGCCATCGAGTGCCCGCCAGGCGGCGGCACCACCGTGACCATCCGTCTGCCGGCTCTCGACTCTGCCGCTGCCGACGAGGTTCTGACCTGAGATCAGGCCACAGAGTGCATCGAACGCCCGGCGTGTTCGTCCCTGGTGTGGTCGAGCACCGGTGGCAGCGCCAGCACCAGCGCGTGGGTCAGGCACAGCACGCGATAGGTGACCGAACCCATGCGCGGGCCAAGCAGGCCTGAGGAATGCAGGCCGATGACGATCAGGTGTGCCTCGCGTGTTTGCGCGAGTCTGACAATTTCCTCGGAAGGCTCTCCCGTCACCACGAGTGTTTCAACGCCTGGTCCAGTCACCACCGACTGCGCGAGGGCACCAAGACGCTCCCGGGCGTCCTCGAACCGCATCGCGTCCACGCCCGGCATGACCAGTCGAACACTGACCGGTACGAAGACCGGCTCCAGGACGTGGGCCAGGATCAGCGGCACCGACAACGCCGTCGCCACGCCGGCGGCGATCTGGGCCTGGTGCAGTGAGGCATCGGTGAGGTCGACCGGCGCCAGCACGCGATGGAGGTGACGCCCGACGTCCGACAGCGACACCTGATGCTCCCGCTGATCTGGCGTGATCAAGACAGGAATCGATGTTTCGCGCAGCACGCGCTCGGTCGTGGACCCAAAAAACAGCTTTCGCACACCGCTCCGCCCATGCGAGCTCATCACGATGAGATCGGCGCCGGCGTCGACGGCGAGGCGGAGAATCTCTGGGGCCGGCTTTCCCACCCCAACGCGATACTCAACACTTCTCGCTCCGGGACCGAGGCGGTCGAGCACTCGGCCACAGACACGCCGAAGCTCGTTCTCGGTGTCAGCGGTAAGCGACGGCACCTGTCCCGTCGTGGCGGCGGCCTGGACCAGGAGCGGATCGTCCACGGCGACGATGACGAGACGGGCGCCGAAATGATCGGCGACTGCGGTCGCGTAACACAGCGCCGCCTTGGAGGCGTCCGAGAAATCGATCGGACAGAGGACCGTCGGGTAACGAGTCATGGCGCTTCCTCGCTGACTGCGATCATGCGTGTTCAGCATTCACCCTGGTGAGGTGAAGATGCGTCTTCAACTTGGAGAGGCAAGGTGGATGCCAGGCTGCGGCAACGGATCCTGGCGTCGACGACCCAGGCCGATGATGAGGTCACGATCACGGGGTTCAGATCGAGCTCGAAGACTTCCGGACACGCGCCGACCAGCGCGGAGACCCGCAAGATGACATCCCGCAGCCCGGCCTCGTGGCGCACGGGCGCGCCCCGGAATCCGCGCAGCCTCACGATGCCCCGGATGTCGTTCAGCATCTGGCGGGCCGTCGTCTCGCTCAACGGCGAGAGCCGACACGACACGTCGTGCAGCACTTCCACCAGCGTCCCACCGCTGCCACACATCACCACGTGTCCGAACTTCTCGTCGCACTGGGCGCCCACGAACATTTCCACGCCGTCGGACACCATCGGTTGGATGAGCACCTCCGTGACCTCGGGATGGCCGACCAGCGTCTCGAACGCGTGGCGGACGGCCGCCTCGTCCTGCAGCTCGGTGCAGACAAGGTGAGCCTCAGTCTTGTGAAGGATATGGGGGCCCGAGCCCTTGAGCACGACGGGATATCCGAGATGCCGGGCGACAGCTGCCGCTTCGTCCCCGTTCCCGACGACGCGAATCGGCGCCGTGCGAATGCCGCACGCACCCAGCAGCGCGAAAGTGGCGAGCGGGCTGAGCCAACCGCCGGCGCTGACGGCGTCCGAGACGATGGCGCGGGCGGCGTGGAGATTGAAGTCTGCAAGCACGGGTGGCGGCTCGGCCGGCAGGCTACGCCATTTCGAATAGGACACCGCATGCGCCAGAGCCGCGATCGCCGACTCCGGGAAGTCGTAGCACGGCACCGGGGCCAGGGCGTCGAGTACGCCTTCAGCCGCGAAGAACGTGGCGAGCACCGGTTTCGTCGAGTCACGCGCGGTCTCCGCGATCGCGCTGGCGACGTCGGCCGCTTTCGTGACCAGCGGCGGGATGAAGATGGTCAACAGGCTGTCGATGTTCGGGTCGGCAAGCAACAATGGGATGGCGCGCCGATAGTGCTCCGCCGGGGCCGTGGCAATCATATCGATCGGATTCCCGACGCTGGCCGTGATGGGAAGGAAGTCGCGCAGTGCCGCAACTGTCGCGGGCGTCAGCGGCGGAAGCGCCAGGCCGCTCGATTCACACGCATCGGCGGCGAGAATGCCCGGCCCTCCTGCATTTGTGAGAACCGCCACGCGCGGGCCTGCGGGCAGCGGCTGATGCGCCAGGAGCTTCGCCACGTCGAACAGCTGCTCGAGGGTGTCGGTGCGAATCACACCTGCATCGCGAAACAGCGCATCGACCACAGTGTCGCTGGCGGCGAGCGCGCCGGTGTGGGACGAGGCGGCACGGGCGCCGGACCGGGAACGTCCCGCCTTGACGGCGACAATCGGTTTGATCCGGCCGACCCGGCGCGCAATCTGACCGAAGCGGCGCGGATTCCCGAAGCTCTCGACGTACAGCAGGATGACTCTGGTCCGCGGATCGGTGGCCCAGTGCTCGATCAGGTCGTTGGTCGAGACGTCGGCTTTGTTGCCGACCGACACAAAGGCCGACAGGCCCAGATTCAGCCGGCTGGCGCATTCGAGTACGGCGAGACCGAGCGCGCCGCTCTGGCTGGAGAAGGCGATGGGGCCCGCGGGAGGAAATGCCGGCGAGAAGCTCGCGTTCAGATTCACGCGCGGATCGGTGTTCACCACTCCGAGGCAATTGGGGCCGATCATCCGCATGCCGGCCCGGCGGACTTTCTCGCGCAGCGCCACTTCGCGGATTCGCCCCGCGTCACCGGTCTCGCCGAAGCCGGCGCTGATGACGATGACTGCGGGGACCGCCTTCCTGATGCAGTCATCGATCACCGCATCGACGACCATGGCGGGAACGGCAATCACGGCAAGGTCGATGGCGCCGGGAACATCTTCGAGGCGGGGGTACGCCTGTACCGAGGCGATCTGGCCGGCCCGGGGATTGATGGGGACAACGCGGCCACTGAATCGCGATGCCAGATTGCGGAAGATCGCCCATCCGACGCCGTGCCGATCTCGGCTGACGCCGACCACGGCCACTGAGCGCGGCGCAAAGAAGTGGTGAAGCGATCCCGGTTCCGATTCGGCAACAGCCGCACTCGCCCCGGCGACGTCGTGAGCCGCGATGGTCATGCGTCGCGACAGAGTGCACGCTTCGCGCCATGCGCCAAGCCAACCATCGAGACCCGAGATATCTCGCGCCGCCGCGGATTGTTTCGCGGCGCATGGCCATTGCTCGCGGTGATCTCCGTACAGAGCCGACGGGCTGATGCGGCACCGAGATTGCGGCTCCGTGTGGCATGGCACCGCTCAGCACCTCGCTGGCACTGGCAGTGGCGGGCGCCGCGGGCGTCATTCTGGCCGGGCCGGCTGCAGGGGTTGCCGCCCCGGATCGGATCGTTGGTGGCGTCACCACATACGCCGTGAAGCAGGGCGACACGCTTCGAATCATCGGCGCGAGATACGGCACCGATCCACAAACTCTTGTCGCGGACAACGCCCTGCCGCCGAGTGCGATCCTGCGCGTCGGACAGCGGCTGACCATCGACAACCGCCACATCGTGCCTGGGGGCGTGAGTCCAGGGGCCATTGTCGTGAACGTGCCTCAACGAATGTTGTATTACGGCGTCGAGACCGACGACGTACGCGGCATGCCGGTGGCGGCGGGACAGAGAGGCTGGCCAACGCCGATCGGGGAATTCACTGTCGTGACCAAGAAAACCGACCCGTCGTGGGAAGTGCCGGCTTCGATTCTCGAGGAAGCGCGTCAGCGAGGCAGGCCGCTGCCGGCCATCGTGCCCCCTGGGCCGGCCAATCCGCTGGGAAAGTTCTGGCTCGGGCTGAGCGTCGGCCACCTCGGCATTCACGGCACCAACGCTCCTTCCAGCGTCTACGGAACGGTGACCCACGGGTGCATTCGGCTGGGTCCCGACGACATCGCCTGGCTCTACGCGCAGGTCACTGTCGGAACCCCGGGACGTTTTGTCTACGAGCCGGTGCTGGTGACCGCGGACGGCTCGGAAGTGTTCCTGGAAGTGCATGCAGACGTGTATCAACGCACGGCCTCCGCGAGTCAGCTGGCCAGGGATCTGGCCTCGGCGGAAGGTGTGATGGATCGTGTTGACTGGGTACTCGCCGACGCGATCATCGCCGCACGCCACGGCATCGCGCGGCGAGTGACGGTCGACATCACCCGATAGCGTCGCCACGCGTTGGCGATGGTGGTCAGGCCCTCGAGGATGTCTTCCGAAGATGGCATCACTGGTACCGCCGCGGTTCATCGTACGACGAGCACGGGCACCGGGCAGTGGTTCAAGACACCCTCTGCGACGCTGCCCAGCAACAGGCGGCGAACGCCACCGCATCCCCGCGCACCCACGACCAGCACGTCCGATTTCATTTCCTCAACCGTGGCAAGAACGGCGCGTAGCGGCGCGTCCGTGCTCACCACTGTGCGGACACGCCAGCCGCGATGCTGGAGTGTCGCGGCGATGCGCAGGAGCCTCCGTTGCGCCGATGTGACGCTCGCTCGGTTCAGGCGCTTCACTTCGGCCGCAACCGTGGCACGAATTGCCGACGTCGCAAGCGCCTGGGCGGGCAGCGCGGTCTGTTCTACAGCCGTGAACAGGGTCACGCTGCCACCCTGAGGAGCCTCTAGCCGCTCCACGAAGGCCACAGCGCGACGAGCACCTGGCGAACCATCAATGCCAATCACGATCCTGCGAACGTCAGCTGATCTGCGCCTGACGACGAGCACCGCGCACCGTGCTCCGCGAACGACTCCTCTGGAGACACTTCCCATCAAGAGGCGGCGAATCGGGCCGTGACCGCGCCAGCCAAGAACGATGGCATCGGCCGCGAACCGTTTGGCCTCGCGAAGCACGCCGCCGACAGGTGTCGTGTCTACGATGACGACCTCAGCGTCTGGCCACCGCCGCCGCAGGCGCCGTTGCGCAGTGCCAGCGATGGACTCAGCACCGCGATCGAGCGCTGACAGCAGAATCGATCGGCTGTGCTCTTTGCCCATCCGTCGGGCGACAACGGCCCGAACGCGCGTTCGAGCCGGCCAAGGGAACTGCATCGCTGCTGTAGTCGCGCGACTTGCCTGCCGCGATCCGTCGGTCGCCACAAGGACGCGGAATTCGTTGGCCTTGCCCATCTGAGCCCCTCAGGGATTCAAGTAGGCAACAAGCGAACCACCACCGACCTCCCGTCGCGTTCGAATGCCCGTTACGGGAGGGCGGACTCTGCGTACCGCGGTGAGCTACGGACGGGGGCATGCGGTCGTGACCGACGTTTCGGCAACCCGGATGGTGGCACGGGCGTTGCTCGGGGATTCAGTGATCGACATTTCAGGAGAAGCGAACTATGCAGCGACAGCCGGATGCGCGTCTGCGCGACATCAGCTCCCCAGACCCTCTGGATCATGACCTCGGTGTCCGTATCCGCGCCGAATTCGCCGAAATGCCGGGCCTGAAGCTCACGTTGCCTCAGGCATCCCGTCTGTTCAATCTGGATCTGGGCAAGTGCGAACGCGTCCTGTGTGTGCTCGTCGATGGGGGCGCGCTGTCGATCAGCCGCGGTGCGTTCGTGCACGGCGGTGCCGGCCGTCGCTACGTCTGAGATCGCCCGTGAGCGCGCCAGTTGGCGGCACGCTTCCTAGTTGGCGCGGGCGTGGTACGCCTCGAGCACGAGGGATGGAAGCTGCGTGAACTCGAAGGGCTTGTCCAGCACTCGATACGCGCCAAGCGCAAGCGCTCCATCCACCACCTCGGGTGTCCCGAACGCCGTCATGAAGATCACGGCCGCTCGCGGCGCAAGCTGTCGAATCTTCGCCAGCAGTGCGAGATCGGTCGAATCCGGCAAGCGGTAGTCGAGCACCACGACGTCAGGACTGGTTCCGCTGGTGATCGAACGGATGGCCGACATGGCGTTGTCAGCCTCGGAGACGGCATGCCCAGCCGCTCCCAGCACCTCGCTGACCGACCATCGAATCAACAATTCATCGTCGACGACCAGAACATTCAGCTGGCTACCTCCCGCGCTTGTCAGCGCAACGGACCGTCCCACGTGGGAGTCGAAAACGCCTCTCATGGCCGGAACCTATGCATCGATGAGTATTCAAATTGCGCGCCGCTTTGGCAGCCGGAACCTCGGGCCGGCGTCTTGCGATCGGTCCCGTGCAGCGAACTATTCCGCAGGGTGTGGGGAATAGTCCGCAGTACTTCCGGTAGGCGAGGCACGGACGAACCCGCTGCTGGTTCTCCCCGAGCCTGTCCCCAGCAGCTACACGTTTGCGGGATTCTTCGCGCGCTCCTGAAATAGTGCCCTGCGGCGGCGTCGACAGGTGATTGAACGTCCACGAAACGGTGTGACAAACGAGGCACGGGGATTGCCGTCACTGATGTGAGATCGATCCTGCCGCGGTCGCTGCTTGACGCGCGATCGGGTTCGGATCGGCAGTGCTTCTTCTTCTGCAGTTGGAGGCGAGCCATGACTGACCGTGACCTGCAAAGACACGTGCAAGATGCCCTCGAGTGGGACCCGAGCATTGACGCCACCGATATCGGCGTCAGTGTCGCGGACGGCGTGGTGACGCTGAGAGGCGACGTTCACACGTTCGCCGAGCAGTCAGCCGCCGAGAAGGTCGCGCTTCGAGTGTATGGAGTGAAGGGTGTGGCCAATGACGTCAAGGTGCGGCTCGAGGGGATGAGCGACCGGACTGATACGGAAGTCGCCCAGGCGGCTCTCAACGCCCTCAAATGGACCACCACTGTGCCAGGCGATACGGTGACCGTCACCGTCAGCAACGGCTGGCTGACGCTGAGGGGCACGGTCGACTGGCAGTATCAGAAGGACGCGGCGTTCAGAACCGTGCGGGATCTCGCCGGCGTTCGCGGCGTCACCAACGATATCGTCCTGAAGCCGCGCGTGAAGGCCGGTGATGTTCAAGCGAAGATCGAGGCGGCGTTCAGGCGCAATGCGGAGATTGACGCGCGCCGTATCAGTGTGAATGTGCTCGACGGGAAGGTGATTCTCAGCGGGAACGTGCATTCATGGAGCGAACGCAATGAAGCCAAGCGGGCGGCGTGGGCGGCTCCAGGTGTCACCACCGTGGATGACAACCTGGTGCTCGTGCCATAGTCGCCGTCCGGTCTGCCCGCCCGGCCGGCGGGGGGCAGACCTCGCTGAATGGGTTTCCTTTTTCAGACGATCGCGAGCACGTTCCGCAGGACCCGCGCCCCACGACTCTCTCAGGTGCGCGCGTGGTCGTGCTTCTCGCCGGCTGCCACCGGCAGTGGGACGAGTGGATCCGTCTCAATCGACGCGGCTCCTCTCTCCGTCAGGCCTCGCGCGGTTTCGGCGGTGGCGACGATCTGCGTCGTGGCGAGCACAGCATCGGGGTTGAGCGACATGCTGTCGATGCCGCACTCCACGAGGAATCTGGCAAACTCCGGGTAATCGCTCGGCGCCTGTCCGCACAAGCCGATCTTGCGTCCAAGCTCCCGAGCGCGTTGAATCGCTTGACGAATCAGGCTTTGCACGGCCGGGTCTCGCTCGTTGAACACGTGAGCGACGATTGCCGAGTCACGATCGACGCCGAGCGTGAGTTGCGTGAGGTCGTTCGAGCCGATGGAGAATCCGTCGAAGTACCGCGCGAATTCGGCCAGGAGAATGACGTTGCTGGGGATCTCGACCATCATGTAGAGATCGAGGCCCTTGTCGTGCCGGACGAGGCCATTGCGCGCCAGTTCGTCGACCACGAGGCGCGCCTCATCGAGGGTCCGGCAAAAGGGCACCATGATCTTGACGTTCGTGAGCCCCATGTCATCTCGCACCCGCTTCAGTGCCCGACACTCCAACGCAAAGCCCTCGCGGTACCGTTCGTCGTAGTACCGGGAGGCGCCGCGGAACCCGAGCATCGGGTTCTCCTCGAACGGCTCGAAGCCACTCCCGCCGGCCAGGCGCGCATACTCGTTCGTCTTGAAATCGCTCAGCCGGACGATGACGTCTTTCGGATAGAAGGCCGCGGCAAGCGTCCCGACGTTCTCCGCCAGCTTGTCGACAAAGAAGGCGGGCTTGTCCGTGTAGCCGGCGGTGATCCGGTCGACCTCCGCACGCGATTGCCCACCGAGCGTGGCGTAGCGGACCAGCGCCATCGGATGAACGCCGATGGCGTTGTTGATGATGAACTCCAGTCGCGCCAGGCCGACACCGTCGTTGGGAATCGCCGCGAGGCCGAACGCTTCGGCGGGGTTGCCGACATTCATCATGATCTTCGTGGTCGGGCGACGAACGGCCGACAGGTCCGTGCGTTCGATCGCAAACTTCAGCACGCCGTCGTAGACGAACCCGTTTTCACCCTCGGCGCACGAAACCGTCACCATTTGGCCGGTGGTGAGCGTTGTCGTGCCGGTCTCGGTCCCGACGATGGCCGGGACTCCGAGCTCGCGGCTGACGATCGCCGCATGGCAGGTGCGACCGCCACGATTGGTGACGATGGCCGCGGCCCGCTTCATGATGGGTTCCCAATCGGGATCGGTCTTGTCGGTGACGAGTACTTCGCCCGGTTGAAACAGGCGCAGCCCAGCGGCGTCGGGGATCACGCGGACGCGGCCTGTCGCGATCTTGCCTCCGACGCTTCGTCCGGTGACCAGGACGCGGCCGCGCGTTCGCAGTCGATACTGCTCGAGCGTGAGCACCGCGGTACGGCCGTGCACAGTTTCCGGGCGGGCCTGGACGATGAACAGGTCCCCGGAGCGTCCATCCTTGGCCCATTCGATGTCCATCGGCGTCGGATGACCGTAGGCGCGACTGTAGTGGTCCTCGATGGCGCACCCCCAGCGGGCCAGCGTCAGGATTTCTGCGTCGTTCAATGCACAGCGTGCCCGATCGCCAGACGGGACCGGCACGGCTTTGACCGCCCGGCTGCCGCCCTCGTCGTACACGAGCTTGAACTCCTTGGTCCCGATGGTTCTGTGCAGGATTGGCGTGAATCCGGTCTTGAGTGTGGGCTTGAAGACGCAATACTCGTCGGGCGTGACCGATCCCTGCACGATCGGCTCGCCGAGACCGTACGACGCATTGATGAGCACGACGTCGGGGAACCCGGTTTCAGTATCGAGGGTGAACATGATCCCCGACGTGGCCAGATCGGACCGCACCATCTGTTGCACGCCGATCGACAGGGCAATCTGCAGCTGGTCGAAGCCTTTGTCCGCCCGGTAGGAGATTGCCCGGTCGGTGAACAGCGACGCGAACGACCGTCGGCAGGCGTCGAGCAGCGCCGCCTGCCCGCGGACGTTGAGATACGTCTCCTGCTGACCGGCGAAGCTCGCATCCGGTAGATCTTCGGCGGTGGCGCTGCTTCGCACCGCGACATCGACCGGCTCGCCGTGACCCAGCAGCTGGTACGCGGAGACGATCGCATCCCGCAGATCCCCTGGCAGCTCGGCCTCAGTGATGGCGTGGCGAATGGCGAGGCCTCGTGCCGAGAGGTTGGCCAGGTCGGTCACCAGCAGACCGTCCAGGAGCCCGGGAATTCTGGTGTCGAGTCCACTGCCGCGAAGGAAATGGCGGTACGCGTCCGCCGTAATCGCAAAACCGTTCGGGACGCGGACGCCTGCCGATCCCAGCTCCCGATACATCTCGCCCAACGATGCGTTCTTGCCGCCAACGAGCGGCACGTCGCCAAGACTGATGTCTTTGAACCAGCGGATAAAGGAAGCGTTAGTCATGCCGCGGTCCATCAACAGAGATCGTCTGGTACGACGTCTCCCAATCCGTACGGACTCTCCACGGCGATGCGATTGTCAACGCGGATGATGCCCGGCGCATCGGCGGCAGCGCGCGCGGCCGACTCACGCTGCAGCCAGGTGCCGACCTCGCCCGTCAGGATCACCGTATTGCCAGACACTGTGGCGGTGATGCCCTTGGCGTCGAGGTTGGCATTGCGGTGGAGGGCCGCCACGATACGATGGCGAACGTCCCGCTCGGCGGCCCGCGGTGCGACAGTGATGTGGTTCACCACGTTGCGTACTCCTCGAATGTGACGCACCGCTTGTGCGGCGCCGCGCGTCTGGAACGCCGAGTCCACCCTGCCGGTCAGCGTCACCGTCCCGTCGTGAACCGCCGCTTGGACGGTATCGGGAATGTTGTGGCGGAGCTCGAGGGCACGGACGGCGTCTGCCGCGATCTCCGGGTCGGTACGGTCCAGCTTCACGCGTACGTCGATATCGTTGGCGACGCCCCGTACGCCACGGACCGCTTTGGCGGCCCGTTCCGCCGCGAGCTTGCCGGAGTAGCTGTCGATGTATCCGGTCAGTGTCACTGTGCCATCTTTGGCGGCGACGCCGATGGCGCTCGCGTCCACTTCGGGATCCCAGTCGAGCTGCCGTACGACGGCATCCCTCACTCGGAGGTCGATGTCGGTAAGGTTTGCAGTAGTCATGATGTCCTCCTGAGCACGTCGTCCGGTTCGACTGTGATCTTGTTCACGAGACCTTGAACGCCCGGGATGCTGCGCACGGTGTCTTCGGCCGCGACGCGCTCACGTGAGGATCGAACGCCGCCGGTCAGAGTCGCGATGCCGTGGTCCAGATGCACCCGAACCGTTCCGGGGACCTGCGGGCACTGATCGAGCGCGTGTCTCGCGGCCGCGAAGATCGCGGCGTCGTCAGGGCTGTGGATGGCGGGTGTTGTTGGATGGGTCATGGTTCGGCTCCTGGCTGAGCATGGTCGTGCATCTCACCCCGCGCCTGGTCATCGAGCAATCTCCCGCGTCCGTCCGACGCGCCATCCGGGTGTCTCGCGACCGCAATCGGGACACTGGAGGAACATCCGATTGCCCGCCGTCTTCAGGAGGTAGTCGTGACCGCTCAGGGCGCAGAGCCCTTCGCGTATCCCCACACGGGCGATGTGGAACGCGTGCCGCACACCGACGTCAAGGTGCGGGCCGTGAATCATCGCTCGTGGCAGCGTGTGGATGAACATGACTGCGGTCCTCAAGGGTCGCGATCTGCCGCGGGCGTCGAAGGCGCGAAGCGATTGATCGCGAACGGTATTGACGTGAGCAACTCGCGTACCGCGTCCCCGCCGGTCCGCTCACGGCGTCAGGTGCGTGGCCTGTGCGTGGGATGACGGCAACGGCCGACGCATCACGCTCATACCGTAGAAGTTTTCCCCCTGCCCGCGAAAAAGTCCGCGGCACTCCGAGCGGTCCCACTGGCGTTGCCGAGGGGGCCGTGGATCTCATCGCTGCAAGAGCAGGCAGCGATGCGCCGTCGTCACGGGCCGCGCGCTGACGTGGCGGGTACCACGATTGCACCAGTCGCAGGTGTGACTACGCACCAATCGAGCGACCATCGAAGGTTTGGAGACCGGCATGCTGCAGGTGTGGTACTCGCATCGCGCCTGCAGCAGTTCGCCGGCCGCACGGACGTCGTCGTGCTCGCCCTGCCTCGCGGCGGAGTACCGGTCGGCTACGAGGTGGCGAGGGCACTGAAGGCGCCGCTCGATGTGTTCGTCGTGCGCCAGCTCGGCGTGCCTGGCCACGCCGAGCTGGCGATGGCGGCGCTGGCCAGCGGCGGCATCAACGTGTTCAACGAGGGCGTCCTGAAGTGGTTCCGCGTTCCTCGAGCGACGCTCGAGGCTGTCACCCGCAACGAGCTGTTGGAACTGCAACGGCGCGAGCGTGCCTATCGAGGCGATCGTCCGCTCGTGGCTGTCGCCGGCCGTGTCGTGATCATCGTAGACGAGGGCCTGGCGACCGGATCGTCGATGCGTGCCGCGGTGCTTGCGGTGCGTCGGCTCCAGCCGGCTCGCATCGTGGTTGCCGTGCCGGTCGGCGCGCGCGACACGTGCGATGCACTTCGGGAAATTGCCGACGACGTCGTCTGCGCGTCTACGCCGAACCACTTTACGGCCATCGGGCTCTGGTACGAGGACTTCAGCCAGACCACCGACGATGAAGTGCGCCAGCTCCTGGCCGCGCACAACGCCGAACGGGACACGTCCGAAACCAGCATCGTCGTTACGAGCGCCGGCAAGCGGAGTAGAGCGCATCTCTGAGCGCCACATCTCTCGGGTCGCCCATCAGTGCCGTTCCCATCTGGCTCGTCACGTATGCGTAACCGACGCCGGATTCGGGATCCGCAAAGCCCAGCGATCCGCCGGCACCAGGGGATCCGAACGAGCGAGCGCCGCCGAAGTGCCAGTCGGGGGTCGCCTTCATGAATCCGAGCGAGAACTGGATGCCCTCGGCTTTCATGCATTCGTCGTAGAACCCGCAGGTCGGAGCAATCGGGGGGGCGGCCAACAGGTTCCGCGTCTCCTGACGCAGCCCCAGCGCCTCTCCGCCAGTCGCGAAGACGCTGTAGGCGTGCGCGATGCCCCTCGCGGTGCCGACGCCGCCACCAGACGGCACTTCCAGATTGCGCGCGTAGATCCGTTCCTTGTCCTGGTAGACCGCGGCGCCCGGGTTCGTCATCAGCGCCCGGTAGATGTTCGAATGACGATTCATGCTTTCGAGTGTGAATCGCAGCGGAAATCCGGTCAGCATGCGGAGGGCCGTCGGCGGCGACAGCGTGGCCAAGCGGGAGTTGGGGATTTCCTCTGGCAGGCGGATATAGACGTCCTCTCCGAGCGGCGCCGCGATCTCGTCCTGGAAGAACTGCCCGAGGCTGCGATGCCGCGGGTCGACTCGACGCAGCAACTCGCCTTCGTAGAAACCGAGGGTCAGCGCGTGATAGGCCTGACGCGTTCCGGGCTCCCACGCCGGTTTCTGCCGGGCGAGCACGACTGCGAGGCGATCCAAGTCGGCGACTACGCTCCGGTCGACGGGTTCGTCGAACGCAAACAGCCCCGCCTGGTGGGCGAGCAATTGACGGACGGTGATCTTCTCTTTCCCGTGTTGCGCGAACTCGGGCCAGTACCGGACCACCCGCTCCTCGTACTCGAGCCAGCCATGGGAGTGGGCGAGGGCGAGGGTCATCGCCGCCAGCCCCTTGGTGGCCGAGTGAACGACCACCATCGTGTCGGGCTGCCAGGGCTCGCGCGTGCGCTTGTTGCGGATGCCGCCCCAGATGTCGACGACCTTCACGCCGTGGCGGTAGGCGCAGCAGGCGCCGCCCAACTCCCGGCGTCGGGTGAAGTTGTCGGCAAATGCTTCGCGCACCACCGCAAAGCCAGGGCTGACGTGCCCGTGAACAGCAACGCGATTCGGTGTGGTGACGAACATCCTGCTCTTCGCATGAGCAACTGTCGTGCCTCGCGATGCGCAGGGAAGGATGGCCACAACCGCCGGCTCAGTCTTCGCGAATGCGTCGGTCAGCGAATGAATTTCGTACCGGTGGCGAGAATATTCGCTACCGGTGGGCGGGTGGCGACGGTATCGGAGTCGACGCGTGACGACGAACGCTCAGGAAGCACCCAGCCGGTGTGCCAGGTAATCCACAGCCCCATTCAGCGTCGCCAGCTTCGAGTAATCGGCCTCCGGCACATCAACGTTGAGGCTCGCGTGTAGCGCAATAACGAAATTGAGGAAGTCCATGGAATCGAGGTCGAACTCCTGCCGGAACGGTTCCTCGGGGCTGAGGGACGAGGGATCAATCTCCGGCGCCACGCTCGTCAGCGCCCTCATCACGGCCTCGCGAATCGCCTCGCGCGTCACAGCGACTCCGGTGCCTGCAAGGCTCGATCAATCGACGCCAGGAACAGCCCCGCCTCGCGACCGTCCGTCGCTCGATGATCCGCGGACACGCTAACCGAGATGACCGACCTCGGCTCGATTCGTCCATCGACCACCCACGGTCGTTCGACAATCCGTCCAAACCCGACGATAGCCACCTGCGGGGGATAGATGATCGCGTAGGCCGACTCCACACCCAGATCTCCGAGGTTCGTCACCGTGATCGTCGCAGCGCTCATCTCGGAGCTGCGTAAACCGCCCGCTCGGGCCCGTTTGACCAGGTCGGCGAACTCTTTCGCGAGCACGTCGAGCGCTGTGTGGTCAACGTCATGAAGCGCTGGAGCCACGAGACCGCCTCCACGAAGTGCGATAGCACAGCCAACGTGCACACCTGGCCCGGAGGCGAAGCCGCGATCGGTCCAGAAGCCGTTCAGGGCCGGCACCTCGACGCAGGCTCGCGCAACTGCCTTGATGAACAACGTGACGGGGAGCAGTCGCTCGGTTACCGGTCGGCGCTGATTTTCGGCCGTGAGCCACGCCAGCGAGCGCGTCAGGTCGATGGTCGTCGACAAGTACAGGTGGGGAATCTCGCGCTTCGCGCGGGCCATTGCAGCGCCAATGGCGCTCCGCAGACCCGTGACGCGATCGGTGGGTGTGACTGGCCGTTGCGCCGCGGCACGCTCTACGTCAGCGGCGGTGATAGAGCCATCGGGCCCACGCCCTTCGACTGAGCTCACGTCGACGTGGAGTTCCTCAGCTCGTTTCCGCGCCGCGGGCGAGACGCGCACACGCGTCGATCCGCCTTCACTGACGCTCGGCCGGGCAGGCGCGACGGGCTGAGCCGTAGGCGCTGCCGGTGCTGCCGCTGATTCAGGCGTGCCAGGCGCTTCTCCCGGCACGCGAATCACGGCGAGCACGGTCCCGACCGGTACTTTCGCACCCGGTTCGACCACCGTTCGATCGATCACGCCGTCGTCGAACACCTCGATCTCGATCGCACCCTTCTCCGTGTCGACGACGGCGATGATGTCGCCGCGGGCGACGGTATCGCCCGGCTTCTTGAGCCACTCGACGAGCGTACCGGCCTCCATGTCAGCGCCGAGCGCTGGCATTCGGAACTCAATCATGAGGAGACGCCGACAGGCAGGAGCGCCCGAACGGCCTCGACGATCGCGGCCGGTTGCGGGACCGCGGCGTCCTCGAGATGCTTTGGGTAGGGCATTGGCACTTCGGCCGAGCAGACACGACTGACGGGCGCGTCGAGATCGTAAAAGGCAGATTCGGCAATCCGCGCGAGGATCTCGGCGGAGAGGCTGCCACTTCGCCACCCCTCATCGATAACGACCACCCGCCGGGTCTTGCGCACCGACGCGAGCACCGTGTTCATGTCCAAGGGACGCAGCGTTCTCAGATCGATCACCTCGGCGTCGACGTTCTGGGTCGCGAGCGTCTCCGCTGCTGCCAGGGTCTTGAACAGTGTGCCACCGTACGTGACGAGTGTGACATCCCGCCCAGACCTTCTGACGACAGCGCGATCGATGTCTACAGGACCCGCGTCGACCGGCAGCTCACCCTCCATGTTGTAGAGTGTCTGGTGCTCGAAGATCAGCACGGGATCGGGATCCTCGATGGCAGTCCACAACATCCCGCGCGCGTCTTCGAGCGTTGCCGGGGTGACGATGCGAAGGCCCGGCACGTGCGCGAACCAGCCTTCGAGGCTGTGCGCGTGCTGGGCCGCGAGCTGCCGTCCCGCGCCAGTCGCCATGCGGATGACGAGCGGAACACTGAACTGACCGCCCGACATATGGCGAATCGTCGCGGCGTTGTTGACGATTTGATCGAGCGCCAGCAGGCTGAAGTTCACCGTCATGACTTCGACGATCGGCCGCGCGCCGCCGAGCGCTGCGCCGATGCCGGCGCCGACGAACGTCGATTCGGAGAGCGGCGTATCGCGTATCCGCTCGGGACCGAACTCCGCCAGGAGTCCCTTGCTCACCGCGTACGCACCCCCATAACGCCCCACGTCCTCACCCATCAGGAACACGCGCGGATCCCGCTGGAGGGCGTCGCGGATCGCCTCGCGCAGCGCGTCGCGGTACGTGATTCGCCTACCTGGCTGGGGTACCACTCGTCACCTCCTGACGCGGCGTGTACACATCACGGGTGAGCTGCTCGATCGGTTCCCACGAGCCTGCTTCGGCGAATTCGGCGGCATGCGCGATCTCCTGCTGCACCTGCGCGTCAAGTTGCGCGAACGCGGCGTCATCGAGCACCGCTGCGGACTCGAGCAGTGTCCGCAAGACTGCAATCGGGTCGCGCTGCTTCCACTCGTCGACCTCGGCTTTGTCGCGATAGAGCTCGGCGTCGAACATCGAGTGTGCACGAAAGCGATACGTGCGACACTCGAGGAAGAACGGCCCATTGCCGCCTCTCACCGCCTCGATCGCCTGGCGAGCCGCGCGTTCAATGGCGACGACGTCCATGCCGTCAACGGACTCGGCGGCCATTCCGTACGTGCGGGCCCTCGCGGCCAGTTCGGTTTGCGACAGCGCGCGATCGATGCGCGTGCCCATCGCGTACAAGTTGTTCTCACACAGGAAAAGGACGGGCAGTTTCCACAGCGCGGCCAGATTCATCGATTCATGAAACTCGCCTTCAGCGACAGCGCCGTCGCCAAAGAAGCAGGCCGTGACACGCGTCCTGCCAAGGTATGTGTCCGCAAGCGCAAGGCCAACCGCGACTGGGAGCCCACCGGCGACGATCGCGTTCCCGCCATAGAAACGTGTGGCCGCGTCGAACACGTGCATCGAGCCGCCACGACCACGACTGCACCCTTCCTGCTTGCCGAACATCTCGGCCATGAGCGCATTGGCGCTGATGCCTCTCGCCAGCGCATGGCCGTGCTCGCGGTAGGTGGCCACAATCGCGTCCCCAGGCTCCAGCGCTTGCATGACACCGACAGCAACCGCCTCCTCGCCGATGTACAGATGCAGGAACCCGCGTATCTTGCCCGCGCTGTACAACTCCGCGCACTTCTCCTCGAAGCGCCGGATGCGGAGCATCTCCCGCAGGAGGTGTCGTGCGCGTCCCGGATCGAGCCTGTCAGTCATGACGACGGCTCCAGTGTCGACGTGTCGCCCTCGGGAAGCCCCAGCTCCCGCGCCTTGAGCAGCCGCCGCATGATCTTGCCGGACCGCGTTTTCGGAATAGTGGGCACGAATGTGATCTCCTTCGGCGCGACGACCGCGCCGAGGCGCGTTCGCGCGTGCGCCAATATCGACCGGCGTAGCTCTTCGTTGTCAGTGAAGCCTGGCTTCAGCGCGACAAATGCCTTCACAACTTCTCCGGCGACCGGGTCCGGCTTGCCGATGACTCCCGCTTCCGCGACCGCCTCGTGCTCGAGCAACGCGCTCTCCACCTCGAACGGCCCAATCAGGTGACCAGACGACTTGATCACGTCGTCGGCGCGGCCGACGAACCAGTAGTATCCGTCGGCATCGCGTCGGGCGAGATCGCCGGTCAGATAGTAGCCGCCCGCGAAGCACTGTCGGTAGCGTGCCTCTTCGCCAAGATAGCCACGAAACATCGACGGCCAACCCGGACGCAGGGCGAGCTCGCCCTGAACATCCGGCTCTTGGATCTCGATCACGCCCCCGTCGGAGGCGCGCTGGACAATGGCCGCCTCGACGCCAGGCAGTGGACGACCCATCGATCCCGGCCGAATATCCATCGCCGCGAAGTTCGCGATCATGATTCCGCCGGTCTCGGTCTGCCACCAGTTGTCGTGGAACGGCTGGTCGAAGGCGTCGATGCCCCAGACGACACCCTCGGGATTGAGCGGCTCGCCGACGCTGCCGAGGAAACGCAGACTTCGGAGGTCGTGCTGACGGGCCAGCGGAGCCCCCACCTTCATCAGCATCCGAATCGCCGTCGGTGCGGTGTACCAGACGCTGACGCGCTCCTCCTGGATGATCCGGTACCACCGCTCGGCATCGAAGTCCGCTTCGTCGACGATCAACGTCAACCCATGCGTCAGCGGGGCGATGATCCCGTATGAGGTGCCGGTTACCCATCCAGGATCCGCTGTGCACCAGAAGCGATCGCCGGGATGGAAATCGAGCGCCAGTCGGGCGGTTTCGTGGTGCGCGACGACGGCTTCGTGTACGTGCATCGCGCCCTTTGGCGTCCCGGTTGTGCCGCTCGTGAAGTGAAGCAGAGCAAGGTCCTGCGGATCAGTGGCCGGAATGGTGAACTGGTCATTCGCGGCATCGAGCAGTTCATTGAAATCGAGCGTCCCGGCCGGCAACGGGGCTGCGGTCTCGCGTACCAGCAGCACGTACTCGAGCGCGGGCATCCGCGCGCGCACCGGTTCGACCTTCTTCCGATATAGCGTGTCGGTCGTCACCAGCATCCGTGCGCGGGCCATCGTCATGCGCGACACGATCGGGTCAGGTCCGAACGCCGAGAACAACGGCGTGTAGACGCTGCCGTTCTTGAGGGTGCCGAGCGCTGCGATGTAGAGAGACGGAATCCGTCCGGCGAGCGTCGCGACAACATCCCTCGGGCCAACGCCGAGCTGTTTCAGCACGTTGGCGAAGCGGTTGGTGGCATCGCGGAGGTCGTCGTACGTGAAATCACGACGCACGCCCGTTCGGCTGATCCAGCGCAGCGCAAGCCGGTCGCCGTGGAGGTCCGCCGTGTGACGATCGACTGCCTCGTGCGCGATGTTCAACCCCCGTCCGCCGGGCAGCCCATCGAGGCGCCGACGGGCCTCGCCCCAGGAAAACTCCGCCCGGGCGCGGTCATAGTCGCGCAGGTTTGGGAGCCAGCCACGGCTCGGCGAATGCTTGACGATCGGCGGCCAGCGTGCCTGCGCCTCGGCGGAAGGGACGGCGCCAGACGGTGTGTTCATCAGTGGACCTCGCGTCAAACGTTCTGGTGAGTGGTCGAGGCCTCGGCAGCCATCTCGGCCGGCGCGATCCCATCGAGCTGCTCTGGCAGGGCTGTGGCGCGAAAGGCGAGACGAATGAAGGCTCCCTCCGCCGTATCGACTTCAAGTGCGCACTCCGCACCGTCCTTGGTCTCCTGGACGCGTACCGCAGAAGGCCTGGGAGCACAGAGCGACACCCCGTTGAGGAAGGTTAGTCGCACGATGGCATCGGGAACGTGTTGCTCGAGCGCTATGGCCTTGATTGCCTCAGACGGAACGCGCGTCACGGCCACTCCTCTTTCGATCCCGTGGATCGTCGCCAGCCACCCGCGATGCGCGCGGCTGAATCGCTCGAGGAACGAGCACCAGCCGGACCGTGGCACATCTCGAACCGTCATGGGCGCGACCTCCGCAAGTAGCGACGGCACCACGCCAGGGCCAGCCGCGAGACCTCTTCGAGGGTGCCTGGCTCCTCGAACACGTGAGTAGCGCCAGGGACGATCTCGAGCGAGACGGGCGCGTGCATCCCTCGCATGGCTTGTCGATTCAGCTCGATCACGACATCGTCTGCACCGCCCACGATGAGGAGCGTCGGCGCCTGTACTCGTGGCAACGTGTCGCCGGCAAGATCGGGGCGACCACCGCGCGAAATGACCGCCCGCACGGCGCTCGGACGCTCGGCTGCGGCAATCAGCGCTGCCGCTGCTCCTGTGCTCGCCCCAAACACCGCGATCGGCAGCTCAGAGATGTCGAGCTCGCCGCTGGCCCAATCGATGGCTGCCACCACGCGATGACCCAGCCGATCGATGTCGAACCGGTACTCGCGCGTGCGAAGATCGATCGTCTCCTCCTGGCGCGTCAGCAGGTCCAGCAGCAACGTGGCGAACCCACCGTCCTCGAGCGTCTGCGCCACGGCGCGGTTGCGTGTGCTGAATCGGCTGCTTCCGCTGCCGTGTGCAAACACCACCAGCCCCAAGGCTCGTTCCGGTATCGCGAGGTCGCCATCGAGGAGCGCTGCTCCGGCCCGAATCTGCACGGGCCTGGCGTGAGTCGTCGTCTGCCCTCGCATGTCAGACTCCTGTGGGGTAGGTCTCTGGTAAATCGACCTCGTGGCGGGCCCACTTCTCGAGCGGCTCCAGAGCGCGCGTGCGGTCGACGTGGACGAGCATGTCGAACTGTTCGGGAAGTCGCGCGGAGAAGTAATGGCTGGCGCGCTCGGTCTCGGGTCGGTACAGCACGCCGATGGCACGTTCGAGCCGTGGACCAGCGAGGGCCCGTGCCAGGTCGGACGTTGAGAGCGGCAGCATGAACGCACCCAACCGCGTATCGTGAAACAGGCGCTCGTAGCTTCCTGGCAGTGAAGGCTGGACAATCCGGAGAGCCGCAGGCTCCTCCCACTCGTGTGCGGCAGTGACCTCGCCATCGTGTGTGGTCATGCCGATCGCGCAACACGCATCGCCGAACTGTTCACGAGCGAGCTGGCCAAGATTCAATTCACCACGCGTCGCCAGGCCGGTCGCGCGCGCATCTCCAAGATGTGAGTTGTGCGCCCACACGACGGCTCGAGCGGGTCGACCCTGGCGCGCCGCATGCTCGAACAAGGCGTCCAGCGTCGCCATCATGTGGCGGTCACGCAGGTTCCAGGACGCGGCACCTCCGCGAAACATCGCGCGGTAGTAGGCCTCCGCGTCGCTGACCACGCGGGCGTTTTGCTCCGCCGCGAAGTACTCGTCCGCGGCAATGTGGCCATCGCGCGCCGCGTACTCGGCAGCTCGCTGCCTCAGCGTCACCAGTTGTTCGACGACGTCGTCCTCACACGAGCGTTCGAGACTGAGGCTCGCTGCGTACCCGTACAGCTGCACATCGTCTCCGAAGACATCGAAGCAGGCGTAGCCGCGACGCGCCCGCGCAGCCGCCGGTGGATCGACCGTGTCCAGGTACTCGATGACACGCGCCATCGATCGATGGAGGCTGTATAGATCGAGTCCGTAGAAGCCGACACGCGTATCCGGAGATCGGTCCGCATTCTCGGCATGGAGCCAGCGCAGGAAGCGCACGACCTCGCGGTTCCGCCACATCCACCGCGGAAACCGTGTGAAGTCGTTCAGCGATTCTTCCGCAGTCTGATCGTCACCCAACAGCCGGACCCACCGGTTCGCGCGGTACGCATCCGGCCAGTCGGCCTCGGCGGCCACGCAGGTGAACCCGCGGTGCTGAATGAGCGCACGGGTCAGATCGGCTCGAATCCGGTAGAAGTCGCGGGTGCCGTGAGTCGCCTCGCCAATCAGCACCAACGTGACTCGCGGATCGATCGCGTCGAGCAGAGGTTGTGCCGCCGTCTCGAGATCCAGGCGAATCGCTTGCTGGCGCACGATAGTGACGATGTCGGCGTCCCGCATCACGTGCTCCGTGTGGTTGTGGTCGCGCCGGCGTTCGCGCGCGACAGGAGCTGTCGGACTTCGGCGTCCGTTGTCTGCGAAAAGTCGGCGTACCAGAGTCCGACCGCTCTGAGCGGCTCAGGGGTGAACGCGCAGACGACCTCGTCGGCGACCTCCCGAAGCGCCTGGCATGTCTGCCACGCGCCTACCGGCACGGCGACGACAACGCGTGCTGGCTGCAGTCGTCGAACAGCGAGGACCGCCGCTCGCATCGTCGAACCGGTCGCCAGCCCGTCGTCCACCAGAATGACGGTGCGTCCGGCAATCGGCACCAGCGGCCAGCCGTCACGATATTCGCGTTCGCGGCGTTCCAGCTCCAGCCGTTCGGCGCGGATCACGGCCTCGATCGCAGCCTGCGACACTGGATACGATGCGAGGACATCCTCGTTCATGACCCGGACATCGCCACTCGCAATAGCGCCCATCGCGAGCTCGGGGTGATCAGGCAGGCCAAGCTTTCGCACGACGAACACGTCGAGCTGGGCGCCCAATGCTCGGGCCACCTCATAGCCGACTGGCACACCTCCACGAGGCAACGCCAGGACCAGGATGTCGTCCTTGTTGGCGAACTGTTTGAGACGATCAGCGAGTGCGGCGCCTGCTTCGCGGCGATCCGCATAGCCACCGTAGGGTCGAGACTGGGACAGCCACTCCATAGTGCTGTGGGTTGGTGCAATCGCAGTACCGATCGCGTCCGCGTTCTTGGCCCGCGACGCACCGGCAGGACTGGCCGTTCCTGTGAAATAGTTCGCGCCAATCTGCGTTTTTCCCCATGCTGCCGGAGCGGTCCAACGAGTCGACCGGGACTCCTCTGGCGAAGACCTTGCTGCGACCGAAGAGCATGCGCGCGATGGCATTGACGCGGCCGGCGTCCGGTGTACGACGACCATCATGCCGTGCCCCTGCTCTGCGCCGGTCTGATTGGATACCGTGCATATCGAATGGCGGGGCCTGGCCGCCGACTCGGAAACTACGGCTTCGGCGCCGCCGCTCAGGTGATTACCCAAGTCGCAACGCACCAGGGTCGCGAGGTGTACGCCTTCGTGGCACCTGGAGACGATCAGGCGTTACGCTTTGCGCGCGAGGTGGGTGCCGTGTGGGCGGGTCCCTCGAATGAACCGCCGCCCGTGCCGCTCGAGAGCGCGCTCATCTTCGCACCCGTCAGTCACCTCGTACCTGAAGCCCTGTCGCGCGTGACACCAGGAGGCATCGTGGTCTGCGCCGGGATTCACATGAGCGACATTCCGTTCGTTCCCCTATCGGTTGCTGTGGGAGGAACGGATCGTTCGGTCGGTGGCCAACCTGACGCGTGCGGATGCCGAGGAGTGTCTGACGCTTGCCGCGGAGGTCCGCTGCACACACACGTCCACGTGTATCCATTGGCCGATGCCAACCTGGCGCTGAGCGATTTGCGCGCAGGACGGCTGTCGGGCGCAGCCGTTCTGGTGCCCTGAGGCTGCGGCGCTTCTGACAGCGGGCGATGTCAGCGGCCAGCCGCCGCCGCCTCGGTGAAAGCGAAGGTCGGCTCGATGTGGACCGGCGTCGCGACGGAGTTCGCGACGAAGCAGTCCTCATGAGCCTTCGCCACCAGGTCGCGCGCGCGCGTCTCGTGCGCGCCGAATTCGAGCGTGATTCGCGGCCGCAGCGTCACACGCGACATCCGAATCTTGCCGTCGACGATCCCCAGATGGCCCTCGGCGTCATCCGTGTAGCTGACGACGGCAACGCCGTTCTTCGCCGTAAGGAAAAGGTAAGTCAACGCTTGACACGCCGAAAGCGAAGCCACGAACAGCTGTTCGGGATTCGCTCGCGACGGATCACCGCGGTAGCCTGGAGCCGACGACATCGGGAGCGTGATGGCGGCGACCGACACGTTGAGATCGCGACTAAAGGTTTTCGGATCGCGCGTCGGACCTTTGTCGCCCCCCGTCCACTCCAGGTGAGAGATGAATACGTCGGCCATATGCTGCTCCCTCGAGCGTGTTCCTCGCTCGGCGGTGCTCGTTCAATCAGAGAACCGGAGCAATAGACGTTCCCGCTGTCTGGACGGTCGTCACGTCGGAGACAAACGCCGTTGTGCTGCCTTTCATGGGACGCCTCGGATCACGCGCAACGGGCGCCGGCACCGGCCCTGGCGAAAGCGCGTCCGTGGGTTGACAGCACCCCACCCTCGACCAGTGCACCGAGGACGCGTTCGCATCGTGCGGTATCGATGCTGAACAGGCGCGAGGCCTGGGCGAGCGTTAGCATCAATCCCGGCATTTCACGGAATTCCGCCGAAACGCGCGCTTGAAGAGCAGCTAGATCGTGTTCTTCCGAACGCAGTGGGCCTGGTTGCGTTCTGCAACCGTAGTCAGACGATGGACGCATCGGCAGTCTCCTCGAGTGTGGGGGTCGCGGAGCCATGAGCAACGGCTGTACCTGAATGGCAATCCTGGAAAAGCGCCGTCCCGACTGAACATCTAGGGTGGGAAGACGATTCGCGTGGGGACTTTTCCGGCAGGGTGCGAAGTATTTCAGTGGACTGCCGGGGCCTGGTCGCCCGGAACGACGTCGTACCGGCCGCGAATCGCCGCGACGATTTCTGGCACCGTATCGGGCGAGACAGCGGCGCGATGCCGTTCTTCGAGCGCTCGCAATTCGGCAGCAAGGGAATAGTCGCCAAAGACCTCGCCAATCCAACGCGAGAAGTCGCCTCTTCGCAGGTACCCCTCCACGAGCGTCACAGGGGCCCGTTCCAACATGGATACGAACTCTCGCAGGGTACGGGCGCGCTGTCCAGACGATGGCCCATTCGTCGAAAAGATGAACGAGCGATGCTCCGCCACCGGGACATCGACGTACTTTTCCCGGTGACGAACGTGCGGGGTCAATCGCGGAGCCATCGTGAACAGCCGGAGGTCGCCGCCGGCCTCTTCGGTAATGGGTAACGCCACGGCTTGGCCTGACCGCAACTTACCGAGCAGCGCCCACCTTGAGCGACCGACGTGGTCGCACTTCGAACACCATTGACGCAGCGCCTCGACTTCTGCGGGATTCGATTCGCGCGTCACGATCATCACCTCGGTAGCGGTCAGGAGCTCCTTCGGGAGTCGAGTCGCCCAGTACGTCACGACGGTGTAGCCGCTTCGCTCGAGGTCGAGGAGGTGTCGCGCGCCAGCGTCTTGCAGAAAGTAGTGCGCCTCGTCCACGAGAATCCGATGTGGAAGGCCAGTCCGCTGCCGGATTTCGTTGAGCGCGGGCAGGACCGCGCGGATGTACTCGAGTTTTTCGTCTTGCCGGCGATGGGAGAGGTCGATCACGATGCTGCGATCCGGATAGCGGAGCGCGCGCAGGAGATCTCGAGGAGTCGGAGGAGGATCTTCACCGCCCAGCACAGTGACTCCCGGTAGTGTCTCGAGCGACCGGTAGTCGCCCTCGGGGTCGATGACACACAGGCTGTAGCCGTGGAATATGAGCTGCTCGCACAGCAGTCCAGCAATGTATGACTTGCCGGACTTGGCATCGCCAGCAACGAGGACATTGCGGCCCCGAACCGCAAGCGAAAACTCGCGACCGTCCTCTGTATAGCCCAGCAACAGCCGTCGCCGGGCACGTGGAGGAGTCGGGAGACGCCCGCTGCTGGCCAGCGCACGCACATACGAAGCAACTGCCGGTGGGCCAGAACCTTGGAGAAGGATGTCGGCGGCCGAGCGTAACGCAGGACTGGCCCACTCCACGGCCACGCCGACCTCGGCAAGCCGAAGTAGCTCATGATCGTTTTCCGCATCACCGATCGCGACAGTGTTGCGGGGTGACAGACGAAGCATGTCCAGCGCCACGTGAAGTCCCGTGGCCTTGCTCACGCCCTGAGGGAGCACCATCACACGCCCGCCGTTGAAAATCAGCACGAGCGGCAGCTCGAGCGCCCGGATCACCTCTAGCAGGCGCGGAGCTTCTGTGGCGTCAGCGTCCACCAGGGAGCGCCCGAGGCCGAAGGGAATGCCGCGGCGCCGCAGCTCCATGACGAACCCCTCTGGAACCGGCGGTGCGAGTGTCGACGTGTGGCCGCTGTCAGGGAAATGAACGATCGCGCCGTTTTCGGCGATGACCCCGTCAACGAAATGCAGGTCCCCGGCGACTCGCCGCAAGTCTTCGAGGATTCGTCCCGTGACGAGGAGGACGGTGCTGCCGCTCGTCCTCGCGGCAGCAATGGCCGGCCGCACCGTGGGGTCGAGCATGTCGTTGCGCGTAATGGTGCCGTCGTAATCGATCGCGATGACAGACAGTTTCACTGGATGTTGCGCCTTCTCGTACTCGTCAACGGAGCAAGCGACCTGCCACCGGGTTGTTGGCAACACGCGGGCGCATAGACGGAGTATCCAGTCAACCAACATCGACGTCGTGCGGATTCTTCCGCACCCCACGCACTGTCGGGCCGCGCCGGAGCGCTCTTTGCTTCAGGAGTCTCGAGAGGGCCGCAAGTGCGGTGGAAGGCGGCGTCGTGAAGACGGCGTCGGTTCGCGTTGGCAGCAACGTGACGATTGGGTTGGGCAGCATCATCGCGATCGGCGTTGAAATCGGAGATTGTTGCAAGGTCGGGGCACTGAGCTTCGTGCCGAAGCACGGCCGACTGGAAGGCGGCGCGATCTACGCTGGCATTCCTGCCCAACGGATTGGGTCTGCAACAGACGCTCACACGCTCAGACAAGGCGGGAACGGTGGCAAGGTCACGGTCGGCGCCAGCCAGTCAGGACATCGCCAGGACTGGGGTGCGGTGAAATCGAAGCTCGCAGACGAGGTATCTGCGCGAGCCTACGACAGCCGAGATTGAGGCAATCGAGCGAGTGGCGGCCTAATGTAGCGCCGGCTGCTGGCTTCCCCCCCTGCCCATCGGGAGCCGTATGAGAACCGTCGTCCCACCGCCTGGCGGGCAATCGATTGCGATTTCGCCGCTATGCGCTTCGACAAACCGCTTGACGGTGGGCAAGCCCAAACCAGACCCTCGCGATTTCGTGGTGAAGAACGGCGTGAAGATCTTCTGGCGAATGTCCGCCGGAATGCCGGGGCCGCCGTCTGCGAAGGCGATCTGGCAAGTCGTGTCGATCAGCTCCACGGCGATTCGGATACTCCCCTTGCCCTGCATGGCGTGCGCGCTGTTGATGAGGAGATTCTGGAACACGACCTTCAGCATGTCTGGGTCCGCAAACACCAATAGCGCGCCGCCATCGACGTGGACATCGATGTCGCGAAGAGCAGGATCCTCGCTGAGCAAGCTGGCAGTTGCCCTCACCAATGGAACCATGTCGATGGGGGACCGCCTCGGCGCGGGGGGGCGCGCGAACAACAGGAGATCCTTCATCATCTGATCAAGTGAGTCGATACGCGCCACGATCTCGTTGAGGATCTGGGTATTGGCGCCCTCCTGTATCATGCGTCCGCCGAATACTTGAATGGCTCCGCGGATGCCGGCGAGCGGGTTCTTCACTTCATGGGCAATTACCGCAGCCATTTCTCCTAGTCTTGCGAGCGCGTCGCGCTCCCGCAGCTGTCCTTCCATCTGCACGCGCCTGGTGAGGTCGTGGAGGATGCCCGTAAACTTTCGCTGGCCGCCGATCGTGATTTCACCAACCGACAGGTGGAGCGGGAAGGTGGTACCGTCCTTCCGAAGACCTTGCACCTCGCGGCCGATGCCGATGATCTTGGCGTGTCCCGTCGCGAGATATCGCGAGAGGTAAGTATCGTGCTCCGCTCGGTAGGGGGATGGCATGAGCATGTCCACATTTCGCCCGAGGACCTCGTCGATCGTGTAGCCGAACAACCGTTCCGCGGCGCGATTGAAGCCTTCGACTCGACCATGGGCATCGATGACGATGATTCCATCCACGGCAGAATCGATGATCGCGCGCCAGCGCGCTTCGCTGGCGCCCAGGGCGCCTTCCAGGTCCACGCGCTTGGTGAGATCGCGCAGCATCCCGGTGAACTTGCGCTCGCCGTTGATTTGCATCTCGCCGACGGATAGTTGTACGGGGAACACGCTGCCGTCGCGCCGCCGTCCCGTCACCTCCCGTCCGATGCCGATGATCCTGGCCTCGCCGGTGCGCAGGTAGCGCTCCAGATAAGAGTCGTGCTGTTCGTGATACGGCGACGGCATGAGGATGCTGACGTTGCGACCAAGCACTTCATCCTCGGCGTACCCAAACAAATCTTGTGCGCCGCGGTTGAACGCTTCGATGCGTCCTTTGGCGTCGATGAGGATGATCCCGTCGACCGTCATGTTGAGAATGGCATCGAGGCGTTCGGCTCGCGCCGTTGCCGTGGCAGTTGCGCTTCGCTGTGCCTCTTGCGTTGTGTGCAGGCGATGATTGAGCCAGGAAATGACCACGCCCGTGACGACGAAGACCCCCAGCGAAAGTTGGTCCGCCGAATCACCGACGGCGATCCCGGAAGGTGGCAGCAGGAAGTACATTGCCGCGACCGCCGAGAGCGTCGTAATCAGAATGCCAGGCCCGAGCCCGCCATACCATGCTGCAAGCATGACCGCGGGATAGAAGTGGAGAAACGGGACCTTGAAGCCAAGCGAGTCTTCGAAGACGTAGCGAAACAGGACGGCGCCCCCGAACACCGCGAGGGCGACCGCATAGCGCGACGTGAGCGTGGAGGCGCCTGGCTGCGCCCAGCGCGGAAGACTTCCGTCAAACCGGTCCCGCAATGGGCCCATCCTAGGCTCCCAGGCTGATTGGACGGAGGGCCCGAACCTCAGCCTGTGTAAAGGGTTACCTTACGTCGATTCATGACGAAGCGCAACCGCCGCTCAAGCATCCGAAGCCGCGAGAGTGCTGGGTGGAATGCTTCTTGATTCCATACCTTCCCGGACGTGTCTCGTAAGGCATTGTCCCTTCGATTTGTGGACTCTCGCCGGTCCGCGAACCTCCCATGCTGCGTGAAAATGCGCATCACTTGCGGACTATTTCAATGCCGACGAAGTCAGCCTTGACCGTGCTCGTCGTTGACGACGAAGCACTGCTTCGATGGTCGATCGCCGAGCTCCTGCGTCGCGGCGGACACACGGTCATTGAGGCCACAAGCGCCGACAATGCCCGCGATGCCATCACCCAGACACCGGAGCGGATCGATGTCGTCCTGCTCGACTACCGTCTGCCCGACTCGAACGATCTGCGATTCCTCGAAGAAGTGCGGCGCCGTCTCCCGCTAGCCGCCGTGGTGCTCATGACCGCATTCGGCACTCCGGAAATGGTTCAGGACGCGATGGACAGGGGCGCCTATTGCGTACTGAGCAAGCCATTCGACATGCACGGCATCGAGGCTCTGGTGACGGACGCCCACCGATCGTCCCGATATCACTAGCGGCGACCCTTGGAAGCACACGGCGACATGCTACCGCCGCACGACTCGATGCTCATCGTCCTCGCCCTCGCAGGCTGCGGTGCTCTCGAGTGCGTGCTCGCTCAGTAAAATCAAAATGGACGACGTTCAGCCGATAGAACAGTGGTTCACCGAAGATGCCGGTCTCCCTTTCAGCATCGAGATCGCGGCTCGCCCCGGCGATGATTCGAACGGAGGGAAGTGCGGAGCGGGCCGTCACAAGCTGCGGGAACGAGTATTCCTCTAGGAGGCACCACAACTGCTCTTGTGCGCCCGAGGTCAGATTCGCGATGTCGTCGATGAAGAGCGTGCCGCCTCGAGCGTGGTCGAAATGCTGCCGCAGGCGGACGCCGTCGTCATGAGTCCTGTCGGCCGAAGTACTCGGAGCCTCTGCACAAGGACTCACGGCATTGATCGACAACACCACGAACGGACCCTGCTTCTGACGGCGGCTCGTGTGAATCAGCCGAGCACCTGTCTCTCGCTGATCGCGGCTCTCAGCCGTGATCAAGACGGGTGCGCCAATTCGCGAGGCCAATACGAGGTCGTTGTCAAGCGTCTCAGCCAATTGGTGTTGATACCTATTCGAGTCGCGATTCACGGCGTTCATCCGGCCTCCTTCACCTTCTGGGGGCCACGTCAAGACCGATGTTGAGCGCAGGCCTCGAAACGTCCGGGGCAACCGTCGTACTGGTTCCGTGGTTCCCAGCCGTGACGGTCGCCAGGGTAGCCGGCTCTCGCAGTCGGCGCGGTCGCGAAAACATGATTGGGCCTTTCGGGTGCACTGGATGTCGATCGGCGATGGAGTTCCGGCCGATCGAAGCGAGTACCGATCCTGCTTCAGGGCATCTAACGAAGTCGGTACGCCAGATGACCGATTGCTGATTGCGGCAACTCTATCTTCGCGTCGCGAGCGCGTTGCAGGCGCCGCATCATCTCGCACACAAACGCGGCGGCCACGCCGCCGGTTTCGGATGAGTCGGTTATCAATAACCGAGCAACCGCCGTTGCTCGTCTCGCATGAAGCGATAGCACTCGCAGCAAGCCTTCTCAAGGCGACGACGGTCTCGAATCAGGATGAGGCCGCGCTTCTCGGTGACGAGTCTGGCTTTGTGCAACGACCGCAGGACAAGGGTGATGGTTGCGCGGTGCACCCCGAGCATCATGGCCATCAATTCGTGGGTCAGCGGAATGTCGCCGTTGTTGATCAAGTCGCTGCATGCTTCGTACGAGCAGCACCTGCGCGAATCGACCGAGCGTCGAGTACAGGGTTTCGTCCGCTAATACTTCTCGTCGTAGAGCTGTGACCGCTCTTGCCCGCGGACTCGACGAGGGCCCACCTCGCGCTCGTTTCTCGAGGGAAGGGCATCTGTACCAACTCGCACAAAGGTCTCCGCTCTCGCGTTGGATGAGGCAAGTCGATTGTGGACGCTGCGGAAAGATCCCCAGGCACGCGAGGTTGTTCGCGGGGGGACGCGCACAGTGCGTGGAAGACTGAACTAACCCGGTTGGCGCGCGGACTGCATCACAACGTGTGCACAAGCCGTCGCCGGCCGCTGCTCATACACGCCGCTCTGGGCACCCATTACGGCGAGTGGCTGAGAGCAGCGCGGTGCAGTCAAGACGCACGATGTGCCGGGACGCAGCTCGGATGGCGAGGTCTTGCGCCCAATAGCGCGAACGGAGGCCGACCAATGATGACGCACCACGAAGACGAGCAACCGGCACACGATCCGCTGGCCGAGATCGAGCGGCAGTTGATCAGCGCCTATGTGGCAGGCGCGGGACATGAGCTTCCGAAGCTCCTCACGCGCAACGACGATGACGCGCGGCGACTTCTGGCAGAGGCGTCGCGATACGCGAGCGGCAAACTGAGCGAGATCGAAGCGCGCTCGCACTATCTGCACAAGCTGCACGGCGAGCCCTGAAGCAGTCCTATTGTCAGCGGACGGGCAAACCCCAAATGCACGCAGGATGCGAGGGAGGAGACCATGGAAGAAACCCGTTACGGACTGCGCGTGGAGATCCCTGTCGACTATGAGGAGGCCGTCGAACGCGCGACGAAGGCGTTGAAGGAGCAGGGTTTCGGTGTCCTGACGACGATTGACGTCAAGCAGACGTTGAAGCAGAAGCTCGATCGTGAGTTCCGCAAGTACGTGATTCTGGGGGCCTGCAATCCACCCCTCGCAGACCGGGCGCTTCAGGCAGAGCTCGAGATCGGCTTGCTGCTTCCGTGCAACGTCATCGTGTACGAACTGTCACCCGGGCACAGCGCGGTTTCGGCAATGGCGCCGCTTGCCGCCTTGGGAATTGTCGGCGACAACCGTGAGCTGCAAGCTGTTGCGGCGGAGGCCGATCGACGGTTGCGGGCGGCTGTTGCGGCGGTCGAGACAGGCGCCGCAAGCGTCACGGCACGTTAACCCCGACTTCTTCCTCACGCTGCGTCGGACCGCGACGCTGGCGCCGGTTCGGTCAACAATGCCCGGACGGCGTGCTCGACACGGCTGGCGAGTGCGGCGTAATCGTCTCCTTCGAGATCGAGGGCCGGACCAAAGCTCACACGAACGGTGCCGCGCCGTGGCCATCGCCATCTGTGGTGCAGCACGCGATCGAGCCCCTCGACCCGGATTGGCACGACAGGCATGCGCAGCCTCGACGCCATCATGCCGACGCCAGGCTGAAATGCGCTGATTTCGCCATGCTCGGTACGATGTCCTTCCGGAAAGATCAGAATCGACACACCGGCCGCGGCGAGCTCGCCGGCATACCGCAATGTATCCCGAGTGCCGGGCCCCGTGCGCGGCAGGGGGAAGGCGTCGAAGAACAGCACCGCCAGGTAGTAGAGAGCAGCACTCGTGACACGCTCAAGAGTGCCGTGGCTCGAAGGAGCGAAATGCGGCTCGAAGAATTCCTTGGCCATAGCCACGGCCAGGTGACGCCGCCAACGGATTGGCAGGCTCGACAGAATGGCTGGCGTGTCGAAGTGACTCTGATGATTCGCAGCGAAGATCACCGGGCCACGAAGCTGGCTGAGATGTACCTGCCCTTCGACGCGGCGACGCATGAAGATGCTCGCCAGCGGCAAGATGCACAGCAGCTGACTGCCATCGCGAATGGCTCTCGCCCACACGCGTCGCGTCCACCGCGGGAATGGGAATGTCTCCGGAATCGTCCCGGCCGTCCTCGCCTCGGCGATCGCGCGCCGAAGGTCGTCGACGGTTTCCGCTCGCGCCACGGCCGCCTCGGTGAGGCCAACACCCGCTTGGTCCTCCAGCGCCATCGTCAGTTCGATACGGTCGAGCGACGTCAGTCCCAGTTCGTCCAACGTCGTGCGCGGACTCACACTCTGGCCCTGCGCGTATCGAGCGAGAACTGTTTCAAGGCTATCCGCGCCCGACTGCATCGCACGGGTTTCCACCGGTCCGCCCTCTGCGACCCACCGGCGAATCTCCCCGCGTTTCAACTTGCGAATCGCCTCGGTCCGCGGTAGGGCCTGCCCCGGCCACACCGAGAAACCCCGGATTCGTTGATGGCTCTCGAGGTTCGCGTTCGCCCGTCGAATGACTGCAGCGCCGTCGGTGCCTGGCTCGAGCACGAGCACGGCGTGGACGCGTTCACCGCCGTCCGTACGGGCAACAACCGCTGCCTCCCGTACTCCGGACACGCCCTCGAGCGCGCGCTCGACATCCTCGGGAACAACGTGGACGCCCTCAGCCGTCACAATCTCGTCCTTCTTCCGGCCACGAATCCGCAAGCGGCCGGCTTCGTCGAACGACCCGAGATCGCCTGTATGAAACCACCCGCCCTCGAACGCCGAACGCGTCTCTTCAGGTGCATTGAGGTAGCCGCTGGTGACCGATGGGCCGCGCACGAGCACTTCGCCATCTGGTGCGATGCGAACATCGACTCCCTCCAGCGGCATGCCTACCGTTCCGTGACTGATCCTGAACGGATTGTTCCAGGCGACGATGGGTGCGGTCTCGGTGAGACCGTAACCCTGGATGACGGCGAATCCCAACCGTTGCCAGAATTGTTCGAGCTCTGGGTCCAGCTGTGCACCTCCGACGACAAATCCACAGAACTTCCGGCCGAACAGTCGATGTGCGTCGCGATGCCTCCACAAGCGTCGAACGAGTGGCAGCCCCGCAGGCCCGAGGTGCTGGCTACTCGGTGCGAGCTGTCGCACGCGATCCCGAAGGAGATCGAGGAGACGCGGAACCGCGACCGCAAGCGTGATCCGATGCCGCCGGACCGCGCTCACAATCTCCTGTGGGCTGTACCCCTTGATGAACACCGTCGTGGCACCAACCAGGGGCGGCAAGAACACCGTCAGCGCCTGGCCGAACATGTGACTCAGGGGAAGCAGGCCCAAAAAGCGCAACGGCCGGAGGAGCCACAGATATCGACCGAACTGCACTGCCGCACGTTCGACTGGCGTGATGTTCGCGACGATATTTCGGTGCGTGATCACGACGCCCTTCGGATCGCCGGTGGTGCCGGACGTGAACACGATCTCGGCGACCGTGTCGGGGCGGGGCTCGACTCGACTGGTGTTCACCGGCACATCCGTCCAGCGAATGTCTCGAAGACGCCATGCCCGGACAGCTGACGGTATCAGCGCCGTGTCGACGCCGTCGCCCGCAACGATCCCGCGAGGAGCTGCGACCGTCATGATGCGACGAACGAGCTCAGGAGAAGCGCGCGCGTCGAGAGGAATGACGGCAACGCCGCGCAGCATCGCGCCCCAGAACGCGGCGAGCCATTCAGGGCAACTGTCGCTCCAGATGACGAGTCGGTCTCCTGGCTGGAGATTGGCCTCCTGGATTCGTCGCGCGAAGGCCTCCGACGTCGCTCGCAACTGATCAGCGGTGTATGACCACTGTCGCAGCCCGTCATCGTGGCGCAGCGCTGTCCAGCGACCGTGAATGTAGCGGTCGAAGAAGTCGAGGAGGTGCTGCACCGTCTACCCCTTCACGCAGATGAGCGGCTCGAGCTTGCCGACTTTGCGTGACAGGCCCACGCGATCAGCGGCATCGACGACGGCGTTGACGTCCTTGTAGGCGCCTGGCGCCTCCTCTGCGACGCCGCGCGCGGAGGGGCTACGGACGATGATGCCGCGCGCGGCGAGCTCGTCGATCACCTGACGTCCAGGCCAGCGCCGCAGCGCCGCGTGCCGGCTCATCGCGCGACCAGCGCCATGGCACGAGGATGAGAAGGACAGTCGCTCGCTCTCCTGCGTTCCCACGAGGATGTACGACGCCGTGCCCATCGTCCCGCCGATCAGAACGGGCTGACCCACCTCGCGCAAGCCGGTGGGAAGGTCTGGATGTTCAGGACCGAGCGCACGCGTCGCCCCTTTACGGTGAACGAATAACGGCTTGAGCGCACCGTCGCAGCGATGTACCTCGAGCTTGCAGGTGTTGTGCGACACGTCGTAGAGGAGCGTGAGGTGGGCGGCCGGGAGCAGCTCGCCGAATGCGCGCCGCACGAGGTGGGTGATGATCTGTCGATTGGCCAGGGCGCAGTTGATGCCGGCGCGCATCGCACCGAGATAGCGCCGCCCCAACTCAGACGTGACCGGGGCACACGCCAGCTCGCGATCGGCAATCGTGATACCGAGCGTCGGCTCCGCAACGGCCATCTCTTTCAGAAACTCCGTCCCGATTTGATGCCCCAATCCTCGCGATCCGCAATGAATCGACACGAGGACATCGTCACGTGCGATCTGGAAGGCCGAAGCAACCTGCGCATCGAAGACCTCGGCGACACGCTGGACCTCGAGATAGTGGTTGCCAGAGCCAAGCGTCCCCATCTCGTCCTGCTGCCGGCGGCGAGCGCGGTCGGATACGCACTCGAGGTGCGCATCCGGCATGCATCCGTGTTCTTCAATCACGTCGAGGTCTACAGGCAGGCCGTATCCGCTTTCGACGGCCCATCGTGCGCCGCCTTTCAGCATCGCGTCGAGTTCGTGCGCCTCCAGGCGAATGCGCCCGTGGCTGCCGACGCCGGCCGGCACGCTTCGCGACAGCGCCGTCGCCAGCTCGCGCTTGACCGGTTCGATCGCATCGAGCGTGAGACCCGTGCGGAGCGTGCGAACGCCGCAGGAGATGTCGAACCCGACGCCGCCGGCCGACACGATCCCGCCTTCCTGGGGATCGAACGCTGCCACGCCGCCGATCGGAAAGCCGTAACCCCAGTGCGCGTCGGGCATCGCGTAGGAGGCGCGCTGGATGCCGGGGAGCATGGCCACGTTCGACACCTGTTCACGGACCTTCTCGTCCATGTCACGAACGAGCGCCTCGGATGCGTAGATGACACCCGGCACGCGCATCTGCCCAGTCGCGGGGATCCACCGCTCGAAGTCTGACTTCCGGACGAGCGACGCGGCATCCATAGGGCTCCTGTCGTCGGGCGTCATACGTCAACGACGCACTGGACACGCCACCCACCGGGCACCGACGTGACTTGGAGCGCGGTCATCGTGGCACCCTTGATTTCTACAGCGGGCTCATGGCGCTCCACGTCGACCGGTTCTCCTCTCGCGGTGGCATGCAACTCACCGTCGCCGATCTCGACTGAGAAGTCGCCGAAGAGCATCGAGCGCACGGACATCTCGTAGACGAGCGTGTTCAGCCATTCGACGAGCAGCAGCTCGTCGTTGTCGGCGTGGCACACGACATCAATCGAGGTGACCGCGTTCACCCGTCCAGGGTCGGTGACCACGGCCGTCAACGCGATTGCCGCCTGGCGGAAGGCCTCGGCCTTCGTCGGCCCAAGGCCGACGAGGCCGATGTCTGCGTCGTGGGAGAAATGCTCCCAAGAGGGCAGGGACCCGTTCTGCCGCGACGCCCGCTCAGGCCGCGACGACGTGCGGCACGGGGCGGTGGTGGGCACAGATCGCTTGGAGCGTCGAGACGACATCCTCGCTTGCTACCTCCTTACCGGCGCCCGCGGCGAGCAAGATGTCGTTCATCGACAGGATGCCCAGCACCGTGCCGCCGAATCCCACCACCGGCAACCGTCGTACGCGCGCTTGCTTCATCGTGGCGAGTACCGCCTGCACGTCGTCTTCCGGCGCGCAGGTCGCCAGCTTCTTCGTCGCAACCGCCCCGACCTTCAACCGCGAGGCGCGCGCATTCTGCGTCGCCAGCGCGATGTACATGTCGCGGTCGGTCACGAGCCCAGTCAGCTCACCATCGTCCACGACCGGCAGGATGCCGCAGTCGCCTTCCCACATCAGATGCGCGGCTTCGGCAACCGTCGTGTCGGACGTGCAGGTCTTGACGTCAGTTGTCATCAAATCTTTGACCTTCATCGTCGTCTCTCCTACGCGGCCGTCTTGGCGGCCTTCGCGGCCTCCTGGATCTCGACCTGCCGAACCTTCGCCTCCGGCTTCGCTGGCAAAGGGATGCTCACCTCGAGAACGCCGTCAGCGAAAGTGGCTTTGACGTCCTCGAGCTTCACGCCTTCGGGTAGCGGTACGGCGCGGTAGAAGCTGCCGTACTCGCGCTCGCAGCGATAGAAGTTGTTCTTCTTTTCCTCGGCCTCGGTCTTCCGTTCGCCGGAGATCGCGAGGTGGCCGTCGGTGACCTCCACCTTCACGTCGTCCTTCTTCATGCCGGGCAGGTCAATCTTCGTGACGAGGCGATTGTCCTTCTCGAACACGTCGATTTCGGGGAACCAGGTCGCCGCCTCAGTCGCGGGCCGGGCGCGGAGGGGCCAGCGGAACGACGGCCACGCTGACGTCTCGAACATGCGATCGAACTCCGACGCCATCTGCCCCAGTAGGGTGAACGGGTCGCGTGGTGCCAGTGCGGTGTTCTTCGATGTCATTGTCGCCTTCCTTTCTGAACGTGGACGCAAGCAAATCCCGGTGGGTATGAGGCAAGCCCCATGCCCCGGCGCTGCACACGATTCGCGCGGGTTTGCGGTCAGAGATTGACGGCTGGGATGCGCAGTATTTCGGAGGCGTGCGGAGAATCCCCCAAGGACGATGGAGCTAGGCGATAGCCTGCGCGGGCGCGACCCTTTCAGCGTCGACGACCACTTCGCCGTCCTCGACTCTGACGTGGAAGTGCGCTTCGTGCCAGTTGGTGCTGATCGGCAACTTGATACGCTCGTCGATGACGCGCTTGAGGAAGCGGGCGCCATAGGCCGGGCTGTGGCCACGTCTCACGATCGCGTCCAGGGCATCGTCATCGATATAGAAGGTCTTGCCAGCCTTTTCCAACACCGCTGCGATCGTCCCAACGTAGCGTGCCGCGATCGCGCGTGCCTCATCCGGCGTCAACGGTGAGAACAGCACGACCTCGTCGATCCGATTGAGGAACTCGGGCGAGAAGCGGCGCTCCACGTCGCGGCGAATGTCTGCCTGCACCTGCTCGACTGCGGTCTCGCGTGACAGAAAACCGAGCGGGTGTTGCAGTCTACGGAAGTGTTCCGAGCCGACGTTCGAGGTCATGATGACGATGGCATCGCTCAGGTGGACACGCCGACCGCGACCATCAGTGAGCCAGCCTTCGTCGAACGCCTGCAGGAACAGATTCAGGACGCTAGGATTCGCCTTCTCGACCTCGTCGAGGAGGACCACCGTGCACGGCGTGTCCCGCAGCTGGTTCGTCAGCACTCCGCCCTGCTGGCTTCCGACGATGCCGCGTGGCATCCCGATCAACTTGTCGACGGCGGTCGCATCCTGGTATTCCGACATGTCGACGCGAACCATCTTGTTCTCGTCGCCGAAGAGCGCTTCCGCCACGGCTTTGGCCAGCTCGGTCTTGCCGACGCCAGTCGGTCCGAGAAACAGGAGCACGCCGTCAGGGCGGTCGAACCCGTCCTTCAGCGGTCCCTTGTTCAGCACCAGCCGTCTCGCCACGGCGGCAATCGCGTGGCGTTGGCCAATTACCCGCCGCTGTAGCCGTACGTCGATGTCCTCGAAGCGATCGGAGACATCACGGAACACCATATCCTCGGGAATCTGCGTCGCGTCGGAGATGACCGATACGACGTCCGCGGCCCGCACCTCCCACCGGCGGCTCATCTCCGTGCGCACGGCGGCCGTGTCCAGCCAGCCGATGACCTTGTCGGGAAGGTGCTGATGTCGCGCATATCGCGGAGACATCTCGAGTGCCGTCTCGAGAGCGTCGTCGAGAATGCGCACGCCGTAATTGCGTTCCAGCCGCGGCCGCAGGCTGATGAGAATGCGCCGGGTCTCCTCGATCGTTGGCTCGGGCACGTGCACGCAGCGGAAGCGCCGTGCGAGCGCCTCATCCTCGAGGATGTGCTCCTTGTACTCGCCGAGTGTCGTCGCGCCGATGACCCTGACTTCGCCACGTGCGAGCACGGACTTGAGGATATTTGCCGCATCCGACGGGGCGCCGAGTGCGGAGCCCGCGCCGATCATCGTGTGCGCTTCGTCGATGAACAGGACCAGATTGGGCCGTTCCTTCACTTCTCGAACGACATTCTGGAGCCGCTCCTCGAACATCCCGCGCAGCATGGTGCCGGCCACGAGCGCGTTCATCTGCAGGCTGACGATCTGGCAATCACGCAGGCGCGGCGGCACCGTCTCCGGCTCGTATTCGAGCCGGCGCGCCAGCCCCTCGACAATCGCGGTCTTGCCAACGCCCGCTTCGCCGAGCAGCATGACTGAATTGGCGCGCTCGCGGTGGGACAGAATCTCGAGGACCTGCTGAATCTCACCCTCGCGCCCGTAGACCGGCGGCACCTTGTCGAGTCGTGCCTGCAGGTTGAGGTTCGTGGCCAGTTGCTTCAGGTATTGGGGCAACTCGAATCGCTTCTGGAGCTGTTCCTGTCGGGTACCGAGCTCGCGGGCGTACGCGACCAGACGCAGCGAGACGTCCGCCGGGTCGATTCCGTACCGTCGCAGGATCGCGACGGGCTCGCCGTGTGCATCCTCCAGGAGGGCCCCGAACAGGTCGATCGGGTCGAGTGCCTGGCGACCGTCTCTGCTGGCTCGACGCAAGGCCAGCTTGGCCAGGAGTCGCATCGGCTGCGTGATGTGCAACGCCGCGCCATCGAAGGATGGCTGAGTGGCCAGGGCCTCTTCCACGTCCAGCACGATCGCGTGCGGGCTCGGTGTGAAGTCCCGCATGATGTCGGCGAAGAGATCCCATTCGACCTGCGTCAATCCCACGAACAGGTGCGCGCTGGTCAGGTCCTCGTGACCACGCCGTTGAGCCTCGCTCGCCGCGCGATCGATCACGCGCTGGGCTCTCTCACTGAATCTTTCCGTTTGGAATGTCCAACAGCTCGACAAACACGGCCCACCTCGTCTTCCCGCCTTCGGTCGATGGAGAGAGGCGTCGCTGCCCTTATGGGTGCGCCATGGTGCTGCCGCCCGTCGACCGATGCGACCCGTCTAGGCAACGAGCGTGCCCACACCAGGCGATGGGGGCCTTCTTGCGGCTCGCTCGATTTCGGGTTGAACGTGAGAGGGGATACGGGCGCGACGAGAGTCGCGCTCGTGAGGACATTGGAAAATCGCCAACCGGTGCGAAATTTCACCCTTGATGTTCCTGCAGGGGCTTGAGCGTTCACCGCGCCTGCGTGATCGGTTGCACCTTCGCCTATGCGGCCTCGATCGTGACCTTCGTCGCCGGATGGGCCAGTGGCGCGGTGACACGCAGCAGGCCGTTGCGGTACTCGGCCCGGACGCGTGAGGGATCAATCGGCTCTGGGAACGTGTAGCTCCTGAACAGCGGCCCGTTGACGAATTCGCACAGCACAACGTCGCCCTCTTGCTCGCGATCCGAATGGTGCACGTCCGCTGCGAGGAGGAGCTCCGTCGCGGTCACGCGGACATCGAACTGTTTGGGATCGACGCCGGCGATGGCCGCCTCGATGATGAACGCGTCTTTCGTTCGTCGCACTTCAAGAGCGGGCCGCCAGATGGTGTCGCGTTCCGCTTTCAGCCAATCGTCGATGGCGTGACCGAACGCACCGCCGCGCTCCCGAAAGATCTTCTGCGCCCGCTCGGCAACGCGTTGCTGTATCGCCTCGATCTCATCGAGAACGCCATCGACGGTTCGAAATCTGATGTTCATGTCCGCTCCTTCGATGCCTCGATTGCCCGCGGCGATCCCGGACGGGTTAGCCGGTCACTGTCGGCGCCCGCCGGGATCGCCCGCCAGGGTCATGGGACGATCGCGATGTGGTCCTCGACGTCTTTCACGCCAGGCGCCGCCCAGGCCGCCTGCCGGGCTTCGCTGCGCTCGAACCACGAATGCACGTTGCCGGACAGGATGACTTTCCCGTCGGCGACGGCGACATTGATCCGGCGGGCGTCCACTTCCGCGCTTCGTTTGAGTGCCGACTCGATCTTCGCCTTCACGTCCATCACCTTGACGTGGGGCTCGAGCGTGATGGTGTTCGTCACGCCACGCACACCCGACAGGTCGCGAATGACGTTGGCGGCCGCCGTTCGCTGGAACTCCCAGTCGACCTTGCCTTTGAGCGTCACCCAGCCGTTGCTCACCGTGAGGGTGAGTTTCTCGTCGGGCACCATGGTGTTCCATTTCAGCGCCGACAGGGCTGCCTGCGCGATTTCCGTGTCGTTGCGCTGTTGCCCGTCGCGCAGGCGAACGTTGATGTCGTTGGCGACGGCTTTGGCGCCGTACACGCCGAGTGCCACGCGCTCGGCCGTCGCCTTCTCCGAATAGGTCTTGACGTCGCCGCGCAGGGTTACCACGCCAGCGTCTACCGAGACGCCAATGTCCGCGGCGTCGATGCTGGGCTCCCAGTCCAGGGCGTTCTGGATATGTTCCTGAAGTTCTCTGTCAGTCATGATCTGTCCCTCCCGACTTGCGAATTGGGCGCACTGCACGTCGTTGCATGGCAACATGCGTGCCCGCCGTGATCAGCGTCGGAAGCTCTGTTCCTCCAGGTCAGGAGAAACAACGATGGGGAAATTTCTGCGAGGTGCGGGGAATTGTCGGGATCCTGTTTCGTGCGGTGTGAGCGGCTGGCCACGTGCTCCCCTCCACCGAGGCTCAACCGTCAGAGAATCAGTGGGCGGTCACGCGTGGCGTTCGCCAGCAGCCTCGACGGGCCGAAAGGCGCCCAGCCTACGGTGGCTCCTATCAGGTTCCCGAACATGGCGTCGAGTTCGTCATCGCTCGACGCGGAGCGTGTTCTCCTCGCTCAAGACGCCGAAGATCTCTCGTTGTAGATTCGAACTGCCGCGGCGTACCTGAGCTGATCGTCAAACCCCGAGACGGGAAGCGTGTCCAGCTTGTCGACCACCTGCTGGACGCCGTCTACACGCGACCCCCGCTTCACCATCGCCTCCGCCTTGTAGTGCCGCTCAGCGTCACTGTGCGATCGCGAACACTTACGCTCACGCCTCGAATGCCCTGATCGGTGAGGCGATGTTCGACCTGCGATGTGATTTGCTGATCGGTCAGTGGAACGTGCTGCTGCGCGGCGACCGATGTAACGATCGCGGTGGTCAGGAACAGCGTGGGCAGAAAGACGCACAGTCGTCGTGGATTCATGACGGTGTCCTCCACACGAGCAGTAGCAAACGCCACGCCGAATCGGCGTGATCTCAATCGCATCTGGAGCAACGCGCGGTGACCGTCCAGCAATCGCCCCTGCGCAATATCCCCCGCTCGTCTGGCCGCAACCAGAGCTGCCGCGCACTGAGGAGACGGGCAATGCTGAAACGCACGGGGATCCGCGAATGGGTTCGGACCGGGGGGCCAGCCTATAGCGGCGCCGACGGCGGACAAATGTCAGACAGTGGACGCGCCAGGCAAACCGCAGTGATCATCATGATGGCCGTTACGAAAGGCAGGGCGCCGTAGTCACGAAGTGGGTGCGCCAACCCCGGCCTCGGCTCCTGGCATGAGCATCCGCCGATGGCGGCGCTCGTCAGATGCGCGCACTGGAGGTGGTGGCTCCACCTGGTGCCCGGCCGGCGACCAATGCGGGCACGTTCGACAAATCGCTGGATCGACGAGGATTCTCGCGGCGTCGCCCCGTGTGCAGCTCCACTCGTGTTGCGATGCTTCGTACCACAACGGCCATCCGAGAAACAGCGTCGGGGTTCCCCAGCGACACGTCTGGACGGGAATGAAGAGACGCCATCGAAGCCCCTGTTGCGAGTGCTGCAAAGAGCGTGCTGTGAGAATCGAGCGCGAACTGGTGAGATTCCATGTCATCCGCGTTCGCCATTGATGGCCTGTCGAGAATGTCCCATATGGCTGCGGAAAATCTCCTGCTAGATTCTCGCAATGCGTACCAAATCAGACTTGACGCGCGATTGAGCGGTTGTCACGTTGGCAGCGATGGCGCGCGAACTCGGTGTTCGCGCGCGGTTCGCCCACGACGGGTTGAGGATGACCGTTCTCAGGACGCGGTCGTCATCAGGCTTACGTTGAGTGGAACAGTCTGGCCGTCTTCCACCTCGATCTCGGTCATGAACTGGCGGTATCCCGGTTTCTTGACCTCGACGCGGTGCTTACCGACTGGTACCTGCACCATGAAATGGCCTTCGTCAGAGGTGGCCCATCGCTGGCCGTCGATCGTGACATCGGAATTGGACGGCTGCACGAAGATGTCCAGAGTGCCGAAGCCAACGGCTTGAGCGGCCCCCGCCGCAGGAGGCATCGGCGTCCGGGGAGGCGTCACGGGCGTTCGGTAGGTTCCGGCCGGCGGAGCGGGCGCGGGCGCCGCGAGCTCGGGTATCTCGCTGGTCTCACCGGCGGGCAGTCTCTCCATTGTCGCGCGCAACTTGAAGCTTGCACCAGGACTCAGGTAGAAGTTGTGCCGCACGGTGCGATACCCATCCAGATACAGGACGACAGTGTGTCCGCCTGGCGTCAAGGGCAGCGACTGGAACACGCCGTTGAAGTCGTCCACGATGCCGGCATAGAAACCGTCCACATAAACCGCTGCGTCCTCCGCCTCCTCTGGCCGCACCTGCAGGCGCACCTCGGCGCGGTTGTCGTAGACCGGGAAGTACCACTGCGGGTATCCCGTACGAGTCCACCATGGATACGGTCCAAAGAACGGGTCATAGAAGTAGCCGCCGATGAAGACCTGCCCGCGCACGACCACGGCGCGCTGTGGGTGAGACGGGTGGCGAGGCACGGCCCGGCGCTGTGCGTCGGCGATGCCTGGGAAAGTCACAAGAAGAAGCAGAGCAGATAACGTGACCGTAACGAATCGGGCCAGATGAGACATATGCGTTCCTTTCACGCCTGCGATTGTCGAGCTGGGATTCTTTCGCGCTCCTTGCGGGAGATTGCGCAGCGGCCATGCATCAACGCGATTTCCGTACAGTGGTGCGCGCGGCTGGCTTTCGCTCTTGGGCGCGGGCTGGCTTCGTTCGCCCACGAGGCCCGGCATCGGATTCCCGCAGCCGACGGGCCGCCTCGATCCTGTCAGGCGCCAACTGCAGCGAGCCCGCGACGAATTTGATTTCGCGACGCTTCATGGCGACGTCCTTTCGTTGCTCCTGAATGCAGGCGACGCTCGTTCGAGAGGCAATTGCGGTGCCGCTCGTCGCGCATCGACGTTCGCACGATGCCGCCTGAGTGCTCGCCCTCGTGCGGGCACGAAGATTGCCACTTACGCTCAGGCGAACGACAGGCGAGATTCTTGCCCATGCCGCACCCAATACCCCGACGGCTCATGAGCACGACCGCCGCCGTCGTGCTGTCGATCGGAGTGGGTCCGTCGGCGGCGCAACGCAAGCAGGGGGCGATCCATTTGAATTCCTCGCCCCGTGGCGTCTTCAGTGTCGAACACTCACTGCGATTGGAAGGGAGCCCGAGATGAACAAGCTAACCATCGCACTCGCCGGTGCCGGCTTGGGTGCCGGCGCCATGTACTTACTGGACCCGAGCCGAGGACGACGGCGCCGGGCGCGCGTGGGAGAAGCGGCGAGGCACGCCGCTCACCGAGGGCAAGCGATTGTGGAGATGACCGCCCGTGACGTGCAGCATCGCCTGAGCGGTCTGGCTGCTCGCACGCTCGACCGCGTAATCGAGGATCCTGCGCCCTCCGACGAGGTGCTCGCCGAGCGTGTGCGTGCGAGGCTGGGAAGGCTTGTCTCTCATCCCGGGGCCATCGACGTGAGGGCGAGTCATGGCAAGGTGACCATGAGCGGGCACGTGTTCGAGGCCGAGGTCGAGCAGTTGCTGAGAGGCGTTGGCGACGTCGCCGGTGTCACCGAGATCGAGAATCGACTCGAGCCTCACCGCGATGGCACCCACATCTCAGCGCTGCAGGGGCCGGGCCCGCGAGCGGTTCCGCCGTCGCAGGGGAGATCGTTTCGCTGGACGCCGACGGTGCGTCTGATCACGGGCATTGCCGGGCTTGCATTGATGGCGCTGTCGTCCCGACGGCACCCGATGCCCAGGGCTGCAACCAGCATTGCAGGCCTCGAGTTGATCGATCGCGCGTTATGTGGCGATGCCAGGGCCCGTGCGTGAGGGCCGGTATCGTTGATTGCCGTAGCGACTGACGAATTCCCGCTCGGTCATGACAGGCACATCCAGCTGCCGTGCGCGTTGCAGCGTGGCCCCCGGCCGTGAGCCAACGACCACGAGCGTCGTTGCGCGTGTCACGCGATCTCCCGTGCGTTCGCCGGCCCGCCTGACCAGCCGCATCGCGTCAGCGCGCGACACCGTGCGCAACGCGCCGGTGAACACGATCGTGCCGGAGCCACGGGTACGGCGTCCCCGCTGAGATGGTACGACCGTGACACCATGGCGGATGAGCGCATCGATCACGGCACCATGCTCCGGCCGACGGAAGAATCCGGCAATGCTGCGACCGGCCGCAGCGCCGACGCCGGGCACCACCGCGAGCCGGGTCGCGCTCGCCGTTCGCACCGCATGCAGCGTCTTGAACGTGTCCGCCACGACGGCCGCCGTCGCCGCACCAACGCTGGGAATCCCGAGGGCATACAGAAATCGTTCGAGCTCGATACGACGCGCCGAGGTGATCGCCGCTGCCAAGCGGTTCGCCGCAACCGCACCAAACCGCGGCAACGTGCGGAGGTCGTCGTCAGTCAGCGTGAAGAGGTCGGCGACGGATCGCACCAGGCCGGCATTGACGAGCCCCTTCACCGTGCTTGGGCCGAGGCCGTCGATGTCGAACGCCGCGCGAGAGGCGAAATGCCGGATGGCCCGTACGCGCTGTGCTGCGCAGCCAAGCGTGTTCGGGCATACGCGGAATGGTCCGCGCGCGATCACCCGCGCGCGGCAGACGGGGCAGCGGGCCGGTGGACGCGGCGTCGCACCCAGGCGCCTCGAGCCTGCGACGCGGCCCATGACTTCAGGAATGACGTCGCCCGCGCGAATCACCTCCACTGTATCGCCGACGCGCAGCCCGCGTCGCGCGATCTCATGCCAGTTATGCAGCGTCGCCCGAGTGATGGTCACGCCGCCAATGTCAATCGGGCGCAGGACCGCCACCGGCGTGAGCACGCCGGTGCGTCCCACCTGCGTGTCGATGCGCTCGAGACGAGTGATCACTTCTCTCAGGGCGCCCCGTCCGACTGCGCCGAGGCTACGTCGGACAAGTAGTGGTGTCTGCCGAGGACGCGGACCGAACTGGCCTGCGGCCCTTTCTCGCCCTTCTCCTCGACGAATGCCACGGCTGCTCCGACGGCGAGGGCGTCGAACGCATCGTTCAGCACGCTGGCGCGGTTGAAGTAGATGCGGTGTTCTCCCGCCTGGATGAACCCGTAGCCATCCACCTTCGAGAGCTCGGCGACCTCGCCGTGCGTCGGGACTTCGTGCGCCTTGACCGTGCCACGCTGCTCCCGCGCGAAGTCCTCGAGACGGCGCCTCGCGGCGTCGAACGCCTCCTTGATGGCCACGCTGGCGTAGCGATGGACGCCCACAATGTCGTCATCCTTGCGATGAGCCTCGTCCTCGACGTCTTTCAACCGGCCATGGAGCGACGGCTCGTGGCTGATCACGATTGGGGCGCCTCCTGGAACGGTCACCTCGACGCGGACGTGGAAGTGGCGGCCGTCGTGGCGATGGCGATGGGGCACCTCGACGAGTACGCGGCACCTGACGATGCCCGCATAGAACTGCTCCAGCCACGAGACGTGCTCGCGGATCTCGTCGTCAAGGACGCTGTCATGAGAGAGCCCGCGGAACGTGATCTGAGTGGGAATGAGTGTCATGGCCAACTCCTGTTACCTTTGAGCGCGCAGATCCGCGAGCGATTCGGCGCAGTGGTCTCGCCGGATCGCCGCGGCAAGCAGCGGGGCGACGCTCGTCACTTCGAGAGGCAGATCACCGGTCTTCCCGAGAGCGACCGTGTTGCCCACGATGAGACGTGAAAGAGGCAGACGACCCAGGACCTCGCGCGCAGTCCCCACCAGCAAGGCGTGTGTGACGACGACGGCAGCGGGCTCCCGGGCTCCGGCTCGCCGCAACGCACCAATCGCCGCCTCGACGGTCCCGCCGGTACTCAGCATGTCGTCCACGATGAGCGGTGTCCGGTGGCGCACGTCTCCGATCACGCTGTGGGCTTCAACTTCGTGGCCGCTGAGACGGGTTTTGTGGATGAACGCCATCGGCGCCTCTACTAGGCGGGCGTATTCCCGTGCCAGCTTGACGGCTCCGAGATCCGGAGCGACGATCACCGGGTTGTCGCCGAGCCATCGCTTCGCGGCATCCGCCAGGAGCGGCACGGCCGTCAGGTGGTCGATCGGCACATCGAAGAACCCTTCGATGGCTGGGGTATGGGCGTCGATGAGCATCAGGCGGTTGAACCCGCCTGTCGCCACGATGTTGGCCGCCACGCGCGCACCGAGTGACCGTCGGTCCGTGCGGCGTTCTTGTCGCGCGTATCCGAAGTAGGGAATCACGCCAGTGAGACGGGCTGCTCCCGCGCGGCGGCAGGCGTCAGCGAGGAGGAGGAGCTCGATCAGGTGCTGGTCGACTGGCGGACTGGTCGACTGTAGTAGATAGACGTCGCGGCCGCGGACGGACTCTCGAAGACCGGCTTGCGTCTCACCGTCAGGAAAGCGCTGGCAGTCGTATGTCAGCGCCTGCGCCTGCAGCAACTCCGAGACCTCGGTGCCCAAGCGGACGCTTGCAGGTCCGGCGAGCACCGCCATGAGATCGGACATGTTCGGCTCCTGGTATGTGCTGCACCCGCTGGATGCACTCCGCGCGCCAATCGAACATGCGGCCCGTACCCGGTCACGGTCATGGCAGTCGGGGTGCCTGCTCATGACTCATCACACGCGAGCGATGACCTGAGCGCGAAGAAGTTCGCAGCCGGTAGGGAATCCTCCCCGAGTGAGAGAATGAGGTGGAGTATGTCGGTCATCGACAAAGTGTTGGCTGGTCGACCACGTCATTCGTGCTTCAGCGTGCCCTGTCGTCGTCGTCCGATCGGCTCACGCGGGCCTCATGGGTTCGCCAGCACTGTGAGCGATGACGGTGCGGGCTTCGTCGCGCAACCGAACCATGTCCTGCCATCCTTGCGCCGCCGGGAGCAGCGGCGCGCCGATGATCACGTCGATCGGTCCGCGTCTGAACAGCCACGTCCCGTCCGGCAGGACGCGGCGAGTACCGCGTAGCGCAATGGGCACAATCGGACATCTCGTGTCGACGGCCGCCTTGAACGCACCGAGGCGGAAAGGGAGCAGCTCTGCCGGTCGCAAGAAGGTCCCCTCCGGAAACACGAGCATCTGACGGCCCTCGCGCAGCAGGCGCGCCAGGACATCCGCGCCGGACAGCTGCTGCGCCACCGTCGCCTTCTCGATGGTGACGTGACCGACCTTGCGAATGACCGTGCCGATCATCGGGTAGTCGGCAAGCCGCCGCTTCGCCAGAAAACGGAAGTCCGTCGGAATGGTTGCCAGGAGCACGACCGAGTCGATGTAGCTCGCATGGTTGGCCGCCAGAATCGCGGCGCCTACGCCGGCGAGGTGCTCGACGCCGGTGACCGTGGGCCGCAGGCCGCACAGTCTGAGAGCCACGCGACTCCAGTTCTTGACGGCTCCGTCGGCGGAGGGTCCCTGCCGGCAGACGAGCAGGTAGCCCCACAACATGACCAGCGTGGGCACGACAACCGCGATGACGTACGCTGTGAACAGGAATCGTTGCAGCGCGCCAGCCAGACGAGCGGCGCGTGCGGTCATATCGACAACGGCCAGCCGCACCTGTTGCACGACGAGCGGGCGTCGTCTTCCGAGCGTCCCGCGCTGATACGCATCCCGAATGGCGCTGCGCCGGATCTTGCCGCTCGGCGTCTTCAACACCGTGCCAGGACGTGCAATCATCACCACGTCCGGGGGCACGCCAATTGCGGCAGTCACCACATCCTGCACGGCCGTGCGGAGCGTGTCCCAGCGATGGCGATCGCGCTCGCGCGTCTCCGCTACCACGACGAGGCGCTCGGTACCGAGCGCCGGATCGTGAATACCGAACGCCGCCGTGCAACCCTTGCGGATACCTGCGGCAGTGGCAGCGGCTTCCTCGACCTCCTGCGCACAGATGTGGCGACCGGCCTGGATGATGATGTCCTTGACGCGCCCCGTGATGAAGAGCTCGCCCTCCGCCTGGTAGCCCAGATCGCCGGAGTCCATCCAGCCGTCATGCATCACGGCCCGCGTCGCATCAGGATTCCTGAAGTAGCCGGTGGTGACCGACGGTCCGCGAAATTCCACGTGCCCTTCGGTCCGCTCGCCCTGCGGCTGTCCGGACCCATCGACGATGCGAACCTGATGGTCTGGCAACGGCCGGCCGCACGATACGAGTCGCAGGGCATGCGCATCCGTGGCGTCGGCATGATGTATCTCCCGCCGCCGCTCGAACGGCCCGCGCACGAGCGCGTCCACACGGGCGGGCCGGTCGATCGACGACATCGTCAGTGCCACCGACGACTCGGCAAGACCGTACACGGGGCACATGGCGCTCGCCTTGAACCCAAACGGCGCGAATCGCCGGATGAAACGCTCGATGGTCTCAGCGCTGACCGCTTCCGAGCCGTTCATGGCCAGGCGCCAGCTCCGGAGATCCAGCCCCTGAATTTCATCGTCGGCAATCTTGTGGACGCACAGACCGAAGGCGAAGTTGGGAGCTGCCGACAACGTGCCCCTGTAGGTGTGCACAGCCGAGAGCCAGCGCGACGGGCGCGAGAGGAACGCGAGCGGCGACATCAGCACAAGCGGGACGCCGTGATAGAGCGACCCCAGCCAGGCGCCGATCAGACCCATGTCGTGATACAGCGGCAGCCAGCTCACGGTCACATCGTCGGGACGGACGGCGAGCGCCTGCCCGATGGCCCGAATGTTCGCGAGGATGTTGGCATGAGAGAGGAGGACGCCTTTTGGATCGCCTGTACTGCCCGATGTGTATTGGATGAGCGCGGGATCGCTCGATTGTCGCCGCGTCGGCGGGTCGGTCGTCGCGCGCTCGCTGAGACCGTCGATCGTGGTGATGTGCTCGAGCGACGGCACCGCTGCCCGCAGCAGCTTGGCGACGCGCAGTGCCTCTTTGAATGTCACCAACACGCGCGCGCCGGCATTCCGGAGGATGACGCGCTGGCGGTGTGCGTACTCTTCGATCTGGTCCGGCCGGACGGGCGGATAGATCGGTACGGGCACGGCCCCAACGATCAGGATGCCGAGAAAGACCGGAAAGAACGCCAGCTCCGTACGAAGCATGAGCGCAACGGTGTCGCCCCGCTTGATCCCCAGCCCACGCAGGCCCGCGCCGATCCGTTGTGACGCCACCAGCAGCTCGCCGTACCGGAGGGGTGTTTCTTTGTCATCCTCGCGAAGATGGATGTGTATGCGATCCGGTGTTCGTTCAGCGTGCCAATGGAGGACGTCCACGAGCGTTGCCGCCGAGGATGGCGCTGCGGTTCCTGGGCTGGGCGGCTCGTGCCGCGAAGGGAGAAGGTCTACGACGGGTGGCCCACCCCGGACGACTGCGTTGACCAGATCGTGGGCCGTGACCGCATTCGCCATCACGGCGTCCGGAAGGCGGACGTGAAATGCGCGTTCCAGTCGCAGCAGCAGCTCGACACGTTCGAGGCTGCTGATGCCCAGGTCGCGTTCGAGTGATGACTCGAGGCGCACTGTCGTCGCCGTGCCGCCAAGCTCGTTGACGAGCTCGGCAGCAATCGCGAGGACCCGACGTTCGAAGTCCACAGGCGACGCAACGCTGTCTGTTGTCTCGGGCGACACTGGCTTAGCCGAGCTTGGCTGGACATGCCAGCCTGCGTCCTGATGTCCTGGCTGTCTCTCACGCCTCCTCGCCGCGGGGCGTATTCAAAAGTCGGGGCACGTATCCCTGCTGTGCCGGGTGGCGTTCACCGGTTCGTGTAACGGCATCGGAAGCCTTCGCTTCCGAGCATCCGCCACACCTTCCGGTTCGCCAATCCGTACCCAGGGGCGTTACCCCGATGGTTGACGATCAAGCATGGACTGCGCCAAGTGAGGGCTTCGATTAATTGCCGAATGCAGTCGTGGCGCGAGAGCGGAAGCCCAATCGGTGTTGAATCCCTCGCAGCCCTCACGGAATTCTTCGCAATGACATCCGGCATGATGACGTCCACTACGGTGCGCTGCGGGTCCCGACATCAGCAGAATCGGGGCACGCAGTCCGTCGCTCCGCCTCTCTACGTCTGCGGAGACATGCCGACCTAGAAGCGACCGGCCCGTTGTGATGCGCATGACGACCTCAGGGTCATTCCCGCCCCTTGCTTCAACAGATCTCGTCTGGTGGCTCGAACGCGTGTGGTTCCGGCGGCACAACACGAATCTGATTGGCTACCTGCCGAATCCCGGGCGCGCTGCCGGCGCCGCGCTCCGCCGCGTCGCGTTGCGACCAGGAGCCGACCGTGCCGGTCAGCGTGACGACGTCGTCGGTCACCGCCACGTCGATGTGGCGCGCGTCGAGGTCCGCGTTGCGGTGGAGGGACTGTACGATCCGATGCCGGACGTCGCGCTGCGCCGTCCGCGGCGTCACGTCGATGCGATTCAAGACGCCGCGGACGCCACCAACATGTCGCACGGCCACTTCTGCTATCTCTTTCTGGTGCAGCCAGTCGACATGTCCGGTGAGCGTGACGTGACCGTCGTGGACCGTGAGCTGAACGTTGGGCGGAATACCCGACCTGAGCTTCAGCGCCAGAGCTGCCGCGGCCGCAATATCTGAATCCGTCACATCCACCTTCAAGTGGACGATGATGTCGTTGGCGACGGCGCGCACGCCGCGCACCCGCTTGGTGACCTGTTCCGCCGACAACTTGCCAGCGTAGCTGTCAATGAAACCGGTGAGCGTGACGACCCCGTCCTTGGCGGTGACGCCAATCGCGCTGTCGTCCACCTCGGGATCCCAGTCGAGCTCACGGATAACCGTGTCTCGGAGTCGCACGTCGGTGGCGGTCAGGGTGGCGGTTGTCATGTGCATACCTCAGGCTTCTCTCATAACAGCTCTTTACAGGCAGCATGGCGATCGAGTGCCCATGGCGGCGCCATACGAGTCTCTCAGACGCGCCGTTTCGGAAGCGAGGCTGTCAGCACGCGCTCCGGTCCGGACATCGAGGGTGCGTCACGCGCCAGCAACGCGACGACACCGCCGTGTTTCTCCAAGCCGTGGCCCGGCTCGACGAAGTGCACCACGACGTGCTTGTGTGCGGCGAATAGGGCAATCGCCTGGCACAAATTGGTCTTCTCGCACGTGGCGTGGCACGAAGGGCACTCGTCGACGGCGCGGCCGAACAGCTTGCGGCAGCCGGTGCATCGCGACGCGACCTCACCTCTGTCCGACTCCATGACGACACATCCTGACCACGCGATCTGATCGTTCTCAATCGCGTCGATGACGGCCTGTGGGCCCGCCGCGATGTGGTGGTGTTCCATCAGCCGGCGCTTGATGTCGTCGAAGAGCTGCCGTTCCTGCTCGTGCAGTGCCTTCGCGTGGATCGTGTCAATCTTCTCCGCGAGTGGAGTCTGGCGCCCGACCCATGCGTGCGGCGCCTCCCCGACGACGCTCGACCACAGTGTTTCTGGAAGATACGTGCGAAGTTGCTCCAAGACCTCGTGCTCACCGAGCAGTACGATGCCGTCGTACCGTTCTTCGGGCCATGCACGCTCGATTTCGCGCGCCAGCCCTTTGAGGTAGTGCATGATGTGATCCTCGCGATGGCGCGCGATCGTGGCCTGCTGTTTGCCCCACAGCTCGCCAGCCGCGCGCTGCCGCTTTGGAACGGGCTCCTCGATGTCCTCGATCATGTGCTCCGCGCCGGGAACTGCCGTATACAGCCGGCCCCGATGCGTGTCGGTGTGCACGACCAGATATCGTCGCTGCCGATGGAGCAGCTCGAGCAGGGGGACCAGATACGGGTCCTCGTCGATGACGAGCCGGTTCGGCACGACCGACGCAAGGGCGTAGGCCTGGAGCAGGTTGCGCTGAGACGCCGCGAAGACGGCCATCCCGCGTGCATTCATCGGGCGGCGGCTGGACAACACCGACTCGATCGCCGCGATGTTCCGATGAAACGCCGTTGCCGCCGCAGGATTGCCCGAGAGCGTCTCGTCGATCCGTTTCACTTCGTTCTTCAGATGTTCGCGCCAGAGCGGTCGCACGCCGGACGGGGAGGTGTCCGCATAGCAGCTGACGACCATGCCTTCACCCGCGGCATGGTCCGACAACCACTGGGCGTCATTGAAGGTCGGATTCAGCACCGTCGTCGTCGCCACGGGTACCTCCTGCCTGGTGCGGTGTCGCTGCCGGTCGCAGCCAGCATGCGAGGCAAGGGAGGTGCCAGCATTCGAGGGCATCGTTGCGAGGCCAGTCGACGCGCAGTGTTTGGCGACTGGGAAAATCTGCGAGGGCTCTGCGAAATTTTCGGATGTTATCGCCCGCCATCATGGCGCCGGCAGCGGGCGGGCTGATTTCCACGGCGAGGACCTGGTATGTCAATTGCCGCTGCCAGGGAATCACGACCTTGGAGTCGATGTCATGCGTTTCAAGAATCGCGACGAGGCGGCGAAGCAACTGACCGGACGGCTCGCAGCCTACAAGGGCCAAAAACCCCTGATCCTGGGTGTGCCCCGCGGCGCAGTGCCGATGGCTCGGACCATCGCCGACGCGCTCGAGGGCGAGCTCGATGTGGTGCTCGTGCGTAAGCTGCGGGCACCAGGGCAACCCGAGCTGGCGATCGGCGCCGTGGACGAAGCCGGCGCAGTGCTGAGGGGTCGCTACTTCGATGTTGCGGACGAACATTATGTGCGCGACGAGATCCACGCGCAACGGGACGTCATCCGCGCACGCCGGAAGATGTATACGAGTGCCCAGAAGGCCATCGATCCGGCTGGCCGCATCGTCGTGATTGTCGATGATGGGATCGCGACGGGATCGTCCATGCTCGCGGCGATTCGGTCGGTACGCGCACGGCAGCCGCGGAGGCTCATTGTGGCCATCGGCGTTGCCCCCGCACAGTCGCTCACGCAAATCGAGGCCGAAGCGGATGAGGTCGTGTGCCTGCATGCGCCGGTTGATTTCTATGCCGTCGGCCAGTTCTTCGACAACTTCTCAGAAGTCACCGACGACATGGTCGTGACCGCGTTGTCGGGCGCCGCGCGCGTGGAGAGCGTGAAGAGCAATGGTTGATTTCCCATCAAGGTTGAGTTGGGAATCTTTCATGCGGACCGCCGAGAATTCCGCATGACTCGGCGATAGGTGAGTCACCCATCGCACGATCGATTCATTGAATTCCTCGACAGCATCGCGATCGCAGAAGGAACGGCTGTTGCTATCGGGTCTTGCCCATTGCGTCCGGGATTGCTACTGAGAGCAGATCACTTTCGCACACCGGACACGTCGAGGACAGCCATGAACAAGACCGCAACGATCGAGGAGGTGGAGGTTCCCGCTGGAGCCACCACGTTGAACGCCGATCTGCGCGTGCCGCCTAACGCGCGAGGGCTCGTGATCTTCGCGCACGGCAGCGGTAGCAGCCGGTTCAGCCGCCGGAACCGCCAGGTGGCCGAATTCCTCGGCGAGCGCAAGTTCGCGACCCTCCTGCTCGACCTGCTGACGTCCCGGGAGGAAACCGTCGACGAAGTGACGGCCGAATACCGGTTTGACATCGGCCGCCTCGGCCCACGTGTCAGCGCCGCCGCAGATTGGGCGGCGACTCGCCCTGATATCGGCGCGCTTCGGATCGGATGCTTCGGCGCGAGCACCGGCGCGGCCGCGGCGTTGATGGCCGCAGCGGACCGGCCAGCCTCGATCGTCGCCGTCGTGTCGCGCGGCGGTCGCCCGGATCTCGCCGGTGAAGCGCTTGCCCGCGTCGAGGCGCCGACGCTCCTCATCGTCGGCGGCCACGACGAGCCGGTCATCGACCTCAATCGTCAGGCGATGCGTCAGATGCGTGCGCACGTGGAGCTCGAGATCGTGCCGGGCGCCACGCACCTCTTCGAAGAACCGGGCACGCTCGATCGGGTGGCTGAGCTCGCCGCCCGTTGGTTCACACGGTATCTCTCCGCCCCCCCGCCCCCGCCGGCGGGCGCGCCGGATAACACACGAGTCCGAGGAACTGGAGGTGGCCGATGACTGACGGCGAACTGCCTGGAACAGGTCGAGGATGCTCTCGACTGGGAACCGAGCATCGACGTGAGCGACGTCGACGTGACGGTCGAGATCACCGACGGCCAGATCGCCTTTTCCGGAGAGCGGAAGCGTGAGGCCGAGGAGAAGGGGGAGGAGTTCTTTCGGCGCGAGCGCGGGTATGGCAGCTTCTACCGTCCGCCTTCTGCGCGCCTCGAATGGAGTTGCATTGTCCCGAGTGCCTCTGACGATTCCGGAAACTCGACCATGAAACATCTGACCCCGACCAAGAGCGTCATGCGGCACGTGCTGCAGCGCGCGCGAACGATTGCGATCGTTGGCGCCAGTCCGAGTCCCGAACGTCACAGCCACGCCGTGGCGCGATATCTCACGCATGAAGGGTACGACGTCATTCCTGTACGGCCGGATCTGTCTGACGTCGCTGGGCTGGCGGCGTTTGCCAGCTTGGCTGATATCCCCGGTGCCGTCGACCTCGTCGTCGTGTTCCGCACGCCGTCCGCCGTTGCCACGCACGTGGAGGAGGCGGCTGCCAAAGGCGCCGAGGCGGTCTGGCTTCCACCGGGCGCGTGGAGCCCGGCCGCCGATGTGGCCGCGGAGCAGCACGGTGTGACCCTGATCAAAGAGTGCTGCGTCATGGAGGAGCACCGGCATCTCTCGCAGCGGAGTGGGCATCCCGGGAAGTGGGGAGTCCACGTTCGTCGCCGCAAGCCAACCTACCAGGACAATCGCGTGCGGCCTGAAGACGGGGGATATACGCCAGGGGGCGGAGGTGGTCACGTCGCGGGTGGTGGAGGTCGGTCGGTGCTCGATGAGAAGAAGATGGTGACCGGTGCGCCGTCTCGGCGACGGGGGCCGATGAAGCCGAGGCCGCGTTGAGCACACGGATGCGGGAGTCCTCCAACGTCTCCGGTCAGTTGCCCGCTTGCCCGCTCCTCTACAGCAGACGCTCCCGATCGTTTCGTGGCCATGCCGCCGCCGTCGTGAACCGCGCCGCTGTGGGGAGGTGAAGCATTTGGCTTCACATAGGACCGAACGGCGCCTTGAAGGCCTTCGCCGATGACTTGAGATCGGCCTTCACTCGGGTTGCGCCTGGCATCGCTGTCTCTGACGCCACCTCGTCGCGTGGCCGTCGGAATTGTCCGCACTGCTCGCGCCGCCAACAGATGCTGAATCGCTATTGCACAATTCATCATCTTCCTGCATCGATCTCTGTGCACGTTAGAGAGCCTCCGGTACTCGATTTGCGGCGCCACGTATCGCGAGGCAGCGATGCGCACTGGCACATATCGTCTTTCGTCAAACGAGTCTCGGCCGCCATCCCCGTTTGCCCAGCGCCGCGATCGCGAACTGGTGCGTCGAAGACCGTCATCCCCGGATGCCGCCGGCAATAGATTTCTTGCGCACCTGCCACCGGAAGCCTGTTCACGACTGGCGCCCTACCTTCAAAGCGTACTCCTTGACCGACAGGAGGTCTTGTTGCGGGCGCAGGAACCCCTCGACATGGTGCATTTTCCTGAGACGGCGGTCGTGTCGCTCGTGTCGCGGCTCGAATCCGGCCACGCGCTGGAAGTTGGTCTGATTGGACGAGATGGTGTCGTTGGCACGGCTCTCATTCCCGGGATCACGACGATGGCCTGCGACGGAATCGTTCAGATCCCGGGCTCGGCGCAGCGAGTCAGTGCCGATGTGCTGCGAGGATTGCTGCTCGCGAACCAATCGTTACACTCAGCGTTCGGACGTTTCGTGCAGCTGCTACTCGCTCGAAGCATGCAGATGTCAGTCTGCAACGTGTTCCACGACGTCGAGCGGCGATGTGTTCGGTGGTTGCTCGCTGTGGACGATCTGATCGCCGATGGCGAGATCCCTCTGACGCACGACGAGCTCGCACTAGTGCTCGGAGTGCGGAGGCCAACTGTCACCCTCGTCCTGGGTTCGTTGCAACGAGTCGGCCTCATCCACGAACGCCGCGGACGCATCGTCATCGCAGATCGCGCGCGCCTCGAAGCGGCAAGTTGCGAGTGTTACCAAGTGATGCGCGGCGAGCAGCGGCGACTGCTCGGCTACTGAAGCCGTCACGTGGTCGGCCTGTAGGGCATGCACCAGCGTTTCAAGCTCGACCGCGAATTGGTGCGGAAATTGGTCAGCCATCGTACCGACGCGACGCTGCGCGGAGTGAAGGATCGAAATTAGGCTGCGCGCAGGCTCCCCCAACACGCATCCCTCGTCCTTCCATCAGACAACAGGTGGCTATCCGCGGGTTGCTCCAAGCCGTGGCTTCGCATCTCAGGGTCTTGAACCCGATCGGCTACGGTGAAGCCCCGATCGAGCGCGACAGTGCGATGAGTCGAAGGATGCGGTGAAGCCCGGAGCTGAAAGCGGGAGGTGTGATCATGAATTCTCTCAACTCGATTGGTCTCAGCGAATTGATGCTTCAGCGCATCTGCGGCGAATACATGGAGATGCCAGGACTGCGGCTGACACTCGAACAAGCTCAACGCTTGTGGGGACTAGACCAAGACACCTGTGCGCAGTCACTGGAATTCCTGGTCGAGACCAGGTTCCTCGCCCGGATCGGCCAGGAGTCGTACGGGCGTCTGACGGACGGGAAGGTGGCGCTTCCAACACTTCGAATGGCGAAAGCGCCGCGTGATCGTGCCTACGTTCGCGGGATGGGTCGCGCATCGTAGCTGCATTGGCGGCTCCCTCATACCGCACATCGAACCAGACGTGACGCCATGCTTCAGGCCAACATTCTCATCGCCGACGATGATCCGCTCATTCGCTCGTCCCTGCGCGAACGTTTCGGGCGCGAAGGGTTCGAGCTGCGTGAGGCCGGATCCACCAGCGAAGTACTCGCGCGTTTCAACGCTGACATCGACCTCGTCCTCCTCGACCTCCGGCTGTCGGACGGCGACGGCTTGACAGTCCTTCGCCGCATCAAGAAGCAGTCGCCAGAAACCGCGGTCATCGTCATGACGGCATTCTCGAGCGTTGATACTGCCGTCGAAGCGATGAAACGTGGGGCGTGTCATTACGTCGCCAAGCCGTTCGACGTTGAAGAGATCGCACTCCTCGCGAAGGGGGCACTTGACACGGTCCGGCTTCGCCGAGAGGTCCGTGCACTGAGGGGCGACCATCAACACGAGCACGCGTTCGACGTCATCGTCGGCGCCTCCCCCGCAGTGCAACGAGTCAAGGAGCTTCTTGGACGTGTCGCCGAGAGTCCTGCATCCAGCGTTCTGCTGACTGGAGAGACGGGTACCGGTAAGGACCTTGCTGCAAAGGCGATCCACTACAGCAGTGGTCGCGCCGTCCGGTCATTCGTCAACATCACCTGTTCTGCAATACCTGAGCACCTCCTCGAGAGCGAGCTCTTCGGCCATGAGCGAGGTGCCTTCACCGACGCACGCCAGCAGAAGAAGGGACTGTTCGAGATGGCGGATGGCGGCACGCTGTTTCTCGACGAAATCGGTGAAATGACGGCCGCGCTGCAGTCGAAGTTGCTGCGATTTCTCGAGGAGAAGGCCTTCAGGCGTGTCGGCGGCGTGACGGACATCCGTGTCGATGTGCGGGTCGTTGCGGCCACGAATCGCAATCTTGCGGCTGAAGTGAAGGCGGGCAAGTTTCGTGAAGATCTGTTTTACCGGTTGCAGGTGATGCCGATCGAATTGCCGCCGCTGCGGGACCGGTATGGTGACGCGCCGTTGCTGGCCTTGTACTTCGTCGACGGATTCAACCGTGAATTCAAGAAGCACATTCAGGGGTTGACACCGGCAGCGAATAGACTCATTGACGACTACTGCTGGCCAGGCAACATTCGCGAGCTCAGGAATGTGATTGAGCGCGCGATGCTGCTTGGCGCCCACGATTGGCTCGAGCCCAGTGACTTGGACAGCCTTCCACACCCAGCGGCCGGCTCACTCTTCCGCCTTCCGGCCGAAGGTCTGAAGCTGGTGGAGGTGGAGCGGCAGCTCGTCATGCAAGCGCTCGAGCGCACGGGCGGCAATCAGAGCAGAGCTGCGGCCCTCTTGGGCCTGCATCGCGATCAGGTGCGGTACCGAATCGAGAAGTTCGGCCTCCAGCTCGCCTAGACGAGTCGGCCTGAAGTCAGCTTCGCGCGGCGATGAGGAGTGACATATGCGGAATAGACCTGCTGTGTCATTCGGCCGCTTCATCCTCGCACGCTCGCGGGTAGCAGATAGTGACTCGGAATTGTCGCTGGGCTCTGATCCAGAGGCTTCATGTCGGCATGATCTTGATCTGGTTCAGTATTACCATTACCCCGGGTACCGGCGACACAGCGCGCTCCGCGTCAACTCGCTCGGCCGATGACATGACTACGCCAGTCAGAGTCAGGCAGCCACGGTGTACGAATACGTCGATGTCGCCAGCGACCGGGCGGCATTCGAGAGCTCGGGCCGCGAGCTGAGTGACGATCCTGTCAGTGGTGTCCATTGCGTGCTCGAAGGGCAGTGAGCTCATATTCACAGCAATGGCCCCCACAGCTTACGGTCATCGCTGACTCTCCAGTCAGGCTCACGCGCTCCCACTCCAGAGCAAGTGACATGCCTGGCCTCGCCCGTCCAGGACGTCTGAAAGCTGCGGGAGATCCTGAATTGGTGAAGACGATGGGCCGGGCTTGCGAGATATTCCGCATGCATTCTGGAAAACTCCCCACCTCGCGAGTGTGAGCGGTTCAACCGGCGCCCTGACCGAATGCGTGCCCGGCGCAGGTACAGCGCTTGCCATGGAGTTGGTCGGCGTGGTGACGGACCGCGACATGTACTGGAGAGCGCAGCTGTTCCGTCTGCGGCGACGACGGGGTGATCGTTCGTATTCCACTCCACCGCGTGCGTTCGGTCTCTGAAGACGGTGCCCCGATACGACGCCGGCCGCTGCGGCCAGGGGCGCGCGGCTGAGCCTCGTCACGGATTGCAGATGCCCGAGTCTATTCGCGAGTCCGGGCCAGTCGTTCAGGCGCTGCTGGCCACCATCGGAACGTATCTGCTGACCGTAATCGGTACGGTACCGGTCCTCTTTTTTCGATCTGTTCCTCGACGTGTGATGGACGCCATGATGGGATTTGCCGCCGGCGTCATGGTGGCCGCATCCTGCTGGTCGCTTCTCGTGCCGGCCATCGAACAGGGAGGCGTCTTCGTCGCCGCGTTCGGTCTGCTCGTCGGCGGAGCATTCCTGTACGTCGCGGATCAGGCGTTGCCGCATTTGCATGCGGAGTTTCCGGATGAGGCGACTTCAGAAGGTCCGAAGGTGGCGTGGCACCGATCGGCGTTGCTTATGCTCGCCATGACCCTTCACAACTTCCCCGAAGGCATGGCGGTCGGCGTGGGCTTTGGCGGTCTCGATGTGGGCTCCGCGGTGGCATTGGCGATCGGGATCGGGCTGCAAAACATTCCCGAAGGCCTGGCGATTGCTCTGCCGCTTCGACGCGGTGGCATGACGCGCGGCCGCGCGTTCTTCTGGGGTCAACTCTCGGCGGCGATCGAGCCGGTTGCGGGCGTGCTCGGCGCGGCACTCGTTCTGACGTCGTCTGCCTTCCTGCCGTATGGGATGGCCGCCGCCGCGGGAGCGATGCTCTATGTCGTCGTCGAAGAACTGATTCCCGAGACCGTTCGCTCGGGGACGATCGACGTGGCTACGCTCGGCTTCCTGGTCGGGTTTGCCGTCATGATGACGCTCGACAACGCGCTGGGGTGATCGTCCCGCGCGGCTCGTCCGTCCGCAGCGTGAGCACCGGGCACGGAGGCCTGACGAACCAGGTGCTGCGCGGTGGATCCCAAAAAGCATCCGGTCAAGGACATCGCGTCCGTGGACGCCAACGACGAGCAGATCGGCCCTGTGCTCAGCGGCAACGCGCAGGATCTCGCGATACGGCTTGCCGGCGGCGAGTACCGTATTCACGGTCGTGGACGCACGCACTGATCGGGCACGGCGTCGATCGTGCACACGATACGCCTGAAGACGACCGGCCCGACCGGGACGACGTCTCAGACACCCGCGGGCACGGTGAGGACAGGGCAGAGTGCCTTGCGCAGCACCTTCTCTGTGACCGAGCCCAGCAGACACCTGCGCGTCAGCGGAGGGCTCGTTAGCGACCGAAGAGCGCGGCCGATTCGGCTCATGCGAGGATCACCTCGTGCAGGTCAGACGGTCGCGTTCGCACGCTCGCGATCGAGTTCAACCTCACACCGCCCCGCATCCGTGCCTTTCACGGCCAGTACTGCGCATGGCGCCAGTCCGAGGACGCTTTCGGCAATGCTTCCGGCCACCATATGAAACGTCGACCCGTGCCAGTGGGTGCCCATCACGATCAGATCGATCGCATGCTTGGAGGCGTATTTGACGATCTCGTGAGCCGGCGTACCGATCTCGCACGAGATTGTCGCGCGCCGCTTCTCACGATCGTCGCCGTTCAAGAGCGTATCCAGGCGCTTGCAGGCGTCGCGTCGTTCGCTATCAGTTGTCTCGGTTGTGGCCAGTGGATACCCGATAACGTGCATGATGTGCAGCGATGCGCCGCACGCGTCGGCCAGCGTGCGCGCCAAGTCGAGCACACGGGCCGACGCCTCGCTGAAATCGATTGGAACGAGGATCGTATTGATGGTCATAGCACGTTCCTTTGATGCGCGACCGTCGTTCAGCAGCCTTCGTCGACGACGACATGGAGCGCATTCAAACGGTAGAACAGCGCCTCGTCAAACGCTCCATCCTTGATACGGGCAACAAGGGGCGCATTGGTCCCGGCGATCACGCGGACCGAACGACCGACTCCCTCATCGGTGCGCGCCTCCTGGCGTAGTTCATCTGTCAGGAATGCATAGAGCTCGGCTTGCCCTTCCCGAGGCATCCGGTCGATAGCATCGAGGAACAGGGATCCCCCTCGCGCGTGCCCGATGGCCATACGTGTACCGAGACGGCTGTTGCCACCGGCCTCGTCGATTTGGCACGACCACGCCACGAACGGGCCACGCTGAACGCCACTGAGCTCGTGTACGGATCGGGCGACGGTGCGTCGTCTCAAGTCGTTGCGATCAGTGATCAGGATGGGGACCGGCGACCAGGCCACACGCTCAAGATCGTCGAGCCAGGAGGGCCTGACATCGGCAGTGGCGAGTGACGCTCGCAATTCATCATGAGGCAAAGTCCATCGCGTCATGCGACGAGGCCCGAGCAATTGGCGTGCCGACCGAGCTCCGCAGAAAAATGCCCAAGATGTAAGGAGAGCACGAACGAACGAAGCGATGTCCGGAGATCGGTGCGAGATACTCCCCAACGCATCCGGGGAAAGTCTGCATTCGAACGGCGATGAATCGAGCTTGTTCGTGTCGGCGCTGAAGTGGAACACGATGGTGGGTGCGTATGAACGAACGACTACGTGTCGGCCGGCGAATGCCGGTCGATGCGACGGACCGGAATCCCTGCATAGACGGCGCCGCCGTCGAGCCTGGTGTACTTGGGTATGAGGCTCAGCGCACCGACCTGGCAGCCCGCTCCGACGACGACGCCGATGTCCACGATGGTTCCGAGCCCGATCGTGACGCCGCGCTCGAGGCGGACCTTGGCGGTCTTGACGATGCCCGCCTCGACGGTGTGGCCGGACAGGTGCACCTCGCTGCCGATCACGATGTCGTCGCCGATCTCGAGAAGATTGTGGTCGCTGATGAAGAGCGTGTTCACGTAGACGCGCTTGCCGATGCGCGCGCCATTGAGACGAAGATAGACGGTCCAGAGCGGAGACCCTCGAAAGAGGCTTCCGGCAATCGTTCGCACGATGTGTGAGGCAACCATGTATCGCGCCCATCGCATCAAGGGCCATCCCATGTCCACAATAGGCATCTCTGCGTCGGGAGGAGTCCGCGCGCCGGTGAGTCGCGTGGCGATTGGCGATGCCACCATGAGACACAGCGCGAAGGCGACGTACGAAGGAATGATCGCCAGGCTGAACGCCACCGCACGAGTGCCGACATTCGACGTCGTCGTCCACGCCGCCAGCTCGATCCAGAAGAGCACGAGGGGGAGGGCCGCGGCGCCGCAGACAAGGGTTTCAACGACGGCGATGGAAACCGTCGTGCAGGCGATTCGCCAGATGGCGCCCGCGTTCCAGCCACCGCGTCGAGCAGATATATTGGGCATCGCGGAGATTCTATGACCGACGCCTATGACAGCCGCCTGTCGATTCACGGCTCGGGAGAAGCGGTCATCCTCGTTTCGGGCATGGACGGCACCGGGAAGCTGTTCTACCGGCAAGTACCGCTCCTGGCCCGCTCGTATCGTGTGGCCACGTATGCGCTGCGTGACGCGGCGGCGACGATGGACCAGCTCGTGGCCGATCTCAGCCGGGTGATCGACACGGTGGCGCCAACAGAGCGCCGCGCGACGGTGATCGGCGAGTCTTTCGGCGGGGCGCTGGCGTTGAGTTTTGCCCTCGCCAGGCCGGACCAGGTGAATCGGCTCGTGATCCTGAACTCGTTTCCTCACTTCACGCCGCAGATTCGCTTGCACCTGGCCCGGTTCGGACTCAGGGCCCTGCCGTGGGGCGCGATGGCTGTCGTCCGCCGGCTGACCGCGTCGCGGCTCCATTCGCGGCATACGCATCGGCAGGAGATCCGGCGGTTCCTGGAGTTGACGGCATCAGCCAGCCGCGATGGCTACTGCAATCGGTTGAAGCTGCTGACTCGGTACGACGTCCGTCAACGGCTGTGCGAGCTGCGGAGGCCGACGCTTTTCCTGGCGTCGGAACACGACCATCTGGTGCCGTCGATCGCTCAGGCCCGCTACATGGCCGCTCGTGTCCCGATGTCCACGGTCCGCATCCTGGAAGGCCATGGGCATATCTGTCTGATAGCGCCCGACCTCGATCTGTCGGACGTCTTGGACACGTGGCGCGGCTGAAGCGCCCGTAGTCGATGTGGGGAAGAATCCGCATACGTCGTGAAATCCCCCAGACGCAGGCGATCGAGCGCAACTTCATCGGGGGCTTTCAGGAAGGATACGTGAGAATGCCCGGTCAGGCAGCCGTGGCATCGCTGTTGCCTGACCGGGCGGCATGACCTCCAAGAACCGACTTGAACGAGGCCTCGAGACCGGCTGGATGCTGACGGACCACGCCTGTGGCCACGCCCCTGCGGCAGCCTGAGGGGCTCGTCGCCGGGCGGCCGCTCGCCGGCCGTGGGGTGTACCGGGTCGCCCACGTGCGGCGGTACAGCGAGATCGTCGGCGTTCTGGTCAAGTACGGGTTCGTCGATGTCGTGCACGCGCTGCACCTCACGTCGTATCTCGCGGCTGGTCGCCGCCTGCTCGCGGTTCTCGGCCGCCGCGAACCTCCCGAGCTGAGCCGAGCGCAACGTCTCCGTCTCACCTTCGAGGCTCTGGGTCCGGCGTTCATCAAGTTCGGTCAGGCGCTGAGCACGCGCTCCGATCTGCTGCCGCATGACGTGATCGCGGAGCTCGCGCGACTGCAGGACGCCGTGCCACCGCTCGCTCCAGGTGTTGCGGCGCGCGCCGTTGAGCAGGCGTTCGGCCGGCCGATGGGCGAGGTGTTCGCCGACTTCAGCGATGAGCCGATCGCCGCGGCCTCGATCGCCCAGGTCCACCGCGCGACACTGCACTCCGGCGACGTTGTGGCCGTCAAGGTTCGCAGGCCCGGCCTCGAGGCCGTCGTCGACGCCGACCTTGCGATTCTTGCGGACCTGGCGGCGTTGGCAGAGCGCTACGTGCCCGACGCGACGCTCTACAGCCTCAGCGATCTCGTGGCCGAGTTCGCCCGTACGATTCGGCGCGAGCAGGATCTCGCCCGTGAAGGCCGCCTGATCGAACGGGTGGCGTCTCAGTTCGCCGGCGATGCGACGGTCCACTTCCCCGTGATCTACTGGCCGCTCACGACCCCGTCGGTCCTGACGATGGAGTTCCTTGACGGCGTGAAAGTGTCAGCCGTAGGTACGCCTGCGGCGCCGGATCTGGATCCGCACATCGTGGCGAGTCGAGGGGCGGACGTGGTGCTCCAGCAGATCCTTGTCCACGGGCTGTTCCACGCCGATCCACACCCCGGGAACATCCTGGTTCTGCCGAACAACGTCGTCGCCCTGATCGACTTCGGGATCGTGGGTCGCGTCAGCCGCCAGATGCGCGAGCGGCTCGGCGAGACGATCTTGGCGATTGGGCGGCATGATGCCGAGCGGCTCGCGGAAATCGTCGTCAGCGTGGCGACCGCACTGCGGCCAGTGGACATGGCCGACCTGGCGCGGGACATCGAGGAGATGCTGGACGTCTATGCCGACGTGTCGATCGGCGATCTCTCGATTGGCGAAGTACTCGGGTCGGTGACCGAGGCCATGTCGCGGCACCGATTGAAGCTGCCGGCCGATTTGCTGCTGCTCATCAAGTCCATCAGTACAATTGAAGGCGTGGGGCGAGCGCTCGACCCGTCCTTTCGGATCGTCCAGCATGCGGCGCCCGTTGTCGAATCGCTCGTCTCGCAGAAGCGAAGCCCGGGGGCGCTGGCTTTGAGGACAGCCGACGCCGGACATGAGGTGATGAGCGCGTTACGGACCCTGCCGGGCAATCTGGCCGAACTCACGCGCAAGGCACGCATCGACGGCCTGCAGATTCAGTTCGTGCACCGCAATCTCGACTTCTTCATCCGCGAGATGGACCGGTCAAGCAATCGCCTGAGTTTCTCGATCGTGATCGCCGCCATCGTGATCGGGTCCTCGATCATGGTGCACGCCGCAGTGGGGCCGCAGGCATTTGGCTATCCGCTGCTCGGCCTGGCGGGCTTCGTGACGGCCGCGGTACTGGGGATCGGACTTGCGATTGGCGTCCTGCGGTCTGGACGCCTCTGAGTCTCGCGCCATCCGCGGCATGCGTGCGAAAGGTTTCGGCACGACGTTGAAGATTTCGCATCGCGGCGGTGCGCCTTCCCTCCAGGCCCAGCCGATCGGCCCTAGCTCGATTGGCTCGTTACTTGCCAACCCAGGTTCAGGAGGCGAATCATGACCACCATCACTGATGGTGCGGCTCTGGCCCACGCCGTCAAAGATCGATTGGAGTCAGGCATTCAGCAGTTCGAGGAGAAGGTTGAACAGGGGCGACGTGCGATCGCCCGGGGGCGCCGTGCTGGCGAAGATGGTGTCGAGGCCACGGTGTCGCAGATCGAACGCCATCCGCTCCGTGCCGTGGCGGCCGTGACTGCCGTGGGCGTGCTTGTAGGGTGCGTCGTCGGCTTTGCGGCTGGTCGCTGCACTCGACGCCGAGCGTAAGGCGGTGAACGGCAGTGGCACGGCAGACAAGAGGCGGGTTCGCGAGGAGGCAACGATGGCCGCTACACATTCCGATCAGAAGCCCGGTGTGTCATCTACAGAGGTGATCCCCGAATCCGTTCTGGAGGAAGAGATCGATGTCGCCCTCCACCCCGATCGGGCGCATCACGATGAGTTGGGCCGAACCGTGGAGCCGGCCGAACACAATGCGCCCAGCCCGCGGGAGCAGCCTGCCGGCCCGATCGACATCGGCAAGGTCGAGGAGTGACCGACGGTCGAGGCGGCAAGCGACTGAGGCTGGCGTCCCCGCGCCGGTGCGCGGGGACTACTTTCCGAGGACGATTCGCAACTCTCCCCAGTACGTGACGCTGCGGTTCCCGAAGTCAACGTGTTCCGCGTACGTGAGCCTGTCGTTCAAACGCTGTAATCGGACGTACCGTCCCGGTTCGGCGGACGATAGGTAGGTGAAGCCACGAGAGGTGGCGACGGTGAGCGGACTCCCTGGCCGGTCTGCCCAATAGAGGCGGCCATCCACGACTTTGATCGTCAGGCGGCTCTTCGCCGATTCCGCCGCATCGAGCTCGCGCCGGTTGACGTCGTCTCTCGTCGTATCGATCCGCACCTGAGGAAGCCCCTCGAGAGCCGTGGCGTTCTCGGGGAAGACGGCGTCGTTGCGCCGCTCCGGCGTTTGAGCGAGAACACTGCAGGTCACCACCACCAGCGTGGCCAGCAGCATCAGAAGCCGTGCAAGGCGGTTCCGCTTCATGGCAGTCGTCCTCACGCCGCGTGCGTGGCGAACCGCGTGTTCTGCACTCGGATGACGAGTGCTCCTATCTGGTCGCAGGTCATGGTCATGATGTCCTTCGAGCGTTCGTCGATCGGCGCACTCGACAGCAACTCGCGTGCCGCCGTTGTGCGACTACGAAGCTCAGTCGTGGCTCGAGTCCGGAGGCTCACTGGAAGAGATAAGGCACGGACTACTTCGCACCCGCGCGGAGTTCTCCGCAGCGCTTCGACCGGATTCCCGCGCCAGGGCGCTGATCGCCGAAGCTCTCGACCATATGGGCACGCCGCGTGTCGGACGGTGGGCGCCGACGAACCTCGATAAGAGGTCAGGCCCCCGCCGACAAGGCAGCCATTGCCCGCAGTTTCAACACGGTTCGCGTGCCGTCAGTGGAGTCAATCAACAACCCGGCGTTTGTTCCGTCGTGCATTTGATCGATGACGATGCGGCTGACGCCGTGGACGACGTGCGTGAAATGATCGACGGCGGATCGCGCCACGGAGATGGCGATCGAACCGTCGTAATTGACGTGATCGGCAGAGACGCCGAGGAGCGGCAGATTGTCGATCTCCGGCTGGGCGCCGAGAGAAGGGCCAAAAATCTCGATCGATACCAGCCAGCCTTCGTGGGCGCTCGTGAACCAGTCGAGATCTCGTCTCCAGTCTACGCGGGGTACTTCGTAAATCCGCATGCCAACCATGAAAGCAAGCGAGGCGCCAATGCGGGATGCGAGACGGAGTCCCGAGCCGCCGCCTCAGTCGCAATGCTTGGAAGCGCGCCTATCGAGTCGCCTTTAACGTCAGTTCCAGCCTGTTGGTCTCTCCCTCGCTGATCACGATGTCCGTACCGAGGCGGAAGGCGCCGGTCTTGTTCAGTTCGAGACGGTGCTTACCGACCGTCAACTGCACGACGAAGTGCCCCTCCTCCGCCGTTGCCCAGGGCTGGCCGTCAATCGCGACTTCGACGTCAGCCGGAGCCACCCGCAGGTCGAGTGTGCCGACGGCGGACATGGCGGGTGCTGATGGCGTGGGTTGCGCTCGCGGTGCTGTGACCGGCGGCCGGTACGTGCCTGGTGGTGGCGGTGGCACTGGTGGTGCGACGTCCGGCGGCTCGGCGAACTCGCCGGCGGAGAGAGCTTGCATGGTCTCGTGCAATGTGAACATCGAACCCGGACTCATGTAGATGTTGCGGCGGATGGTCCGGTAGCCCGCCAGGTAGACGATGACGCGGTGCCCACCTGGCGTCAGCGGCAGCGCCTGGAATACGCCGTTGAAGTCGTCGACGCTGCCGGCGTAGAAGCCGTCGACGTACACCGCGGCCTCCTCAGCAGGCTCGGGCGCGATCCGGATCCGCAGATCCGCGCGTTGGTCGAAGACAGGGAAGTACCAGAGGGGATACGCCGTTCGATGCCACCACGGATATGGTCCGAAGAAGGGATCGTAGAAGTAGCCGCCGACGAAGACGTGATCGTGCACCGCGGCGGTCGGCGCGGGAGGCGGCGGATGACGGGGAACGGCGCTCCGCTGCGCGCCTGTCGCCGCGGGACCAGCCACCAGCAGGATCAAGGCACACAGCACGGGAGCGGGCAGACGAGAGTGAGGAGACATAGACTTCCTTTCGAACGGGCGCTGGTCATCACACGGGCGACAAAGCAAGACACGCGCCGACGCATGTGAGGCGTCGCCGCGACGAGGGCACAAAGGCTGACTGAGTCAATTCGAGGTGATGGCTTTGATGGCCCACACGCCAACCGCGCGTTCGAGCGTGGCGGTCCAGGCCGACGGCTCGCCGTCGTCAGGCAGAAGAGAAAGGGCTTCACATGTCGCGACGGCATGGCTGCCGGTGACGGCCACATCGCACGCCTTGAATCTCAACGGCCCGCCCGGAGGGACGTCATTGTGGCTGATGAGGCGGGCGTTGTACGTGAGTCGGAAGCGCTCCATCGCCTGTCGTACGAGAGCCGCGTCATCATCGACCGTTCCTGTGTTGAGGACGAAAGCTCCGTTCGGCGCCGGGCGCTCAACGGCTGGCGCGTCGGTCGGCCGACGCAGTGCCGTGGGGGGGACAGCGAGGGCCGCAGACGTCGAATCCGGCACCCGCACGGCCCGCACGATGAACCGATCGGGTGCATGTCCAAGCACCGAGAAGGGATAGCAGGTGATCAGCGTGAGTACGGCGTCATCGCTTGATTCGAGGACGCTCACGTCGTGCGAGTTGACGACGCGCAGCGACGTCACACGGTAATGGACACGTGCCTGCCTCGTGTCCACGAAGATGTCATCGCCGACCTCGACGTGCTGGAGCGGCCAGAAGAATGAATCCCGATGTCCGGCGATCACCACGTTCCCCGTCTCACCGGGCAAGGCGGTGTGCTCGAGGTGTCCGGGGCCACGACGCAGCGTCTGGGCATCCGAGCCCTGCAGCACGACCGCCGACAGGTCAACGCGCGGAATGGAGAGGCCGGCAATCGCATCACCTGGGCGAATAATCACAGTCTGCGGCAGAACAGCCGATGTCCTGTCTGTCGCTCGAGCGTGAGCCGACGTGGCGGCATCGGATGCACGCTCGAGCGCGAGTCGTGCCATTCGCTGGGACCTGGTGGCATCGGCCACGATCAGCGCACACCAAGCCAGCATCGCGACACCGGTCACGAGGAAGAGGCATTCCGCCGCTCGCAGAACCCTGGCGCCTCGACGACCAGACCTCCCTTCCTTAAGGCCCGGCATAATAGCCCGCTCGCGTTCGGGCGATGAGCTGACGCTGGTTGCCGCCGTCGGCAACGACGCGGAGGGATCGAAAGCCACCGTCGCGCAGGTCAGGGGGCAGGAAGCCAATCGTGTAACCGCTTCGGAGATCCTGCGCAATCTGCGCGAAGGAGCTCATCACGTCGTCAGCGCTCGCGGGCGTGAATGCGTGACCACCGGTGTCGTGGGCGAGCTTCTTCAACACCCGAGGCCTGGCATCGTGATCATCGGGATCGAAGAGCATCACTGAGTAGATCACGGCACTTGACCGGCGCGCGTGCTCCACAACAGCGTCGAGGGAGTGCGCGCTCGCGTTGTCTCCGCCGTCACTCACCACAATCAGAGCCTTGCGGTCGCGAGTGCCGAGCCGCAGATGATCGAGGGCACGATCGACGGCGTCGTACAAAGCACTCATGCCCTGCGCAGGGGCAGCCGACAGTGCCGCGCGCAGCTGATCCCTGTCCGCCGTGAAGGCGACCGGAGGCGGAAGACCGAGCCAGACTGCCTCGTTGAAGTTCAGCGTGAAAAGCTCATCGAGCGGGTGACTCAAGGCCGCCAGAGCGGCGGCTGCAGCCGTGATCTGTTCGCGACGCCCCCGCATGCTGGCGCTGCTGTCAATCACCAGTCCAATGGTCGCGGGAACATCCTCGCTCGTGAAGAACTGGATCGTTCGCCGTTCGCCGTTGTCATAGACGCTGAAATCTTCCTGGCGGAGGCCGGTGACGAACACGCCACGGCGATCGACGACGGTGACGGACAGGGTGACCAAGTTGGTCTCGACAGAGAGGATCGGCGGCGCGACACCCTGTTGTGGCGAGGCCGACGCACACACGCCCCACAGTCCAGCGAACAGTCCCAGATATCGCACCGTCGTCATATCAAAGCCCCACAACGCAACGGCCTGGCGACGTGGGCCGCCAGGCCGCCTCCGATCACTCAGCTGGGCCGGCGGCGAAGAAGGCCAAGCCCCAGTCCCACGAGGAGCGAGGTCAACCCGCCAGCAGCAACCAATGGCAGCGGACTCGCCGTCCGCGGCAACTCCGCAACCGGTGGCGCAGGCAGCGGCTCGGGCGCCGGCTCGATTGTCGGCATTGGCTCCGCAACCAGTTCCGTCTCTGGCTCGGCGATCGGTTCTGCAGTCGGCGCGGCCGGGATCGATGAATACGTGATCTCCGGTTGCGCCCCGACCTCGACGCTCATGTCCGGTCCGCCTTTCGGGTACACGAACTCGTACCCCCTATGCTCGTCACCGTAGAACAGTGAGTTCACAGCCGCAGGTACACCGGCAGGGGTTTCGCGGAAGGTCACGACTGCGTCCGGCGTGACCGAGGCGCGGATGTCTGGGATGGTGTGGAACATCGCATAGACAGTCGAGCCGTCGTTGCTCAGGACGTGAAGAACATTCCGGCTGGTGTCGGGATTGGCAAGAGCGAAGCGGTACGTCCCGGCGTTCAAGGTGATCCCGGGAACTTGCACCGGCCCGCTGAAGGTCAGATACGCGAGCTTGTCATACGTCACAGCGCTGACCGCTGTCGGCGTCATCACGGCGATCGAGGCAGCCGCGACGAGGCCGGAAAGAGATAGTCTTGACATACATTCCTCCGAACATTCCTCCGAAGGACACCATCTGTCGATCGTTGCCTGCGGCCCTTCGGCAATTCAGTCCGTTCGCCCATCGAGTGATGCATTTCCCTTGCCTCGAGGAAAGTTGCTGCGCACTTGCATCGCGCGCACGGCGATTTCAAAATAGGGTGCGACCACGGGTTTTTGCCCGGCGATCGGGAGAAATTTGGCGCCCGCGGCGTGATGCTCGTTCTAGCGCACCCTCTCCCTTTTCGAGTATCGGTTCAGCAGCGCGAGCAGTGTGGCGGCGGCCTTCGGCGCACGCACGCCGCTCGTCACGATGTCGCGGTTGGGGAGCTCCTTGCCATACAGGGTGGCGTTGTCATCCAGGTCCTGGCGCAGCGTGGCCCCCTCCAGGGCGATGCCTGCAAACAACCCTTGCGAACGTGACCACGACAGGATGTCCGCGTGAGCTGCGCATCGGTCTGCGCCGTCGCCGTACGCCCCACGGGGCCTGCCGCGACAGAGCCTTCCGCGCCCAATGTGAACTTGCTCTCCAGCAGCCTGTCCGAGCCGCGTTCACTCATGACCAGCATGATCAGGTCGGTCGACGAAGCCCCGATCTGAAAGCCCACGCTCCCGCCCTCGATGCGGACCGTGCCGGGCGCCGACCAACCAGCGCCGCCCTTGTTTCGGCAGGACAGGTACCCTTTCCCGTATTTCCCGCCCACGATGAACGCCCCCGTCTTGAGTTCTGGGACGATCACGATGCAATGGGCCTTCTCGAGGAGCTCTTGAGGAATGCCCCTGTCTGGCGTCGCCATGATTTCGGAAAACACGGCCGCCGCCTCGTCCAGTCGCTTGATTGGCCCGTCATCGGCCGCCAAGAGAGCCGAAACCGCCAGAGTCACCGCCAATGTCGTCGTCATGATCAGTTTCACGCTGCACCTTCCTCTCAGCCGTAACCACTAGCGAATCATTTCGTAGGTGAGAGTTCCGGCCAGCACGCCGGCAAGAATTGCCACCTTCCATATCTGATCCCTGCGTGCGTCGCCAAGAGCAGATCGCATGCCTTTCGGCCGGTGCGTCCATCGGCGCGGTTTCCGAAGCGTCGGCTCGATGTCGCCACGCCGTGGTGCGGAGATCGTCCCGTCGCGCTGAACTAGTCCGCAGCCCTCGCGCACATGCTGTTGAGGACGATCCTGACTCGTTGGTGCCGTCCGAGCAGCTTCGTTTGAACACGCGTGGCCCACGCCTTGCACGAACGCGCAGAGTCTGGCCTCGGGACGAGAACGCTGCTGAGGCCCAAGGGATTACGGTCAGGTCAGAAGGAGAAGCGCCATGCTGTACACGATCGCCGTGGTTCTCTTGATCTTATGGCTGCTCGGTCTGGTGAGCGGCTACACAATCGGCGCGTTCATCCACGTCTTGGTGGTGATCGCGGTCGGGTTGTTCCTGGTTGGACTGCTGACGGGCCGCCGGGTTGTGTGACGGTGCGCTCCGCGCGACTCGCGTTGTGTTCGACCGGGCGGCGACGTTCCAGTCATCCACTTCGTGATGCAGCGCAGACATACGTGGCATCGCATGGCGCGCCGAACAGCGCGCGACCTACTTCTGGGCCTCGACAACGACGCGGCCGTCAGCATTCAGGTACACGCGATACTTGTTGCCGTCCTTACACGACGCGGCGTAGTCGCTCTCGGCCAGCACCTTGACGGCGATGACCTGGCCGCACGGTTGTCCGTGGAGCGCGATCACCGCTGTCAGGTCCTTCTTGAGCGCTTCCTCGTCTTGTGCCTCGTCTTGTGCAAACGACGGGACGGCGACGAACACCGCCGCGAGAAGCCAGAGGGCCGACGATAGAGTGCGTGTGTTCATGTGTTCTCCCGCGTTCAGCCTTGAAGGGTCGCAAACGTCTTCGGGTCCACGAGCAGGGCCCAGATCGCCTCGCGCGAGGACACGATGGCGGAGGCGAGTGTCCGATCCGCGTCCTGCACGAGCGATAGCACTTTCATCACCAACAGGTCGTAAGCCCGGCGCAGGTCGGCTGTCGCGACCTTCGCCTTGCCTTGGTGGTACGCGCGGAACCGATCCAGCAGATCGTCCATCTGGTTCTTGAGCGTGATCTTGGTGAAGAAGCCGATGGCCTTGGTGTCTTTGAGGCTTTCCTTCAGCGTGTTCACGTCCAGCGCCGGCGCCGCGACATCGGTCTTCGCAGCGGGCGGGGTGCTCTTGGTTCCGGTCTGAGGAACCGGGGTTCTTGCGCCAGACGCCGGTGCGGCATCAGGCTCGGCTCGCGGTGCCGGGACTGCTGGCTTCGCGGCGGCTGGAGGAGTTGGGGCCTTGGCGCTGGGCGCCGGTGCCGCAGCTGGTTCGGCTGGTGGCGCCGGCGTTGCGGGCCTGGCGTCGGCTTGCGGAGTCGGAGGGGTTGGGCTCGGTGCCGGTGCTGCGGCAGGTTCGGGCTGTGACGGCGCCGGTGCTGGTGGTGGGACGGCAGGCTCCGGCGTGCCTGGTTGCGTCGCGGCAACCGGTGGTGCGGAGGCCGGCGTGTCCGGCGTGACGCGAGCGCAGCAGCCCGCTGTCAGTAGTACGAGCAGAACAGCCGCGCAACCGACGTACATCGATGGGTACCTCCACCAGAACAGAAAGACGAATCCAACTCGACTACCTAGGAGCCTCGGACAGGCTCCTAGGGCTGCTCGGCGACCATCTTCAACACGTCCAGACTCGTGATGATGCCCACCGGCTCCTTGCCTTGTGTCACGACCAGCCGGTGAATGTGCTGATCGACCATCATGCGTGCCGCCTCCGCGACGGAGGCTGTCACCGGCAATTGGTGGATCACCGGGGTCATGACATCGCCCACGGTGACCGCCCGGTCCTCGGCGTAGTCCTGCTCGAGGTCTTCGAGCGAGATGTCCGCGACGGTATCGCGATAGAAGCCCGAGCGCCGCGATGACTCACCATCAGCAGGTTCAGCCATGTTGCGGGCGATGTCCGTGATCGAAACCACGCCGACGAGATGTCCCTGGCTGTCCACCACTGGTGCGCCGGAGATTTCCCGGTCGATCAGGTATCGAGCCAGTTCATCGGTCGTCATGTCATCAGCGACCGTCATGATGTCCGGGTTCATCAGATCTTTGACCTTGGGTGTCTTGTTCATCGCTCGGATCTCCAATGGCAGTCATGGCTCACCTCCGCGGTCGATGCCCGCGGCATGTAGTGAGACTGCAATGACGTTGCCGAGCAGCGATGTTGGATGGCCACGGAGATGTGCCTGATGGCGCCCGAGACCGACGTCGCAGACATTCTGAGGGCGTGGCGCGACAACAGGCGGGAGCGGAAAAACCCGCAGCCACAATGAAATTTCACATGTCGGGTGGCTTACCACCGACCCGTCGGCGCTCGATGGCCAAGAACGGCCGGGCCCTGACGGACCTCCACGCGGCCGGGGCCCTGGGGCCGCATCGGCCGATAGAAAGGACGTTTGGCCAGTTCTGTGGCGGCGACGTAGAGCAGCGTGATGACCGCGAGCGTGGCCAGCAACGGTGCTGAGAGCGGGACGAAGCCAAGGAGGGGTGCGAACGGCAGGAACGGGATCGCGAAGGTCACAAAGACGAGAACGGCGGTCGACGCGAGCAGCACCTGCCCGGGCCGGCTTCGGAAGAATGGCCGCTGTGTCCGGACGACGAGGGCGATGGCCAGTTCCGTCAGGAGGGACTCCACAAACCACGCGGTGCGGAACAGGTCTGGAGGCGCATGAAAGACGATGCGGAGCGCGGCAAACGTGACGAAGTCGAAGGCCGAGCTCACCAAGCCGAACACGAGCATGAAGCGGCCGATGAACCGGATGTCCCAGCGCCGGGGCTTGTCGACCATTTCCGGATCGACACGGTCGCCCGCCAGGCCGACCGCCGGGATGTCCGACAGGAAGTTGTTCAACAGGATCTGGCCTGCCAGCAAGGGTAGAAACGGCAGAAACAAGGAGGCCGCTGCCATGCTGATCATGTTGCCGAGATTGGCGCTCGTGGTGATGAGCACGTACTTGAGGGTGTTGGCAAACGTGGTCCGGCCCTCTTCGACGCCGCGTCTGATCACGTCCAGGCCGCGTTCGAGGAGCACGAAATCAGCGGCCTCTCGTGCGACGTCCACGGCCTGCTCGACCGAGAGGCTCGTGTCGGCGGCGTGCATCGCGGGTGCGTCGTTCACGCCGTCGCCGAGGAAGCCGACGACGTGGCCCATCTTCTTGAGGGCCAGGATGATGCGTTCCTTCTGATTCGGGTCGACCTCCACGAACAGATCCGTCTTCTCGGCGGCATGCCAGAGGGCCTCGTCGTGCAGCTCATCGAGCTGGTGTCCTGTGAGTACGCGCTCGGCCGACAGGCCGACGAGCGCCGCCACGTGGCGGGCGACAAGCCCGTTGTCTCCCGTGATCACCTTGAGCGACACGCCGAGGCGGGACAGTTGGGCGATGGCGTCCGCGACCCCCTCCTTCGGACGATCCAGAAACGTCAGGAAGCCCGCGAACGTCATGTCACGCTCATCGTCTCGTGAATACGACGGTTGTTCGGCGATCGTGCGAGTCGCGACGGCGAGGACGCGGATGCCCTGAGCGCTCCATCCTTCATAGAGCGCCTCGATCTGCCGAATCCGCTCCGGGTCGATGAGGACGCCGTCGCTGGTGCGCGTACACACCTCGAGGACGTGGCGGAAGGCGCCTTTGATAATGAGGCGCGCGCCGGCCGCGTCGCGCACGGCCACGGTGACGCGCCTGCGCACGAAGTCGAACGGGATCTCGGCGAGCTTGGTGACGTGGGCGAGGTCTGGTTGCCGCGCACCAAGGATCGCCTCGTCCAGGGGATTGTCGAGGCCCGTCTCGAGCGCGGCGTTGTGCGCGGCGAGGTCGAGGACGTGCGGCGACGGCGCGCCCAGGGCGTCATACGCGCCTTCGACGCGGATCACGCCTTCGGTGAGCGTGCCGGTCTTGTCGGTGCACAGGACGTCCATGCTGCCGAGGTTTTCAATCGCGTTCAGCCGCCGCACGAGCACGCCGCGCTGCGCCATCATCCGTGCGCCGCGTGCGAGGTTCACGCTCAAAATGGCCGGCAACAGCTCAGGGCTCAATCCCACGGCCAGTGCGATCGCGAAGAGGAGCGTCTCGACCGACGGACGTCCCTGAACCGTGTGCGCCGTGAAGACCACGACGACCAGGACCAGCATGGCGATCGCCAGCAGGTAGCCGAAGTGCCGGATACCCTGATCGAACTCGGTTTCAGGGGGCCTCAACATGAGACGACCGGCGATGGCGCCGAACTCCGTTGACGCTCCGGTCTGTGCGACCAGGACTCGCGCCGTCCCGCTCCGGACATTGGTTCCCAGGAATACGCAATTGGTCCGCTCGGCCACCACGGCACGCGCGTCCGCGACACCGGGCCGCTTCTCGACCGGGAAGCTTTCGCCGGTCAGCACTGCTTCACTGACGAAGAAGTCCGTGGACTCGATGATCACCGCGTCGGCCGGAACGAGGCTGCCGGCGGACAGCAGCACAAGATCACCGGGAACGATGTCTCGGGTGTCCACCATCTCGACGCGGCCATCGCGCATGACGCGTGTGCGGACGTGGACGCGTGCGCGAAGGGCGTCAGCAACCGCCTGTGCGCTGTACTCGCGCGAGTAGCCCACGGCGACAGTGGCGACGACGATCGCCAGGACGATGGCGGCGTCGAACCATTCGCCAGTGATACCCGAAGCGCCCGCCGCGAAGATCAGCAGCAGCAACAGTGGGCTTTGCAGTTGATTCAGAAACACGCGAGCCCTGGACAGCGGTCGCTGCGCGTCGAGCGCGTTGGGCCCGTACTGCCGGAGGCGTGCATCGGCCGCCGTCGACGACAGCCCCTGAAGCCCTGCTCCGAGCGTCGTGGCCAACTCGTGTGGCGCGAGTGACCAGTAGGAGGCAGAAGCGCCAATCATCGTTTCGCGCGCTTCGCGCGCGCCGGGACGGAGCGCTCACGTGCGAGAGCTTCTCGAATCCCCGGCAGACCCCGGTGATAGCCCGCGGCGTCGCCGTAGTCGAAGAACAACTGGTAATGCGGGTGGGGAGCGGCGATCGGGCGTGAATGCTTGATCGGGCACCAGAAGTGCTCCGTGCGAGCACCGACCTCACGGACATACGCAAAGAGGCCGTTGGCGTAGCTGCAGTACATGCAGTTGGCCTTCTCGATCGCATTCAGATAGCCGAGCTTGTGACGGTCGATCATGAAGTACCGCGTGCGCGACACGCGGGCGATGCCGTAGATGGGAAAACAGATCCACTGATACAGGCTGATCCAGAGGTCGAGCAGGAGCAGCGGCAGGCTCAGCGAATAGATGATCGGTGTGGTCAGGAGATTGAGGAGGCTCGCCTGACCAAGGAACGCGGGGACACTCTGTTTGAGATGTTTGTGCACACGCCGGGCCTCTTTGTCGAACCACACACGGCCCCGGCGTACACCGTACTGCCACCGCTGCTGCTGCGCGCGGACGTCCTCGGAGAGCGCGTCTTCGGCGTCCCGGATGCTGGCGACGATGCGATCGACATATGGGGACATGAGGCGCCCTCCGCTTCCCGTTGACGACAGGGACTGCCGTGACGTGAGCAACGAGCGTGCCTCGGCAAGCTTCCCCAAGAATCGCAAAGAGCCGTGGTTCAGCCGGATCGAGACGTGGCGGGCTCTTCCTGGGAGACACAGCCGGCGGAAAATTTCGGCGACCGCGAACTAGTTCGCATCGCTGAGACCCCACGTCCCGCTGGTTGCCTCGCCAAAACCGGCTTCAGCGTCATTCAAGCCGTGGCACGCCCCATGCCCCTCGACGTGGACGTGAGAGCACGAGTCGCACTGACCCTCGCGCCGGCAGCCCTGGTGGCTGCCGGCGGGGCCGCGTACTACAGAGCCAGGCAGGCTGATACCACGCCGACGGTGCTGACCGCGCGGGTCACGCGCGGGGACGTTGTCGAGACCGTTGATGCGACCGGGACCCTTCAGGCGGTCACGACCGTGCAAGTGGGCACGCAGGTATCGGGAACGATCAAGTCCCTGCACGCCGACTTCAATTCGCGGGTCCGTCGGGGGCAGGTCATCGCCGAACTGGAGCCATCGCTCTTCGAGGCGCAGGTCGAACAGGCCCGCGCATCGGTCATCTGCTTGGCTGTCTCGATCGCCCGACGAGCGGCCAGTATCTGTTCAACGGGCGCGACGTCGCTCATCTGGCCAGCCGCCAACTCGCCCGTGTTCGCAATCAGGAGATCGGCTTCGTCTTTCAAGGGTTCAACCTGCTGCCGCGGACGTCAGCCCTGGAGAACGTGGAATTGCCCTTGCTCTACGCCGGCGGGGTGTCCGCGCGCGAGCGACTCGCCCGCGCCACTGCGGCACTCGAGGCGGTCGGACTCAGCCGGCTGCTTCGACACCATCCGAATCAGATGTCCGGAGGCCAGCAGCAGCGTGTCGCGATCGCGCGTGCGCTCGTGAACAATCCGCCGCTGCTCCTTGCGGACGAGCCGACCGGCAATCTCGATACTCGTACGAGCGTCGAGGTGATGGAAATCTTTCAGCGCCTCAACACCGGGCACGGGCTCACCATTCTGCTGGTCACGCACGAGCACGACATCGCCGAATATGCGACGCGCCTCGTCGCGTTTCGAGATGGCCGCATTCGCGTCGACCGGCCGGTCTCGGCGCGACGGACCGCGTCCGCTGACCTGGCGGCGATGGCCGCCGAGGCCCAGAGCGAACCAGCGACTGCGTAGGTACCAGGGCGGGTCCGTGGGACCCGCCGGGGAAACACGATGTCCATTCTCATGACGTTCGCCATCGCCATCAGGGCGCTTCGCCGGAACGCGCTGCGTACGGCGCTGACTGCGCTGGGCATGATCATCGGCGTTGCAGCGGTGATCGTCATGGTGGCGATCGGCAGCGGCGCGCAGGCGTCCATCGAGGCCCAAATCCGCAGTGCCGGCTCGAACCTCGTGATCGTGACGGCGGGCTCCGGCAACTTCGGACCAGTACGGCAGGGACAGGGCGCCACGACGACATTGACACCCGCGGATGCCGCCGCCATTCGCCGAGAGATCGGCGGCATCCGGTATCTGTCGCCGGGGGCAAATCTTCGGACGCAGATCATCGCTGAGCGTGGCAACTGGAACACACAGGTGCAGGGCGCCAGCGAGGAACTGGCAGCTCTGCGCTCATGGCCGTCGCAGTTCGGCGGTTTCTTCGCCGAGCAGGACGTCACCCGCGCGGCCAAGGTCGCTGTACTCGGTTCCGTCGTCCGCGATCAGCTGTTCGGAGCCGGCACCGATCCCACCGGCGCGGTCATCCGCATACGGAATCAGCCGTTTCGCGTCGTTGGAGTGCTGACGAAGAAGGGCCAGGCCGCGATGGGCCAGGACCAGGACGACGCGGTCGTCGTTCCCTACACGACCGTCCAGAAGCGGCTTCTCGGCATCACGCACATCCAGAACATCACGATCTCGGCTGAGCCGGGAGTGGCCCTCGACGTCCTATCGGCACAGATCAGGGAGCTCCTCCGCATACGCCACCAGATCGAGGCCGGCGAGGACGATGACTTCATGGTGCGGACATTGGAGGAGATGGCCAGCGTCCTCACGTCGACCACGACGACGATGACCTGGCTGCTTGCAGCGGTTGCGGCGGTGTCGCTGATTGTCGGCGGGATCGGCATCATGAACATCATGCTGGTCTCGGTCACTGAACGGACGAAAGAGATCGGCCTCCGGCTGTCGGTCGGTGCCCGCGATATCGATGTCCTTCTGCAGTTTCTGGTCGAGGCCACGGTTCTGAGTGTGGCCGGCGGTGCGATTGGGATTGCGGTGGGGTTCACCGCGTCCTACATCGTGAGTGACGTCATGCAGTGGACCACCACCGTTACCCCCAGCGCCGTGCTGCTGGCGTTCACCTTTGCGGTGACCGTGGGCGTGTTCTTCGGCTTCTATCCCGCGCGCAAGGCGGCCCTGCTCAATCCCATCGAGGCGCTTCGGTACGAGTAGTGGGCCGCGTATTGATCACCGCCCGCTGCTGAGCAGTTACCAGGGAGGCAGGGTGAGGAACAGAAACTCCTCCAAGTACGGATCTCGCGACGCTCGCAACTCGGCCACACTCCCTTCGAACTGAATGAGACCGTCGCGGAGCACCATGACGCTGGTGCGGCGGGCCTCGGTTTCGGGAAGGGGCCGAATGTGCGGCTGGCTGCCGTCACGCGCCGCCTCATGTGTCGCGACGTAGAACGCATCGCGAATCTGGTGCGTGACCACCAGTGAAGTGACATGTTCCACATCCCGCAACTTGACGATCTGGTCGTCGATCGTCGTGGCGGTGATGGGATCGAGCCCTGAGGTTGGGTCATCGAGCAGAAGAAGGCTCGGTTTCGCCGCCATGGCACGGGCAATTCCGACCCGACGCCGCTGGCCGCCGGAGAGCTCCGACGGCAGCCGGTCGGTGTATTCCTCGAGGCCGACGAACCCCAGGATCTCCTCGACGCGGCTGCGCACCTGATCCCTCGGCATGTCGGTCTCCTCGTACAGCCGGTAGCCAACGTTCTCGCCCACTGTCAGCGAGTCGAAGAGCGCGCCTTCCTGAAACAGCATGCCCACGTCCCCTCGTACCTTCATGAGGTCGTGCTCGGTCATCGTATCGATCTGCGCGCCGTTGACCAGAATCCTGCCCGAGTCCGGCCGGAACAATCCAAGAATGAGTTTGAGCAGGACCGACTTCCCGGAGCCGCTTGCGCCGAACAGGATCTTCATGGTGCCGCTCGGCACACTGAAGCTGATGTCGCGGAGGACGACGTGATCGTCGAAGGCGAACGACACATGGTCGAACACGACGGCCGGCGAGATGGTGGGCTCCTTCGTCAGATTCACAGCGGCGATCCAGGCCTGGCGACGAAGTCTATCAATCTCTCTTCATCTCAACGAGGAGTTCGTCGCCGTCCCGCAAGACGAGAAGGAATGCCGGGCGCCGGCCATGAATGCGTTGCAGCTCTCGGATGGCGTCCACGGTCGTGTGAACAGGGCGGCCGTTGACCTTCCGCACGATGTCGCCCTCCTCGATGCCCGCCTCTGCCCCCGGGCTCTCATCTTGAACGGCCTGCACCAGGGAGCCACCGATGTCCGCCGTCGGCCGGATCCGATCCGTTGCGGATTCGGTCAGGTCTGCGAGTGTCAGTCCGAAATCCGAGGCATCCTCGACGCGGGCCTCCCCACGCGTCGGTGTGGACAGCGCGAGCTCCTCAATCCCGACCGACACATTGCGCGTCCGGCCGTCGCGCACGATGGTCATCTGTGCGCGCGAGTCAGGCGGTGTCGACGCTATGCGGCCGATCACGTCGTCGGCACTCGCGACTGGCGTGCCGGAGAAGTCGATGACCACGTCGCCGGCGCGGAGGCCGGCGCGAGCCGCCGTCGAATCGCGCTCGACCGACGTAATCAGCGCGCCCGATGCGCTCGGCAATCGCAGTGCTCTCGCGTCCTCGTTGGTGATCAGCTTCCCGCGGAACCGCACGCCGATGCGGCCTCGTACGACCTTGCCCGCCCGCAATTGCGGCAGCAGAGCCTTCACACTGTTGATGGGGACGGCAAATCCGATCCCGTTGGTTGCGCCGATCCCGTCGGCGAGCATCGCGGCGTTGATGCCGATGATGTCGCCGCGCACGTTGACCAGCGGACCGCCCGAGTTCCCGGGATTGATGGACGCATCCGTTTGAATGAGCTTCTGCCAGCGGCCCTCATCAACCTCGAAGGGCCGGCTCTGATGGCTGACGACGCCGACGGTCACCGTGTGACCGAGCTCGAACGGGTTGCCGATGGCCATGACCCAGTCCCCGGTCTCGAGCGCATCGGAATCACCGAGTGTCGCGAATGGTAGATCGCCAGGCGCGTCCTGCAGTCTGAGCAATGCACTGTCGGAGATCGGATCGCGTCCGACCAGACGGGCTCGATAGGTGGTCGTCTCCTTGCCCAGGAGACGGACCTCGATCAGGTAGGCATTGGCGACGACATGGTCGTTGGTCAGGATGTCGCCGTCGCGGTTGATGAGAAAGCCCGACGCGACTTCATGCCGTGTGTGGGCCTGCGACTGCCGCGGCTGGCCAAAGAACCGCTCAAACCACTCAGTGTCTTCGGGATTCGGGCTCTCAACCCACGCCGCAGTCATGATGGCAACCACCGCCGGGTTCAGCCGCCGCGCGACGGTGCGAAACAGGTTCGTGTCCATCGGCACAACGGAAGATTCTGATGGTGCGGCGCCCGTGAGGCGTGACGATGCCGATGGCGGCTCGTGGGGCGGTTTGTCCTGGGGCGACAACACCACGCCCGCAGCGAAGATGAGCAGACCGAGAGAGGACCAGAACCGAGCAGCGCCGCGCATGGATGCCTCCACGCGGCAGGAAGAGCAGACTCCGTGCCGTGATCGTGACGGCCGATGACGACCAGCACGCTCGCCACAGCGGCGCCTGACCCGAGTGTCAGGTGCGGAAATTTCCCGACAACGTACATAAATTCCCGCAGTTTCGGGCTGCCGTTGCACATCGGGTCGAACAGGGGCGGTGCGGCCAGGGGCATGAGAGTTGCCTTGCACCCTTGCGGAATCTCGCCCGCAACTGCGAGTCGGGAAGGGACACATCATGACTGACAGGGATCTGCAGGAACACGTCCAGAACGCACTGGACTGGGAGCCAAGCGTCGACGCCGCGGACATCGGCGTCAGCGTCGACGACGGCATCGTCACGCTGCGCGGCGATGTCAAGACGTATTTGGAAAAGGCGGCCGCGGAACGAGTCGCGCTCGGCGTGTACGGTGTCAAGGCTGTGGCCAATGACGTGAACGTCAACCTGAGTGACGGCCAGCACCGTACGGACACCGAGGTGGCACAGGCTGTGGTCTCCGCACTCCAATGGAACACCGCGGTGCCGGAGGACAAAATCAGCGTGTCCGTCAGCAACGGATGGGTCACGCTGAAGGGGCAGGTCGACTGGGAATACCACCGTGCGGCCGCGGAAAATACCGTTCGCTACCTCATTGGCGTTCGCGGCGTGACCAACACCATCGCGGTGCTGCCGCGGGTCAGCGCGACCGACGTCAAGTCGAAGATCGAAGCGGCGCTGAAACGGAGCGCCGAGGTCGATGCGCGCCGGATCGACGTGGCGGTCGCCGACGGCACCGTGACGCTGTCGGGCAACGTGCACACCTGGTTCGAACGGAACGAGGCGCGCCAGGCGGCATGGGCGGCACCTGGCGTGAAAGAGGTCAAGGACACCATTGCCGTCGTGCCGTAGTCGGCGCGCGGCCCCGTCGAACGCGCGCCCGTGCCGTTCGACGGGGTGTCCTCACCGTCAAGTAGGAGTGCACAGCGATGACGACCGAGCTGCCGCCATACCGACGACGTGACCCCGCCCTGACGCAGCAGGGCCGAACCCGGTTCTTCCTGTCCATCGTGGGCACCATGATCCTCGTTGCGGTCATCGGCACGCTCCTTTCCGCCGTGCCTGTTCGCACCGTCTCCTACACCGAATTCAAGCAGATGGTCCGCGGCGGTGAAGTTGCGGCAGTCGTGGTGAGCGAGGTGCGGATCCGTGGCACGCTCAAGAAAGCCAATCAGTCGATTGTCGCCGTTCGCGTCGACGATCCCGCGCTCATCGGGGAGTTGGAGCAGCACGGAGTCACGGTGACGGGTGACACGGCCGCCGGCGCGTGGAGCCCGCTCCTCGTATGGCTGGTGCCGATGGCGTTTCTCCTGTTCTTCTGGACGCGGGCCTTGCGCGGAGTCGGCCCGGGGCAGGGCGCGTTGGCGTTCGGCCGAAGCCGCGCCAAGGTCTACGCCGAAGACGATGTGAAAGTGACGTTTGCCGACGTGGCGGGCATCGACGAAGCGACAGAGGAGCTGCGCGAGATCGTCGACTTCCTTCGCAACCCCCAGAAGTACACGAATCTGGGCGCTCGCATCCCGAAGGGTGTGCTGCTGCTCGGCCCGCCTGGCACGGGGAAGACCCTGCTGGCACGTGCGGTGGCCGGCGAAGCCCACGTGCCGTTCTTCAGCTTGAGCGGCTCCGAATTCGTCGAGATGTTTGTTGGCGTTGGAGCGGCCCGCGTGCGCGATCTGTTCACGCAGGCGGAAGAGCGCGCACCGTGCATCATTTTCATCGACGAGCTGGACGCCCTTGGTAAGGCCCGTGTCGCGTCGCCGCTCGGCACGCACGAGGAGCGCGAGCAGACGCTCAATCAGCTCCTGGCCGAGATGGACGGATTTGATCCTCGCAAAGGCATCATCGTGATGTCGGCGACGAACCGGCCCGAGGTCCTCGATCCGGCTCTTCTGCGGCCTGGCCGCTTCGACCGTCGCGTGGTGGTTGACCGTCCCGATGTGGGTGGGCGCGAGGCGATCCTCCGATTGCACGCCCGGGCCGTGAAGCTCGCCGCCGAGGTCGATCTGAAGATCGTGGCCGCCCGTACGACCGGGTTTTCTGGCGCCGATCTCGCGAACCTCGTCAACGAGGCGACGCTGCTGGCGGCCCGTCGAAGCCAACCGGAAGTCACTGTGGGAGACTTCGAAGAGGCGATTGATCGCGTGCTCGCGGGGCTGAAGCGGAAACGGCTCATGAGTCCGCATGAGCGGGAGACCGTTGCGGCGCACGAAGCCGGACATGCCGTCGTGGCATCGGTGCTGCCAGGCGTCGATCCTGTCCACAAGATCTCCATCGTGCAGCGCGGGTACGAGGCCTTGGGGCACACGCTGCAGCTCCCGTCGGAGGATCGGTACCTCAGGACGCGTCAGGAACTGCGCGATCAGCTCGCCGTCTGGCTCGGTGGGCGCGCCGCGGAGGAGCTGGTGTTCCAGGAGATCACGACGGGCGCCCAGAACGACCTTCAGCATGCGACGGAGGTCGCCAGGGCAATGGTCGCCCAGTACGGCATGAGCGACGCCATCGGACCGGTCGCGTTTCCCGCCGCGAACCGCACGCCGTTCCTACCGGTACCTGGGCTGGACGCCGCCAAGACGATGTCCGAAGAGACCGCGCGCGAGATCGACGTCGAGGTCAAGCGGTTGATGACCGAAGCCAATGATCGGGCCTCGCAGATTCTGCGCCAGCACCGCGCGGCTCTTGATGCCGTGGTGCGGCTCCTGCTCGACCGCGAAGTGGTGGAGGGCGCCGAGGTCCGGCGTCTGATCGCGGTCGCGGCGGCGGCGCCCGCTCAGCGCGCATCCGCGGGATCCGATCACCGCCTGCGCGCCGTTGTCATCCCTTCCGGAGCGTGAGTACTGGGCACGACGCTCGACGCACCACATGCTGGGTCGTCGATCCGAAGAACAGGAGATCAACGCCGCCCCGTCCGTGAATGCCGATGACGATGAGCTCGCTCTTCTGTTCCGCTGCGATGCGCAGGATCTCCTGGTACGGCTTCCCGGTAGCCAGTACGGTTTCGACGGGGCAATAGGTGCGTACGGTGTCCGGGACTGCCTGGGTCAGTTGCGCTCTGCGATCCTCCTCCACTTCGGCGACGTATTCCCTCAGGCTTCGCGGGCGGTCGGTGATGGGACGATCCACATCGGTGGCGATCGTCGACGGCACCTCGATCACGTGGGCCACGGTCAGGTGTGCCTCCGCCTCCTGCGCCAGCGACACCGCGTAGTCGAGCGCGTGCATCGAGCACTCAGAGAAGTCGATCGCGCACAGAATGCGCGTGAAGAGGACCGGAGGCGCGGGCACCGCGTCGGCGCTGTTCCGCGGCACCGTCAGCACCGGGCAGGTGGCCTGCCGGAGCACCTTTTCCGTCACGGACCCCAGGATGAGGCGCTCGAATCCGGAGCGACCATGAGTGCCCATGACCACGAGGTCACTCGGAATCGCGTTCGATCGGTCGAGGATCTCCGCGGCGGCGTCACCCTCGCCAATCTCGAATTGCATAGGCACGCTGCCTGCCGTTTCGACCGCCGCGAAGCGCTTCATCGAGGCGAGCAGCGCATCGAGGTCGTCGGGCGTGGGGACCGTGACCGGAAGCATCGGGGTTCCGGGGGCGTAGGCGATAGCCGGCACGAGCGGAGCCACGTTGAACAGGGTGATGGTCGATCCGTACCATTTGGCGATCGCCACCGCGTGATCGAGGGCGTGTCGGGAGAAATCCGAAAAATCGATCGGACACAGGATGCGGCGTATCTCGATCATGGCTCTGTCACTTTCGTGGTTGAGGCAACGGCCGTAGGCTCGGCGATGGCTGACGGCTGGCCCCCGGTTCGACGCCGGCTCGAGGGCGTAGGCCGTGATTCGTACTCCTGCAGCATGCGCTGTGCCGTAACGATCGGCCCGATGATGACTGCAGCGCGCGTCTAAACCGGCGTGAGGCGTGTCAGGCTTGGGAAAATGTTCGCGGCACTGTGGGTTAGTGCACGATCGCACGCGCACGCGTGAGCCCACTCCACGATTGGCCACTGCTCGAGGCTCGGCTCGCCTTGGCAGTATCGTTGCTGTTCAGGCCGTCATGGCCCGTTCTGCTCCGGCTTCCATTCACAACGAGGTGGCCCCCATGACGACATACACAGACCCTCGCCGGCGTCGAACTCGCGCTATGGCATGGCTCGCGGCCGTTGCCATCGTGGGCCTCTCGGTCGATGCGTCGGGCCAGACCTCGTCGGGCATTCAGTGGCAGCGGGGGACAACGCTCGACGGGTTCCTCGGCGCGGCCTCGCCCGCGTCCGGCACGAGGGCGGTCGCGGGCACCGGACTGGCGTGGGAGATTACGCCGCACTTCACGCTCGAGGGTCGAGGCGCCTGGCTTCGCCACGACCAGCGATCCAGCGACTTCTTTGCACTGCTTGGCGCGCTCGTTCCTCTGCTGCCGGCTCGCCGCGTCGTGCCGTTCGCCTCCGCGGGCATCGGGATGTATCGCGCGACGATCGACTCCGGGGCGACCGGCGTTCCAGCGTTCTATCAACAGCGCATGGCACCGGGCGTCCAGGCTCCGGCGTTCGACGACTTCATGCTGAACGTCGGTGGCGGCGCGGATGTGTTCCTCACCAGTCATCTGGCGGTTCGCCCGGACGTCACGGTGCTCGTCGTGATGACTCGCTCCGATCGTCGAGTAATGCCCGTATATGGCGTGCACGTCGCGTATCACTTTGAAGCGCACCCGATGGGCGACTGAACACGTCTGTCGACAGGGTTGTCACGGTGATTCTCTGTGGTGTTCACTCGGATCCAGTTGCCGAAATTCTTCGCGCTCGTCAGGGAAATATCCTCGGCACCGCCCGGCCGGCACGCCTGACGTCAACGAAAGGAGCGCGCAGTGCCGGGCACGATGATTGCCTCTTCGGGCAGTGAACATGCGGCCAACTCCGGCCGCAGCTACAGAGGTACCTCACCATGTTAACGAAGCAGGAATCAGCAGTGAGACGACAGGGTGCGCGCGATCCGTTTGCGCTCCTGCGGCAGATGACATCCGACGTCGAGCGGGCGTTCAATGAATCCGGCTGGCCGACCTTCCGCGTGCCGGCGCTCGCGATCGGATCCGGGACGGATACGGCGAACTGGTTCCCCGAGATCGATGTCTTCGAAAGAGACAACCGGCTCGTCACGAAGGTCGATCTGCCAGGCCTGAAGAAGGAAGGCGTAAAGGTGGAGGTGACGGACGGCCATCTCGCGATCTCTGGCGAGCGAAAGAGCGAGGCGGAAGAGAAGAAGGAGCACTACTACAAGAGCGAGCGCAAGTACGGGAGCTTCTATCGGGCGGTCCCATTGCCCGAAGGCGTGAAGCTCGAGGACGTCAAGGCAACATTTGCGGACGGCGTGCTCGAGGTGAGCATCCCGTTGCCGGTCCAAGCCCCGGCGAAGGTTCGGAAGGTCGAAATCCAGGACACTTCGAAGGCCGCGAAGACCGCGGCGTAGGGAGGGTGACCATGAAGGTAAAAGACCTCATGACAAAGGAGCCGAAGACCTGCACGCCGGAGACGACGCTTGCGGCGGCTGCTCAACTGATGTGGGAAGGGGACTGCGGCATCCTGCCGGTGGTGGACGATGGGGACCTGGTCGGCGTGATCACCGACCGGGACATGTACATCGCGCTCGCCACGCAGAATGCCCGTGCCTCTCACCTGAGGGTCGGAGCCGTCGCGCGCGCACTCGTGGCGACGTGCGAGCCTGAGGACGACGTGCGCGTCGCGCTGGACAGGATGAAGCAGGCGCGGGTCCGCCGGCTTCCGGTTGTCGGGTTCGGCCGTACCGTGTTGGGCATCCTGTCGATGAACGACATCGTATTGGCGGCGAGCGACGACAGCGGCGTGAGCGCCGAAGAGGTGGTGGACACGCTGCGAGCGATCTGCGGTCACCACCACCCGGTTCCGCACGTGGTCGCGGCGTGAGCCACGGCTCGTCGAGCGCCAGCATCGGTCTCGCCGGCTGCACGCCGACGCGGCCGATGCGGGCGCTCGATCACTTCCGCAGCGTCAGTACTGGACACGGAGCGCTTCGAACAACCTGCTGCGCGGTGGATCCGAAGAACAGCAGATCGACGGGTCCACGCCCGTGGAGACCGATGACGATGAGATCGCTCGTCTGTTCCGCGGCCACACGAAGCACCTCGCGATACGGCGTCCCGGTGGCCAACACTGTCTCCACGTGGCAGTGCTCGCGCACAGCATCGGGGACGGCATCCTTCAGCCTCTTGCGCCGGTCTTCGCCCGCCTGTGCGATGTAATCCTGGAAGCTGACCGCACCGCCCACCATCATTCCCTGGACGTCGGATACCTCTGGAGGTAGATCGATCACGTGCAACACCGTCAGGCTGGCGTCGGCTTCCTGCGCGAGCGACATCGCGTAGTGGAGCCCCTGCATCGAGCAGTCGGAGAAGTCCACGGCGCACAGGATGCGCTTGAAGAGGGGCGGGACCGGCACCACATCGAGGGAGCTGCGAGGAACCGAAAGCACCGGGCACGCGGCCTTTCGCAGCACTTTCTCCGTGACGGATCCCAGAATCATCCGCTCGAACCCCGAGCGACCGTGCGTCCCCATCACGATCAGATCGCTCGACAGGGTCTCTGCCGCGTTGAGGATCTGGGCCGCGGCACGGCCCTCGGTAAGCTGGTAGTCGAAGGGCACCCCCGCTGCCGCGTCCGGCGCGGCGAATTCCTTCAACGAGGCCAGCAGTGCCGCGCGCTCCTCCGGGCTGAGATTGGCGGATGGAACCACGCCGCTTCCTGGCGCGTACGCGGCGAGGGGCACGATCGGCGAGACATGGACCAGGGTGATCGTCGATTCATACCACCTGGCGATCACCACGGCGTGATCGAGAGCCCGGCGCGAGAAATCCGAAAAGTCGATGGGGCAAAGGATGCGTCGAATCTCGATCATCGTCCTGTTCCTTTCGTGAAGTGGCCGCGTGACGTCGTGTTCCAGTCAGCGCGGCGTTGGATGACACGCTCTCGAGAGTGTGGCTTCGAGATCGCCCATCTCAAAAGGCTTGTCCAGTACGGCATAGGCCCCGAGCTTCTTGGCGCGGTCTGAGATCTCGCGCGTGCAAAACGCTGTTATCAGCACGATTGGCGTGTTGGGCATGGTCCGCCGGATGTCCGCCAGGAAGCTCAGGTCATTCGAGTCCGGAAGGCGATAGTCGAGCACCACGGCATCGGGCGGCTCAGGCCCGTCGGCGAGGGCGCGCCGCGCAGATGCGGCGTCAGCGGCCTCGACCACGGTATAGCCGTGCGGCTTGAGCGTTTCGCTGATCGACCATCGAATCAGCATTTCGTCGTCCACGACCAGGATACGACGGGGGGGGGTGGCGTTGGTCACGTCTTCGCTACGAGCTGCGGCCCGTCCTCAGGCTGATGAGCAGGCGGCGGCACCGGCGGTGCCAGGGCATCACTGGTACGGAATTGCATCCGGTACAGGCGCGCGTACAGGCCGTTGTTTGCGAGCAGCTGGTCGTGCGTCCCGCGCTCCGAGATGACGCCATCGTCCAGTACGAAGATGACGTCGGCCCGGCGGACCGTCGCCAGGCGGTGCGCGATGGTGATCGACGTTTTGCCCTGAAGCAACCGGGAGAGTCCTTGGAAGATCAGCTCCTCCGACTGCGGATCGAGCGCGGCGGATGGCTCATCGAGCAGGAGAATCGGGGCGTCGCGAATGATCGCGCGCGCAATCGCGATCCGCTGGCGTTGCCCACCCGAAAGCGTATCGCCCCGTTCACCGATCAGCGCGTCGTAGCCCTTCGGCATTCGCGAGATGAACTCGTCGGCATTGGCCAGTGTCGCCGCTCGGACGATCTCCTCGGTCGTGGCCCCGGGTTTGCCGTAGGCGATGTTCTGCGCGACCGTGGCGTGAAACAGCACGGCCTCCTGCAGGACGAAACTGACCTGGCGGCGCAGAGAGTCGAGGGTATATGCCCGTACGTCGCGACCGTCGATCGAGATAGAACCGTCCAGCGCATCGTAGAGACGGGGGATGAGCCCAATCATCGTGGACTTACCGCTTCCGGTCAGGCCCACCAGCGCGACTTGCTGACCGGGTTCCACGACCAGGTTGATGTCTTTGAGGACGGATTGCTCCGGCGAGTATCCGAATCGGACGTGCGCGAACTCGATTCGGCCGTGAAACGCCGGGGCCGGTCTGGCACCGGGCCGGTTGCGCACCTGGCGTTCGACGTTCAGAATCTCGGCGATGCGCTCGAAGCCGACGGCGGCCTTCGACAGCGTGTCGGCCATCTTCGAGAGATCCTTCATCGGCTTGTACATCTTTCCCAGGTACAGCACGAAGACCAGGAGCGCACCTGAGGTCAGGCTGCCATCGAGCACGAGACGGACGCCAAACCACAGTACGAGGCACGTGCCGGTGGCGACGATGACGTCCACGAGCGGGGGCAGCCGGGCTTTGATGCTGCGCGCCCGCAGGCCGATGGCGACGCTTTCCTCGCTCTGCTGATCCAGGCGATGTTCTTCGAAGTCCTCCCGGGCGAACGCCTTGACGACCCGGGCCGATGCAATGGACTCCTGGACAACCGACGCCAGCTCGCTTTCCTTCTTCTTGACCGCACGCGCGGCGCTCTTGATGCGGCGCGTGAGGCGATAGACGATGACGAAGAGAAACGGCGCGACCGACAGCCCGATCAGGCTGAATCGCCAATCGAGATAGAACATCACGGCGATCATCCCGGTCAGGGTGAGGATGTTCAGGGCGATCCCCAGCACCGCCGACGAGATGAGGTCCTCTGTCGCGTCGATGTCGCTGGTGAGCCGAACGACCATGTCTCCCGTCTGGCGCTGCTCGTAGAAGGACAGCGACAGCCGCTGCACGTGGTGGTAGAGCATGTGCCGCAGGTCGTATCCCACCCGCTTGGCCACCGTCGTCGACAGATACTTTTCCGTGTACGAACTGACGGCGCCGACGGCCGCGATCGCGATGACGGCCACGGCGGCGACGTTGAGCACCACCATCGCATCGCCGGTGCCCGGCATCACGTCCGCGAGCCACCGCGGCATCGGCCTCGATCCCAGGACGTAGTCGAAGATCACCTTCAGCGGCCACGGCTCCAGCAGGTCGGCCGCACTTTGCACGAGCATGGCGACGAACGCGATCGACAGCAGCCTCCAGTACGGGCGGAGCAGGGCGACGAGACTCAGGCCGCGCGCTGCCATGACGTGGACCTCTCCGCAGCGCCTCTGGCACGCCTGGCCGATCGCCAGTGACGTTTGACGCGCTTCACGAACCGGCGTGGCGTCTCTCGGTGGATCGCGCGGCCAAGAGTGCGAGCCTTCGCTCGAAGCTCGCGCTGGTATCGCCGCACGAGACGAAGACAGCGTGCCGCGTCGGAACGATCGAGGGCCGAATCCGATGTCAGTACGTTCTGCAGCAGGGCGCAGTCGTGATACTCGCCGAGGCAGCCATCGAGGGCTTCCAGCCGCCGCTCGTCACGGGCGAGTCCGTTCGCGCAGCGGGCCTGAAGCAGCCGCACGTGGAGCCACTGGTCCTTCACCCGCTGACGCCACGTGTGATAGTGCTCGATACTCGGGTGGGCGAGTGCCAGCGCCATGGCCCGCCGGGAGCTCCGCACGCTCTTCCCGAGACCGGGGGCGATCGCGCGGAATCCTGACTGGTCCAGCCGCCAGCGGCCCAGCGCGCGTCGTTCCTTGCAGAGGAGAGCGGCGGCCGTCTGGACTGCGCCACTCAACGAGGCTTCCTCGTCCGCAACCGCTTCGCGACGCAGGAGCCGCCTTCTGATCTCTGCCAGCGTCTGCGGTGCCAGCGCTCTCCGGTATTTCGCGGCGAGCCGCTCGAGCGTCTCAACGGTCGCGTGGCCGTCCGCAACAGGCGCCAGCAAACGATTGACCGCTCGCAGCCGACGATTGAGAGAGCGGTACCGAGGGCTGAGCGTTGGTCGAACCAGGCGAATCAGGGCGCGGACCTTCTTGACACGGCGTCGCGCCGCGTGGACGGCGTCATCGGACTCGGCCCCGCCCACTGTACGCAGCGCGGCGACTGCCTGCGCGAACTGGTGATCGGCGATACGCCGAATCTCCTCGTCGATCGGCTGGCCTGGCTTCAGACAGAATCCCATGTGCCGTCCCTCACGGTCGTGCCGTGTGTCCGCCAAACCTGCCGACCCGAAGGAGCCGCGCCACGATGTAGGCCGCGACTGCGCCGAGCACCGTGGACAGCGCGCCGACCTTGATTTGGGTCAGCACGCCTCCCACGGGAAGGAGGCTCGTGGCGGTGAAGAGTGCAAACGTAAAGCCGCTCGATGTGGCCAGCGCGATGACCGTCAACTCCCGCCACCCGATGCTCCGCGGCAGGCGCAATCCGAGCGCCATGGCCAGTCCGACGGCGGCGAGGACGCCAAGCGGGCGGCCAAGAAGGGCGGCGCTCAGCACCGCCCAGGTCCCGGTATCGTAACCGCGCAGGATCACACCGGCATTCACCAGGCCGAACAGGAACAGCACAACCTGCACGCCGACATGCCATTCGTGCTCAGCGTGGTGCACGGCCCCGTCATCGGCCGGTTCCGCGAACAGGTCGAGCGATCGCGGCGCGTGCCGCAGAAACGGAACGATGGGGATCAGGGCCAGTGCCGGGTGTACCCCGGCCCAATAGAACGCCGCCCAGGACAAGGTGCCGCACAGGGCGATGTACGGCCAGAAGCTGCGCACATGCGAGCGGCGCATCGTGGCGGCGAGCCCGACCGCGGCCATGAGCAGCACGGCGCCGCCGAGGTGTTCGGGTGTGAACGCCGGCCACAGAGCCAGGGCCGCCACACCCGCGGCATTCGACGCCATCGCGAGGACGAGAAAGAAGGGCAGCGCGCTGCTCCGGCGAAAGATCAGCTTGAGCACGTAGTAGCCGGCGGCGATGTCGATCGCACAAGCAACCGGCCAGGCCTGCGCGAGGACCGCCTCGTGCGCTCCGGAGACGTAACCGAGGAACACGAAGGCCGCGCCGAGCGTACCGCCGGCCGCAGCGACGATCGGCATCGCCCATCGCCGCCAGGTGTGCAACGCACCCCCCGGCATGATCGCGTCGATGGATTCCTGCGTGATGAGCCCGAGAAAGAGGGCCATCCCGATTTCGTTGACGGGGAACGCGAGCGCGTGCGCGGCCCTGAAGTAACTTTCAGCGTAGGTATTGGCCCAGACGAGTGCGATGGCGGCGCCGATCGGGAGCCAGAGGAAGCGGTCGGAGAGGAACCGCAGCCAGGTCGCCGTGTGCGGACGGCTTCGGAGTATCGGCACGTGCTGCGACAATGCGTGCGATTTCATCATGACCTCCCGACTGCTGTGCCTGACCGGCGAGCGATGACGCCGGAGTCCACGACACGGCCCGTTCGTGCGATCGTCTGAAAGACCAGCTGGTCACCCGTGATCTCGACGAGCATGAATGTCCGGTCCTGATCGAAGGCGGCGGCGGTCATCGTCGACGCGTTGACGTCCCCCTTGCGCAATTGCCCGCTCGACCCTTCGACGAAATACGTGATGCCGTTCTGCGGAGTCGTGCGCTCATAGAAGTGTTCGTGGCCGGAAAAGACGGCGGTGACCCCGTAGCGGATGAGGAGTGGCTCGAGCAGGACCCGCAGCTCCACATCCGAGCCATGGCGGCCGCCGTCGGAATAGAGCGGGTGGTGGAAGTAGGCGATCTTCCAGGGATCAGTGGACTGCATGAGGGTCGCTTCAATCCACGTCAGCTGCGTCGGGTCCATCAGATTGCTGTCGAAGACGAAGAAGCGCACCTGTTGTTTGACGAATGTGTAGTAACGGTCGCCGCCCATGTTGAACGGCGCGTAGGAGCGGCTGGTCGGGACATCATGGTTCCCGAGTGCGGCGTAGAAGAGCACGCCGGCCTGAAGCAGGCCCGCGTACGGCCGCTCGAACTTGTTGACGAAGTCCTTTGGCGCCTGACTGCCGTACAGGTTGTCACCGAGCATGACGACGAACTCGAACGGGAAGGAGGCCCTGGAGACCAGCATCTGTTCGGCGACCTCGTACTGCGGTGGCTGGCCCGTGCCGTTGTCGCCGATGACCGCGAACTTCAGCGAGTCGGCCGCGCGCGGTAGCTCCACGGCCCTGCCGACCCCGACCCAACTTGCGGCGCTGACCGCGAGCACCAGGATGGCGATGCGTGTGCGCATGATGTCTGGTCCTCTATTCCGGCGCGGTCGCCAACTCGCCGCGGAGACGCTGTCCGATGGCGACTTTGTTCTGGAGCGTCCCGATGAACCGCGCGGCGACCTGCGGCGAATACCCGCCGGCGCGAAACGCGTCGTGCCACTGCCGATCGCTCAAGCCGCCCAGCAGGTTGCTGGCCCACGCGACGTCGTCCGGCGTGATGCGGCGGCGGAGGAGCTCCTGATGCCAGCCGCGGTAGTGGAACTCCACGTACCCATCGCGAATGCCGGCGATGAACGGGTGGCGATCGAATGCGTCCGGGTCGTTCTTCCTCGGAGCAAAGCGACCGGTCGTTCCAAGTGACCCGCCGATGTCGCGCACCATGTACCAGCGCTCGATGCCCGTACCCAATCGACTCTCGTACAGCGTGTTGTTGGAGCTCTTGAGGTCCGAGCTGTTGAACATCATCAGGATGACGAGCAGGCCCTGATAGGGTTTCGTTCCGACGAACGGGTTCTGTTGCCACGACCATTCGCCGCGGTCCTTCAGGGCCTTATCCTTCAACCTGAATCGCCCGCCCGGCTCAACGTGCGCGCCCCAGTCGTCCTCGAGCGTGAACGATCGCAGGTAGTACACCGGCGGCTGGTGATAGCCGACCGCTGACAGCACGCGCGAGAGGACCACTTCGACGGGGCCTTCGTCGGGACTCTCGGCGGGCGCCTGCTTGACACTCCACTCCCGGCCGAGCGGGTCTCGGACTGTCAATCCCGGATTGATCCCGGTGTGCTTTCGCTGAACGAGCGCGTACCGGGCCTGCGGGTCGGGGGCGCGCTCAGCCCCCCACGGACCGTTGAACAGATCGCGCCGTTGGAGATCGGCTGGCTGCACCCAGAGACTGGCCTTGGGCGCGTCGGGCGGGTCCACCGTGAGGCGGACGTCGGCGGCGCAGAATGGCAGGTACATCGCCATCAGTGTCGGCGCCGCGAGACAGAGCATTCGACCCATGGCCTCTCTCTGCTTGTCACGGCGCGAACGGTAGAGGAGCGGTACGACGCGACAGTCTCGAGAAGTGCAGCGGATCGCTCAGCCGGAACAGGAACTTCCAACCTTCGTCGCCACGCGCGACATCGAGTCGAGCGAATGTGGACTCACGCGAATGCATGCGCCACCCGACACCATAGGAGCGCTTGTCGACATTCAGGTCGGAGACGCGCGGCGCGACGTTGCCCGCATCCGCGAACACCACCGCATCCACATGCCTGAACAATGCGAGCCGCGCCTCCAGATTGACGACGAGCAGGTTGCGGTCGTGGAACCTGAAGTCGCTGTAGCCCCGCAGCGTGTTGTGACCGCCAAGGCTCGGCTCCAAGTAGAGCGGCACCGATTCGTCGTCCGCCGTCTGCGACGCGACCAGCCAACCGTGCATTGCCAGGACGAGGCGTGAGCGGGCGAGAGGGACGAACTGCGCGGCTTCCGCTTCGGATCGCCGGAAGCTGAAGGCGCCCGCATCCTGATCCGAATAGCCGGACCATGCGACTCGATACATGCCGCCAGCCGTGGGATGGCTTCGGTGGTCTCGGGTATCGATGGTGAGGGACGCCTCGCGGTAGCCGTAGCTAGGCTGCTGGGACACCGTGAAGACGGCTTCGTCAGGAAACAGCTCCTGTGTCGCCGGATTGCCCCGCTTGAAGGTGCCTGCCGGCGTTGTCAATGACGGCCGGTCAAGCCAGCCGACGCGCCCGCCAATTGAGAGCCACTGTCGTGCGCGCACGGTCGCGTAGGCAGCCACGTTGGTGGACTTCAGACGGTATTCGCTGCGATTCGATTCCAACGAGTCGGCGCCTTCGCCGAAGAACGTGACCTGGGTGAGATCCTGCCAGCGCACTTGCGTCCCGACGGCAAGGCGACTCTGCGCCAGATGTGGGAGCTCAAAGCGAGCCTGCGCCATCTTGTACGAGCGCCAGGAAATCGCCGTCGAGGCGTCGAGGAACATCTGATCGCCGAACCACCACTGCCGGTAGCCGGGGCCGACCGAAATCCACCCGGCCCCCGTCGGCATGTTCGACAGTTCAGGATAAAAGCCGTTCTTGACCTCGCTGCCGTCGCCCAGCATCCGACTGGCGGCATCGATGCCTCGCGCGATGACGCGCGGCTCAGGGAAGACGGCCACGGGAGCCGAAACCGTTTCGGCAGCAGCGGCGGGAGCGGAATCGTGTGTGGGACGTTGCTGGGCGAGTCCGGCGTTTGGCAAGCAACCGATCAGGAATGCCAGCAGCGCGCTTACCTCGAGGAACCGGCGCCCAAGATCGCGGAGCGCCATAGCGGCCTCCATCCGAGCGCGCTCGACCCGGTGCCAGTCCCCGCAGTGACGCGTGACGACCACGCGGTCGTCGAGCCATGCGGTGACCTCCCAGCCTCGACCGTCGGCTGCTATCGTCTCGACTCGCGCTGTGTGCCCGTGAACCTCGGCGAGAGCTACATTGATCGATTGACGCTCCACAGGACCCTCCGTTCTCAAGTGAGCGATGGGCACCATCCGTGCCAGCCCCAATCGCGCGTGAAAGGGCTGGGAGGTCCGTGCTGGCGGTCCAGGCGCGCGGGATATTTCCCACACTCAACGAAAAGTGCGCAGGCGGTTACCGATGGAGTGTTCGCGACTACCGATCGCTCTCGGACACTCGGTGGCGATGCTCTTGCTGAAGCCCGGTCAGGGAAGGGGACATCATGCGCTCTCTACGGGCTGGTGTCGCGGTGTTTGTCGTGTTGTGTGGCAGCGTGATCGGCGCCGCTCGGCCTCAGAATCCCGCCGGCACTCGTGCGGACGCACTCGGTGTCTTCGACGAGCGGCTGGCCGCGTACGCGGCGCTTCATCAACGGCTCGAGACGTCACTCGCGCCCATGACGCCGACCGGCGATATACGGTCGCTCTTTCTGGCCAGCGAGTCTCTGGCGTTCGCCATCAGGACTGCGCGGCCGAACGCCCGCCAGGGCGACATCTTCACTCCCGCCGTCGCCGACGTCTTGCGCCGCGTCATCGGCGAGGCGCTCGACGGCGTCGATCGTGAGGCGCTGCTGAGGGATCTCTACCTGGAGGACGACGTGCCGCCAGGCTATCAGCCGCGAGTCTACGACTCGTATCCGCGCTGGGCGACGCACGAAATGCCGGTCGTCGTCCTGCACAGGCTCCCGCTGTTGCCGAAGGACATCGCCTATCGCCTCGTCGATCATGCCCTCGTGCTGTGGGATATCCACGCCGATCTGATCGTCGATGTCCTGCCCGACGCGATTGCTCGCCCGAGCCTGTGACGATCGCAAGGGCGCCTTCCGTGGATCGAGTTGATGCATCCCGCGAACGTGCGGGCGGTCTGTTCAGAGGAATTTTCCCAAGCCACGCGAGAATTCCCGCGGCGATGGGCGACCCGCGCGCGGGAAGCACAATCCAATGAACGCGGCGCGCGGGCACGCAGCTTGCCTTCGAAGCGATTGGTTGGGGGACGATCATGATTGCACTACGCCGCATCCTGTGCCCGGTAGACTTCTCTGAGTCGTCCAAGCAGGCCTTGGACTATGCCGTGGCGCTCACCTCCTGGTACGAGTCCAGGCTGTCAGTCCTTCACGTCTGCGCCGAGCTGCCGGTCTATGAGCTGGTGTCGGCGGCTGGACCCGCGATCGCGGCGCCGATCGTGCTCAGAGACATCGACATCGATGCGCAACGGGCCGCGCTGCGTCGGTTCGCGGCATCGGCGGTGGCGACCGTGCCGACAGACGTGTTGGTGCACGAGGCCATAGACGCCCGGTCCGAGATCCTGGCGCAGGCGAGCGCGCTCCACGCGGACCTCGTGGTCATGGGGACTCACGGCCGCTCAGGCCTCGATCACCTGCTGCTCGGATCGGTGACGGAGAAGGTCCTGAGGAAGGCCCCCTGTCCGGTGCTGGTCGTGCCGCCACACGCGGCGGGTCCGGGCCGTGCGACGGCCGCCGCATTCAAGCGAATTGTTTGTGCCGTAGATTTTTCCGACGGGTCCCGGCGTGGGCTGGACTACGCGCTCGACCTGGCACAGGAAGCCGACGCGCGAATCACGCTGCTGCACGCCATTGAATTTCCACCCGTGCTCGGCGATGTGACGCTCTCGACGGGGGTCGAGCTCGACCGAATGCACGCCGGCGTGGAGGCCGAGTCTCTGCGGCGTCTCCGCGCCCTCGTGCCGGCTGAGGCCCGGGACTACTGCACCGTCGCGACCCGGGTGACTGACGGCAAACCCCACCGCGAGATTCGGCAAGTAGCCGTCGACGAGCAGGCAGACCTGATCGTCATGGGCGTGCAGGGGCGCGGGGCGATCGACGTGATGGTCTTTGGATCGAACACGCATGCGGTCATTCGCAGCGCGCCCTGCCCGGTGCTGGTCGTGCCGACTCCAAAGAACTCTGGCCGGCCCCTGGGCGAGCCGGTGCCCGCAGTTGGAGACGAACATGTCACATAAACAGCTCCTGTTCCGATCGGACGCGCGCGAGAAAGTGCTGCGCGGTGCCACCGCGATCGCCGATGCCTTGCGCGTGACGCTGGGCCCGCGTTCCCGATCGGTGCTGATCGAGAAGAAGTGGGGAAAGCCGCTGGTCTGCAACGACGGCGTCACCATCGCGCGTGAGTTCTCGCTCAAGGATGCCGACGAGAACCTGGGCGCCCAGATGCTGCGCGACGCGGCCGAGCGCACCGGCGATGCGGTGGGGGACGGCACGACGACGTCCACGATCCTCGCGCACGCCATGGTCGCTGACGGCATGCGGAACATCGCTGCCGGCGCGAGCGCCATCGACTTGAAGCGCGGTCTCGACAAGGGCGCCAAGGTGGCGATCGAGGCGCTCAAGGCCCAGTCGCGCCAGGTCCAGAGCGCCCGCGAGAAGCAGCAGGTCGCCACCGTGTCGGCGCACAACGACCCGGCGATCGGCGATCTCGTGGCGCAGGCGATCGAGAAAGTCGGCGCGGAAGGCGCGGTCACCGTTGAAGAAGCCAAAGGCATGGAGACGACCGTCGAGATCGTCGAGGGGCTGCAGTTCGATCGCGGCTACCTGTCCGGATACTTCGTCACCGACTCCGAGAAGATGGAGGCGGTCCTCGACGACCCGTTCATCCTGCTGCACGAGCAGAAGATCGTCACCATCAAGGATCTGCTCCCGCTGCTCGAACAGGTGGCCAAGCGCGGCGCGTCGCTGCTGGTCATCGCTGAGGACGTCGAGGGTGAAGCGCTCGCGACGCTGGTCGTGAACAGGCTGCGTGGCGTGTTTTCGAGCGTCGCGGTGAAGTCGCCGGGATTCGGCGACCGCCGTAAGGCCATGCTGCAGGACCTGGCCGTGCTCACGGGCGGGCAGCTGATCGCTTCGGAGCTCGGCATCCGGCTGGAGAACGTCACCCTCGAGCAACTGGGCCGGGCGTCCCGGGTGGTGGTTGGCCGCGAGCACACCACGGTCGTGGGCGGCAAGGGTGATCGGAAGGCCATCGACGGTCGCTGCGAGGAGCTTCGAAAGCAGATCGCGGATGCGACGTCTGACTACGATCGCGAGAAGCTCGAAGAACGACTCGCCAAGTTGTCCGGGGGCGTGGCGGTGATCCGTGTGGGCGCCCCGTCCGAGGCCGAGATGAAGAGCCGGCACGAGGCGTTCGACGATGCGATCCACGCCACGCGGGCGGCGATGGCCGAAGGCGTCGTGCCTGGGGCGGGTTTGGCTCTGCTGCGCACGATGGATGCCGTCGAAGCCGCCGCCGCAGGCAATGAGGGCGATGAACGGGCCGGGATGCAGATACTCAGACGCGCGCTCGAGGCTCCGGCCCGGCAGATTGCCGAGAATTCCGGGGTCGATGGCGGTGTGGTCGTCGAGAAGATGCGCAATGGTACCGGCAACTTCGGATTCGACGCCGCGGTAGGCCGCTACGTCGATCTGGTCGAGGCCGGCATCATCGACCCGACAAAGGTCGTTCGCCTGGCGCTCGAGAATGCCGTGTCCGTCGCGGGCGTGCTGCTCCTCACAGAAGCGACGATGACCGAAGTGGCTGATAAAGGAGATGAGCGACCGGCTCACGAGGCCGCCTGACCCCGCTGGCCGATCGGTGGCGCCGATGAGCGTGAAAGAGGACCTGTCGTGAAGCTCACCGCGATCGCGCTCGACTATGACGGAACCATCGCCCAGGGCGATCGCCTCGACGAGTCGGTGCGAGAGGCGATTGCCCGGCTCCGGTCGAGTGGCGTGGTGGTCATGCTCGTGACCGGGCGCATCCTGCGCGAGCTTCGTCGCGTGGCTGGTGACCTCCACTTCGTGGACGCCGTTGTCGCCGAAAACGGCGCGGTCGTACACTTCCCGGAGAACGACCATACGTCGGTGCTGGCTCCTCTGATCCCGGGGGCGTTTCTGATCGAGTTGGGCCGCCGTGGCATTCCGTTCGTGTCCGGGCAGTGCCTCGTGGACACGTCCGCTGACGAAGGTGCCCGGATCCTGGAGGTGATCCGGACCCTCGAGCTGCCGCTCGTGCAGATGTTCAATCGCAGCCGGTTGATGGTGTTATCGCAGGGCGTGAGCAAGGCGACCGGACTGCACACCGTCCTGGAGATGCTGCGGCTCTCGGCGCGCAACACCCTCGCGATCGGCGACGCGGAAAACGATCATGAGATGCTGCGCATCGCCGAAATCGGTGCCGCCGTAGCCTGGGGCAGCGCCGCGCTTCGCGCGGCAGCGGATCTGGTTGTGGACGGCACGGGACCGGCCGCGGTCGCGCGCCTGCTGGGGCCGCTTGCGATCACGAGGATGCTGCCCCCGGCGCACGTCCGCCGCCGGTTGGTGCTCGGTCACACGGAAGACGGGCATGAGTTCTCGCTGGCGGTGCGGGGCCGGAACGTCCTGGTGGCCGGCGACGCGAAGTCCGGGAAGTCCTGGGTGGCTGGACTCCTGTGCGAGCAGCTGATTCTCCAGGGCTACTGCGTCTGCGTGATCGATCCGGAGGGGGATTACCGTTCGCTCGAGGCGCTTCCCGGCGTCTCCGTACTCGGCGGCGAAGACCCGCCGCCAACACCGAAGCAGCTCCTGCGCGCGCTGCGATACCCGGACCGGAGCGTGGTGATCGATCTGTCGCACCTGCCGCAGGACGAGAAGATCGAGTACATCCGCGCCGTTCTTCCCGCGCTCAACGTGATGCGCCGTCGCACTGGCCTGCCGCATCGCATCGTCCTGGACGAGGCCCACTACTTTCTGCACGACGCCAAGGCACGGCATCTCCTGGATCTCGAACGCAACGGCTACACCGTCGTCACCTACTGCGCGTCGAGGCTTCCGGCCGAACTGCTCGCAGCCACTGAAGTGATGATCGTGACGTGCGAGTCGGACCCGGCGGAAGTCGCCGCGCTGTGCCGCCGTTGCGCGGCGTGCGCACACGTGGACAGCGATCGATGGCGCGTCCAGCTCGGACACCTGGCGCTTGGCCAGGCGGTGGCATTGCCCATCACAGAGGAGGCCGGTGGGGAGCTTCGCCGGTTTACGATCAGCCGGCGGTTGACTCCGCACGTGCGGCACCGTGAGAAGTACGTGGACGTGCCGGTGACGGAGGGACGCGCCTTTGTCTTCTCCGACGGACCGCAACCGTGCAGTCGGGCGCGCACGCTGAGACAGTTTGTCGCCGACGTCGAGCGTCATGCGGGCGCCGGGATCGACGGCTACTTGAAGCGCGGCGACTTCTCGCGGTGGATCGCCGATGTCTTTGGCGATCACGCGCTGGCCGCGGAACTGCGCGAACAGGAAGATCGGTACCGGCGTGGCGGCGATGGTGATGCAGCGTCGGAGATCGCCGCAGCGGTCAGAGGCCGGTATGACCTCACCGAGAACGGGCTTGGCCTCCCCTACGACGCGTCCGACTCGTCGCGCGAGCTGCCGGTACTTGGCCACGGCAAGGTCGCCTGACCATGGACGAACGCGTGGTTAGTGCGTTTTTCACAAGACTGTAGTGTCCGCCTTCAGGCGGACTCCGAAGGCCGGCTGAAGCCGGCCACTACGGTCTTGTGAAGACGGTCTAGCCAGCGTGTGCGACCGCGGCCACGAGTCGTCCGGCGCCGTACGCGGCACAGGCGACAATCGCGCCAAGCAGGAGCGTTTCAAGCCCCGTCCGCCACCAGCGGTCCCGTGAGATCGCGGCGCGTCCGGCGCCGAACAGAAACAGCGACGCAAAGGTCACCATCGTGGACCCGAGGAGTTGACGCGCGGGCGGCAGCGGCAGCGCGTACGGCACGAGTGGAATCGCCCCGGCGGCGACGAAGGCGAACAGCGTCGCCAGCCCGTGCTTCCACGGATGGCTCTCGAGCTCGGGCAGTCCGTCCGCTTGCCGCGCCTGTTCATCAGCGCGAATCGCGAGGAAGTTTCCGATGCCCATCGAGACGCCATCGGCCGCGAGGTTGGCGGCGCCGACGACGAGGACGGCCAGGGTTGACAGCTGCCCGCCAGCGACGCCGCTGACCACGGCGAACGTCGTGACGATGCCGTCGTTGGAGCCGTACACGAGATCGCGAATGTAGTGGCGCGCGATCGCGGTGGGGCCACGCGGCTCGACGTGAAGCGACGCCGGGGTCATGCCAGCGTCTCTGGCAGGCAGTGCACGAGCACCGGCACCCGCGCCAGAGTCAGGACGCGATACGCGGTGGCGCCCGGCGCCCCGCGTCGGCTCCCCTGGGCGTGCCGGCCGAGCACGAGGATGGGATGTTGCCCCGGCACCTCGGCGGCTGCGGCCGCCAGGCGCTCGGCCACTTGACCCGTCTCCACCCGGAGAGTCACGTGCAGCGTCGTCTTCACTGCAGCCAGGGCGGTCTCGAGCTCGCGGCGCTCCTGTGCCTCGCGCTCAGTAACGGCGGCCTCCGCGTGCCCACGCCATCGCTCGATCACCGGCAGCTCGGGCACCACGTGGATCGCGCTCACGGACGTGCCGAGGGCCTCGGCCAGCCGGCACGCGGCGGCGGCCCCGGCCACGGCCGTGCACGTGCATTCGATGGCGGCGACGACGGGGCCCATCCCGGACAGATCGTCGGTGTCCGGTCGCGGAGGTGTCCAGGAGTCGGGGACGACCAGCACGGAAATCGCGGCCTGCCGCAACACGCCTTCCGTCGTGGATCCGAACATCGCGCGGGTCGCACCCGACATCCCGTGCATGCCGACGACAATGAGATCGACCTGCTCGCGAGAGGCGATGTGACAGATGACCGACGTGGCGTCACCCGTGACGATGTGGTGATGGCCGGGGGTCCAGTCACCGGCTGGCACGGTGGTCGACGCGAAACGGGCGAGCTCTTCCCGCGTCTCTCGATTCAGGTCGATGCCGGTGGATTTTGCCGCCGCGACGAGCAGCGGGTTCTCCGCGTGCAAGACGTGCAGTGCTGCGTGGCACTGCTTGGCGAGGCGCGCGGCAAAGCTCAGTGCGACGCGGGAAGACTCCGAGAAATCGACGGCAGCGAGGATGGCGCGAGGAGGAATCATGACCAGCGGTGAATCAGAAGGCGTGCCACCTCGCGCGGGCGCGAAGCTTGCTGTTCAACGCCACAGGAACATGAAAGCCTGGGAGAAATGCCGGAATGTTTCGCAGGACTGCGAACAATTCCCCAGGCGCCCGAATCAGCCCTTCCGGCGGGGCTCAGCGGAAGGGGCACGTCGTGCGCATCTACCAGCGAGACAGCCTTCAGATCGATTGGCACGTGCGGCTTGGGCTCGCCGCGGTCGTGTGGCTCGTGATCGTCGCGACGTTATGGGCGTGGCAGGACGCGCGCAGAGATCTGCCGCCTCTGTCCATTGAATCGCTCGGCGGGACCGAGTCGTACCTGTTCTACTGCGCCTCCTGTCATGGTCGCGGCGGGACCGGCGATGGTCCCGTTGCGGCCGCACTCCGCGTTCGTCCCGCGGATCTCAGCACGCTGTCCGAGCGCAACGGTGGTGAATTCCCGCGCGAGCGGGTGATGGCCTACATCACCGGCCGGGGGCGTCAGATTGATGCCCACGGCGGGAGTGACATGCCAATCTGGGGACCGGCGTTCAAAGCACTCGATGCCTCAGACGCGCGGGCGCAGGTGAGGATCGCGGGCATCGTCGGCCATCTCGAGTCGCTGCAGGCGGCAGACAACGGCGCCGAGATCTTCCGCACGTCGTGCGCGACGTGTCATGGCGCATCCGGACGGGGCGAGGGCCCGCTGGGCGCCCATCTCCGGCGGATACCACCCGACCTGACGAAATACTCGATGCGCAATGGCGGGGTGTTCCCAAGTGAGCGAGTCGCGCGCATCATCGACGGTCGGGACGTTCCATCGCATGGCGACAGAGAGATGCCGGTGTGGGGCGACGCCTTCCGCCGCGCGGCTCGGGATGGTGATGATGCGGCAGCGCAGGCCCGCATCCGCGCGCTCGTGCGCTTCCTGCAGTCGATTCAGGAGCGTCCGGCGGAGTAGCCGGGCCGCGAGATTCCCTCGGGAGCCAGCACGACGTGCCGGATGTCGGCATAGGTGCGACGGAGATCGCCGCGCACGTCCGGATGCGCGATGCTGATGAGCGCCTCGGCGCGCTGCCGGAGGCTGAGCCCGAACAGATTCACGGCGCCGTACTCAGTGACCACCCAGTGGACATGGCCGCGGGTGGTCACCACACCCGCACCGGTCTTCACCGACGGCACGATCCGGGTGACGGCGCCGCTCGCGGCCGTCGACGGCAGCGCGATGATCGGCTTGCCTCCCTCAGAGAGCGCGGCGCCGCGCATGAAGTCCATCTGCCCGCCGATGCCGCTGTAGATGCGGAATCCAATCGAGTCGGCGACCACCTGGCCGGACAGATCGATCTCGATCGCCGAATTGATCGCCGTCACCTTGTCGTTCATCCGGATGATCGAGGTGTCGTTCGTACGGTCGCACGGGTGGAACTCGACAAACGGGTTGTCGTGCACGAAGTCGGCGACCCGCTGGCTCCCGTTGACGAAGCTCGTGACGATGCGGCCGCGATGCACGTGCTTCAACCGATTGGTAATCGCGCCCGACTGCGCGAGGTCGACGACGCCGTCGGAGAACATCTCGGAGTGGATCCCGAGGTCCGTCTTGTCGCGGAGGCGGCGCAAGGTGGCGTCGGGGATCGCGCCGATGCCCATTTGCAACGTGGCGCCGTCTTCGACCAGCGCCGCCACGTGCTCGCCAATCGCATCCTCGATCGCCGTGGGCGGCGGCGACTCGTGTAAATGAAGGGGTCGCGACGTGTGCACGAACGCATGGAGCCGTGAGAACGGCACCAGCGTGTTCCCGTGCGTGCGCGGCATGCGGTCGTTGATCTCGGCGACGATCAGCCGGGCGCTCTGCGAGGCGGCGAGGGCCGCGTCCACCGACGTGCCGAGCGTGCAGTAGCCGTGCGCGTCTGGAGGGGAGAGCTGGAGGAAGGCGACATCGAGCCGAACCCGGCCCGTGTAGAAGAGCGAGGGGATGTCGGACAGGAAGATCGGCACGATGTCGGCATCGCCGCGTTCGATCGCGCTCCGAATCGGTGCTCCCGCGAAGAGCGACAGGGAGAAGAAGCGTCCGGCTTGCGATGGATCGACGAACGGCGCGGGTCCTCCCGTATGCAGATGATAGAGCGTGACGTGCTCCAGATCGGGCCGTCGAACGAGGGCCTCGAGCAACGGCGTTGGTGTGGCCGTCGCGCCGTGGACGAAGATGATCGCTCCGCTGGCGACACAGGCGACGGCGTCGTCGGCCGAGACGGCGCGGTCAGTCCAATTCGAGATCACGCGCCATTCTGGTCACGCCGGGTCTACAAGGCAAGACCCGGGCTGCGCAGCGTAGGGCGGGACCGCCGCGTGTGGTACGCTGACACTCCTTGCAGGGCATTGATTTCACCGGCGTCTTCATCCAGTTTCTGATACTCGTGCTTTCTCTCTCTGTCCATGAGGCGGCGCACGCGTGGTCGGCCGATCGACTCGGTGACCCCACGGCGCGCTTGCTGGGCCGGGTGTCGCTCAATCCGGCGGTGCACGTCGATCCGATTGGCACCATCCTGTTTCCGCTGCTGGCGATGTTCACCGGAGTGCCGCTTCTCGGTTGGGCGAAGCCGGTGCCTGTCTCGACCCGCAACCTGCATGGGAACTGGCGTCAGAAGTACGTGCTCATCGCCGCGGCCGGCCCGGCGAGCAACCTGATACTGGCCGGGCTCGCGGCCCTGGTGCTGCGGGCCATGACGTTCGGGTCACCGCTCGAGGCCGTCGCCGGGATCGGTGAGAGGGTGCTCTTTTTCACGGTGGCGTTGAACGTGCTCCTCGCGGTGTTCAACATGGTTCCCGTGCCTCCGCTCGATGGTGGCAACGTGCTCTCCGGCCTGCTGTCGGGACCGGCAGCCGAGTCGTTCGATCGGATACGGCCCTACGGGTTCATCATCATCTACGCGCTCATGCTCACGGGCGTGCTCTTCAGCATCATCGGCCCGATTGAGAACGCGCTGGTGTCCCTCCTGATCTGATGGCAACGGCTCGCGTCGTCTCCGGAATGCGGCCGACGGGGAAGCTCCACCTCGGCCACCTCGTGGGTGCGCTCAAGAACTGGTCCGCACTGCAGGACCAGTACGACTGCTTCTACTTCGTCGCCGACTGGCACGCGCTGACCACCGAGTTCGCGAATACGGCACCCCTGGTCGGCAATGCGCTCGACAACGTGGCGGACTGGATTGCGGCTGGCGTGGACCCCGAGCGCAGCACGATCTTCATCCAGTCTCTGGTGCCCGAGCACGCGGAGCTGAGCCTGTTGCTCTCGATGGTCGTGCCGGTTCCGTGGCTCGAGCGCGTGCCCACCTATAAGGAGCAGCAGGAGCAGATCACCGACAAGGATCTGTCGAACCTCGGCTTCCTCGCCTACCCGCTGCTGCAGACGGCGGACATCGCCATGTACGACGGCCGGTTCGTCCCCGTCGGCGAAGACCAGGTGGCGCACCTCGAGCTGTCACGGGAGGCCGTCCGCCGGTTCAACCAGTTCTACGGCGATGTGCTCGTCGAGCCGCAGCCCGTGCTCACGCCGATGTCACGCCTGCCGGGGCTCGACAATCGGAAGATGAGCAAGAGCTACGGCAACACGATCGACCTGACCGACGATGCCGACACCGTGACCAAAAAGGTGCGGCAGATGTACACGGATCCGAAGCGCGTGCGCGCCGACATTCCGGGAACGGTCGAAGGCAATCCGGTCTTCATGTACCATGACGCCTTCAACGCCGACACGGCCGAGGTCGAGGAGCTGAAGGCGCGCTATCGAGCGGGGACGGTCGGCGACGTCGAGGTCAAGACCAGGCTGGCGGCGGCGATGAACGCGGCGCTCGAGCCGTTGCGCGCGCGGCGGCGCGACGTGATGGCCAGGCCGGAGCGCATCCGGGACATCGCCGTCGAGGGCTCGCGCAAAGCGCGAGGCATCGCCCAGGCCACCATGGAACGCGTCCGCGACGCAGTGAAATTGCGATACTAGCCACAGTGGCGGAACACACCGACTTCGAATCGTCGCCCGACGCCTACCAGGTCAAGCTCGATAGCTTCGAGGGCCCGCTCGATCTGCTCCTGCACCTCATTCGCAAGAACGAGGTGAACATCTACGACATTCCGATCAAGCTGATCACCGAGCAGTACCTCGGATACATCACGCTGATGCAGGACCTCAACCTCGACGTGGCGGGGGAGTTCCTGGTGATGGCGTCGACGCTGATCCACATCAAGTCGCGCACGCTGCTGCCGCGGCCGGACCCGGCGCAGGAAGAAGGCGGTCCTGACGAGGATCCGCGCGAGGCGCTCGTGCGGCGGCTGCTCGAGCACCAGAAATACAAAGCGGCGGCCGAGCTGCTCCACGACCGCGAGACGCTGCGGAGCGCGCAGTACATGCGGCCGGATGCGCGCGTGGCCGAAGCGGCCGGAGATGACTACGAGCCGGAGCTCGAGGTTGACCTGTTCAGCCTGCTCGCCGCGTTCAGGGGCGTGCTCGAGCGGGCGAACCGGCGGCCGACGATGGTGCTCCCGCCCGAGCAGATCTCGATCGAGGATCGCATGCGCCAGGTGCTCGGCCGGCTGTCCGAGACCGAGGCATGCGGGTTCGAGGATCTCTTCGGCGATGGAGACGGCTCGCGGCCGTTCATGATCGTGACCTTCCTCGCCCTGCTCGAGATGATCCGGTTGAAGCTGATTCGGGTGTTCCAGTCGGCGTCGAGCGGGCCGATTCGCGTGTACAAGCGGGCCCGCCCGATGGATGCGCCGCATCCGATTGGCGATCCGCAATCCTGATCACGACACACCGAGGCACTGAGGCACCGAGTTTCATGGCAGACGAGACATTGCACGTCGAGGCGGGCGCCCCGCCGGCGGTATCGGCCGAAGTCAAGGCGGTCGTGGAGGCGCTGATCTTCGCGTCGCCTGAGCCGATCACGCCGAAGATGCTCTTCAGGCTCCTCGCCGAGGAGCCGAAGGAAGACGTCATCGCGGCTGTCGCCGCGCTCAAGGCGGACTACGAGAACCGGCCCGGGCTGCAGATGGTCGAAGTGGCCGGCGGCTATCAGATCGTCACCCGTCCCGACCTGCGCGAGTGGGTACGCCGGCTCTTTCACGAGCGGTCATCGCAGAAGCTGACCGCCCAGGGCCTCGAATCGCTCGCCGTCATCGCTTACAAGCAGCCGATCACCGCCTTGGAGGTTGCCGAGATCCGCGGCGTCACCACCACCGGCGTGCTGACCACACTGCTCGAGCGGCATCTGATCAAGATCGTCGGCCGCAAGAACGTCGTCGGCCGCCCTTTCCTCTACTCGACGACCAAGGAGTTCCTGATTCGATTCGGACTGAAGGACCTGCACGACCTGCCGAAGATCGAGGACATGGCCGAAGCGCTCGGCTTCGATCCGCCGGCGGGCCTGACCGAGCAGTCACCGAGGGAAGATATCTTGCCGCTCACCGAGGAGGACGAGGCGGTAAGTGGAAAAGTGGAAGAAGTGGAAGAAGTGGAAGAAGTGGAAGAAGTGGAAGAAGTGGAAGAAGTGGAAGAAGTGGAAAAGTAAGTCGAAAGTACCCCAAGGTACTTCGTAAGTTACTTTTCCACTTTTCCACCTTTCTACTTTTCCACTTTCGTTCCCAGCGCCATCTTCCCGGGCTTTCTTTCCAGTCTCTCCGCCGCCTTCTTGAGCGCGCTCACTTCGACGGGAGTGAGGTCCCGCCATTCGCCCGGCGTGAGCCGCCGGTCGGTGATCGGCCCGATGCGGGTTCGCTTGAGCTTCTGCACAGGGTGCCCGACGGCTTCGCACATGCGGCGCACCTGGCGATTGCGGCCTTCGCGGATCGTGATCACCACCACGCTGTCCTGGTCGCGCCGCCGCTGGTTCACGGGGGCGACGATCGCCGGGAGTGTCCGGTGACCGTCGAGCGGGATCCCTGCACGCAGGCGCGCGATCGCCTCGTCATCGGGGATGCCCGCCACCCGCGCCTCATACGTGCGCTCGACGCCGTGGCGCGGGTGCGTGAGCCTGGCGGCAAGGTCGCCGTCGTTCGTGAGGAGCAGCAGGCCTTCGGTCTCGTAGTCCAGCCGGCCTACCGGGTAGATGTAGTCACGCACCCCGCCGAGCAGGTCCATCACCGTCCGCCGCCGCTTCTCATCCGAACGCGTCGTGACGTAGCCGGACGGCTTGTTGAGCAGGATGTATCGCGGACGGGCAGGCGCTTTGACGCGCCGGCCGTCCACGCGGATGTCGTCAGCCGACGGGTCGGCTTTGACGCCCATCTCGCGAATGGTCTCGCCGTTGATCGTCACGCGGCCTTCGGCGATCAGCTTCTCGGCCGCCCGCCGCGACGCGATGCCGGCCTGCGACAGGATCTTCTGGAGTCTTAACACGTCACTATTGACGGAGCACGCTGGCCCAGAATGCGACCAGCTTCCAGGTATCCGACGCGGTGGCCGATCGATTGACCTCGGCATGGGTGATCAAGTTGCTCAAGAGGAGATGGACGTCGGCGCCTTTGCTCCGCAGATAGTCGTTGAGCAGCGCCGATTCGGCCGCCGGAATCACCGTGTCGTCATCACCATGAAGCAGGTACACAGGAGCCGACGGGGGATCGGGCGCGCGATCGGGCGACAAGGCCGGGTCGTTGGTCCCGAGCTGCTCGAGGTACGGCACGAGCGCGGGGCCAAGTTTCTTGACCGAGCGATCGTTCACGTAGTTCATGAAGGTCCTCGACGGCTCGGGCAGGGCCTTCGCCATCTCGCGCGCCTTCGCGAAGGTCGCGTTGGCCTGGTCCATGTTGACCAGCGTCAATTGCGAGGCGAGCAGAAACGTCTTGATGCCCTCACGCAGCGCGGCTACCTGCTCCGGCGGCACGACGCCCCGATCGGCCAGGCCGTACAGGATCACAGATACGCCGTAGTCGTGGGGAGGATGCGTGGCCAGCCCCGATACCTGCGGCGCCTCGCCGGTGGCCAGATAGCGCATGACGCGCGGCAGGTCGCCGTGGCCGCCGAACGCGAGGATGAAGGCGACCCTGTCGCGAATCGCCGGACGGCCGGCGGCTGAAATGGAGAGGCCTCCGGCAAAGCTGATCCCGACGATGCCGACGCGGCCGTCGGGTGCCAGATTGCTTCGCTGCGCCATCCACCCCACCGCGTCCTCGATGACATCGGTCGCTCGCGGCGTGATCATGTACGCCTGCAGATCGGGCAGGGCCATGGTCATGACGATGACGCCCGTGCCGGCGAGATCCTTGGCCAGCGCCGTGAGACGCGGCTCCTCGATGCCCATCGAGTGAATGCCCGGGATGAGGAGCACGGAGCGGCTGACGTCGCCCTCCGGCATGTAGAACGTCGCTGGCACCTGGCCGTAACGGGTGTCGACCATGTGGCGAGGCTCCACCGTCACGACGCGCGCGTGATCGTTGGCGAACGCCTCGGCGCGGCCGCCGAGATTGGCCGCGCGGACGATGAACGACGAGGCGCGCAAGTACGGCGTGGCCGCGAAGATCACCACGAGGCCGACGATCAGTGCAACGGTCGCGAAGGTCAGAAGACGGCGAGCCATCGAACGGCATCTTACCGCGTGGTACACTCGTTCGGATCGCCTGCCTTCGCCTGCGGCTTCGGCGCGGCCGGCGAGAACGACACGAACGATTCGAACGACCCGAACGAACATGAGACGACTCGTCATCGCCATCGACGGCCCCTCGGGCGCCGGCAAAGGCACGATATCTCGCACGATTTCTACCGCGCTGGGGTACCGGCACGTTGACACCGGGGCGATGTACCGCGCCGTGGGCTGGAAGGCGCTGCAGCAAGGCCTTGCGCTGGACGATGAGGCCGCGGTTGCGGCGCTGGCCCAGCGCGCCGCCATCAGCGTCGAAGACGGCGCGGCGTCGATCGACGGCCACGACGTGACGCGGGCGATCCGTACGCCCGAGATCGACCGGGCGGCAACCGCCGTCGCGCGGCTGCCGCGCGTGCGTGAGGCGCTCGTGGCGCGGCAGCGTGCGCTGGGCGGTCAGGGTGGCGTGGTGATGGAAGGTCGGGACATCGGCACCGTGGTGTTTCCGAATGCCGACCTGAAAATCTACCTGGACGCATCGGCGGAGGAGCGGGCCCGCCGTCGCGCCAACGATGCGGCCCACACCGGAAGCCAGGCGGGGCAGGCGGCGGTGGCCGCGGCTATTCAGGCGCGCGACAGGTCGGACACCACGCGCGCGGTGTCACCGCTGACCATCGCGCCGGACGCGGTGCACATCGACACGACCGAGATGCCGATCAACGAGGTTGTGGAGAAGGTGCTGGCGCTGGTGAAAGCCCGGTTGTAGGCGGGTCTGAAGACCCGCCACTACGATGTCTTCTTCTTGCCTTTCATGGCCGCCGCGACGAGGTCTGAAAAGCGCAGCTTCCGCGACACGATGTCGACGACGCGCGCGACCCGCTTCGCTCGAGTCTCCGGGCGCTTGGCGCCGTTGACCATATACAGAAACATCTTCCGCTGGCTCTCCGTGTACGTGGGCCAGTTCTTCTTCGCGTCTGTGTTGGCGTTCAGCGCCTTCCTCAACTCCGGCGGCAGCGTGAGCGCCTCCGAAGGCGCATGCGCATCCCAGCGGCCGCTCTCTTTCGCCACGTCGATCATCTTCATACCGGGGGACGTCATCAGGCCGCTCGCGATGAGTCGCTCCACGCGTGTCCTGTTCAGCGCTGACCACAGGCTCTTCGACTTCCGCGGTGTGAACATCTGCTTGTAGAGCGCCTCATCAATCGGGTTCATGAGGCTGTCGATCCAGCCGAAGCAGAGCGCTTCCTCGACCGCGTCGTTGTAGGTGAGCGACGGGATTCCGGTGTGCTTCTTGGCGATGACCAGCCAGATGCCGGAAGAGGAGGCGTGGTGTTTTTTCAGCCACTCACGCCACGCCTTCCGAGACTTGGGCTGGACGAGCTCGAGGGTCTTCGCCATCAGGCCTGAGGAATCCCCCGAGGCCTATCGTTCATCCCAGTCGTCCGAGGAGGCGGGGTCGAGCTCCCATCGATTGCGATCGCGCTTGGCGATCTTGGCCTCGCCTTTGAGCTCCTCGTTGTCCTGATACTCGACGCCGACCGCCCGGCCGATGTCATCGACGAGGTCCTGGTCGGGGGTCGGGTTGTCGCCGCCGGGCGCTTCATCGCCCGAGCTGTAGGCGCCTTCCCAGTCGGCATCGACGTCGCCACCGGTCAGTGCCGGACTCGTCTCGTTGTGCTCCGCGAGCCGATCCTTCATCTCCTTACGCCCAGATCGGACGGCCGACGCCGACCGATCGAGGTCGAGCGATGAGGGCGGCGACGGCACGACATCGTCGTCTTGAATGGTGCGCCGCTCGCGATTGAGACCGGGCGCGGTTCTGGCCGGCGGCCGAACGACCTTGGGTTTCGGCGGTGCCGCGGGTCGCGCGGCTACCACCGGGCGCGCGGCTACCACCGGGCGCGCGGCGACCGTCAACCGACGCGGTGCCGGAGTGCGGGCCGGCGCGCGCTTCTTGGCGACTTTGGGTGCGCGGCGGGCAACCGCCTTGACCGGGCGCGCTCGCTTCACGGCTTTGCGGGCGGCGGGGCGTGTCGCCTTCCGCGTCGTCTTCTTGGCCACGACCCGTACGCGGGGACGCGCCGATTTTCTCGAGCTCCGTCGCAGGGCCTTGCCCGGGCGAGGGCGGGCGGACTTCCTGGCGGCCTTCTTACGCCCGGCCGCTTTCTTCGCCGCGGACCGTGCGCGGACGGGACCGCGCCGGGTGGCGGCGACCTTTCGACGTGCGGCCTTGCGTTTGGCCATTGCCCTTTTCCTTTCCTTCGAGGGAACCCGGAACCAGGAACTTGGAACCTGGGCGCCCAATCGGGTTCGAGCTTACCTTGACAGTCGCCCGATAAGTGACGTAAAGTCTGATGCTTATCGGCGAAGGACGATCCCGTGCAGGGGGAGTGGATGCGACACTCGGCCGCCCTCACGTGCCCCTGCGGTACCCACCAACAATCTCCATCGCCGTTATAGCCGCGGGGGGCCGGTCCCCGCAACAGAAACCGGCAAGCCCTGAGCAGCGTCCCGTCGGGAGGCGGGCGCGAGTCGACGGGTAATCATGACGAGGAGGACGCGCACGTAATGGCGAATGCAGACAACGGGTTGATGACGCCCGAAACGACGGGCGGACAGCCCGGGGCACCAGGACGCACCCGTGCCGGGAAACCGGCCGGTCCCGCTTTCACGCCCATGCACCACGAGGACATGGACCCGGCGGAATTCACGTCCATGCTCGAGGCGTATGACGACAGTTTCCGTAACATGGCGGAAGGGGAGGTCGTCAAGGGCACGGTGCTGAAAGTCACCGACGCCGCCGTCGTCGTTGACGTCGGCTATAAGTCCGAAGGTCTCATCCCCGTCCATGAGTTCCTCGACGAGACCGGCAACGTCACCGTGCAGGCGGGCGACACCGTCGACGTCCTGCTCGAGCGTACCGAGGATCGTGAAGGCCATATCGTGCTGTCGCGCGAGAAGGCCGAGAAGATGAAGATCTGGGACGAGGTCGAGAAAGCCTACGCCGACAGGAAGGTCGTCATCGGACGCGTCATCGAACGCATCAAGGGCGGCCTCGCCGTGGACATCGGCGTCCGCGCCTTCCTCCCCGGATCGCAGATTGACGTGCGCCCGGTGCGCAACCTCGACGCGCTCAAGGGGCAGGAGCTCCGGATGCGCGTCATCAAGGTGAACAAGAAGCGCGGCAACATCGTGCTGTCGCGCAAGGCGCTCCTCGAGGAGGAGAACGCCGAGAAGAAGAAGACGACGCTCGAGACGCTGACCGAGGGGAAGGTACTGCGCGGCACGGTGAAGAACATCACCGACTACGGCGCGTTCATCGACCTCGGCGGCATCGACGGCCTGCTTCACATCACCGACATGTCGTGGGGACGGGTGGGCCATCCGTCGGAGCTCTTCAAGGTCAACGACGAGGTGGACGTCATCGTCCTGAAGTACGACCCCGCCACCGAGCGCGTGTCGCTCGGCCACAAGCAGCTCATTCAGGATCCGTGGGCCACGGTGCAGGACCGCTATCCCGTGAGCGCGCGCGTGAGCGGCAAGGTGGTGAGCCTGACCGACTACGGCGCGTTCATCGAGCTGGAGGCGGGCGTGGAGGGGCTCATCCACGTGTCGGAGATGTCGTGGAGCAAGCGGGTGAAGCACCCGTCGAAGATCCTCAACGTCGGCGACGCGGTCGACGCGATGGTGCTCGGCGTGGATCCGGCGGCGCGGCGCATCTCGCTCGGCCTCAAGCAGGTCGAGAGCAATCCGTGGCACGAGCTGGTCCAGAAGTATCCGGTCGGCACGCGCATCAAGGGGAAGGTGCGCAACCTCACCGAGTTCGGCGCGTTCGTCGAGGTCGAGGAGGACATCGACGGCCTGATCCACATCTCCGACATGTCGTGGAGCAAGCGGATCAAGCACCCCTCGGAAGTCGTGAAAAAGGGCGACACGGTGGAGGCGATGGTGCTCAGCATCGACGCCGACAACCAGCGGCTGTCGCTCGGGCTGAAGCAGCTCGCCACCGACATCTGGGACGACTTCTTCTCCCGCCACAAGCTGGGCGGCCTCATCGAGGGGAAGGTGACGCGGATGACGAACTTCGGCGCCTTCGTCGAATTGGACGAGGGGATCGAGGGGCTGATTCACGTGTCGGAGTTCGACGACTCGCACGGCGGCGAGAAGATCGACCTGCAGGTGGGCACGAGCTACCAGATGAAGATCATCAAGCTGAGCCCGCAGGAGCGGAAGATCGGTCTGAGCATCCGCGCGCTCAAGTCCGACGACTACCGCACCGACTGGGACGGCTACTCGTCGGAAGGCGACAGCACCGGGACCGCGACGCTCGGCGACCACTTCAAGAACCGATAGAGATCGGGGATCGGGGATCGGGGGTTG
>DATDOE010000089.1:0-77817 GCA_035293405.1 Vicinamibacterales bacterium | reverse complement strand
CCCCGCCACTTCCTGCTCCCGCAGGTAGACCGACACCGCGTCCACATACTGCTCGCGAAACCGCGACGTCACCATCGCGTCCAGAAACGACCGCGTGCCCAGATTTTCGGTATACCAGCTGGGGCGCGGCAGCGAGCCCGTGATGGTGGTCGGGAGCATGATCCCGGCAGTGGCTTTCAGCATTGGTGTGTCTCCAGCGATTGATACAACCTTCCGACAGTACAAGCTCTCAGTGCGTCGGGTCAACGATCGTTGGCAGTAGGCAGTAGGCAGTAGGCAGTAGGCAGTAGGCGGTAGGCGGTAGGCGGTAGGCAGATGGCATGCGCTTGGCACTGCCGTAGCGGTATGCCTTCGAGAAACTATCAAGACCTCGTCGCATGGCAGAAAGCCATGGACCTGGTTGTGACCGTCTATCGCGAGTCCGAAAAGATGCCAGCCACAGAGCGCTTCGCTCTGATTTCAGAGCGATTCGCCGGTCGGCCGCGGCAATTCCTGCCAACATCGCTGAGGGACAGGGTCGCAGAAGCTGCGGAGCGTTCCGAAACCATCTCTCTATCGCCCACGGCTCTGTGCGAGAGCTCGAGTCGCACGTTCTCCTCGCTGGGAGACTGGGTCAACTCACGGACGCATCGGTCACCACGATCCTGACGTCGGCCGGCGAAGTCGGAAGACTCGTAACGGGACTCGCCAACTCGCTAAAGCGTTAGCCGCCGCTACTGCCTACTGCCTACTGCCTACTGCCTACTGCCTACTGCCTACTATTCTCTAAAGCCTGGAGCCGTGAGTCTCCAACGTCGATAATGACCATGATGGTCCGGCTCGGCTCCGATCGGCTCCTCGCGTCCACGCGTCTCCACGGCAAGCGCGTCGGCATTGTCTGCAACCACGCCTCGCTCGATCGCGGCTTCCTGCACATCGTCGACCGGCTGGCAGCGTCCGATGACCTGACGCTGGCGGCGATCTTCGGACCGCAGCATGGGTTCAGGTCCGACGTGCAGGACAACATGATCGAGACGCCGCACGTCGACGATCCCGGTCGCCGGGTGCCGATCTACTCGCTCTACAGCGAAACGCGCGAACCGACAGCGGAGATGCTGAAGGGGATCGACGTCCTGGTCATCGATCTGCAGGACATCGGCGCCCGCATTTACACCTACATCTACACGATGGCCAACTGCCTGCGCGCGTGCGCGCGGCATGGCGTTCCAGTGATCGTGTGCGACCGGCCCAACCCGATCGGCGGCAACGACGTCGAAGGCGCGCGGCTGGTCCCCGGGTTCGAATCGTTCGTCGGTCAGTTCCCGATTCCGATGCGTCACGGGATGACGATCGGCGAGCTGGCCCGGCTCTTCAACGAGCAGTTCGAGATCGGCGCCCCGCTCGAGGTCGTGCCGATGGAGGGTTGGCAGCGGGAGATGTACGCGGACCAGACGGCGCTCCCGTGGGTCATGCCGTCGCCCAACATGCCGACACTCGATACCGCCATCGTCTACCCCGGGACGGTGCTGTTTGAAGGGATCATGCTTTCAGAGGGTCGGGGCACGACTCGCCCGTTCGAGCTCGTGGGCGCGCCCTGGATCGAAGCCGAACGATTTGCGCGCGAGATGAATCGGCTGGGGCTCGCCGGCGTCTACTTCCGCCCTGCGGTCTTCGAGCCGACGTTTCAAAAGCACGCGAAGCAAGCCTGCGGGGGGTGCCAGATGCACGTCACGGATCGCGGCGCGTTCCGGCCGGTGCTCGCCGGCGTGGCGCTCGCGGGGATGTTCCGGCGGACGGATCCCTCGAAATACGCCTGGCGTCAGCCACCGTACGAGTACGAGCACGACAAGATGCCGATCGACATCCTCGCCGGGTCGGACGTGCTGCGGCAACAGATCGAACGGGACGTGCCCGCGACCACGATCGCGGAGAGTTGGCGCGAGGACGAAGAGGCGTTCAGGGAAGTGGGGGCGCCATTCCTGTTGTACTAAGTAACTCAAGACTCGAAACGCAAAACTCAAACAGTAACTGCTGCGCAAGAACGGGGCGAAAGACGCGGCGCGTTCACTCCGATTGCAGTGTTTGAGTTTTGAGTCTTGAGTTTTGAACTACGACCTGGTCTTGGCAATCCCAGGCGACCGCATCTCCTGCGCAGTCGGCGGGATCAGATGGTGCTCGGTCAGGTGCGTCTTCAGCAGCTCGAACGCCCGTTCCGGCGTATCCGCGCGCTGGATCAGGTTGATGTCGCCGGCGCCAATCGCACCCCATTCGGCCATCGGCTCCAGGTGCAGGATCGGATCCCAGTACTCCGTGCCGTACAGAATGATCTGAATCTGCTTCGCCAGCTTCTCCGTCTGCATCAGCGTGAGGATCTCGAACATCTCGTCCAGCGTCCCGAACCCGCCGGGGAAAATCACCAATGCCTTCGCCAGGTAGGCAAACCAGAACTTGCGCATGAAGAAGTAGTGGAACTCGAAGTGGAGGCCTTCGGTGATGAACCTGTTCGCCCCCTGCTCGAAGGGCAGGCGGATGTTCAAGCCGATGGTCTTGCCGCCGGCCTCGAAGGCACCGCGGTTGGCGGCCTCCATGATGCCGGGCCCGCCGCCTGATGTGACGACGAACCGGTGATGCGGTGCGTCCAGGGTCATCGACCACTCGGCGAACATGTGCGCGAGCTGGCGCGCCTCCTCGTAGTACCGCGACCATTCCACGGCTTTCCGCCCACGCGTCATGTGGTCGTTGCCTTCGACGTCGGCGCGCGATCCAAATCGCTTCTCGAGACGCTCGAGCGCCTGCTCGGCGACCTCGCGGCTGTGAATCCGCGCGGAGCCGAAGAAGACGACGGTGTCCTGAATATTCTGGGCTTTGAAGCGACGCAGCGGCTCGAGGTACTCGGCGAGAATGCGAAGCGGTCGCGCCTCCTCGCTCTCGAGGAACTCAGGGTCGCGGTAAGCAAGCGGCTGGGGATGCATGGGGAGATTATTCTCGATTCTTGATGTTTGATTGGCGAATCGTTGTTGATTGGTGAATGGCGATTGCTGATCTATTGACAATCGGGACATGCTGCCTGAATCTTCAATCGTCATTCACCAATCACCAACCAATCAGCAATCACATAGTCACTAGTGGTCACTCATTCCAACGACGTTCAACGTATTGCTTCAACTCGTCGAGTGCCAGCGTGAAGCCGGTGGCGATCACGTCGTAGTACCGGGACCAGCGAGGGCTGTTCTCCCAACCGGACTGTCGGACATGGAGCACCGTGCGATCGCCGAGCGGCGCGCAGGTGGCTTCGAGCGCCATCGGCCCGACGGGCTCTCCGTCTGGGGGCAGCCAGTACGCATCGGCGATGAAGAACTCGCGGCCCGCTTTGAACTCGATGACCGTGCCGCGAAACGCCCCACCCAGCCGGCCGAGCACTTCGTCGCGCCACTCGGTCGGCAACCACTCGATCGCATAGACCCCGAGCGGCCGCGGCACGCAGAGCGAGCGGCTCACGTGCCACCACGCGGCCAGCGCATCGGTGTCGAAGAAGGCATCAAGGACGACGGCCGGGGGCGCGTCGATGGTCAGGCTGTGAGTGAATTCGTGCACAGTAATCAGTATGCAGCAGGCGGTAGGGCAGTAGGCGGTGGGCGGTGGGCGGCCTACTGCCTACTGCCAGCTGCCTACACTCGTTGCAGTTTGAGGAAGTTCGACGGGCCGCGCGAGAGGTCCGGCGTCACGCTGACGAGGACGATGACCGAACCCGGCTCGATATCGCCGCGCGTCACGAGCTCGCTCCCGATCCGGCTCGCCGCCTCGTTGACATCGCCGCTGAGATCGGTGAGCACCGGCACCACGCCCCACGCGAGCGCCAGGGTGCGCGCGATGTTCGACTGATCGGTCGCCGCGAAGATCGGCGCGCGCGGTCGAAGTGCCGACAACACGCGCGCGGTCTTGCCACCGCGCGTCACGGCCACAATCGCGGCGGCGTCGCCCCGCTCGGCCAGCGTGACCGCCGCTTCGCACACCGCGTGGGCATGACCGCTCAGCCGGCGCTCCGTCTGGACCTGGCGCGACCGGCTCACCGGCATCGATTCCGCGTCGCGAATCACCAGGTCCAGCGTCTGAACGGCCTTGACGGGATAGGCGCCCGCGGCGGTCTCTCCGGCCAGCATGATCGCGTCCACGCCATCATCGACAGCGTTGGCGGCGTCGCTGACCTCGGCTCGCGTGGGCCGCGGCTCTGTCCGCATCGACTCGAGCACCTGCGTGGCAACGATCACAGGCACCTTGAGTGCGCGTCCCCGGCGCGTAATCTCTTTCTGAATGCGCGGGACTTGCTCGAGCGGCAACTCGAGCCCCAGATCTCCGCGCGCCACCATCACGGCGTCGCTCTCCTGGAGGATCTCCTCGAGGCGCGCGATCGCCTCGGGCCGTTCGAGCTTGGCAACCAGAGGAGTCCACGGTGCACCAGCCTCGCGCAGCAGCATTCGCGCCTGACGAAGCACCTCCGCGCTCTGCACAAAGCTCAGCGCGACGAAATCAACCCCCTGCCTGGCGCCAAACTGCAGGTCGGCGATGTCCTTCTCCGTGAGTCCCGTGGCGGGAAATTCCACACCGGGTACGTTGATCCCCTTATGCTCGCCCAGCGGACCGCCGTCCACGACCGTGGTTCGAATGTCGGTGTCGGTGGTCGCGTCGACACGCAGCTGAATCCGGCCATCGTCGAGCAGCAGGTGGTCGCCCGGATGGACCACCTTCGGCAGATCGGCGAACGTCGTCGACACCCGCCCAGGCTCGCCGGTAAAATCCCCGACCGCAATCGTCAGCGCATCACCCGCCTTGAGCGGCAACGCCTCGCCGCCTCTCAACCTGCCGGTCCGGATCTTCGGTCCGCTCAGATCCTGGAGCAACGCGACGACGCGTGTCGACTCCTGGGCCACTCGCCGCACGCGCGCGACGACTTCGGCGTGGCCCTCACGAGTGCCATGAGAAAAGTTGAACCGGAAGACGTCGACGCCTGCGGCAATCAGCTCCCGAATCGCCGCCTCGCTGTCTGACGCGGGGCCGAGAGTCGCGATGATCTTTGTCCTGCGCACGGGATAGCAATAGGGTACAGGGGGCAGGGGCCGGGGGATAGCGGGAAGGGCCTGGAAAGTTCAGGTACCCTAGAGAGGTACATGACGCTACAAGAGTGGCTCGAAAACGCGCTCCGCGATGCCGACCGGCGAGAGATGCCCGAGTTGCGGCCCTTGCTGGAAGGGTTGGCGAAGGCCACGGCGGCCCTGCGCGCCGCGGACTGGAACATCGACATGTCGCGCGAGTTGGACGAGCCGTCTGCCGAGAATGTCCGCTGAGCCGCGCACCGTGGCCGAGCTGTCCCGCGCGCTGCAGGCGCGGGCGCTGACCGCACAGGACCTGACCGAACGCTGCCTCGAGCGCATCGCCGGACGGGACTCCTCGATCAACGCGTTCGTCACCGTGCTGGCTGATGAAGCCCGGGCCCAGGCACGCACGGCGGATCACGAGATTGCGGCCGGCCGATACCGCGGCCCTCTGCACGGCATACCCATCTCACTGAAGGATCTGATCGACGTGCGCGGCACGCCGACGACAGCCGCGTCGCGCGTGCGGCGCGGACATGTGGCCGCTCACGACTCCGTTGTTGCGGCACGCTTGCGCACGGCGGGCGCGGTGTTCATCGGCAAGACGAATCTCCACGAGTTCGCCCTCGGGACTACGAACGAAGACTCGGCGTATGGTCCCGTCCATCACCCGCTCGATCACAGTCGATCGCCGGGGGGTTCATCGGGCGGATCGGCGGCCTCGGTACTGGCGGAGATGTCGTACGCCTCGATCGGGACGGATACGGGCGGCTCGATCAGGATTCCGGCGGCAGCGTGCGGTCTCGTCGGGCTGAAGCCGGCGCTCGGGGAGATCCCGACCGTCGGCGTGGCGCCATTGAGCGGCACGCTCGATCACGTGGGCCCGCTCTGCCGATCGGTCGAGGACGCAGGGATCCTGCATCAGGCGCTCGGAGGCGTCTCGAATCCTGCGCCGATCGGCCCGCGCGAGCTGCGCGGTCTGCGTCTCGGCGTTCCACGTCCCTACTTTTTCGCGCTGCTGGATCCGCAGGTTGGGGCGCGGTTCGAGGAGGCCTGCGAGCGGCTGACGCGCGCGGGCGTCGTGCTCGAAGACGTGGCCATCGCGCACGCGGCGGACCTCGCGTCGATCTACCTCCACATCGCACTGCCGGAGGCCGTGTCCTGTCATGCGCAAACGCTGGAGAGCCAGCCGCACGACTACACGCCAAACGTCCGGCTTCGCCTGGAGATGGGCCGCTATATCCTGGCCGAGGACTACGTCCGCGCCCTGCGTGGCCGCGATGTCGTGACTCGCAACGTCAACGCCGCGCTCCATGGCCGCGACGGCCTTCTGCTGCCGACGCTGCCCGTACCGGCCGTGAAGCTCGGCGCCGCCACGGTCTCCCTCGGGGGATCCGAAGAGCCGGTGCGAAACATCACGCTGCGTCTCACGCAGGCCTTCAACATCTCGGGGCATCCGGCGATCACGATGCCGTGCGGCACCACGGACGAGGGGCTGCCGGTCGGCGCGCAACTGGTTGGAGCTCAGACGATGGCGCTCCTCGCGGTGGCCGCGGGTCTCGAGCCGCTGCTGAGCCCCGCGCCCTCGCCAGTGGGGCCTTCCTGATGCTGTCTCGATTCTTCCACGCCTGGGAACGTCGTCTGGCATCGGTGTCGAAAGATCGCGTGGTGCGCCCGTTCGAGTGGGGCGTGGACTGGGTCTCGTCGAACGGTCACGATCTCGATCACACGGACGGAGGCGTGACGCTCGATCGATGGGTGGCCGACGTCATGGCCAACAGCGAGGCGTTCTTCACCCCGCCGCCGACGAGTGACTTCACCTTCACGGACGCGAGCACGGAGCTGCGCCAGCAGGGCGAGGCGGGCACGCTGCGCTTTCCGAGCGCATTCGTCACGCCTCATCCTGAGAACAACATCGTGGTCGCGCGCTGGTTCCCGTCGAAGGGCGAGCCGCCGCTCGGCGTGCAGCACGGCCGCGGCCGCGCGGTGATCGTCTTGCCGCAGTGGAATTCGAACGCGGAAGGGCACATCGGCCTGTCGAAGCTGCTGGCGCGGTTTGGCGTGTCGGCGCTTCGCTTGAGCCTTCCCTATCACGATGCGCGCATGCCTCCCGAGCTCACCCGCGCCGACTACATCGTCAGCTCGAACGTCGCACGCACAGTACAGGTGTGCCGGCAGGCGGTGCTCGATGCGCGGCGAGCGGTGGCGTGGCTCTCGGCGCAAGGATTCGAGCGCATCGGGATTCTCGGGACCAGCCTCGGTTCGTGCTTGTCTCTGCTGACCGCCGCGCACGAGCCAAAGATTCGGGCCCAGGCCCTCAACCACGTCTCGCCGTGGTTCGCCGACGTCGTGTGGCGCGGCCTCTCGACGCGCCACGTGCGCGAGGGGCTGAATGGGCACATCGACCTCGAGCGCCTGCGGAGCCTGTGGCGGCCGATCAGCCCGTACTCCTATCTCGATCGCGTGCGCAACACCAAGACGCTGCTCGTGTACGCGCGCTACGACCTCACGTTTCCCGTGGATCTCTCGGAGGACCTGGTTGCCGAATTCGCTCGGCGCGGTCTTCCCCACGAGGTCACCGCGTTGCCGTGCGGCCACTACAGCAGCGGATCAGCCCCGTTCAAGTATGTCGATGGGTATGTGCTGACGAAGTTCCTGCGCAGGAACCTCTAAACCAACTCCCAACTCCCAATCCGCACCTGATGCCAACTCCCAACCCCAACTCCCAAAGCCGGTAGCCGGTAGCCGGTAGCGATGTGACGCGTCGGTCGTGTCATCGTCCCGGGGTGGGCCACAAAGAACACTAAGTCAGGCCACGGAGAACACGGAGATCACTAAGGGCTCGAACGCCACGGAGATCACCGCAGTTGTACAGCCGGCAGTGCGATCTCGAGGGCTCGTGAGCTCCGCCGACGAACGTGGTACGCGCGCGCATTGGGGCGAGAGCTCACAACTTGTGAGAGGGTGCGGCCGATGAAATGCGCGGCGGCGCCATCGTCAAGGCCGATCGCGTTTGGGACTGCGCCGCGAGACACTAGCCGTTGAAGCGCGGGGCGCCGTTCCGGTTCACCGTCATAGTGCGGACAGCAGGTCCCCGGTAGCAGGCCGAGGCACGGCAAGGCAGCGAGCCGGTTCGCCGCCGAGTCCGTGATCCCGGTTTCAAACCAGCAAATCGCTCCGGCACTGATGCCAGCCAGGACGGTTCCCGATCGCCACGCCCGGCGGAGCAGTGTTGGAATGCCCCACTCACGCCACACCGCCAGCATGCTCTTCGTGTTCCCACCGCCGACGTAGATCACATCCTGAGCGAGAAGCACTTCCTTCAGATTCGGCGTCCGTCTGAAGAGCGGTATGTGCGAGGGCCGGCATCTGTGGTGCCTGGTGAAGGCCTCATGAAACTGCGCGATGTACCCATCTGCGTCGCCGCTCGCCGTTGCCAGAAGACACACGGCAGGATTCCGCGACCGCGCCTGCGCCAGTACGTATCGGTCCAGCGACGGGTTCCCCGGGTCCATGGAGAATCCACCTCCACCCATGGCGATGATGTGACGCGTCGGTTGCGTCATCGTTCTAGAGTGGGCTCGGCGGTCGCGGCGATGAACAGATCGCCGACGTACAGGTCTTTCACTGTGAAGCCCTGAGTCACGAGCATCGACTCGAACGCCGATGCCTCGAAATACTTCTTGTACACGTTGAACGATCGGCCGTCTCTCAGCGTCCGTGACTCGTAGCTTTCCTTCTTCCGATACGGCTGTCGCACGTCACTCCACACGCTGTCGAATACCGCAAGGGGCGCCTCCGCTGTCAGAACGGATTTCAGCCTGAGGAAGAAGGTCGCCTGCTGTTGGTCCGTGAAGTGGCTCAACAGAAAGCCGATCACCGCGCAGTCGTAGGCAGACGATGGCAGCGGCATGTCGAGGACGTCGCCTTCGAGGAGCTCGACTCGCGACTGAAGTCCCAGGCCGTCTACGCGTTCACGGCTCTTGGACAGAGCCGCGGTCGACTGATCGAGAAGCGTGATGCGGCGGCAATTGGGCGCATAGAACGGGAGCCAGAAACCGGTACCGCATGCGATATCGACGAGATGGCCGTGCCCGAAGCCGGAGAGCACGTGTGAGATCCGATCGACGTCACGCACGTACCGATCGGCTAACCCACCGATCGCCGCGGAGCCTTTCCCGACATATGCCTGGTCGTACTCATTGGCGCCGGCCTCGTAGTACGACTTCAACTCGTCCCGATGCATCGTCTTGGCTCTTGGCTCTTGGCTTGGGGTTGGGGTTGGGAGTTGGGAGTTGCCAGTCCGCTACAGGTAATCCAGCAACCCCGACAACGCGTTGTAGATGATGTCGGCGAGCTGGCGCACGAGCGGCGAGATCTGCCCGGCGTCCACGGCATTGACGACAGTGACGGGATCGGTGAGGAGAAGCCAGATCGTGGCGCCGGCGATGATCACGGCAAGAATACCGATGACCACGGCGACGCTCGTGACGCGATCGACGCCGCGTTCTGGATCGACGCTCTGAGCGAGATCTTCGGAAGTCACGTGCGAACCGGAATCGGGCTAGCGTAGCACGCCTGCAACGCCCGATCTCGATTGCCGAGCCGCCGGTGTCGGGCGGCCGTTCCCTTTCCTGGGGTCAGAGTTCGACGGGCAGCAGACTTGGCTCGCCGAGCTCGAGCGTGAGCAACGAGTCTGCAATGGCAGTCTGGTCGCCGACGATCAGCGTCGTGAGCCTGGCGGGATCGAGATAGTGCGCGGCCACGCGCGTCACGTCGTCGCGCCCGATCGCATTCACCTTGGGCACGAACTCCGCGAAGTAGCTGTCGGGCAGCTGGTGGAGCGCGAGCTGCGCGACCGATCGCGCCACCTGGTGCGCGGTTTCGAAGTTGCGCGGATAGCCGCGCGTGAGCGAGGCCTTTGCCAACGCCAGCTCCTCGTCGCTCGGTGGCCGCGATCCGCGGATGCCGTCGATCTCCGCGACCGAGTCGGCAATCGCGGCGGCCGTGGCGGCGGTGTGCACGCTGGCGCTCAGCACGAACGGCGACACACCGCGCCGCCAGTCGAAGCCGGTTCGCGCGCCGTAGGTGTAGCCCTTCTCTTCCCGCAGCTTCAGGTTGACGCGGCTGACGAACTGGCCGCCGAGCAGCGCATTCATGACCAGCAGCGCGGCATAGTCAGGCGTGTTGCGCCGCGCCGAGAGGTGGCCGATGCGCAGCTCCGATTGCGCCGCGCCCTCGCGCGGCACGATCGCCAGCCGCAACGGCGGCATCGCTGCGGGTTCGAGGTCCGCCGCCGGGATCTCTTCTCCGGCCGGTCCGCGCCGATCCGCCCAGCTGCCAAACGGCGCCGCCGCGCGGAGCAGCTCGCTGTGCGAGAGCGAACCGGTCACCACGAGCGTCGCGCGTGACGGTTGGAAGGTGGCCGCATGAAAGGCCGCCACGTCGTCCAGCGAAAGACCACGGAGCGCGGCATCGTTGCCGATGGACAGGTGTCCGTACGGATGCTGCGCGTACATCAGGCGCAGGAACGCTCGCTCGGCAACCGCCGGCGGTGAATCCGTCAGTTGCCGCAGTCGATCGAGACGCAGCTGGCGGACGCGATCGAAGTCACTCTCGCGCAGGCTCGGCCTGATTGCCAGATCGGCCAGGAGAGACGCGCCTCGATCGGCGAAGCGGGTCAGGGTCGTGATTGAGACGGTCGTCGCGTCAGCGCCGGTCTCGAGGTCGTATTCCCCACCGATGCGCGCCAGCGCGTCGGACACATCAATCGCGCTGAGCGAGCCGGTGCCCTCGTCCAGCATGTCGGCCACAACCGCGGCCAGGCCTTCCTTGTCCGAGGGGTCGGCGCCGGATCCGCCGTTGACCTGCAGCACGAACGTGATCACCGGCACGTTGTGGTGCTCGACGGTGCGGACCTGAAGGCCGTTCGGCAGCGTGTGGCGCACGATGGCCGGGAACGTGAACGGCGGGTCGGGCCCGACCTCGGGCAGCCGCGATCGGTCGGCGCGCATCATGAGACCGACACCGGCTCCGAGCCGGCCATCGCCAGCGCCGGCTGGCCGCGTGGAATCACGCTCAGGACCACACGGCCATCGGGCACCAGATACCGGGCCGCGGCCAGCCCCAGGCTCTCGCGCGTCGCGCGCCGGTAGCGGTCCAGATCCGCCGAGAAGAAGCCGGGGGTGCCGCGGAGCACGTTGTAGGCGTTGAGCTGATCGGACTTGCCCCCGAACCCGCCGACCGTCTGCAGCCTGTACATGAACTGCGCCTCGGCCTGCGCCAGCGCGCGCTCCATCTCGCTGTCGGATGGACCCTGGCCGACGAGCCGCGCGAGCTCGGCATCGATCTGCGGCACGATGTCCGCCAGCGATCGACCGGGCGCAGCGGTCGCGGCAAGCAGGAAGAAGCTGCCAAGCTCGCGCGAATGCTGATAGGCGGACACATCGAGGGCAATCCGCTGCTCGTAGACGAGCGTTCGATAGAGCCTCGAGGTCTTGCCGTTGGCCATCAGATCGGCCACGAGATCCATCTCCGCATCGCCGGCGGCGAACATCGCCGGCGAATGCCACGCCATGTACACGCGCGCCAGCTCCACGCGGTCCTCGAGGAGCAGCCGGTGCTCACGCGTGAGCGCCGCATCCGCGGCGATGGGTGAAGGCGGCAGGCCGGGCTGCAGCTCACCGAAATACTGCTCCGCCAGCTCGAATGCCCGCCCGGTCTCGATGTCACCGGCCAGGACCAGCGACGCGTTCGCGGGGTGATAGTAGGTGCGGAAGAAGGCCTGGACGTCCTCGAGCTGCATCGCCCGGATGTCGTCCGACGAGCCGATGGTCATCCAGCGATAGGGGTGGTCCGGCGGATACAACGCCTCCGACAACGCCATGAGCGCCATGCCGTACGGGCGGTTCTCATAGTTCTGGCGGCGCTCGTTCAGCACGACGTCACGCTGATTCTCGAACCGCTCGGGGGTCAGGGCCGGCAGCAGATAGCCCATGCGGTCCGACTCCATCCACAGCGCTCGATCGACGGCGCTGGTCGGCACCACCTCCCAGTAGTTGGTGCGGTCGGTGTTGGTCGAGCCGTTCAGCTGCGCGCCGGCCTGCTGCAGCGGCGGGAAGAAGCCCTTGTTGTGGTGCTCCGACCCTTCGAACATCAGGTGCTCGAACAGGTGCGCAAAGCCGGTGCGGCCCGGCCGTTCGTTCTTCGAGCCGACGTGATACCAGACGTTCACGGCGACGATCGGCACGTGATGATCTTCGTGAACGATGACGTCGAGGCCGTTGGCGAGCGTGCGCTTGGTGTAGGGAAGGTCGATAGTGCTCGAAGTCATAGAGGCCGCGTCGACGCGCCAGCTAGCGCACGGGAATGAGGGGGATCTTGCCCTTGTTGGCTTCGGCATTCTTGTGCGCGGCGATCGATACCTGCGCCGCGGTGCGTTCCGCCACGGTGAGAAACGCCCGGGCGGCGCTCGATGCCGGCTCGGACACGACCAGCGGTACACCGGTATCACCGCCCTCGCGGATCGGCTGATAAATCGGGAGCCGGCCGAGGAACGGCACGCCCATGTCCGACGCCAGCGTTTCTCCACCGCCGTGGCCGAAGAGATCGGCTTCGTGATGGCAGTTCGGGCAGGCGTAGTAGCTCATGTTCTCGACAATCCCGATCGTCGGGATGTTGAGCTTCTGATACATCCGCACCGCGCGGCGGCTATCGGCCAGCGACACCTGCTGAGGAGTCGTCACCACGATCGAGCCGACAACCGGCACCGTCTGGCTCAGGCTGAGCGCCACGTCACCAGTCCCAGGCGGCATGTCGATGATCAGGTAGTCGAGGTCCTTCCACGCCACCTCGCGAAAGAACTGCTGGATGGCCTGATGCAGCATCGGCCCGCGCCAGATGATCGGGGCATCGTCGTTGGTGAGGAATCCGATGGAGATCACCTGCACGCCGTATTTCTCGGCCGGCACGATGCGCTTGCCGTCGGTGGCCAGCTGCGTGTTGGTGATCCCGAGCATGATCGGCACGTTCGGCCCGTAAATGTCGCCGTCGAGGATGCCCACACGGCTGCCGCAGCGGGCCAGCGCCAGCGCCAGGTTCACGGCAACCGTGGTCTTGCCGACGCCGCCCTTGCCCGCCCCGACGGCGATCACGTTCTTCACGCCTGGCAGCGGCGGCTGGCTGGCCCCTGCGGATGCGGAGCGCACTTTCGCGGTGAGCTGCACCTGGACGTCCGCCACGCCGGGCACCGCGCGAACCGCGGCCGTCGCCTGATCCCGCATCTGATCCTTCACCGGACACGCCGGCGTGGTCAGCTCGATGGTGAACGCGACGCGGCCGTCGGTAATCGTCAGGTCCTTCACGAACCCGAGCGAGACGATGTCCTTGCGCAGGTCGGGATCGATGACGACGCGAAGCGCGTTCAGGACCGCGTCGCGGTCGGGCGTTGCCATATCCTCGATATTTTACCGCGCGGGCTCGAAGAGCCGCCGCCCTTCGTTGGTCAGGAGGGTCCAGAGGGCGTAGATCCCGAAGGCGGTGCCAAACGGCAGGACCAGGAGATTGACCAGCGCCAGCGCCAGGACGAGGACCCGTCCCAGTGGCATGCGGCGGCGAAGCAGCACGGCAGCCCAGACGTGCGCGCCTCCCCACAGGAGCGCGAACACGCCAATCGCGGCAAACACCGCGGCGGTCAGACCGGCCGCAAATTCAACCGCGGTGCCGAGCGATCCGAGCTGCTCGGCAAAGGCGCCCGCTGACAGCAGGAGCATGGACACGCCCACGAGCATGGCCAGAGCTCCCCACAGGCTGGCGAGGATCCCCAGAAGCGTGACGTGGCGTTCCACTGAACTGACGAATCAGCCGACGAGGACGTGGAGCTCGATGCGGGTCGTGATGTTCTGATGCGGCGTGACGGTGAAGTGAAACCTGGCGCCGTCGATGACGCCGGCGGGCAGGGTCACGTGGAGTGGCTGCCGCACCAGCTCGGCGCCGCGGCCCTCGCATTGCGGGCAGGGCTCGGTCCACGACTCGCCGCGCCCGCCGCAGTGACGGCACAGGCAGTGGACCGGAACGCTGAGAGGAATGGTGGCGCCGGATCGGGCTTCACGATCCGAGAGGTGGATGGTCGTCCTCAACCGCGCCGGACGCTCGTCGGCGAGGAAGGCGCGGCGGATGCGGGCCAGCGCGAGGTCGACCGACGGAAAATCGATCGCGACTTCATCGGCAAAGCAACTCGCGTCGTGACGGTCCTCGCCCGCCATGACTGCGACTTGATCACCACCGTGCGGGCGGAATGTGTCCCGGCGCATCGACTCTGCTGGTACGATAGGGTCGCCCCACAGGAGAAGTCAATGGCCGCGAAGGAATGTCCGCTGTGCGCTGAGATCATGCAACTTCGCGAGCGGGAAACGACCGATCGCATACCGGGCATGACACAGACCAAGACCACGAAATATCGTGAATGGGTATGCCCGGAGTGTGAATACTTCGAGGAGGCGGAAGCCGGCGACTTCTTAGGCGGGTAGTCTACGCCTGTTCGTCAGCGCGCACCGAGCGTCAGCAGAAGCTCTTTCCGCACGGCTTCATCGACGTCTTCCAGGTTCAGCGCTGTTTCGCACTCGTCGCACAGCACCTCGAGCACGGCCGGGCGGCCTTCCTCAGATACCTCGACTCTCGAGTCCTCGAAGTGAATAACATGCATCTGCAGCGTCTTCACCAGGAAGTTCTGGTCGTTCCCACAGCTGGGACAGGTCAGCGCCACGCGAGTCTCCTCTTTCGTCGTCAATCGTCGCTCCCAAAACTTGATTCTATGGGGTGAACCCAACAACCGCAATGCAGAAAGTGATGTCGAAGTGCGAAGCTGGGCCGGTCGGCCCAGATTTTTTGCCGCTGGCGAACGTGCCTTTCGGCGGTTATGGGCCAGAAACAAGGGATACGGGTCAGGAAAGGGTCACCTCGCCGCTGTACACAAGTCGTGTCACGACCTCCGTCCCTGGAAAGAGGATCTGTGCAGCCCGTCGATACAGATCGGCCTGCGCCTGATGTTCCGGCCGTGGCCGCCCGGTCTTGAACTCGATGACCGTCACTGGGCCTCCCTCTCCGCGGACCAGGCAATCGATGGTGCCGCGCACCACCCGCTCCTCCATCGCCAGCGAGAACGGCACTTCATGAAACACGTCTCCGGACCCATATAGCGACCGCAGGTCGGCGTGGGCCGAGAACGCACGATAGGCCGCGGCCGCTCGAGTGACGATCGCTTCGCGATCGGCCACGGTGATCGATTCATCGACGCGGATGAGGGAGGCCACTCGCTGCGCGATCCACGCATCGGTCGCCTCACCAGCCAGACCCTCGCGCTGCAACATGCGATGCACGAGGGTGCCGACGAGACGATCCGACTCCTGTCCGCCGCGAAGCCTCGTCAGCCCGTCTTCTTCTCCTGCAATCACCGTGGCGACCGGCTGTCGTGGAGTGGCGCGATCCTCGAGGCGAGAGAAGTCAGAGCCCGACTCTGACCCCGACTCTGACCCCGACTCTGACCCCGACTCTGACCCCGGCTCTGACCCCGCGCAGACCCGCAAGATATGGGTGGCTCCAGACGAGGCACGCCACGGTATGGCGTCCGCCGCGGCCGTCTCGCTGAACTGATTGAGCAGCGAGATCGGCAGGACCTCGGCAAGACTGCCGCGGCCGGGTTGCATGCGTCCGTCCTTGATCACCGACCCGAGATAGAGGCGATCGCGCGCACGAGTCACGGCCACATACAGGAGGCGCTTGGTCTCCTCGCGCTCCTTGTCCGGCTGGTCCTCGTCGCCACTGGACTGAAAGTCTCCCACCGCGACCGACGCGTCTCCGTCGGCCTCCGCCGCGATGCGAATCGGCGACCGGCGATTGCCGGTGCCCCGGGCCAGATTCACCACGAAGACCACCGGAAACTCGAGGCCCTTCGCGGCGTGGACGGTCATCAGGCTCACGGCGTCCGACGCGTCGATCGCCGCATTGGCATCGTCGCCCACCGCCAGTCGATCGAGATGCGACACGATGCGATCGAGCGTGGCGTAGCCGCGGTTCTGGATGCGTCGAATGATGGCGCGGATCTTCTTCAGGTTCTCCCGGGCCTGCCGGAAACGGGGGCCACGGATCTCGGCAAAGTACGCGGACTCTTCCAGCACGAGATCGAGCAACTCCGCCGGCGGGATCCTGTCCACGAGCACGCGCCACCGAGACGACGCGGCACGCGCAGACGCCAGCAGGTCCGCCTCCTCTTCGTCCAACCGTGCCATCGCGGGGGGAGGATCGGGCGAGCACAGGGTCTCGGCAAGCGCCGGCGCGAGCCGGCGCAGCCCCTCGTCCGAGAGGCGCACAAACCTCGAGCGCAGCCAGGCCGCAGCACGAAGATCCGAGAGCGGATCCGCCAAGTACCACAACAGGGCCAGGACGTCCTTGATCTCGTCCGCGTCGAAGAACCCGAGCCCCTTGTAGACGTACGACGGCAGGCCGTGCCGCTCCAGCGCCTGCTCGAACTCGCGATGGCTCTCACGGGTACGAAACAGAATGGCGACGTCCGTGGGCCCGATCGGTCGCGGCAGACCGCTCGGGCGATCGCGGACGAGCGTCCCTTCGGCCACCAGCCGCGCGATTTCTGCCGCCGTCGTCGCAGCACACGCCTCGGGCGTGTCGCCAACGAGGATCCCGAGCGCATCAACGTGGGGTCCGCCTTTAGGCGGGCCGTCCACGCCATCGCCCACAGGAAACCGATCCTCCTCACCGTACTGAAACCCGTCGCGTCGCGCCGACGCCTTCTCGACGTCCTGGCACAAGTCGTTGACGAACGCGAGGAGTGCCGGCACCGCCCGGAAGCTGCGCGAGATGGATCGGCGCACGTCGCCAGTGGGACGGAGCATCTCGAGATGCCGTCCGGCCTCGCTGAGAATCGAGGCATCGGCGTCGCGAAAGGCGTAGATCGACTGCTTGCGGTCGCCGACGATGAAGATGGAGGGTTGGAGGGCGCCGGCGTGGGCGAGCCCGGCCCCTTCGCCCCACGACTTCGTCAGCAGCGAGATCAGATCCCACTGGGCGCGGCTGGTGTCCTGAAACTCGTCGACGAGCAGGTGGTGATACCGCGCCTCGAGGCGGTACCGGCTCTGCGCGAACTCTTCCATCTGCCCCAGCAGATCGCGCGCATGCAGCAGGAGGTCCGGGAAGTCGAGGACGGCGTGCGCATCAAGCGTCCGTCGATACTCGGACTCGGCCACGCGAAACATCCGCCAGACGCCCCGCGACACGAGGACGTTGAGATCGCGTCGATAGGCGGCGTGCGCGTCAACGATGGCCCGCGCGTGGGCGAAGACCAGGTCGCGATGGACCTGCCAGTCGGTCGGTGACGCGAAATCTTCTTTCTTATAGAGGAGGCGGTCGGTGCGCGGCTCGCCTTCCTGGGTGAGAAAATGCTCACGCGTTCGGGCGAACGCGGCGTGGACCAGCGCCGGCTCGAGCGGTGGGTCGTCCACATCACGTTTCTCTTCCAGCATCCGGAGCTGGCGTTTGAGCAGGACGAACGGCGGTTCGAGTGGACCGGTCTCCAGAAAACGGTCCAGTCCGCCTCGCATCCCCTGAAACACATCGAGCAGGGCCTCAGCCCCTCGACGTGCCGCGCTGAGCACGGTCAGATCGCGAGGCCCTGTCGCCAGATATCGCGACAGCACCGCCGGTGCCGCGATCCGCCGGTCGAGGAGCGACGCCAGCCCGGCGCGTGCGCGGCGATCGCCGAGCTGCGCAAAGACCAGTGCGACGTGCTCATCCTCGCGGGCGAGGCTCCGACACACGCGCAACGCGCGGTCGAGCGACTCGCCTATCAGCCGGGGTACCTCGGTTTCATCGGCCATCGAGAAGCCCGGATCGAGGTCGGCCTCGAGCGGGAACTCGCGGAGAAGCGCCAGACAGAACGCATCGATGGTGCTGATGGCGACTTCGGCCGTCCGATCGCGAAGCTGCCGCCATCGCGCTTGAGGAATCTCGCCACGTGCCGCCGCGTCGCGCAGCGTGGCCACGATCCGCTCGCGCATCTCGGCTGCCGCCTTCCGGGTAAACGTCAGCGCCAGGATCTCGGCCGGATCGACGCCCGCGCGGAGCAGGTTCACGTAGCGATTGACGAGAATCCTGGTCTTACCGGTGCCGGCGGAGGCTTCGAGCGCAACGTTGAATCTGGGGTCGACGGCCCGTTCGCGGCCGGCGCGATCCCGCGCCTCGATGCGCGACTCAATCGTGTCGGGTTCCTCGCCGAACGGGAGTCGGAAGTTACTCACTGTCGACATAGTCCTTCCGGCAGACGGTGGCGAACGCACACCAGGTGCAGATGATCGGATCGTGCGGCCGCGGCGGGAACTCACCGCGTGCGATGCCGTCGACGAGGTCGAAGAGCCGCGCCCGCGCGCTGGCGAGGGCCTCGTTATCACCGGCGGCGCCGGCCTTGACGATCGGGATGTAGGAACGCTTGCCGGTAAAGGCGACGTAGGCGGCCTCGTCTATCGTCCACGGTGCATCGTCGCGCGCCGAGAGACGCTCCTGCGCGCTCAGTGCGTAGATCGGGACTTGCAGCGCGCGGCGAGGATTCGGCGCCGAGCCTGACTTGTAGTCGATGACGCGCAGCCGGTTGCCGGCGAGCAGGTCGATGCGATCGGCGACGCCTTTGAGCGGCACGCGCCTGCCGTCCGCAGATCCGAGGGCGAAGTCACCTTCCAGGCGGTACTCGAGCCATCGCTCGCGCACCTCGGCAGGGCTCGACACCTCGCGCTCGAAGACGACGTCAACGCTGCCCAGCGAGATGGCCGAGCCGAAGAGCCGGGCCCGCTCGAGGGCGGCGTCCGCATCAGGCAGGCGAGCCAGCAGCGGTTCGGCCACGTCGATCATCAACGCGCGCGCCTCGTCGAGCCGCTCGGCGGTGATCGCGCCGAGGCCGCGGGCATCCCAGGACTCGAAGAAGCGCTGAAACACCTCGTGGATGAATCGCCCGCGGGCGCGAGGCGAGAGCGTGGACTCGTCTTCAGGCACTTCCTCCAGCCGAAGGACATCGGACGCGAAGAACTTGAACGGGCAGTCCTGGTAACGCTCGAGCGCGCTCAGCGAATAGGCCTGGGCGGTGTGCGCGCCGGTCCATCCGCGGAATCGATCGTCGATGCCAGGTCCGCGCCGCCATCGGCGCACCGCCCATTCGCGTGCCAGCTCGCTGAGCGGTGTGGCATCGGCGGGCTCGAGGCACAGCGCCTCGTAATCGAAGATGCGAGCCAGGGACGAGGACTCCTCGATGGTCTCGAGACCGGCCTGCTCGATCTCGTCAACGAGCGGCGATGGACTGACCAGCGCGTCAGCCTCCAGCGTGAACACGGAGACCGTCAAGCGGGATGACGGCAGCCGCAGGAGATCGGCGAACGCCGCACGAGCCCCGGCCAGGCGATCGGACTCGGCCGGCCATCCGAGCTCGCGCAGGATCGACGCCGAATAGAAGATGTTGCGCCGGGGCGCATCGGGCCATTCGCCGTCGACCAGGCCCGCCAGGTGGACGTGCTCGAAGTCGCCAAAACGCGCGCTCGACGCGTCCACGAGATGAACGCCGGACTCACCGGCGCGCGGCGCAAACGTCTGCCCCTCGATCCATCGACGCACCAGCGCGGCCACGGCATCGCTGTCAACCGGCGTGAGGTCGAAGCGAGCCCACGCGTCGCGAAGCGCGCCGATCGTCCCAAGGATCGCGCTGCGCGCGCGGAGATGCCGGGCCCGCAGCGCATGGTCGGGATCGTAGGGCGGGTCCTGTTCTTTGCGTTCGTAGGGCGGGTCCTGTTCTATGGACCCGCCGGAGGGACGCGGCAACCGCTCGTGGGTCGTGAGAAACGTGAAGAGGCACGCGAGGTGCTCGGACGTGGGCCCCGGCGTTCGGAGCGGTAGCAGCTCGCGCATCACGGCAAGCAGCAGCTCGCCGGCGCGGATGGCCCGCTCGATCCGGCCCCGCGTCGGCGCGGCCGCCCGCCACGTGTCGAGGAGCCGCTCGAGCCCCTCGACGTCACCGAGATAGCCCGCCTCGGCGAGCGCACGATCGAGCGCCGGGACATCGTCCGCGTACGAAGAGTACGTAGTGTCCGGCTTTAGTCGGACCGGCGCCTCCGAAGCGAAATCAAAATGCGGCGACTTCAACAGGGCCACCGCCGGCTCGCGCGCGAAGTTGGCGCTGACGCAGGAGAACACCAGATCGAGCGCGGCTGCATAGGGCTCCGCGCCAAGCGGCAGCGCGTCGAACATCTGGCACGCAATCCCCGCGGAGCGCAGGACGTCGCGCGCCACGTAGACATACGGCAGCGGCTGCCGAACGACGAGCGCCGCCCGGCTCGAGGACGAGAGCGAACCATCCCGCACGGCGGCTTTGACCCGCCGCGCGAAGCTCGCCACTTCCTCCTCCCGATCGCGGGCCCGATGAACGCGCGGCGCCGGTCCGTGCGGACCGGCCGTTTCGGAGCCGACGCTCGAGGGGATCAGCAGGGTGGGGAGTCGTGAAGAGATGGCCGGCTCGAAGCGAATCTCCTCGATGCCCGGCAGCATCTGGTGAATACGTTCGTGAAGCGCTCCGGCCAGCATCGTGTCGGTGACCAGCACATCGAGCCGCTCGAGCCCGGGCACGCGAGTCAGCAGATCCCAATCAGCCGGGAACAGCCCATGGGGATCGAGTGTCGCGTCGGTGACCGTGAGCACGAGATGCCTGTACGGCCGCCGCGCCGCGGTCGAGACCAGACGTTCACGACGCTCGTGTTCGTCGGAGCCATGTTCGGCGGAGCGCCGCTCGAACTCGCGAAAGGCCTCGGCGAGAAACCGTGTCTGGCGAACGAGCCGTTCCGCACCGCGGTCGGACGAGGCGCCGGGCTCGAGGATGGACAGGGCTCGGCGCTCGAAGTCGTCCACGCTGTTCCGGCGCAGCCGCAGCGCGTCGTAGAAGCGCAGGATCTCGGCGATCAATCCGGGCCGCAGGCGAAACGGCGGCTCGTATCCGGCATCGCGCGCCGCCCGGCACGCCACGCTGAGGATGGCCTCGCGCTCGGCGCCAGTCAGCACGGCGCGCGGCGCGTCCAGACGCTCGCCGAGGCGCTCGACCAACTCGCGAGCGGTGATCAGATCCGGCAGCAGGACCGCGCCAGGAGCGGAGAGGACTCGATCTTCGATGCTTCGCAGCAGATGCGCGGCAGCCGCGCGTGTCGGAACGATCACCAGCCGATCGCGCGCGTCGAGTGGTGCGCCCGCGCAGGCGAGCGTGACCACCGCTTCACGAAACGCCTGGACATCGGCCACTCGGACCAGGCGTGTCGCGCGCGGAGTTATCACTGCAGTCGAGGAGGTTCCAGGAGCGTCTTCAGTTCCTGCTGGACGCGGGACAGCATCATCAGCGCACCTGCGGCGGCCGACGAGGCCTCCCAGGCGGCGCTGGAGTTGGCGCCCTCGATCGCGTCGTAGCGCGCCTTGGCTGCGTTTTCCGCAAAGCGCCATGCGCCCACGAGCAGTTCATGGGTCGCTCGCATATGATCGGGCGTCCGCATCCGCTGGAGACGCTCCGCGCCGCCGCTCAACTGCTGCCGCATCGTCAGAAGACGATCCGGTGGCGGTCCTTCGAGCCGACGAATCGCGTCGAGCGAGCCCTGGGATTTCACGAGCATGAGGAGTTGCGTGCCGACGGAACGCTGATACTCGCGATACGTTGACTGGCGAAGGAACCATTGGTCGCGCAGCAGCCGCAAACGCCTGGCCGCGTTCAGCTTCATCTGCACGGCGCCGTTCAGCGAGTCCACCATTTCGGGACGCTGGCGCCCGAGCTTGGTGTCTTCCTTTGAAACCCTGGTGAGCAGGCGCTCGATCTCGCCGACATTGGCCTTCTCTGCGTGGCGGGTCGCCTGAGTCGTGACCCGCTGCGACAACGACGCGTACCGCCGGTCGGTCGCGAGCTCCTGTCGAATCTGGCGTTGGGCCGAACGGCGAAGCTGGGCCGCGTCCGAGATCATCGCGCCGGCCTCATCGAGCAGCGCGAGCCCCGACTGAAGCAACGCCACGCGATCAGCCCCGCCACTGGCGAGCGCCGCCACGTGAAAGATCTCATCGACCTGTTGACGCCGGTTCGGCATGCTTGCGACCGGCTCGAGCGGCGGCGCCTCGGCCTCGGTCATCGCGACCAGGGACAACTCGAACGTCGTTGAACCGGCGGCCGCCCGCAGCGAGGAAATCGCCTGGTCCAGCACCGAGATGATTTCCCGCACGTCGTTCTGTCGATAGCCGTAGTGCGCCTTCGGCCACTCGGCGACCATCCGCCTCACACCTTCGGCCAGCGTCAGGGCCTGCTGCCGGTTGCTGCTCAGGGCGATGTCATTGAGGGCGACAGCGACTTCGTTGCTGAGGATATGGAAGTCTTCCTCGCCCCGAGTCTCTGCATAGCGCTGGTATCTGGCTGATGCGGAATAGCGATCCGTGCGCGGCCAATCCACGAGCGCGGCCCGCACCGTGGTGACTTGAATGCGGGGGTCCTCGGTCCGGCCGCCCACCGGCATCGAGAACACCACACGGTCTTCAACTCGTGCGAATTCCCCGTAGCTCGTCAGCACGGAACCATCGAGCAGGAACAGCCGGAACAGCGTCACCTCGGCGCCCGCGGCCGGACGCGGCACGAGCGCCACGCAGGCGATGACGATGAGGAGCCTCAGTATTCGAGCCATTCCAGTCCAAAGAGGCATTCTACCTTCGCGACCGGCGCCACGCGCGACGTCTTCGAAGCAGCCGTTGTGGAAAACCTGTGCATGGCGCGTGAAAATCTTGTGGACAACCTGACACCAGAGATTTTTCTTCGATGCGATCGCCGCAGGATCACCTCAGGCCTCGGCTATGGACGACGCCTTCGCGATCTGTTTCGCTTGATCCCACGTGACAGCCGCGTAAAATCACCCTCGTTGCTGGCGCGTCCGGTGACATCCCCCACGTGATCATTCATCATTTCGAAGAAACTATCGGTGGGCGTCCGTACCACATCGAGGTAACGCCCGTCAGTAACCGTTGGCGTGCCCAGCTCCGCCGCACGGCTGGCATACCCACGGCGATGATGCCGTTCTACGGCCAGACACCGGAAGAAGCCGCCCACCAGCTTGCCGCCTGGCTGACGCTCGCCCATCGTCGCCAGACGCCTCAGCCGGTACCCTCCGCCTAGGATTCGCCTTCGCTCGGCGGGTCTTATCCGGAGCGTCGGCGCGGCACGCCTCGCCAGTTGTTTGGACCGCACGGCCTGCATGTCGGCCGTCCTCATCCATTCGTATAGTGGTGACAACCCTTGTATTGCGGGGGAGGCGAGCCGTGCGCTAGGATGGTTTGCTCAGCGTTTTCAGACGATCAGCATGGGCCTGTAGCGCAGTTGGGAGCGCGCCTGAATGGCATTCAGGAGGTCACCAGTTCGATCCTGGTCAGGTCCACCAACCTTCGCTCTCCTGTCACGCGAAGGTTGCCCGCCATAGCGCGAAGCGCGACGGCGGGCCCGTCTCAGTCATTCCCGAGAGCTACGGTTGGCAAGCCAACCTTCGCGTATACGTCCGCTTCGGTCATCACAACACACGGGCATTCCCTCGCCATCCGTCGCATGACTGCCTCGTTCGACGTTCACAGAAACTGCCGCCAGCCCCCCTTCGCCACGTCGCAGACTCTGCAGTCTGTCTAGAGCGTTGGCGCCGATCTGAGCCAAATCCGCATCCGACGTCTCGGCGACTGCCTTGCAGCCGTCCGCCGAGTGTCTGCCAAGCACATCGTCTACGTTCTTCGAAGTTCATTGGAGCCGAAGCGGCCGTACATCGGCCTCACGCACGATCTGGACGCCCGCCTCGCTGCGCACAACGCCGGTCGCTGCGCGCACACCGCCCGCTATCGACCGTGGGAGCTTGTGGCCGCCATCATATTGGCCGACGAAGCCACCGCCATCCGCTTCGAACGCTACTTGACGTCCGGCTCTGGCCGCGCGTTCGCGAAGCGCCATTTCGAACCGTGAGCCGCTCCGCCCCTTCGACCAGCTGCCGGTGAGGCATCGCCCACAAGACTCGCAACGTACGAACGCGCAGAGTGGAAAATCCGGGTGCGCTCGCTGTTGCGGTGTCGTGCTGGGCACGCGACCTGCCAGCACTGCCTGCACCTGGTAGAACAAGTCCTCTGAAATCAGCGGCTCGAAGTCACCACGCTTCGCGCGGACGCCGTACTCGGGTACGTCCACGATGCCGGCGTAGAGGCGATTGCGCAGCAGCATCCCAATCGCTTGAGATGTCAGCGGACGATCTCGACGGTTCGTGAGGCCCGCGCGCGCAGGTCCGTGGACTACCGAGCCGCCCGGCCCGGCCTGCAGTAAGCCCGACGGTGTCAACCGGCGATCAATTCGGCGTGTATATACCGTGACAAGGGAGGCGTATATGGCTCGCGTGGTGGTTGGTCTTCTGGCTGTGCTCGTGCTGTTGATCACGATGCTCGTTGCCGTCCGCGCAGCACTCGCTCTCACGACGAAAAAGCGCGGGATTGTCGAGGCCCGGGTGCTGTTCCTTTTCGATGTCGTGACGGGCACGTGGACGTCGATCGCCACGATTGATCCCCATTCGAGCACCGGGAGGTTCGCCGGTGCGACAGGGACACTCTGGTTCCCCTCAGGCACGACGATCAACCTGGATGGCGGCGCGCAGGCCTACCCGTCGAACGTCACCGGCCATCTGTGCCTCGCTACAGTCCCTCGATAGCCTCGACACCTTCGCCAATCAGGCGCGCAAGGTGATCCGGGTCGACCGGCTTCACCAGGGCCAGAGCGCCGACGGCATCGGCCGCGTCGTAGACCACGTGTCCAGCGAGTTCGAGCGTCGTCCGCAACCGCTCTCGTGCCTCGCCGCTGTCTTCTATCAGGAGCACGCGCCTCGGCGTCGCCGGCCGGTCCTGCGTACATGCCACAGCCACACTTACCGACGTGTGCGGGGAAGGAATGCTCCTCATCCGCACCGTGAATCTGCTGCCAAGCCCTTCTCCATCACTCGACGCGTCAACCGTGCCGCCGTGCAGCTCCACAAGGCGTCGGACGAGCGACAGGCCGATCCCCAGGCCGCCTCGCGCACAGTCGAGCGTGCGATCCGCCTGGACGTAGCGCTCAAAGATTGACGGCAGCAACGCGGGCGAGATGCCGGCGCCGGTGTCCTCGACGACGAGCAGGGCGTCGCCCTCGTCAGCGCGGAGCGTGACCCGAATCTGGCCGCCTGGCGGCGTGTACTTGATGGCATTGACCACGATATTGGTGACGACCTGCTCCACTCGCAGCACGTCTCCTTCGACCCACACGGGCTCGGTGCTGATGTCGATGTCGCGGTCCAACGGCGCGGTGCCGGTGGCTGTGGCGACGGCGCGTTGTACCGCCTCGGCCATGTCGAGCGGCTGGCGATTCAGTCGGATCTTTCCAGAGACGAGGCGTTCGACGTCGAGCAGATCGTTGATCAGATGTGAGATGTGCTTGACTTGCCGCCCGATAATCTCGTGGGCGCGGGTCGCGGGTCCGGCTACCGCGTGTGCGAGCTCGAGGACGCCCAGGGCCGCGCTGATCGCGCTGAGCGGGTTGCGCAGCTCGTGCGCCATCGTCGCCAGGAACTCGTCCTTGGTGTGATTCTCGCGCTCGGCGCGGTCGCGATTGCTCTTGGCCTCGAGGAGCTCGCGGAGATCCGTGACGATGAGATTCAGGCGACCGCCATTGGTCTCCACCGTTGTGGTGAGCGACACGCTCACTTCGAAGGCGACCGAGAGCGGTCCGATCAAGCTGCTGCGACATCGTCCACTACCGGCATGCAGCAGGGTGTCGAACTCGTCTCTGCCGGACGCGCTCACGAACCTGTTGACATGACTGCCAACGACAGACTCGAGCGGCTCGCCCACGAGCGCCGCGAAGCGCGCGTTGGAGTACAGGATATCGCCGCGACTGGTGAGGACCACGGCGCCCTCGTGCATCTGTTCCACGAGGTTGCGATAGGGCTCCTCGGCGCTGCGCAGCGTGTAGACCTGATTGCCGGCGGCGCCTTCGACGACCAGTGCGTCGATCTCGCCCTGCCGGATCGCTCGCACCATCTCTTCGGCTTCGGCGAGGCGCCGGCGCAGCACGTGAGTCTGTTCGTCATTGTCGGGGTGGTGTGTGACCATGACTTACTCCTTGCCGCCGGACTGGCAAATGAGATCGAGTCCGAGAAGGACGTGCTCGCGGTTCGACATGTCACCGATGATCCGGCGCATCGGCAGCGGGAGCTTCTTGATGAGGGTCGGCGCGGCGATGATCTGATCGCCCTTCATGAGGACCGGCTGCTGGTAGATGTCGATGACCTCGAGGTCGTACCGGCCCTTGAGATACTCGTCGCAGATGACTTTCAGGTTGTGTACCGCACGCGACGACCGTGCCGTCATGCCGGTGACGTACAGGCGAAGGATGTACCGTTCGGCGGGGGGTGTGAGCGCCGCCCGCTCGAACGTCTCCAGAAGATTGCCGGGGTTCAGTGCCATCGCTGCTCAGACAACCGCATGGCGCTCGTGTCCTTCCGCCGAACCGTGCCCCACGTCATCGGAGGTCATGCCCGCCGCGCCGCCGGGGCCGAGCAGCGTCAATCCATGACTCGTCAGCAGGAACTCGCACCGCTCGTTCGAGTGCGGCATGCCACGGGACTTGAGCACGTGCAAGCCGCGACGGTGCCGGTGACCGACCTCCTCGTTGGCCAGCACGATCCACGTGTCCATCAGGGAGGAGATGGTGGTGTCGGTGCGCTCGATGTCGCTGTGCCCGGGCATGAGGTTCGTCAGCATGGCGGTGATGTTCGCGGTCTTCAGATGATCGATCAGGCGTGTGAGCATCGCCTGGACGTCGGCGTAGGTCCCCACCGTCATCAGGTTGGTCACCGGGTCGATGACGGTCACCGTTGGCTGGAAGTCCGCGACCACCTGGTGCATGGTGACGAGATGCGTCTCGAGCCCGTAACGGGAGGGCCGGTCAGCATGGAACTTGAGCAGTCCCGCTGCCACCCATGGCGCCAGGTCGATACCGATGGAGCGCATGTTCCGGAGAAACTGCTGCGGCGATTCTTCGAAGAGGAAGCACAGACAGCGTTCGCCACGGCGACACGCCGCGTCGAGAAAGTGGGCGGCCAGGCTCGTCTTCCCGGTACCCGCGGAGCCGGACACGAGGATCGTGCTTCCGCGGTAGTACCCCTGTCCGCTGAGCATCTCGTCGAGATGCGCGATGCCCGACGACACGCGCTCCAGCGGGGCCTCGTGCTGAAGGGCCATCGAGGAGACCGGCAGCACGCTGATGCCATTGACATCGATCAGGAACGGATATTCGTCCGTGCCGTGATAGGAGCCGCGATACTTGACCACCCGCAGGCGGCGCGTCGAGACCTGATCGTGGACGCGGTGGTCGAGCAGGATGACCGCATCCGAGACGTACTCCTCGAGTCCCTGCCGGGTGAGCGCGCCCTCGCCCCGTTCGCCCGTGATCAGGGCGGTCACGCCCTGGTCTTTCAGCCAGCGGAAGAGCCGTCGGAGTTCGGACCGGAGGATGGCGTCGTTCTTGAAACCGGCAAACAGCGATTCGATGGTATCGAGGACGACGCGCCGGGCTCCTACCGTGCGAATCGCGTGATCGAGCCTGACGAACAGCCCTTCCAGATCGTACTCGCCGGTTTCCTCGATCTCGGCGCGATCGACTTTCACGTAGTCGACCATGAGCTTCCGCGCCTCGATCAACTCCGGGAGGTCGAACCCGAGCGACGCGACGTCGCTGGCGATCTCCTCCTCGTTCTCCTCGAACGTCATGAGCACGCCGGGTTCGTCGAGCTGAATGGCGCCGTTCACCAGAAAGGTGAGGGCCAGCAACGTCTTGCCGGACCCAGGCCCGCCGCACACGAGCGTCGGCCGGCCCTTCGGCAGGCCACCGCGAGTGATTTCGTCCAGGCCACGAATGCCTGTGAGGGTCTTGGCCAATTCGTGGCCGCGCGGCAGGTGGGGCAGCACACCGGCCTCGGCGGTTGAAATCTCCAGGCGTTGCACTTCATCGACACGCAGGCTCAAACCGACCTCCACGCGCGAAGCTTCGCGCCGGCGTTATGGGGATAGGGGGGCTCGGAAAAGCGGCCCGAAACGAACGCTGAGCCGCCGCCATTTGGCTCACGGGCACTGTGCCACTTCGTCGATAATCCGGCTGTTTCATATTGAACACCGCTTCCTGTTGGTGCTGAGATCGGCCGTCTCCTACAGGGCGCGTGGGAGTAGAATGACCGCCACGATTGGCGGATCCGATCGATACGAAAAGGTCTTGTTCATGAAGAAGACACGAGCCGTCAAACCGAAGGGTCGGGGCTCGTTCGATGCGCAGGCGTATCTCGACTCGACCGGCCCGGCACGAAGCGTGGCGAAGTATCGACAGGGAGAGGTCGTCTTCTCGCAAGGCGACCCCGCCGATGACGTCAGGTACGTCCAGAAGGGCGTGATCAAGGTCTCGGTGATCTCCCGCATTGGCAAAGAGGCCGTCGTCGCCATGCTGGAGCCCGGCGACTTTTTCGGCGAAGGTGCCCTGGCCGGTGGAGTCGTGCGAATCGAGACCGCGACGGCAATGGCACCGAGCAGCGTGCTGATCATCGAGAAGCAGGCGATGGTGCAACTGCTCCACGAGGAGCTGCTGTTCGCGGACCGGTTCCTCTCCCACATGCTGACCCGGAACATCCGCATCGAAGCGGACCTCGTCGATCAGCTGTTCAACTCCAGTGAGAAGCGGCTCGCCCGCACGCTCCTGCTGCTGGCTCGCTACGGGCAGACCAATCCCCAGCGAACCTTGCCGAAGATCTCGCAGGAGACGCTCGCCGAAATGATCGGCGCGACCCGTTCACGCGTGAACTTCTTCATGAACAAGTTCAGGAAGCTCGGGCTCATCGAGTACAACGGCAGCCTCAAAGTCAACAGCTCCCTCCTCACCATCGTCCTGCACGAATAATCGACGCAGGGTTGGGCGGCCGAGAAAGGAGCCCATGCCGAGCGAGCCACTCCAACCAGAAGATCACCGGAACCAGGCAGAAGGCGGACGCGAAAGGGCCGAGGATGAACGTCGAGATGCCGAGCAGGCCCGGCGCGCCACTGAACAACACCGCATCGTGGCCGAGTCGGGCAGGACCGAGGCGGAGGAGTTCAGACGATTAGCCGAAGAAGCGCGCGAGGTCCGCGACCTCCATCGCGAGGCGCTAGAGACACTCCGCCGAGAGAGCGAACAGCTGAGGGAAGTCGCGGAAACAGCGCGGGCCGCGGGTGAGGAGGCACGAGCCGCAGCCGACGCTGCCCGTCACGCCGCGATGGAGGCCGTGCACGCCACTGCCGAAACCATGCAAGCGACGCTCGAGAACATGAAAGTCGTGGAGGACATGCGGCGGATGCTCCGCGACATCCGGGATAGAATCAAGCTCGACTCCAACTAGACCGTTTTTCACAAGACCGCAGTGGCCGGCTTTAGCCGGCCTTCCGCAAGCTCGAATCCGGTGATGTGGCTGTTCTCGAACGTCTGGGTCGCCGCCGCGACTCGCTGCGTGACGAGGAACGACGGCGAGGCTTTTTCTTGTTGCCTGCCCCGACGTCACTTGAGCGAGGCCGTCACCGTGACGCGCGCGCGGATCTCGGTCTGGCCCGCCGCAATCGGCGGCGCGCTGTCGGCGACGGCCGATTGCGCGACCTCCCTCATCATGCGGACGGGCATCGGCGGGACGGTCACGCCTTGCTCCTCGATGCGAAGAATCCGATCGACGGTGCGGCCCGCCCCGGCGGCGGCGGCATCCGCCTTGGCGCGGGCGTCAGCCACCGCCAGCCTCAACGCCTCCCGCTCCAGCTTGGACTGATCCTTGAAGTCGAATCGAATCCCGCCGAGGGCGGTCGCGCCGGATCCGGCGGCGATCTCCAGGTACTCGCCCACGCGATCGACCGCGTCGATGCGGACATCGATCGTGTTGCGCGCGACGTATCCTCGCCCGACCCGTTTGTTGTTGACGAAGTCCCACTCGTACTGCACGTCGTAGGCGATGGTGCGAATCGCCTCGGCGGGAATGCCGGCAGCCTGCAGCTTCTCCTGCACGGGCCTCATGGCTTCGCCATTCAAGCGCTGCGCCTCGCGAGGACTCGGCGCCCGAGACTCGGCGCTGATGGTGATCCACGCGCGATCGGGCACCGCGAGCACCACACCCTGGCCCGACGCCACGACGACCGGCTCCGCGGAAGGGGCCAAGGGCTGCTGAGCCGCGGCAACCACGGGCATCAGCATCACCAGCAGCATCAGCGTCTGTCTCATCGGCGTTCTCCTCTCAGACGATTCTGACCCGAAACGCCGGGTTCAGGAGGGAATCCTGAGCACCTATCCCTGGAGCGAACGCTCGATGACACGCACCCGGGGGGAGGCCGAACTGCCCGGCCTTCCCCGGTGCGCACGGTCACCTATCGACCACAGGCTCTACATCCTTCTCGAACCGCTGTGGGTCGTCGTCGCGTCGGAGGAGTCCGAGCTCTCTTCGGGGCTCGACGCGATGTCGTCGGCGCCGGTGCGCTTCAGAATCTCCTTCGCGCGCGCGATGTCATCGGAGGTCGAGCAGTGGACCGACAGCAGGATGCCGCCTTCCTTCACTCGCCCCTCGTACCGCTTGGCTTCGTACTCGGGAATGCCCATGCCGACCAGCGCGCCGACCAGGCCGCCGACGGCTCCGCCCGCGCCCACACCGGCGAGCGCGCCCATGATCGGACCAGCCGCGATGAACGGCCCGAGTCCGGGAATGGCGAGCGCGCCGATACCGGCGAGCAGGCCCAACGTCCCGCCGATCGCGCCACCCGTCACCGCGCCGGTGGTCGTGCCTTCAGGCGCCTTGGTGTGCTTCTCGCGGGCAAATTCCTTCGTGCTCTGCGTGTCCGGCAACAGCACCGAGATGTCGGAGTTGGCGAAGAACCCCTGCGTCACGAGTGCGTCCGCCGCGCGCTCCGCCTGCACGACCGTGTGATAGATGCCGAAAACGGCGACCTTCTTGTCTGCCATGTGGATGCTCCTTCTTGCTGTGTTCGTCTCTGTGATGGCTCGCGACCCGACAGTCAGCCCTTTCGCTTTGCCGGCGCCGGGGCAATGCTGATTTCATTGATCCGCGTGACACGATGCTGATGCAGACGCTGACTCCTATCGGTGGGCGCCCTCGCCCCACCATGAGCTTGCTGCCGATGAAGTCCCACACGGGCTTCACTTCTGATAAGTGCAACAACGACTCCAGCCCAAACTGATCTGCAGATCTCGCTGTGTGCATTGACCAGATGAACGCTGAGATACGCGCATCAGGTCGGTGTTTGTAAGAAGGATGTGTAGGTTCATCTATAGTGAAGCTGTGCCGAGCCGCGTCGAACACGAGGTCCTGACCGTCGCCGGTCGCGACGTACCGATCTCGAACCCGCAGAAGGTGCTCTTCCCGCAGGCGGGCTACACCAAGCTCGACGTCGCGCGCTACTACCTCGCGGTTGCGGACGGTGCGCTGCGTGCAGCGGGGAACCGGCCCAACGTGCTCGTGCGTTATCCGAACGGCATCGACGGAGAGTTCTTCTTCCAGAAGCGCGCCCCGGAATCACGCCCGCCATGGATCGACGTCGTGGAGCTGCGCTTTCCATCGGGACGTCGCGCGGAAGAGGTCGTCCCACGCGACGCGGCCACGCTCGCGTGGATGGCGAACCTCGCGTGCCTCGAACTGCATCCGCATCCGGTTCGCGCCGACGACCTCGACCATCCCGACGAGTTGCGCATCGATCTCGATCCCGTTCCGGGCGTGGAGTGGCCCCACATCCGCACCGTTGCCGGCATCGTCCACGCGACGCTCACCGACTTCGGTCTCGTCGCCTGGCCGAAGACGTCAGGGTCGCGCGGCATCCACGTCTACGTGCGCATCGAGCCGCGCTGGTCCTTCGACGAGGTCCGGCGCGCCGCCCTGGCGCTCGCGCGCGAGGTGGAGCGGCGCGCGCCCCAGCTGGCGACGAGCAAGTGGTGGAAGGAAGAGCGTCACGGGGTGTTTCTCGACTACAACCAGAACGCCAAGGATCGAACGGTCGCCGCGGCCTATTCAGTGAGGCCGAAGCCGGACGCACGGGTGTCGGCACCGTTGGCGTGGGAGGAGATCGAGTCCTGCGAGCCTGGGGACTTCACGCTCGCCACGATGCCGGGCCGCTTCGCCGCCATCGGCGATCCCCATGCCGCGATGGACACGCACCCAGGCTCGCTCATCGCGCTTCTCGAGCTCTCGACTCGGCAGGAGCAGGAGGGCCTCGGCGATGCACCGTGGCCCCCTCACTACCAAAAGCAAGAGGGGGAATCGCCGCGTGTGGCGCCGTCACGCCGGCGGACGCCGACCCGGCCGCTCATCGAAATCGGGCGTGCCCGCGAGAAGGCGGACGCCCTCGCCGGCTTCGAACGATGGAAGGCCCGTCACCCTGATGCGAGCGCGCATCTGCAACCAGCCGACGTGCTCGTGGATGCGATGCGGGGGCGCTTTCGTACGTGGACGCGGGTGCGCGTCAACCTCGAGCACGTCCCGGCGGATCTTCGTCCCACGCAGGAGCCGCTGGACCCCGATGAGGACATGGCCGCCGAGTGGACCCCCTCGACTCGCTCCGCTCGCTCGGGACAGAGCGATGTCAGCGGTCCTGGCCAGCCGCACCGAAGACCTTCTCGAGCTCGTAAGGAGCCGTGACCTCGAGCTGGTCGTAGCGGCAGTCGCTTGGGCGCTTGTCCGGCCGCCAGCGTTCGAAGACCGCGGCATGGCGAAACCGATCGCCCTGCATGTGGTCGTACTTCACCTCGCACACGCGCTCGATGCGCAGCGGCTCCCACGACAGATCCTTGCCGGCGCTCCAACGGCTCTGCCCTCCGGGCATCCGTGTCGTTCCGTCGCCGCTGGCCTCGGCCCATTCCCGCCACGGATGCGCGTCGAGCGCGCCGGCGCGCAGCGGCTCGAGCTCGGCGGCGAGCTCGCGTCGCCGAGCCATCGTGAACGACGAGGTCACGCCCACGTGATGCAAACGCCCGCCATCATCGTAGAGCCCGAGCAGCAACGATCCGATCAGCTCGTTCCTGCCGGCCTTGTACCAGCGGAAGCCGGCGACGACGCAGTCGGCGGTGCGGGCGTGCTTGACCTTGAGCATCGAACGCTTGCCGGGCTGGTAGGTGCCGGTCATCGGCTTGGCGATGACACCGTCGAGGCCGGCGCCTTCGAATCGCGACAGCCATTCAGCGGCGAGCGAGCGGTCCTGGGTCATGGGCGTCAGATGGATGGGCGGACGCGCGTCGGCGAGCAGCCGTTCGAGACGCCGCCGGCGCTCGCTCTGTGCGATCTCGCGAAGGTCCTCTCCATCGGTAGCCAGGACGTCGAACGCGACGAATCCCGCCGGGGTCTCCCGCGCCAGCTCCGCGACGCGTGACGCGGCAGGATGAAGCCGCATCTGCAGCGCGTCGAAATCCAGTCCGTGAGGCGTGGCAATGACGATCTCACCGTCCACGACGCACCCGTCCGGCAGATTCGCGATCAACGCGTCGTGCAGCTCGGGAAAGTAGCGGTCGAGCGGGCGCAGATCGCGGCTCTGGATGAACACCTCGCCGCCGCCGCGAAACACGATCGCGCGAAACCCATCCCACTTCGGCTCGTACAGAAACCCCTGCCCCTGCGGAAGCTCCTCCGCGAGCTTGGCAAGCATCGGCTCGACGGGCGGGGCAATAGGAAAAGACTGACCTGACATAACCCTCTGGAGTGTAAATCCCCAGACGCCGATAAGCTGAGCGATACCGCAGGGACCTTCAGGAGTTTCGATGACCAATCCGTATGCTCCACCGCGGGCCGTCGTCCAGGATATCGCCGTGTCCACTGCGGGCATTGTCCCCGCCGAACGCGGGGCACGTCTCGGCGCATCGATCCTCGACACGTTCATTTTCGGGGTGCTGGTCTACCTAAAGAAGCTCATTGGCATCAAGGTCGTGCGCAGCGATGGCTCTGCGGTCTCACTCGGACGGCTCATCTGGATGCGCAATGTCCTCAATTGGCTGATCAACATCGTCCCGCTGTACGGGGTCCTCGATTCGCCGTTCATCTTCGCGGAATCGCGGCAGTGTCTGCATGACAGGATTGCGGACACGATCGTCATCAAGTCCTGAGGCGGCTCTGGCTCGGAGGGACGTGCTCGACACGGTCGTCACGGCCGAGACGCCCGAAGGCATTCTGCTGGAGCTGCGCCCGGCCGGACTGCACGCACGCTTCTACGCCTTTCTGATCGACTGGATCATCCGGCTCGCGATCATCTGGGCGGCGGCATTTGCGGCGGCCTTCATGGAAGGCGTGGGCGTCGCCTTCTGGTTGATCCTGCTGTTCGTCCTCGAGTGGTTCTATCCCGTCTTTTTCGAGCTCACCCAATCCGGGGCCACTCCCGGGAAGAAAACGTTCGGGCTCAAGGTGGTGATGGACACCGGCCTGCCCGTCGCTCCGGCCGCGTCGGTGACTCGCAACCTCCTTCGGGTGGCCGACTTCCTCCCGTTCTGCTACGGCTTCGCCGTCGTGAGCATCCTGCTTCGGCGCGACTGCAAGCGGCTCGGCGATCTGGCAGCGGCGACGCTGGTGGTGCACGAGACGCGTCCGATTCCCAGGATCACGCTGGCCGATGTCGCGCCGGTTACACCGGCGAGGCTCCTGGCCCCTGAAGATCAGGCCGCCGTGGTCGCACTGGCCGCACGCGCGCCGACGTTGACCGCGGAGCGGCTCGACGAACTGGCGGCACTCGCCGCGCCGGTCTCGGGAGACGCCGGCCGCGCCGGACCCGAGGTGACACGCCGCGTGCTCGGCGTTGCCCAGTGGGTCCTGGGACGCCGATGACACCGCTGCACTTCGAACAGCTCTATCAGAAAGAGTGGGACGAGCTCGAGCGGCTGCTGGATCTTGCCGCCGGCCGGAAGGCCGGCACGACTGATAGCGGCTCCGCCGTGTCGGGTGCGCGCCTGGCCGCGCTCTACCGTCGCGCATGCGAGCATCTCGCTCTGGCACGGGCACGTTCGTACCCCGCGTACATGGTGGACCGTCTCGAGCGTGCGACCGCGAATGCCCACCAGTTGATCTACCACCGGCGCGAGCTGGGCCTCGCGCAGCTGAAGAATCTGATCGCCCGCGACTTCCCCCGCGCCGTTCGCGCCAACTGGCCGTACGTGGCCACGGCCGCGGCGGTCTTCCTGCTGCCGACGATCGTCATTGGGGTGCTGGTGTACTGGCGGCCGGACTTGATTCTTTCCGTCGTCAGCTCGGACACGGCCTCGTCTTTCGAGGACATGTACTCGCCGAATGCGCGTTCCATCGGCCGCATTCGCACGGCATCCACGGACTGGATGATGTTCGGCTTCTACATCCGCAACAACATCTCGGTTGCGTTCCAGTGCTATGCCGGCGGGTTGTTCGCGGGTCTGGGTACGCTGTTCTTTCTGGCCTACAACGGCGCGTTCGGCGGCGCGCTCGCGGGCTTCCTGACCGCGCGTGGGCTCTCCGCGACCTTCTATTCCTTCGTCGCGACACACTCCGCCTTCGAGTTGACCGCGATCGTGCTGGCAGGCGCGGCGGGGCTGCGGATCGGGCACGCGCTGCTCGCACCGGGCCGCGTGACCCGCCGGCAATCGCTGGTGTACGCCGCGCGGGGATCGGTGGTTCTGCTCTACGGCGTGAGCGCGATGTTGTGTGTGGCCGCCGCCGTCGAGGCCTTCTGGTCCTCCGCGAGCTGGCTGGCGCCGTCCATCAAGTACGGCGTTGCGGCCGTATGCTGGACGGCGGTGCTGAGCTACTTCACGTTTCAGGGACGCCGTGCAGATTGACGCGCTCGCCTTGCGCTTGCGGCCGCGGACGCCGGTTGAAGCCACAGACCTCGGCGTACGTCTCTGTCAGCACACGTCCCGTTCCCTCTATTCCTCCTACGCGATCGTGGCGCTGCCGGTGTTCATCCTGGCGCTGTCCACGTTCGAGATCGCCTACTGGCTGCCGAGCCTCCTGATCTGGTGGTCGAAGCCATGGCTCGATCGCACAGTGCTGTTCGTCCTCTCCCGGGCGGCGTTCGGGCAGCCGACGACGATCGGAGACGTGTGGCGAGCGCAGCGACAGGTCTGGTGGAGCCGGCTGCTGTTCACGTTGACCGTGCAGCGCCTGTCGCTCTGGCGCTCGCTCACCCAGCCCGTGTATCAGCTCGAGGGCCTGTCGATCTGGAACGCCGGCGCTCGAGTGCGGCAGATCCGCCGCCGCAATACAGGATCCGCGATGATGACGACCTCGGCCTTCAGCGCCGCCGAGGCAGCCATCTCGCTATCGCTCCTGTCGCTCGTCTACTGGTTCGCGCCCTCGGGCCGCACGCCGGAGCTGTTCCAGGTGCTGTCGGGACAGCTGCCGGGAATGCTCGCGATCGCGCCTTCGCTGCCGTATGCGATCGCGGTGCTGTTTGTCGAACCGTTCTACGTCGCCGCCGGGTTCGCGATGTATCTGAATAGACGCGCCGAGCTCGAGGCGTGGGATATCGAACAGGAGTTCCGGCGTGCGTTCACCCGCTGACGCCTGCCTGCGCGCGATCGTGCTGGCCGCCGTGATCGGCACGGCGTCGATCGACACTGCCGGCGCCCAGGAACGCGCCCCGCAGGCGCGCGCCGCCCGGCCTGCCGATGACGAGATCTCGAAAGCGCTCGCCGACGTGAAAGCGGATCCGAACCTGGCCACGGAGCGCACCATCAGGATGCTTCATTGGAGCTCCACGTCGAAACCAGAGCCGTCCAAGACGTCTCCATGGTACGCCTGGATCGCCGACCTCTTCAGATGGATCGGGCAATCGGCGCGCGCACTGTTGTGGTGCGCGGCGGCGCTGCTGGCCGGACTGCTCGTCGTGTACATCGTGCGCCTCGTCAGGGCGCACGCTGAACGAGACGCCGACGGCACCTTCGTCGTACCGACCCACGTGCGCGACCTCGACATCCGGCCCGAGACGCTCCCCCCCGACATCGGGGCCGCGGCACGCCGTCTGTGGGAACGTGGCGAACATCGCGCGGCGCTCGCGCTGCTCTATCGCGGGCTGCTGTCGCGGCTCGCCCACGTGCATCGCGTTCCGATTCGGGATTCGAGTACGGAGGGTGACTGTCTGGCGCTCGCCTCGATGCATCTCGCGGCGGCACCATCCGAGTACAGCTCCCGCCTCGTTCGGGTCTGGCAGCGATCGGTGTATGGCCGCGAGGACGTGCCGTCAGACGCCGTCTATATGCTCTGCGACCACTTCGCCGCCGCGCTCGATGCGCCGTCAACGCTCGCGGCCACCACGAACGAGGGCACCGCGTGAAGCGCGCCAGCATCATCTCGGCGATCGTCGCAGTGCCCGTGATCCTGCTGATCGTGTGGATCGCGCGCAACACGTATTGGGCCGACGTGAAAGTCCCGATGCCTCCGAAGGGAGAGGCGCTCACCAATCCGTTCTATGCCGCGCAGAGATTCGCCGCGGGCCTCGGGATGCATACGTCCTGGGATCGTGTCCTGACCGTGCCGCCCGCCAGCGCGGTGATTGTGCTGTCGTCGTGGCACTGGGATCTCAGCCCGGGACGTCGTCACGCGATCGAGCAATGGGTGGCATCGGGAGGCCGGCTGGTCGTGGACGACACCCTCACCGGCGGCGACGAGGCATTCGAGCGCTGGTCCGGAATCATTCGCGAATACCGGGATGAGGACGAGGAGCCGGACGAGTCCGCGGCGCCCGTGTCCGCCAACCCGTGTGGCCGTTTCAGTGAAGAATTTCGTGGCACCGCCGCGGACGGGGCAGCCGACACCAGCCACTGGATATGCGATTTCTACAAATTCTCCTTCCTCACGACCAGCAAGAGCACTGAATGGGCGTTGCGCGGCGAATCCGGCGTCCAGGCCATGCGGGTTCATGTCGGCCTCGGCACGGTGACGGTCATCAACGCGACCCCATTCCGGTATCGACAGCTGTTCGACGGCGATCACGGCTGGCTCTTGGTGGCCGCCACCGAGCTCCGTCGCGGCGACGAACTGCACTTTCTGTCCGAGGATGATCATCCGTCGCTGCTGGCGTTGACCTGGCAGCATGGCGGACCGGTCGTCGCGCTCTCCCTTGTACTCCTCGCGGTGGCGCTGTGGCGCAATAGCGTCCGGTTTGGTCCGCCGGCTCCGCCCACCAATCCGGCACGGCGCTCGCTCGCCGAGCAGATCCTCGGAACCGGTCAGTTCGCGATGAGGTACGGCCGCGGTGAGTCGCTGCATGCGGCGGCCGTCCGCGCGCTGGAGGAGGCGGTCCAGCGGCGGATCCCGGGCTACAAGCGCCTGCCCGAGACAGAGCGCACGGCGGCGCTCGCGCGTCTCACGGGCTTCGACCACGACGGGCTCGCGGCGGCCCTTCACCACGCGGCCTGGCGCCGCCCTCACACGTTGCGCAACACCGTTGCTGTGCTCGAGGCCGCGCGTCGGCAAGCGCTCATCGAGCATTCGAGGTCGTCGTATGGAACATTCTGAGACAGGCGCGGTCGAACAGGCCGCCGAGATGGTCGGTCGGCTCCGCGGCGCGATCGGTCAGGCCATGGTCGGACAATCAGCGGTCATCGATCAGGTGATGATCGCGCTGATCGCGTCCGGACATGTCCTCATCGAAGGCGTACCCGGCCTTGGCAAGACGCTGCTCGTGCGCGCGCTGGCCCAGGCGCTGTCGCTCGCTCACGCGCGCGTGCAGTTCACGCCCGACATGATGCCGTCCGACATCACGGGGCACGCCGTCCTCGATCCGTCCACGCGCGAACTGCGGATCGTGCGCGGGCCGGTGTTCACACACGTGCTGCTCGCCGACGAGATCAACCGCGCGCCGGCCAAGACGCAGAGCGCGCTGCTGGAAGTCATGCAGGAGTACCAGGTCACGCTCGAAGGGCAGACGCTGCCGCTGCCGAAGCCCTTCATGGTGCTCGCCACACAGAATCCGATCGAGACCGAAGGCACGTACCCGCTGCCTGAAGCGCAGCTCGATCGGTTTCTGTTCAAGATCGAAATCGGTTACCCATCGAGCGCGGAGGAAGCCGCGGTGGTCGTCCGTGCAACCGCGGATCAGGCCGGCGACGATCTGCCGCTGGCCGACGTGAAGCCCTGTCTCGACGGAGCCGGAGTCTCGCACCTCCAGCGCCTCGCATCCCTGCAGCGCGTGGACGAGCAGGTGGTGGACTACGCGGTACGGCTCGTGCGCGCCACTCGTGACTACTCGGGCCTCGCGATCGGGAGCGGCTCGCGCGGCGCGCTCGCGCTGGTGCGCGGCGCTCGCGCGGTGGCCCTCCTCGATGGGCGCGCATACGTGACCCCCGACGACATCAAGCAGGTGGCGCTTCCGGCACTGCGCCACCGGGTGGCGCTGTCGCCTGATGCGCTGCTCGAAGGCCGCACCGCCAACCACCTGTTGAGAGACGTGATCGAGACCGTGGCCCCGCCGCGAGTGTAGGCAACGGGGCCATGCGAAGCCGTGTGATTCCGGGCCGGCCGGCGATTGTCGCGCTCGGTGCCCTGTCGTCGGCCATGCTCATCGCGCTGATCGCCGGGATGAGCGTGGCGCTCGCCGCATGGCTCGCGGCAGGCGCGTTCGCTGCGCTCGCCGCGGCAAGCACCTGGGACTGCTTCGCGTCCCGCCGCGCCTGGCGGCAGTCGTCGCCGGCCATGACACGCCGCCTGCCGGCCGCGTTCGCGATCGGCGTCAGACGTGCGCTGCCACTCATGATCGAGACCGAAGGCGCGGTGGACTGGCGCTGCGTGCTGCACGACCACGCCGATCCGACGCTCTTCACCGAAGGCCTGCCGATGCCTCTGAGTCTCGTCGGCGGCACGCGTGTGGAGACGTCATACACGGTGATTCCAAACCAGCGAGGCGAGGTGACCTTCGAGCCGGCCGAGGTGCGTATTCGATCCCGCTGGGGACTGTGCGAACTGTTCGAACGACTCGGCACCCGTGAGGTGCGGCGCGTCTACCCCGACTTCGCTCAGGTGGCGCGCTACGCGTGGCTGGCCGGCGATCGCCGTCTGCAGGAGATCGGCGTGAAGACGTTTCAGCAGCGCGGGCAGGGCACCGACTTCAAGCAGCTCTCGGAGTACCGCACCGGCGACTCGGTACGCCACATCGACTGGCGCGCAACGCTGAAGATGGGGAAGCCGATCGTTCGCGAGTTCCAGGACGAGCGCGATCAGTGCGTGATGCTCCTGGTCGACTGCGGCCGCCGGATGCGCGCAGACGATCGGCAGGGCGGCATCGGGACCACACATTTCGACCAGGTGCTGAACGCGGTGATGCTCCTCACCTACGTGGCGCTCAAACAGGGGGACGAAGTCGGGGCCATGACCTTCGGCACGCCAATCGGGCTCGAGCGGTCATTCGCACCTCGAAAAGGCGCTCAGGCCTTGAACGCGCTGATGAGCCAGCTCTATGGCGTGCAGCCCTCCCCCACCCACTCCGACTACGTGGCCGCCGCGCAGGATGTGCTCCGCCGTCAGCACAAACGTGCCCTCGTCATCGTCATCACCAACTTCCGCGACGAGGACGGCACCGAGCTGAATCACGCCCTTCGGCTCCTGCGCTCGCGTCATCTCGTGCTCCTCGCCAGCGTGCGTGAACGGATCGTCGGCGAGCTGATGATGCAGCCGGTCGTGAGCGGCGACGCGGCCATCGACGTCGCGAGCGCTCACCTGTACGAGCAGTCGCGGCGCGACGCCTTCAACCGGCTCGTCACCGGTGAAGGATTGATGGTGGACGCCGAGCCGGAACGGCTCGGAATCGAGCTGGTCAACCGCTATCACGCGCTCAAGCGCGCAGGGAGGATCTGAGCTCCACGCGTCATTGCGCTCGCCCGAGCGCGGGCGCTACACTCGCCCGGGCTCCGGGTCCAGGCTTCAGGCCTGGCTTTGAGCTCTCGGCCAGGGAGGCACACATGCGGCGAGGTCTATTGGTTCTCGCGGTCGCGATCGCGGCGCTCACCACCGCGTCGGCCCAGACTCCAGACGCGCCCCGCAACGACCTCCCGCAGCCGTACCGCACGACGCGTGACTGGGGCCAGCTTCCGCGCGGCGTCGTCTGGGCCGCCGTCACGGCCGTCGAGCCCGCGCCCGACGGCACCATCTACGTCATCCATCGCTGCTTCGAGAACTCCTGCGCCGGACGCAGTGAAGCGCCGATCCTGAAGTACAACGCGAAGGGCACGCTGCTTTCGAGCTGGGGCGATGGCCTATTCATCTTCCCGCATGGCGCCACGGTCGATCGCGCCGGGAATCTCTGGGTCACCGACGCGCGCGGCGAGAACGGCAGGGGCCACCAGGTGTTCAAGTTCAGCCCGGACGGCAAGGTGCTGATGACGCTCGGCCAGGCAGGTGTCAGCGGCTCCGGTCCCGCTCTGTTCGATCAACCCACCGACGTCCTCGTGGCGCCGAACGGCGACATCTTCGTGGCCGACAGTCACCGCAACGGCAAGAACAACCGCCTCGTCCGATTCACGAAAGATGGGACGTTCATCACGGAATGGGGCACCAAGGGATCGGGTCCCGGGCAGATCAGCGAGCCGCACACGATCGCGATGGACTCGCGCGGTCGATTGTTCGTCGGGGACCGCGAGAACAACCGTATCCAGATCTTCGATCAGGACGGCAAGTACATGACCGAGTGGCGTCAGTTCGGCCGGCCGAGCGGCATCACCATCACGAGCGATGACACGATCTTCGTGACCGACTCCGAGTCCGGCCCGGATACCGGGGCGCACGAGCGGCCCGGGATCAAGAAAGGCATCCGGATCGGCAGCGCGAAAACCGGCGTCGTGACCGCGTTCATCGAAGACATGGAATCGACGGTGGCGGATCATTCGGGCGCGGAAGGTGTCGGGGTTGACGCGCAGGGCAATGTCTATGGCGCCGTCGTCAGGCGGCGGATGCTCGAGGTGCACACGAAGAAGTAGTGCTTTGGCGATTCGTGATTGATGATTTGGTGATTCGTTGGTGATTGGCGATTGAGGGATTGGAGATTCACATGCGTCGCACGTGTGCGTTCTGGGGTGTACTCGTCGGTGTCATCGGAGCCATGGGCGTCGCCACGGCGCAGAATCCAGGGCCGGCGGCCAAGCCGCCCGATCCGAACAGCGTCCGCCTGATCGGCAACCGTTTCGCACCGCTGACCTATCAGGGGATGACGCCCGAGCAGAAGAAGATGTTCGAGAACCTGATCTCGGGTGAGCGCCGCGGTGCCGCCGGCCCATTCAACGTCCTGCTGCGGAGCCCGGAGATGGGCGACCTGGCGCAGCAGTTCGGTGCCTCGATGCGCTTCCACTCGTCGATGCCGAGAAAGCTGAACGAGCTCGCGATCATCATTACCGCGCGGCACTGGACTTCGCACTACGAGTGGTACGCCCATCGTCGTGCCGCCCAGGAGGCGGGCCTCAGCCAGGCGATCATCGACGCGGTCGCGACCGGCAAACGTCCGTCCGGAATGACTCCGGAAGAAGAGGCGGTCTACACGTTCTGCACCGAGCTCCTGACCACGAAGCAGGTGAGCGACCGGACGTTCCAGACCACGAAAGAACAGTTCGGCGAGCGCGGCATCGTGGACCTGATCGGCGTGACGGGCTACTACCAGCTGGTGTCGATGCTGCTCAACACGGACCGCTATCCTCTACCGGACGGCGTCGCAATCGAACTGAAGGCCATACCGTAGAACGCATGCGCTGGAAGTTCGTGCTCTGGGCGGGTATCGTGCTGCTCGCGGCGGCGAGCGTTGACGCTCAGTTCCGGCGCGGGTTCTTCGGCGTGCGCGTGGCCACGCCCGGGGATTTCGACGGCCGCTTCCATTTCTGCCGGCTCGTCTATCAGCCTTCACCTACCGGCGCGGGTGGGAGCTGGACCACCGACTACCCTCGCGGCGACATCAACCTGTCGATCCGGCTGTCGGAGCTCACGAAAACGCCGGTCAGCTTCACGGCCGGCCAGCCGAACCATCTGCTCGTGCGTCCGACCGATGACCTGTTGTTCCAGTGCCCGTTCGTACTCATGTCCGCTCCGGGCAGCGCACGCTTCAACGACAAGGAGGCCAGCCGGCTGAGGGAGTACGTGCTGAAGGGCGGGTTTCTCTGGGCCGACGACTTCTGGGGCAGCTACCAGTGGGAACAGTGGGAATCGGAGATCAGAAAGGTGCTTCCCGCACGCGAGTTTCCGATCGTGGACCTTCCGCTCACCCACCCGATGCTGCAGACGCAGTTCGCGGTGAAGGCGGTTCCTCAGATCCCGAACATCGGCTACTACATGCGATCGGGAGGCCGCACCTCCGAACAAGGTGAGGACAGCGCCATCGCTCACGCCCGCATCATCTCGGACCGCGACGGCCGCGCCATGGTCCTGATGACGCACAACACCGACCTCGGGGACTCGTGGGAACGCGAAGGTGACGACCCCGGATACTTCTACGCCTTCGGGGCACCCGGATACGCCTTCGGCATCAACGTCCTGCTCTACTCGCTCACTCACTAGCGAGGCGGGCGACGCCGCGGCGCTATACGCCTGCGACGGCGACGAGGTCGGGCACCTGGACGCGTGGGAGATCGATGGTGAAGACGCATACCGGCAGCGCCGGTGGAGCACCGCGACATCTACTCCTGGCACACCCAGGATGCGGCTTCTTCCAGCGCGTGTCCGTGCGATTGGGAACAGGCCCGATTGCGTGTGCCGCAACCTCGGCAGTACAGTCCGCAGCACACGTTATGGGTCGCATCACGAGATGCGCTGAAAGAGACACGTCGTGGGAAAACCGTCGCAATACTTCCGGGCCGGAGCCGGCGGGCTGATCGTGAATCGCGAAGGGCTGGTCCTGGCCCTCGAGCGGGCGGACATCCCGGGCGCGTGGCAGCTGCCGCAGGGCGGGCTCGAAGAGTCAGAGGAACCGCTTCACGCCGCCTTCAGGGAAGTCGCGGAGGAGACGGGCATTCCTGAGAGCGCGCTGGAGCTCGTCAGGGCCTGCCCGGAGCCGCTCGCGTATGAGCTGCCGGTTGCGGCGCGACGGGCCAAGACCGGACGGGGCCAGGTGCTGTCCTGGTTCCTGTTCAGATTTCGCGGCAGCGACGACCTCGTCGATGTGACGCGCGGCGGTGAGTTTCTCGCGTGGCGATGGATGGCGTTCCCGCGCGTGATCGAGGGCGTGGCTGATTTCCGCAAGCCGATGTATCGCCGGCTCGCCACGGAGTTTCACGGCGATCTTGCCGCCACATCGCAGAGCACGAAACCACGGAGACGCGGAGGCACGGAGGCTTGTTGATCCTTGATCTCCGTGTCTCCGTGACTCCGTGGTTCGTGAGGACTGCAAGGCGGGTCTAAAGACCCGCCTCTACTTTTTCAACGTCAGCTTCTGCACGCGCCAGTTCGTGATCTCGCCCACGTAGAGATCGTTCTCGCTCCGGCAATCCATCTCGTGGACCGAGCCGAACTCCTTCAGCAGTTTCCCCGCGGTGCCGAACTTGCCGACGATGCGGCCGTCGAGCGTCATCTTGTAGATCTCGCCGTTGTCCATCGAGGTGGATGGATTCGAGTTCGACGCGAAGAGATACTGCTGGGGACCAGGCGTGATGCAGATCGCCGACGGCGCGCCGACGTTCAGATATTGCGTCTTGAACGTGCCCTCGCCGTCGAAGACCTGTATGCGGTTGTTGCCGCGATCGCCGACATAGACGTTCCCCTGCGCGTCGATCGCCATCGTGTGCGGAATGTTGAACTGACCCGGCGCCGTCCCTCGCGAGCCCCACGACTTGAGGTACTTACCGTTCTTGTCGAACTTCGCGATGCGTGAGTTGCCATAGCCGTCGGCGACGTAGATGTTCCCGGTCGCGTCCCACGCCACATCGGTCGGCCGATTGAAGTTGTCGCCCGGCACGCCGACACCGACGGGAGCGGGCGCAGCCTGCGCCGCACCGCCTCCACGGCCCCCGGCCGGTGCGGCCGGCGGCGGCGCCGGCACCGGCGGTGGAACAGGGAGCGCCTCGGGCTTGCGTCCCATCGTCATCAGCACGCGGCCCGCGGGATCGAACTTGATCACCATGTTCGAGCCCTCGTCCACCACCCAGATGTTGTCCTGTCGATCGACACGCACGGCGTGCGCGAACACGAAGCCGTAGAGGTCCTGCCCGATCTCGCGGACGAACTTGCCACCGGGATCGAACTCGAACAGCCGTGAGGCGCTGCGCGAGAAGGTGCGCCGCGTGCCCAGTGTCGCGGCGGGATTGCCGGTCCGGGTGTAGACGTAGATGTTGCCCTTGGAGTTGGTTGCGACACCGACCGCCTCACCGAGATACAGGTTGTCGGGGAGCTTGATCGGATCGACGGCGTCGTAGGCGAGCTCCGGAAAGGAGAGCTGTGCCCACGCAGGACCACCGAGCACGACGAACGCGAGCGTGACGAGCTGCAGTAAACGCTTCATGGGAGCCCCCTACCTGCTCGAGCGCGCCGGCTGCGCCTGCGGCTTCAACAGAATCTTCTGCGCACGCCACGCGGTGATCTCGGCGACCACGAGCTCATCGGGGTTTCGGCAATCGATCGCATGCACGGTGCTGAACTCCCCGAGCTGCTTGCCTGGCTTCCCGAACTTGCCGATGACCGTCCCATCCAGCTCCATCTTGTAGATCTCGCCAGAGACGGCGGCGAGCGTCGAGTTGTTGTTGTCCGGGTTCGAATTCGAGCTGAACAGGTACTGGTGCGGTCCAGGGCTGATGCACACCGCCCACGGCGCGCCGACGTGGTCGTAGATCGCCCGCAGCACCAGGTTGCCGTCGAAGACCTGAATGCGCCGGTTGTTGCGATCCGCGACGTAGATGTTGCCATTGGCATCGGCCGTGATCGAGTGCGGCGTGTTGAATTGGTACGGCGCCGTTCCCCGAATTCCGATCGATTTGATGAAGCGGCCGTTCTTGTCGTATTTGGCGACCCGCGAATTGAAGTACCCGTCCGACACGTAGATATTGCCGGCAGGATCCCAAGTGACGTCGGTCGGCCGGTTGAAGCGATACGGCTCGGCGGGTGGCGTTCCCGCGGCTGGAGTCGGCTCGACGCCCTCGACGGCCTCGGGCCTCCGGCCCATGGTCATCAGGACGCGGCCCGCAGGGCTGAACTTGACGACCATGTTCGTCCCCTCGTCCACCGTCCAGATGTTGTCCTGCGAGTCGACGCGCACGCCGTGCGCCATCTCGAAGCCGTAGAGGCCCTGACCGATTTCGCGGACGAACGTGCCGTTCTGATCGAACTGGAACAGCCGCGTGTCACCGCTGCGCGTGAAGATGAAGATGTGTCCCTTCGAGTTCCGCGCGACGCCAATGCCTTCACCGAGGTAGATGTTTGGCGGCAGCTTGAGGAAGTTGGGAACGGACTCGTACGGGATGTCGGGTGCCGTGGCGAACGCGGTGGCGCGCGGGGGCACCTGCTGGGCCACTGCGGATGTGGCCAGAAGCACGGCGAGAAGAGCGACGGACAACGCCAGACACCGCTTCATTGACGCCTCCCTGAAATGGACTCGAATAGTAACTCCAATAGGCCTCATTGACGAGTCAATCGCCCGCACTCAGAATGGGACAGGCTCGATGTCATTCCGCATCCCGGCCAGATTGGCCACAATCGTCCTGGCGGGTGTCCTCATCCTCCCTGTTGCGGCCCCGGCTCAGCAGGCGGTGACGGACATCACGGCACTTCAGAAAGAGCGGCGCCAGCTGCTGGAAGCGACTCGTCTCGCTGACGCGTTGCCGGTGGCGCAGCGAATCGCGGACCTGTCCGACGGCCTTTCAGTGCCCCAGCAGATCGGGGCCTATTTCGACCTGGCATCGCTCAGGCGCGAGGCCGGCGACCTGGACGGCGCCGTCCTCGCCTACGGTGAGGTCATCACGCGCGCCGGTACGCCTGACCGCGCGAGCATGTACCTCGGGATGGTGTACGACAACCTCGCCATGATCCGTCGAGCACAGGAGCAGTGGGACGCCGCCGAAACGGCCAGCGATCGTGCGCTCGAGATCTTTCAGCGCACCGTGGGTGTGCGCGACATGCATTACGGCGCGGCGTTGAACAATCGCGCGGTGATCCTGGGCGACCAGGATAAGTTCGTCCTCGCTTTGGACTACTCGGAGCGAGCCCTGAACATCCTTCGAGAGGCGCTCAAAGATGATGCCGCGGCGCTCGCGCCGTTCCTGAAAGACAACCGCTGGATCAGAGATCAGCTTCCGCGATAGCACCCGCCCGCGATCGAGCGGTGCGCGATCCTGCCTACGGACGCAACGCGTACACGAACAGGGAGCTCCCGGCAGCCAGCGCCACGTACTGCCGGCCACCTACCGAGTAGGTCATCGGGCCATTCGATACCGAGCCGCCCACGTTCGCCTTCCACAGCAGCTCGCCGCTCTTCGCATCGAGCGCGAATGCGTAGCCCTCTCGTCCACCAGAGAACAGCAGATCGCTCGCGGTGCTGAGCACGCCCGCATCGACGACGTCCGCCATGGCGTACTCCCACTTCTTCTCGCCAGTCTTCGGGTCGATGGCCTGAATCGCTCCGTATCCTTCGTCGGGCCGCCGCCGGTTGATGGCGGGGCCGGGCGTCAACAGCCGGATCGGCATCGCGGGGAGCGCGCCCGTATACCTCTGCCCTTCTTTGTATTCAACCGGTCGCTCGCTGAACGTCGAGAAGGTGTTGCCCCACATCGGCAGATAGAAGAGGCCAGTCCGCGGGCTGAACGCCGGGGAGTACCAGTTGGTGCCGCCCTGCACACCCGGATAGACGAGTACGCCCTCTTCGGTGAGAGGCACGGCATTCTGAGGCCGGCCCTTGGCGTCGAGGCCAGTGGTCCACGTCACTTTGGTGAATGGCTTCCCAAGCAGGAACTCGCCGGTCGTCCGGTCGAGCACGTAGAAGAAGCCGTTGCGGTTGCCGAACAGCATGACCTTACGCATCTGTCCCTGCCACTGGATGTCAGCCAGGACGGGCACCTGCACCGAGTCGTAGTCGAACACATCGTGGGGAGTGAACTGGAAATGCCACTTCAGCGCCCCACTGTCCGCGTCGAGCGCCACCACGGAGTCGCTATAGAGGTTGTCGCCGAGGCGTACGTCCCCGTTCCAATCCGGCCCCGGATTCCCCACGCCCCAGTAGGTCAGGTTGAGCGCCGGATCGTAGGAGCCGGTCACCCAGATCGATCCGCCGCCAGTCTTCCAGGACTCGCCCGCCCAGGAGTCGCGGCCAGGTTCGCCTGGCCCGGCGATCGTATGAAAGCGCCAGACCTCCTTGCCGCTGTGTGCGTCGAACGCGGCGAGAAATCCACGGACGCCGTACTCACCACCGGCGGTGCCGATGATCACCTTGTCCTTGATGACGAGCGGGGCGACGGTCAGCGAGTAGCCGGCTTCCGCGCGCGCGCCTCCGACGGCGACGTTCCAGACCAGCCCACCGGTCTTCGCGTCCAGCGCGATCAGACGGCCGTCAATCGTCGCCATGAAGAGCGTGTTGCCCAGAATCGCGAGACCGCGATTGACGCGCCCGCAGCAGAGACGCGCGAGCGGCGACGGAATGTGCGCATAGACCCAGAACACCCGCCCGGTCGCCGCATCGAGCGCGACGATGTCGTTGGGGGCTTGAACGGTGTACATGACGCCGTCGACGACGAGCGGTGTGGCTTCGAACTTTTCGAGCGACCGCGCCTGAAAGACCCACTGCAGCTCGAGGTTCTTGACGTTGGCCGGCGTGATCTGGGCCAGCGGGCTGTGCCGCTGGCCCAGCATGCCGCCCGAATACGTGAGCCAGTCTCGCGTCTCCGACTCACCACGCGCGATGCGATCGAACGGCACCTGCGCATCAGTCGTCGCGGCCGCGGTCACCAGCGCGGCAAGCACCAGCACGAGCAAGGCACGCGTCGCAATCATCATCGCCGGCCCTTCAGAGATGTCAGGTACGCCACAAGGTCCGCCAGCTCCTGCTCGTCGAGCGTGTCGCGATACGACGGCATCGGTGACTCTTTCGGAATAGTGAAGTCGCGAACCGCCGACTTGTCGAGCAGCCGGAGCCGGGCATTCGAATCAAGGAGCTGGATCGTGTAGCTATCCTGATTCAACAGGCGTCCGGTGATCGTCGAGCCGTCGCGCATCACGACGCGAACGGTCCGCGCGTCGGATCGGATGTCTGCGCTCGGTTCCACGAGCGAGCGGTGCAACTCGACGGCGCGGCGAGAGGCGCCGATGTCGGTCAGGGCGGGCGCCATACGCGCGCCCGCACCGGCCACGCTGTGACAGGTGAGGCACTGGCCTTTGCCTTCGAAGAGCGCCTTCCCGCGATCCGCGTCGCCGGGAATCATCTTCGCGCCCGCCGCCGACCCGGCCAGTGAGCGCAAGTAGGCGACGATGGTGCCGGCCTGGCCTTCGGAGAAGCTGTTGGGCGGCATGGCCGTGCCGGGAATACCACCCAGAATGATCTTCACCAGCTCGTCATCGGTCGTGCCCCGGCGGAACGTGCCGCCGCCGAGATTCACGGAAGGCACGCCGTCTCCCTCGGGACCGTGACAGCCGGTGCAGTTGGCTTGGTACAGCAGCCCGCCATTCTCGATATCGGCCGGCGTGTAGCCGTGTCCCTGGGCGCTGGCGAGGCTCGCCCACAGGACGGCCGCGACGGTCACGACGGCTGTACGCATCAGCATGCGGGGAATCCTACCGCAACGTGGGTTGGTGGTTGGTGGTTCTTGGTTGGGCCACGCCGAAGCGCGCCTGGACCCATGCGCGCGAAGGCGGGAGAGTTGGCGCGAGGTTCGGGTTGGGAGTCGAGAGTTACCGGGCGTATCCCTGCTTCGCCATGCGCTGACCCATCTGGTCGTAGGCGGCAGGATCGGTGGGCGTCCAGGTCGCCAGGCCATCGACGTAGCGGTTGTACATGCAGAAGGCCGCGGCAATGAGCACAGCGTCGTGAATCTCGGTGTCGGTCGCACCCTCTGTGCGAGCGCGCTCGACGTCGGCACCGGTGACCTTCGTGCCGCTCTCCTGAACCTTCGCCGCGATGGCGAGCAGCGCCTTGAGCTTTCTGGACACCGGGGCGGTCTCCGCATCCTGGACCACGGCATCCACGACGCCGTAGTTCCCGTCGAGCTGATGAGCCGCGGCGGCCCGATGGCTGGCCTGGCAGAAATGGCAGTCGTTCCGGGAGGACACGAACGCGGCGATCATCTCCCGCTCTCCGCTGGTCAACGTGCTCGGGCCGCGAAGGAGCACTTCCGCCAGTTCCCGCATCGGCTTGGCGGTCTCCGGCCGGAAGGCGAACGCACTCGAGATGCCGGGGAGTCCGTCGGGCAGGGCGATGTGTGGCACAGATGGACTCTAGGAGCCCGAACAGCTGGACTCAATACTGTGAACACGTTAGGTCCGCCTTGCACAGAGAGCCGACGTGCGAGTTAGACTGCTGTATGCACCGCCTCCACTCTTTTCGAGGTATCGGACGATGAGTTCACGCTCGCATCTTCGAGGCCTGCTCTGCGCGGGTCTCCTGATCCTGTCTCCCGGTCTTTCTCTCGCTGCACCCGCCGATGGCTCGGCGGAGGCTGCGGCACAACAGGCACCGGATCGAGTGCGATCCCTGCGAACCCTTGGTGGGTCCACCCGCTTCACGGCCCCTGTACGCGACATCGCGGCGTTGCGGCGAACGATGTCGCGACCCGGGATTCAGCGAGACCTCGGCACCGTGCTGGACCTGGCCGGTCTGACCCCATTGACGCTCGAAGTGCGCAGGATTCTCGCCGAGGGTCAGGTGATGGAGACAACGCTCGCGCCCGGCACGTCCATGGAGTGGATGGCCCTTCGGCGAGGAGGGCCACGCATCGTGCGCAACGTGCGATGGGATGGCGCTCGTCCCCTCGAGGGATTCCAGTTCACCATCGACAACCTGATCGAGACCTACACCTTCTTCGTTCCGGAGATCTGCGGCAACCTGTCGCTCGTCAGCCGCGAGCCGAGCCGCGAGAAGGCGCGGCGTGATGAAGAGGCGCGGCTGAAGGCCGAAGAGGCCCGTCGTGCCGAGGCTGCGCGCGCGGCGGAGCTCGCGAAGGCCGAAGCGGCGCGGAAGGCGACAGAAGCCCGCCTGGCCGAAGAAGCACGCAAAGCTGAAGAAGCTCGGAAAGCCGAAGAGGCCCGCAGGGCGGAGGAAGCCCGCAAAGCCGAAGAGGCCCGCAAGGCCGAAGAGGCCCGCAAGGCTGAAGCCGACCGGCTGGCAGCCGAAGAGGCGGCGCTTGCCGTCCGGCCGTTTATCGCCGGCTACTTCGGCAAACAGCACCGTCAGTACGACGAGACCGACCCAGCCGAGCTCGGATTCACCAGGGCCGACAATACCGTGTCGGCATTCGGAGATGCGCTCGTTGGCCTCAAAGGCGGTGTCGCACTACGCATGACGCCGCACTGGACGTTCAATCCCTCGATCGGGGTTGGAATCAACTTCGAAGAAGGCTCTCGAACGAGTCTCTTCGGGGACGCCGAGATCAACTACGTGTTCTCGCGTGGTCCCTACCTGGGCACGGGCATCACGCTGTGGGATTTCACACACAGCGACTCGTTTACGCTCGGGTGGCTCGGGACGGCCGGCGTGCCCGTGTGGAAGAGCGATGCGAAGAAGCATCAGCTGGACCTCAGCTTCGAATGGCGCCAGTTCTTCGATCGCGTGAGCGACCCCGATGTGAACTATCAGTTCTGGGGCGGGCTGAGATACAAGTTCAAGTAGAGAGGCGCGCGTGTAGGGCGGGTCTTGCTTTTCAGACCCGCCCTACTCTCACTTCTTCCGCGCCGCGTCGTAGTCGGACGGCGTGTCGATGTCCATCAGGCAGCCCTCATCGGCCACGGACACGTTCACAATCTCAGTCGCGTGCGCCCGCACAACGGATTTCGCGCCCTCGTTCATCGGCGCCCGCCGCAGCTCGTCGAGCACGGCTCGATCGAAGATCACCGGGTGGCCGTGGCGATCGCCAATCGCCGGACGCACGATGGGCGCACGCGTCCGTCGCCACACGGCGATCACGTCGGTGACCGTCGATGCCTTCACCATCGGGACATCGACGAGCGTCATGAGCAGTCCTTCGGTCGATGGCGTCACCACGGCGGCCATCCCCACGAGCAGCGACGAGAGCTGACCTCGCGACGGATCGGGATTGCGTTCGATGCGCAGCGAGGCGTGCAGTCCGCTCCGCGCGATGGCGTCGACAATCGCGTCGTGATCCTTTCCGGTGATCACCACGAGCTCGGCGACGCCGGCTGTATGCAGGGTGCGGATGATGCGCACGACGAACGAATCACCGTCCGGCGCCTGCAGCACCGCCTTCGGCGATCCCATGCGCGTGGAGTCACCCGCCGCCAGAATGATGCCCGGGAGCACGTATCATCCTAATGTGAAGCCCTACAGTTCGTGCAACTTACAGGGTGGCAACGAGTTTGGGCATGCTTGACTTCGACTAAGGGAGTTCCCTACACTGGCCCAGCTTCTGACGAAGCATCGGAGGGACACGGCTATGCCGACCGGTACAATCGCACGCCTGCTCATCGACAAAGGCTTTGGATTCATTCGCGATGAGGGCGGCATCGAGCACTTCTTTCACCGTAGCGCAGTCCGTCAGGCTGTCTTCGAATTGCTCCGCGAAGGGCAGCGCGTCGAGTTCACCGCCGAGGAATCCACGAAGGGTCCCCGCGCCGGAGATGTGCGACTGATCGAAGGCTGAGTCGTTGTCGTCGGCCGGCCCCTGGGGGGCCGGACCATTCAACCGCGCCCCCCGTTCCCGCCCCGAGCGCTTCCCGAGCCTACGAGAACCAGCGGCGCCACCCCGACGAAGGCGTCAGTGTGCCTGTCGCGGGATCGAGTACCAGGATTTCGTCCGCCGCCGCGCGCGCGAAATCCTGATCCGCTGTCAGCACCAGCACCGCCAGACCGCGGGCGTTGCTGATTCGGCGCAGATCGGTGCCGAGTGTCATGGCCTCGTCGGCGGCAAGCGTCGCGTTGGGATGTTCGGCGAGCAGAACCTGGGGACCCATCGCCAGCGCCCGGCCAAGACGAACCCGAAGCCGGCCGCCTGGCGGGAGCACCCCAACGGGCTTCGCCAGGTCCGATGCCGTGAACCCGATCTCCGCGGCGAGACTCGCGACCCGGGCGCGAACATCGGCCGGCAAGTCGTGGACCGCCAGTGAAAACGGAATCGCCAGGTTCTGCTCCACCGAGAACTGCTCCACGAGCACCGCCCGCTCGGTGAGCAGGCCAAACCGATCGAGGGTCTGAAGCCATTCGATTCGATCGGCGATGGAGGTCGTCACCTGACCGAAGACGCTGACCTCGCCGCTGTCGGGAACGATGGCGGCGGTGATGAGATCGACGAGGATCTCGGCCATCAGGTGATCGAAGCCGAGGAGCGCGAGCGCGCGTCCCTCGTGCAGATCGAGCGCCTCGACCCTCAACGGCCTCAAGCTGTGGTAGTCCTTGATGACCTTGCGAAGCTGAACGAGGGGTCTAGAACTAGACGAGGACATGTCGATGCCGCGCGGCGTGGAGACGCTGCCAGGCCTCGTCAGGCAGCGTCGCGGTGCCCACCATGACGCCGTGATTCGGGTCGCCATGAAAGTCAGAGCCGCCGGTCATCAGCAGCTCCAGCTCGATGGCCAGCTGATGGTACCGGCCGATCGTGGCCGCATCGTGATCCGAGTGATAGACCTCGATCGCGTCGAGACCCGCCGCGCGCAATTCAGGAATCCGGGCGTCGATGCTCGTGCGACCGGGATGCGCCAGCGACGCCAGACCTCCCGCGCGCTGAATGATGGCGATCACATCCTCTGGCGGTGAGCCCGCCCGCGGTATGAACGCGGGGAGATCGCGACCGAGCCAGCGGTCGAAGGCCTCTCGCGTGCTGGCCACGTGTCCCGCAGTCACCATGGCCCTGGCGACCTGCGGCCGCCCGATCGAGCGGCCAGGCCGCCGATGCACTTCGGCGAGAGACGCCTCGAGATCGATGGGCATGCCGAGCTCGGCGAGGACGGCCGCGATCGCCCGCGCGCGATCCACCCGCGTCTGGCGCTGCCCGGCCAGGAACTCGACGAGCGTCGCGTCGGCGGGATCCAGAAAGTATCCGAGCACGTGCACATCACGGCCGTCCTCGACGGCGGTGATTTCAATGCCCGGCACCACATCGATGCCGCGCTCGCGTGCGTGCGCGCGCACCTCGTCGATCGAGGCGGTGGTGTCGTGATCGGTGACCGCCATGACGATGAGCCCGGCGGACGCGGCGTGTTCGACGAGCTCCCGCGGAGTGGAGCGGCCGTCGGAGGCGGTGGTATGGAGGTGGAGATCGATCACCCCTCGACGACGCTCGGGATGAGCCTGAGCACAGTCGAAGGATCACCGCGCGCCGGCGCGCGCAGCAGCGGCAGACGAGGAGCGGGTACCACGGCGGGCCCGGCCCTGGCGCTTCACGAGCGCTCGGTACTCACGAATCAGCAGGTCGAGGTGGGCGCGTTCCTCGTCGGCGAACTCCAGGAAGATCTGCTTGCCCTCGGAATCCTCGAACCGCTCGCCGTACTTCTTGAAGAACCGGTGTGAGCCGCGCTCGCAGCGGATACCGATCATCAACGCCTGCTGGTCGTTGACGCCGCGCATCAGCCGCTCGGCGCCTTCAGCGAAGAGACCGTTGGCGGCGCCCTTGAAGAACAGGAACGTGGGGCGCGACTCGAGCTGGGGATCGCGCTGCAGGAGCTCGGAGTAGCGCGCTTCCAGCTTGCCGAGATGTTCCTTCTCTTCGAGCGCCAGATCCTGAAACACCTTGCGGCCGCGGGCATCCTTCGTCACCCGCGACGCGCGGGCGTAGAAGTCGTGTCCGCTGCGCTCGGTCGCGATCGCGATGCGCAGCGCGTCGCGGGCGAACACGAGAGCGGTGTGGCCACCTTCGAGGGAAGAGGTCCGGCCAGTGCGGCACTCCTCGCACGTGCCGTAGATCTGCACGACGCTCTGCGACGCGGTGAAGCTGCGCGCCGCCGCCACTTCCTCGACGAGACCTTCGATATCGGAGCTGAGGAACTCGAACGACCGATGGCAGGTCTTGCAAATCAGGTGGAAGTGACGCGGCTGCCGGTACGAGTGCTCGAACCGGAAACGCCCCTCGCCGAAGTCGACCTTCCGCGCGATGCCGGCGTCGACCATCCACTGCAGGGTGCGGTAGACGGTCGCGCGGCTGATACGGTGATCGTCTTTGCGGATCAGATCGACGAGGTCGTCGGCGCTGAGGTGCCCTTCCTGGCGCAGGAAGACATTGACGATCTGCTCCCGTTTGCTGGAACGCTTGCCGCCGGTCGGCTTCAGCCTGCTGAGATCGGGGAGGGATGTCACGGTGTAGGTCAAAGGTCAACTGTCAAAGGTCAAAGGCTCCTTCGACCTACACGGGTCTAGACGCTGAAGGACGAACCGCATCCGCAGGTGGACGTCGCGTTCGGGTTCTTGATCGTGAACCCGCCGCCGGTCACCGTGTCGACGAAATCGACTTCGGCGCCTTTGAGGTAGCTGACACTGACCGGATCGACGAACAGCTTGACGCCGTTCGATTCGTACACCTGATCACCGGTGCCGCCACCTTCTTCGATCATCAACCCGTACTGGAAGCCCGAGCAGCCGCCGCCCTGCACGAAGACCCGAAGGCCGCTGCCGGTCTTGTTTTCTTCTGCGAGCAGTTCGTTGATCTTGGTGGCTGCGGTGGGGGATACATTGATCATGGGATTTGCTCCTGAAACCTCGGCCGACCACGGCCATGCCCGGATCCACAGATCCAGGTCCTTGAATTATATCGCCCCAGGGAAGAGATGGGCAAGCACGGCCACGGTTCCGGCCCCCCAACATGTCTCTGTCCTGCAGCTACTTACCGATAGCGGCCAATTCCAGGGCCGAGGCCCGCTCGACGTCGTTGTGCAGGCTGTTGCCGTGGGCGTCCATGGTCACGATCGCCGGGAAGTCCTCGACGGTCAGATGCCACATCGCCTCGGGCGTGCCGAACTCCATCCATGAGACGCCATCGACGCTCTTGATGGTGCGTGCGTAGAACTGCGCCGCGCCGCCAATGGCGTTGAGGTAGACCGCCCCCACTTCCTGCAAGGCGGCCAGCGTCTTGGCGCCCATGCCGCCCTTGCCGATGATGGCGCGCGCCCCGTACCGCTTGATCACGTCCGCCTGGTAGGGCTCTTCGCGAATGCTGGTCGTCGGCCCCGCGGCGGTGACGCGCCAGCCGTCCCCATCCTTGGCGACCACCGGACCGCAGTGATAGATGACGCCGCCGCGCAGATCGACGGGCGGCTCGTGCGTCATCAGGTGATGGTGCACGGCATCGCGGCCCGTGTACGCCCGACCTGAGAGGAGCACGACGTCGCCGACCTTCAAGGCGCGGACCTGCTCTTCCGTGATCGGCGTCCGCAGCGCCACCTCGCGCCCGGTTCGCGGGAATCCGGATTGATCGGCCATGTGCACGACGGGACTCGAGGCGTCGCGGTACAGCCATCGCGTGATGTCGCCGGTCTTGGCGTCCAACACGACGCCGAGGCGGCGGTACGCCCAGCAGTCATAGGCGACCGAGACGAAGAAGCTCGCGGGCAAGCGGTTCATCGCGCCGACCTTGCAGCCGATGAGCGAGACCCGTCCACCAAAGCCCATCGCGCCGACGCCGAGTTGGTTGACCTCACCCATGATCGAGGACTCGAGCTGAGCGAGGCGCGGATCAGGGTTGAGATCGTCGAGCGTGCGGAACAACTGCTCTTTCGCGTGCACGTAGCCCGACGTCCGGTCGCCGCCGATGCACACGCCGACGGCGCCCGGCGCGCAGCCCTTGCCCTGTGCGTTCCACACCGCGTGCAGGATGCACTTGCGCACGCCCTCGAGCGACCGATCGGCGCGGCCCAGATTCGGCAGCTCGGCCGGCAGCGAATACTGCGCGTTCATGTTCTCGCAGCCGCCGCCCTTGAGAATCAGCTTCACCTCGATCTCCTCGTCATTCTCCCACTGATCGAAATGCATGATCGGCGTGCCCGGGCCGAGATTGTTGCCGGAGTTCTCGCCGGTCAGGGAGTCGACGGAGTTCGGTCGCAGCTTGCCGCGTTTGGTGGCCTCGGCCACGGCGTCGCGGATCTGCCGCTTCATCACGATCTGGTTGGCGCCGACAGGCGCCTTCACCTCGAAGGTCGGCATGCCGGTGTCCTGGCAGATGGCCCCCTCGCAGTCGGCCGCCAGGTCGATGTTCTGCGCGATCACGGCGAGTGCCTGCGACGATTGCGTCCCCGCCTGCTCCTGGCCGATGGCCACTTTCATCGCGGCGCGCACGTCTGGCGGCAAGTCGGTCGAGGTGCGGACGACAAGAGCGACCACGCTATCGAAAAATGACGAAGCCATCTGACCAGTATAATTTGATGAAATGACCCGCGTCGAACGCGACGCCCTGGGCGAGTATGCCGTCCCCTCCGAGGCGTACTACGGCATTCAGACTGCCCGCGCGGTCGAGAACTTCCCGATTAGCGGTCTCCGGGCTCCCGCCGATCTCATCGCCGCCACGATGCTCGTCAAGAAAGCGGCGGCCCAGGCCAACGTCACGTTGGCGCGCCTCGAGCCGCGGGTCGGTGAGGCGATTGTTCGAGCGGCGGACGACGTACTGAGGGGCGCACTGGCCGACCAGTTCGTCGTGGACGTGTACCAGGCCGGCGCCGGCACGTCGCACAACATGAACGCCAACGAGGTGCTCGCCAATCGCGCCTCGGAGCTCCTCGGCGGCGCACGGGGCGAGTACCGCCTCGTCCATCCCAACGACCACGTGAACATGGGACAGTCGACCAACGACGTGTTCCCGACGGCCACACGGCTGGCGCTGCTCCTCGGCCATCGGACGCTCGTCGAGGCGGCACGCGCGCTGGCCTCATCGCTCGGCCGCAAGGCTGACGCGTTCGCGTCGGTGCTCAAGGCCGGCCGCACGCACCTGCAGGACGCGGTGCCGATGACCCTCGGGCAGGAGTTCGGCGGCTACGCGGCCTGCCTCGAGCGCGGGGCCGACGAGATCGAGCGCGCGTCTGAACAATTGAAGGAGTTGAACCTCGGGGCCACGGCGATCGGCACCGGGCTCAACGCCGGCGACGACTACACCAGGCGCGCGGTGGGCAACCTCGAGACGCTGACCGGCATCGACGTCGTGCCTGCGGCAAATCTCTTTCGTGTGACTCAGAGCATGGGGGATGTCCTCGCCTACTCCGGCGCGATGCGTCGTCTTGCGGTGGAGCTATCGAAAATCGCGAGTGACCTTCGGCTTCTCAGCTCCGGCCCGCGTGCCGGTCTGGCCGAGATCACGCTGCCGCCGGTACAACCGGGCTCGTCGATCATGCCCGGCAAGGTGAACCCGTCGGTGCCCGAGATGGTGAACCAGGTGTGCTACCAGGTGTACGGCTGCGATACCACCATCTGCGCCGCGGCGGACGCCGGCCAGCTCGAGCTCAACGTGATGATGCCGGTGATCGCCTGGAACGCCATCCACTCTTCGACTATCCTCCGTAACGCGATGATCGCGTTGCGCACGCGAACCGTGGACGGCATCGAAGCCAACGTGGAGCGCTGTCAGGAGCTCCTCGCGCGGAGCACTGCTGTCGCCACATCGCTCAGCCCGTACATCGGCTACGCGAAGACAGCGGAGATCGCGAAGCAGGCAGTCGCGACCGGCCGATCCATCCGCGACCTGGTACTCGAAAGCGGCCTGATGGAGGCGCCGCAGCTCGATCGCATCCTCTCCGCCGAGGCAATGACACGTCCCGGCATCGCGGGAGGGACATCATGAAAGCGCTCGCGCTCGTAGTCGCGCTCGCGTTGGCCCATTCCCAACTTCCGACGCCCACCGCGCAAACGCAGGCAGCGCCTTCTCCGCCGCCGCAGCGTCACGGCCGGCTGTTCCCGCCACTCGATCTGGGCCTGCTCGAGCGGCCGGATCGCGCGCTGTGGCAGAAGCCGGAACAGATCATGGACGCGCTGCACGTGGCGGACGGCTCCACGGTGGCTGACGTCGGCGCGGGCGCCGGCTGGTTCACGATTCGCCTCGCGCACCGCGTCGGCCCCAACGGCGTCGTCTACGCGCAGGATGTGCAGCGGCTCATGATCGAGGCGATTCGCCGGCGCGTCAGTCGCGAAGGTCTGCAGAACGTGCAGACCCGAATCGGCTCCGGCAGCAATCCGAATCTCCCGGTGAAGACCTTCGACGCCGTGCTCGTCGTCGATGCCTACCAGGAAGTCGAAGACCGCGTCGCGTTCCTTCGCAACCTGGCGCGCGCACTGAAACCCGCCGGCCGGATCGGCATCGCGAACTGGAAGCCGGGTAGCGGCGGCCCGGGACCCGAGCCGAACGAACGCGTCGATCGCTCGCTCGTCGAGGCGGACGCCGCCGCCGCCGGGCTGCGCATTCTGTCGAGCGAGAATCTGCAGTACCAGTACTTGCTCGTCCTGGCGCCGTAAACCCAGACCCGACTACGGTGGGGTACAATTCCCGGCCATGACTGCGACGACCTCGGCCACGCTCGTGGGCCTGCTCACCTCGCGCCGCGAGTCCATCGGATTCACGCGCGGAATCCAGGTCGCCTCAGTGCTGTTCGTCACGGCGCTGACCGCGGCCGCCGCACAAATCAGCTTTCCTCTTCCGTTCACGGCGGTGCCGTTCACGCTACAGCCCATGGTTGTGCTGGTCGGCGGCCTCGCACTCGGATCACGGCTTGGCTCGGCGAGCCAGATTCTCTACCTTGCGGCCGGCATTGCCGGACTGCCGGTGTTCGCCGCGTCCGCGACACTGCCGCCAGGCGCGCTGCGACTGCTCGGGCCCACCGGCGGATATCTCATGGCATATCCGATCGCCGCGTTCGTCGCGGGGTATCTGGCCGAACGAGGCTTCGACCGTCGCTACGCGACATCCGTACTCGCCATGCTGGCCGGCCTGGTGATCATCTTCGCCGCCGGCGTCACGTGGCTCGGGTTGTTTGCGCGCACCGCCACCGGTACACCGGTGGGCTTCTCTGTCGCCCTCGGCACGGGGCTGTATCCGTTCATCGTCCCGGATCTCATCAAGCTCGCCGCCGCTGCAAGCCTCGTCCCGGCGCTCTGGCGTCTCGTGGGCCGCACCGACTCGCGTTAGTGTCTAGTCGATGCGGACCGCGCTGACGATCGCGGGGAGCGATTCCGGCGCTGGCGCAGGCATCCAAGCCGACCTCAAGACGTTTGCCGCGTACGGGGTGTACGGCACGTCCGCCATCACCGCCGTCACCGCCCAGAACACGCTCGGGGTGACCATGTTCGAAGCGCTGTCCGCCGACCTGGTGACGGCGCAGATCGAGGCCGTCTTCTCCGACATCGGCGCTCATGCCGCCAAGACCGGGATGCTCGCCAACGCGGCCATCGTCGAGGCCGTGTCCGCGGCGGTTCGCGAGCTCGAGATTCCGTTTCTGGTCGTCGATCCCGTGATGATCGCGAAGAGCGGTGACCGTTTGATCGACGATGAAGCGCTGGGCGCCATGAAGACGGAGCTGTTGCGGCAGGCATTCCTGGTCACGCCGAACATTCCTGAGGCCGAGGCGCTCACTGGGATCACGATCCGTGACGACGAGGATCGTCGGGAAGCGGCGCGCCGCATCGCGGCGATGGGCGCCACAGCGGTCGTCATCAAAGGCGGCCACCTGCCTTCGGACGACATCACCGATCTGCTGTGGGATCGTGGCGAGCTCATCGAGTTCCGCATTGCGCGCGTGCCCGGGCGCCATACACATGGAACCGGCTGCACGTTCTCGGCGGCGATCACCGCGAGCCTTGCGCTCGGACGGACGCTGCGCGAGGCGATTCCCGCCGCGCAGCAATATGTGGCCGGCGCGATCCTCGGCGCGCCCGATCTCGGCAAGGGGCATGGGCCGATGGACCACTTCTTCAACTTCAAACTTCAAAGTTCAAAGTGAAAAGTCAGTGGATCGGGTTCGCCATGACGGCGGTTCTCGCCGTGGTCAGTGCTCCTCTCGGAGCGCAGACGAGTGCGGCCGCCGTCACAGAAACGCACGAAGGCGCGGCTGTACTCGGAGCGTTCGCGGACTCTTTGAAACTGCTGCTCATCGAGCACGGAATACGCGTCGCACTGCAGGAGAAAACCCGGCGCGAGCTGGATGGTCCGTTCTGGAGCGACTACCGTCGCTCGGTGCGCATCCCGCACCAGTGGGAAGACAGCGATGCGTGGTGGGTGAATTACATCGGCCATCCGATTCATGGCGCCGCGGCCGGCTATATCTGGCTGGATCACGAGTCGGGGGCGCCCAACGAGATCGGCTTGAGCAGGCACTACTGGGCGTCGCGCGGAAGGGCCGCGGCCTGGACGGCGGTCTACAGCCTGCAGTTCGAGTTCGGGCCGTTGAGCGAGGCGTCGATCGGCAACGTCGGCATGCGCCCCGAGACGACCGGATGGGTCGATCATGTCGTGACGCCAGTCGGAGCGTTCGGGCTCGTCGTGGCTGAGGACGCCCTCGACCGCTTCCTGGTGAAGTGGATCGAAGCCAGAGTCACCAATCGCGTCTGGCGCGCCAGCCTGCGTCTGATCTTCAACCCGGCGCGAACCTTTGCCAATGCCGCCAGCGGCCGGCTGCCGTGGTATCGCGAGGGCCGTCCGATCGGCTGGAAGTAGTGTCCGGCTCGCTATACTGAACCTATGCCGTCCCCGCTCGTCGCGGTCACGACTCAGGTGCTCGATCTGCAGGCGCTGGTGAACGAGATCGCCAGCTCGGGCACTGGTGACGGCGCGATCACGCCGTTCATCGGGCTGGTCCGGGACCACAATCAGGGCCGCCGCGTCGAGTTCCTCGAGTACGAATCCTACGAGCCGCTGGCGGTCCGCGCGCTGACCTTGATCGTGGACGAGGCACGCCAGGCCTGGCCTGATACGCGCGTCGGGGTGCACCATCGCATTGGCCGCCTGGAGATTGGCGAGGCCAGCATCATCATCGTGGCCGCCTCGCCGCATCGCGCCAATGCCTTTGCCGCCTGCCGCTACACGATCGAGCGCGTGAAGCAGATCGTCCCGATCTGGAAGCACGAGCACTTCGCCGGCGGTGACGTCTGGCTCGAGGGGGCCACAGCCGATCCGAACGACGAGTCGGCCCGGCAGACGGCCTATCGAATCGCATGCGCGTAACCATCCGCCTCTTCGCGCGACTGCGGGACCTGGCCGGCTCAGGCGAGCTGGTCAGGGACGTCCCCGACCCGGCAACCGTCCAAACAGTATGGAGGGCGCTGGTGACGGAAATGCCTGCGCTCGGTGAATACGAACGGACGATGTCGGTGGCTGTGAACGCGGATTATGCGCGAATGTCGGCGTCGGTGAGCGAGGGTGACGAAGTGGCCTTCCTTCCCCCCGTCTCCGGAGGCTGATACCCTAGACTCGTAGGGGCCGCCTTCAGGCGGCCCGCACACACCATGTTCGAAAAGCTATCCACGGTTGAATCCCGCTACGAAGAGCTGATGGCCCGCGTCGGCTCGGCGGAGGTCCAGGCGGACCCCAACGAGTTCAAGAAGGCCGCGAAGGCGCTGTCGGAGCTGGAGCCGCTTGTCGAGAAGTTCCGCGAGTACAAGACCGTCGAGCAGGACATCGCGGGCGCCGAAGAACTGGCCAAGGGCGCCGATGCCGAGATGCGCGAGCTGGCCGACGAGGAACTGAAGACGCTGACCGCCCGCCGCGACGGGTTGCTGCAAGAACTGAAAGTCCTTCTCGTTCCCAAGGACCCGAACGACGAGAAGAACGTCATCCTCGAGATTCGCGCCGGCGCCGGCGGTGAGGAGGCGGCGCTCTTCGCGGGCGAGCTGTTCCGGATGTATACGCGATACGCCGAGCGTCAGGGCTGGCGGCTCGATGTCATGTCGAGCAGCGACGCCGGCAGCGGCGGATTGAAGGAAGCGATCGTCTCGATTGAAGGCAAGGGCGTGTACAGCCGCCTGAAATACGAGAGCGGCGGGCACCGCGTGCAGCGTGTCCCGGCCACGGAAGCCAGCGGCCGCATCCACACGTCGGCCGCGACTGTAGCCGTCCTGCCCGAGGCGGAAGAAGTCGACATCCAGATCAACGACAAGGACCTGCGCATCGACACGTTCTGCTCCAGCGGCCCCGGCGGCCAGAGCGTGAACACGACCTATTCGGCCGTGCGCATCACGCACCTCCCGACGAATCTGGTCGTCTCACAGCAGGACGAGAAGTCGCAGATCAAGAACCGGGCAAAGGCGATGAAAGTGCTGCGCGCGCGTCTCTACGAGATGGAGATGCAGAAGCAGCAGGACGCGATCGCCAAGGAGCGGCGCAGCCAGGTGGGCACGGGCGATCGCTCCGACAAGATCCGCACCTACAACTTCAGGGACAGTCGCATCACCGACCATCGCGTCAACTTCACGACGCACCGCCTCCATGACGTCCTGGAGGGCGACATGGGTGAGCTCCTCGAGCAGGTCGCCGCGTTCTACAACGCGGAAAAGCTGAAACACGCCACGCACGTCGAAGCCTGATGCACTCGCTTCACGAGGCGCTCGCCACGGCTCGCGCCCAGCTCGTGTCGGCGGGCATCGCACCGGCCGAAGCGGCCGTCGACGTGCCGCTCTTCGCCTGCACCATCCTCGGCTGGGATCGCGCCCGACTGCTCGCCGAGAAAGCCGCCTCGCCGCCGGCATCACTCGAACCGCAGCTCTCTGAATGGATCGCACGCCGGATTGCGCGGGAGCCCGCCGCCTACATCGTGGGGGCGCGCGAGTTCTGGGGACTCGACTTCGGCGTCAGTCCTGCGGTGCTGATCCCACGCCCTGAAAGCGAGTTCATCGTCGAGGAGGCGCTGGCGATTCTGCAGGCGATGGACGTGACGTCGCCGTGGCTGGCCGACGTCGGCACCGGCAGCGGCAACCTCGCGATCAGCATGGCTCATGAGCTGCCGCAGTGTCAGATTACGGCGACCGACGTGTCGGCCGACGCGCTGCACGTCGCGCGCGCGAATGCGCGGCGGCATGGCGTGGATGACCGCATCACGTTCGTCGAGACGTCCTATCTCGACGGCGTCGAGGATGTGTTCGACCTGATCATGGCCAACCCGCCCTACGTCAAGGAGGGCGACAAGCCCGCCCTCACCCGCGGCGTGCGTCACGAACCTGAGGTCGCGCTCTTCGGCGGCGCCAGCGGGCTGCGCGGCCTTCAGGCCGTGCTGGACGCCGCGATTACGAAACTCCAGCCGGGGGGCTGGCTGGTGATGGAATTCGGGTACGGGCAGGAAGACGAGCTCCGCATCCTCGTCTCGGCGCGGCCGACACTCCGCGTCGAGCGCGTGCGCGAGGACCTGCAGGGCATTCCGCGGACAGCGATCATTCAGCGGGGAGACTGACGCAACTCCCAACTCCCAATCCGATACTCGTCCCAACTCCCAATCCCAGCGTCATGACCGACTGCCTTTTCTGCAAGATCATCGGCGGCCAGATTCCGGGGACCTTCGTGTACCAGGACGAGGAGCTGGTCGTGCTCAAGGACATCAACCCGCAGGCGCCGCTCCACGTCCTCATCATCCCGCGCAGGCACATCGCAACGCTGAACGATCTCGGACCGGGCGACGATGCCCTGGTCGGCTCGATGCAGCGGACGGCGGCGCGAATCGCGAAGGAGCAGGGCTACTCGGACCGCGGCTACCGCACCGTGTTCAACACCAACCGCGACGCGGGGCAGACGGTGTTTCACATTCATCTGCACCTGCTCGCCGGCCGCGGCCTCACCTGGCCGCCGGGGTGATCGGGTCGGCTCCAGGCTCTCGGCTTTGGGCTTTGGGCTTGGACAGTGTTTGAGTTTTGCGTTTTGCGTTTTGAACTACAGAAGTCCCGGCAACTCGGTCATCGCCCGGATCACAGGGACATCGGTCTGAGGCGCCGGATCGTTGGAGCGATGCACGAGCACGCCGCGCATGCCGACCCGCTGCGCGCCCTCGATGTCGTGCGTGAGGCTGTCCCCCACCATCACCGACTCGTTCGCGTCCACGCCGGCGAGCGTCAGCGCCGCGGTGAAGATGCTCGGGTGCGGCTTCATGTAGCCGTGATCGGACGAGGAGACGGCGGCGGTGATCAGGCCCTCGAGCTCGAAGTGCTGCTGAAACGACGAGAGACAGCGGTGTGAATTGGAGATGAGGCCGATCGTGAGGCGGCGTGACGCCAGCGCCCGCAGGACCGGCGCGACGTCATCGTAGAGGAAGAAGTACTGGCACTCGGCCCACTCCTGGTAGATCTCCCGCGCGCAGTCGTTCAGCCGGTTCCCCGAGCCACCCATCTCCTCGATGATGCGGCGCGTGTAGCGGACGAAGATCTCCGCGTCGTACACATGTTCCTGCGCCTCGTCCAGGATCGACGAGGCGGCGCGCACGGCGCGGTCGAACCGGGAGGTGTCGACGCTGATGCCGTACTGCTCGCAGAAACGCGCGTACCCCTCGCCTTGAAACGTGGGGCCCGGATAGATCAGCGTGAAATCGACGTCGAAGAAGACGGCGGTGACCTTGGGCGCATTCACGGCAGCGGCCCGTCGTACGGCCCCGCGACGACCACGGCGGCCTTCGACGGATCAACGACGCGTCGCGCCGCATCGTGCACCGCGTCGCGTGTAACTGCCTGCAGCAGACCCGGCACACGCACATCGTAGTCCAGCCCGAGCCCGAAGAACTCCGTGGTCTGCAGGAAGCTGGCGATACCGGCATTGGTCTCGAGCGTCCGCGGGAGCGATCCGATCAGGTACTGCTTGGATTCGATCACTTCCTGCTCGGTCGGACCGTCAGCCACCAGGCTCGCGAGCTCCGCATCGATCGAGGCGACGGCGCGCGCAACGTTCGACGGGCTCACGCCGGCGCGGATCATCAGCGGACCGGGAGCCAGGTTGGCGTCGAGCGTGCTGAAGACGTAATACGCCATGCCCTGCCGCTCGCGAATGCTGTCACCGAGCCGGCCGCCGAGCGAGTACTGGCCGAGGATGTTGTTCATGAGCCAGAACGCGTAGTAGGCCGGGTCGGCCCGGGTGATCGCCGTGAACCCGTACGCGACGTCTGCCTGCGACTTGTTCATCATCGGAACGACGCGCGTCCGCCGGCCGCTGGCCCCAGGGACGGGCGGAAACTCGACCTGCGCACCTGGCGTGCCCGTCCATCCACCGAACGAGGCCGATGCCGCATCACGCGCACGACCCGATTCGATATCGCCAACGATGGCCAGGGACAAGGCCGCTGGCGTGACGTGCGCGGCGTGAAAGGCCTGGAGCACCGCGCGGTCGATGCGCTCGGCGGTCTCCGCCGTACCCCGTGTCCGGCGCCCGTACGGATGGACGTGGCCGTAGAGCGCCTCCATCAGGGCGTCAACAGCCACCACGGCGGGGCTGTCCTCGTCCTGTCTGATGAGGGTGATGACTTCGCCGCGTCGAGAGTCCACTTCCGCCGGTGGAAACGTCGGGGCCCTGATGATGTCGGCCAGCAGGGCGAGCACCGCCTCGAAATCTTCGACGAGGCATGTGCACGTGAGCGAGAGCGCATGCCGGGACAGCAAGACGGCCAGCGAGACTCCGCGCCCGTCCAGCTCCTCGGCGATTTGGTCCGCCGAGCGCGTGGTGGTGCCCCGGTCGATCGTCTTCGACACGAAATGCGAGACGCCATCGAGCGCGGGGGGATCGAAGATCGCACCGGCGTGAATCGAGGCGTTGAGCGTGACCGCCGGCGTCACCGCGGTCGATTTCGAGAGAACCGTCACACCGTTCGGAAGCACGTCGCGCGTCGGCGCGAGTCCTCTGGAGGCGGCCGTGGGCAGGGCCGTCATTGGGGCAGCGGACAAAACCACCCGATCGTGCGGTTCGACGATCGCAGGCGATTCGCGGCCACGTCAGCCACTTGATTGAGCGTGACCGATTCGATGCAGCCGGGAATCGACGGGTAGACACGCCAGCTGGCGATCGTCTCGAAGTAGCCGAGCTGATGCGCGATGTTCGTGATGCTGTCGTTCTCGAAGACCAGCCGGGCGCGCAGCTGCGTCTTGGCCTTCAGCAACTCCTGAGGCGTGATCCCCTCTCGCCGCACTCGCTCGATCTCGACAACCGCTGACTGTTCGAGCCGTGCGAGCTCGGTTCCATCGGTGGCGGTGGCCGAAATCGTGTACACAAACGGCTCCTGCGTCGGAACCAGACCGCCAGCGATGCCGGACGCGAGTCCCGTGTTCACCAGTGCCTGATAGAGACGCGCGCTGCGCTGCGGAGGCGGCGTGCGAAAGCTGGCCCAGAGGTTCACGCCCTTGGCGCCGGTCAGCACGGCGTCCAGCACGAGCATCGGAAAGAAATCGGCGTCGCCGGCGGCGGGAGCGTGATGCGCGATCTTGAGGTACGCGGTCGTGCCCTCTTTGGCGATCGTCAGGCGCCGCTCGCCGAGCTGCTCGGGCTCCTTCGTCCGCGGACGCCGCCCGACGTCGCCGGGTGGAATCGCCCCGAAGTGCTTCACGACCTCGCGCATCGCGTCCTGCGTGTCGATGTCTCCCACAATCACCAGCGTCGCGTTGCTCGGCACGTAGAAGCGACGGTAGTGGCCGTAGAGGTCGTCGCGCGTCATCGTCTGCAGATCGCCCAGCCAGCCGATCGTCGGGTGGCGATAGGTGTGCGCGCGGAAGGCGGTCGCGGTCAGCTCCTGATCGAGAAGTTGATCGGGGTCGTTCTCACCGCCCTGGAGCTCCGAGATGATGACCGTCCGTTCGGACTCGCACTCGACAGGATCGTAGAGGCACGCACCCATTCGCTCGGCCTCGATGAAGAGCATCCGATCGAGGGCGTCGCGCGTGGCCGTTTCCGTGTAGGTGGTCTGGTCGATCCAGGTGTAGCCGTTCCAGTAGCCGCCGTACTGCTCGATGATCCCCTTGATCTTGTCGCGCGGGATGTTCGTCGAGCCCTTGAAATTCATGTGCTCGACCCAATGGGAGACGCCGGTGAGTCCTGGCCCTTCATCCTTCGAGCCGACGCGATACCAGGCCCACACCGTGGCCAGCGGCGCGGTGTGCACCTCCTGGATGAGGACGCGCAGACCGTTGCCGAGCACCTCTTCATGGACCGTCGAGGCGCTCCCGGACTGGCGTTCGAGCGTGGCCATCGCCGAATTATAGGGCCGGGCTACAATCAGTAGGCGGTTGGCAGCAGGCAGTTGGCAGTGGTTTGGAGGCGGCCTGCACAGAAGGTGGCGGCACCGCCTACTGCCGACTGCCGACCGCTTGCTGCCGACGACCCCTATGCCCGAGTGGAAAGACACGGTCAACCTGCCCAAAACAGGTTTCCCGATGAAAGCGAGCCTCCAAACCGCCGAGCCTGAAGCGCTCGCGCGATGGGAGGCGATGAACCTGTACGGGCAGATCCGCGAGCTGCGCCGCGGCGCGCCGAAGTTCGTCCTGCACGACGGCCCTCCCTACGCGAACGGCCAGATTCACCTCGGCACCGCGCTCAACAAGATCCTGAAGGACGTCGTCGTCAAGTCGCGCACGATGGCCGGTTTCGATGCTCCGTACACACCGGGCTACGACTGCCACGGCCTGCCGATCGAGCTGCGCGTCGACCGGGAGCTCGGACCGAAGAAGAAGGACATGTCGAGGGCCGACATCCGCCGCGCCTGCCGCGCCTACGCGGAACGGTTCGTCGGCGTGATGACGACCGAGTTCAAGCGCCTGATGGTGTTTGGCGACTGGGACCATCCGTACGTCACGATGAGCTTTCAGTACCAGGCCGACATCGCGCGCGCCCTCGGCAAGTTCGTCGAGCGCGGTCTCGTCTACAAGGGCAAGAAGCCGGTGCACTGGTGCATCCATTGCCGCACGGCCCTCGCCGAAGCGGAAGTGGAATACGAGGATCACTCGTCGCCGTCGATCTTCGTCGAGTTCCCGCTGAACTCGGAGAGTGCAGGCGAGCTGACGACCCGGGTGCCGGCGCTCGCCGGCCGCGACGTCTCGGTTCTCATCTGGACGACGACCCCGTGGACGATTCCGTCGAACCTGGCGATCGCCTTCCATCCGGAGTTCGACTACGCGGCGTATGAGGTCGAGGGCCGCACCGTGATCGTCGCGGAGGGCCTGGCGGAGAGAGTCGGCCAGACGGTGGGACGCACGTTCGGCTCTCCGGTCGCGCGCTTCAAGGGTGAACAGCTCGAAGGGATCCGTTTCCGGCATCCCCTCTACGAGCGCGACTCCGTTGGCGTGCTCGCCGACTACGTCACGCTCGAGCAAGGCACGGGCGCCGTGCACACCGCGCCAGGACACGGAGCAGACGATTTTCTCACTGGCGTGAAGTACGGACTCGAGATCTACGCACCGGTCGGCCCGGGCGGTCACTTCCTCGACACCGTGCAACTCTTCGGCGGGCAGCGAGTGTTCGACGCGAACCCGCACGTCGAGCAGGCGCTGAAGGACCGCGGGCGCCTCTGGCACCGCGAGACGTTCTCACACCAGTACCCGCACTGCTGGCGCTGCCACAACCCGGTGATCTTCCTCGCGACCTCGCAGTGGTTCGTCCGGCTCGACGGCGAGCCGGCGGTCGCCTGCGAGGATGGCCAGCTGCGGACGATGCGCGAGGCGGCACGCCAGGCGATCGATCACCAGGTGAAATGGATTCCGGCGTGGGGCCACGACCGCATCTTCAACATGGTGTCGAACCGCCCGGACTGGTGCATCTCGCGACAACGGGCGTGGGGCGTACCGATCCCGGCCGTCGACTGTACCGCGTGCGGCGAAGCAGTGCTCACACCGGCGCTCATCACCAAAGCGGCAACCGTCTTCGAGCAGTACAGCGCTGACGCCTGGTACGAGCGCCCGATCGACGAGTTCCTGCCCGACGGCCTCGCGTGCCCCTCGTGCGGAGGGACCTCGTTCGAGCGTGAGGCCGACATTCTCGACGTCTGGTTCGACTCCGGTTCCAGCCACGAGGCGGTGCTACCGAGATACACCGAGCTGACGTGGCCGTCGGACATGTACCTCGAGGGCAGCGACCAGCATCGGGGCTGGTTCCAGAGCTCGCTGCTCGTGGCGTTGGCTACACGCGGACGGCCGCCCTATCGCGAGGTCCTGACCCACGGCTTCCTCATCGACCTCGAAGGCCGGAAGATGTCGAAGTCGCTCGGCAACACCATCGTGCCGCAGGACGTCATCAAGGAGAGCGGCGCCGAGATCATCCGTCTCTGGGTGGCGATGACGGAGTTCACCGAGGAACTGCGCGTCAGCAAGGAGATCCTCACCCGCGTCGTTGACGTCTACCGCAAGCTCCGGAACACGTGCCGCATCCTCGTCGCCAACCTGTACGACTTCGACCCGGCGACCGACATGGTGCCGGTGGAGACACTCGACGAGGTGGACCGCTTCGCGCTGGCACGGTACGCCGAGGCCGCGCAGAAGATGCTCCGGGCGTACGACGAGTACGACTTCTCCACCGTGTCGCAAACGCTGAACATGCTGGCGACCGTTGACCTGAGCGCCTTCTACGTGGACGTCACGAAGGACCGGATGTACACGCTCGGGGCTGCCTCGCCGGAGCGCCGCTCCACACAGACGGTCATGTACCTGATCTGCGACGGCCTCGCGCGTCTCCTGGCGCCGATCCTGCCGGTCACCGCCGACGATCTCTGGCGTCATTTGCCGGGCGCCCGCGCCGCATCGGTGCACTTGGCGGACTTTCCGGCGGTCGAGCGGCTCACGAATCGCCCGCTTCTTGACGAGTGGGGCCGCCTGCTGAGCGTGCGTGAGGTCGTCAATGCCGCCCTCGAGCAGAAGCGCAAGGACAAGGTGATCGGCACGTCGCTGGGCGCGCGCGTGATCATCGCGGCCAGCGGTCCAGTGGGGGCCTTGCTCAGGAACCATCGCTCGGACCTGCCGATGCTCTTCAACGTGTCAGACGTCGCCCTCACCGTGGGCTCGACCGAGGGCCCGGACGAGGTCCGGATCGACGTGGAGAAGGCGCCCGGTGTGAAGTGCGCGCGATGCTGGCGCTTCGTGCCGAGCGTGCGGATCGACACGGAATGCGCCGGCATCTGCGACCGCTGCGTCGACGCACTCGCCGGCCTCGTCAACTGCTGACGTCATGCCAGCCCGTCGTCCGCTGCTGCTCTGGGTTGTCGCGCTCGTCGTGATCCTCGACCAGGTCGTCAAGGCCGCGGTCCGGCCCCGCCTCGAGCTGTTCGAGAGCTACACGGTCATTCCCGGCCTTTTCGACCTCACCAGAGTCCACAATACAGGCGCCGCCTTCGGGCTGATGAACGCCCTCGACTTCCCGTACAAGGCGGCCGTGCTGGCGCTGCTGCAAACGACGGCGCTCGTGGGTCTGACGGTGTACGTGGCCATGCTCGCACCTGAGCAGCGGCTGACGCGAGCGGGCCTCTCGTTCGTCATTGGCGGTGCCATCGGCAACCTGATTGACCGCATCGTCTACGGATACGTGCTGGACTTTTTCGACTTCTACCGCGGCGGCTGGCATTTCTGGGCTTTCAATGTGGCCGACGCCGCCATTAACATCGGCGTCGCACTCATGATTCTCGACATGCTCGGGGCAGGACGTCTCTACCGTGTATCCAGAACTGTTTAGCATCGGCCCGGTCACGGTCTACTCGTACGGTGTGCTGCTCGCGGCCTCGTACCTACTTGGCCTGCGGCTGGCCATGTCGCGCGCCAAGAAGCGAGGGCTCGATGCCAACCGCGTCCTCGACCTCGGCATCTACATCATCATCGCCGCGCTGGTCGGCGCAAAGCTCCTCCTGCTCATCATCGACTTCGATCAGTTCCGCCGTTCTCCGGCGGACCTGTTCTCGCTGGTCCGTGCCGGCGGCGTCTTCTACGGCGGGCTGCTGCTGTCGGTGGCGGTGGCCTTCTGGTACATCGCCAAACACCGGATGCCCTTCTGGACGACGTGTGATGTGTTTGCGCCGGGGATCGCGCTGGGACATGTCACCGGCCGGCTCGGGTGTCTTGCCGCCGGGTGCTGTTACGGCAAGCCGACCGATGTACCGTGGGCGATCATCTTCACGAATCCGCTCGCGCTGGCCAACGTGGGCACGCCCCTCAACATCCCGCTGCATCCCACGCAACTCTACGAGGCTGGCGCCGAGCTCCTGATTCTCGTGCTTCTGTTGGCGACCGAGCGACGCGGGCGCCAGTTTGCCGGCCGGACGTTCTGGGCCTATATGCTTCTCTACGCCATCTCGCGGTACGTCATCGAGATCTATCGCGGCGACCCACGCGGCGTCGTGCTGGGCGTGTTCTCCACGTCGCAGTTCATCTCGCTGATTCTGGCGCCGCTCAGCCTGGCCATGCTGCTATGGCTGGCGCGGTCCACTCCGGAGACGCCGCAGGAGAAGCGCGGCCGCAAGCGCGCCGCAGCCTGATGCTCGAATCGCCGAGCGTCCAGCGTCAGTATTCGTTTCTGGAGCAGTGTTTGAGTGTCAGGATCAGTGTTGAGTGTTGAGCTTTGAGTTCACCGTCCCGCCCGACTACGACGGCCAGCGCGTGGACCGCTTCCTCGTCTCGGTTCTTGCCGACTATTCCCGTTCGCAGATCCAAAGACTGATCACCGACGGCCACGTGGTGGTGCGTCGCCAGTCGCTGCGCAGAGGGGGACCGTCAGGTCCGGCTGAACCACTTTCCGCGCCACCGAAAGCGAACTTCCTCGTGCGCGACGGCGACCAGATCAGGGTCGACGCTCCCGACGCCGTGCCATCGCCGGTCGCGGCGCAGGAACTCCCTCTCGAGATCCTCTACCAGGACGCCGACCTCGCAGTGCTGAACAAGCCGGCTGGAATGGTGATCCATCCGGGCGCCGGCCATGCGTCGGGCACACTGGTGAACGCACTGCTGCACCACCTCACCGATCTCAGCGGGATCGGCGGTGAGCTCAGGCCCGGCATCGTCCATCGGCTGGATCGCGGGACGTCCGGCCTCATGGTGATCGCCAAGAACGACAGCGCACACCAGGAGCTGTCGCGTCAATTCCACGATCGCGAGGTCGAGAAGGAATACATCGCGCTCGTCTGGGGTGTCGTTCAGGCTGGCCGCCGCATCGACGCGGCGATCGGTCGCGACCCGTCCAACCGGCAGAAGATGTCCTCGCGCAGCAAGCATGCGCGAGAGGCGGTCACGCGGATCACACGTGCCCATCACTTGCCGGGTCTGACCCTGTGCCAGGTCGCGATTCACACCGGCAGGACCCACCAGATTCGCGTCCACTTGAGCGCGATCGGCCACCCAATCGTTGGCGACTCGCTGTACGGAGGCGTCCACCGCCGCGTGGCCGGCGACATTCGCGCCGTGCAAAGACTCGAGCGGCCGTTTCTGCACGCCGCACGCCTGGTCTTTACGCACCCGCGCGAGAACCGGCGCATGCAGTTCCTTGCGCCACTTCCTGACGACCTGGAGCGGATCCTGGACGGCCTCCCGGGATGGCCTCCTGAAGAAACCGAACAGTAGACATGCAGAAGCCTATCGTCCCGCGCGAGATCCACACGATCTATCAGGGGCGCATCTTCACGGTGCAGGTTGAAACCATCACGCTGCCCGCGGGTGGCGAGCTGAAGGCGGAAATCATCCGTCACCCCGGCTCAGTCGTGATCCTGCCGGTGACCGGGTCAGGCGAGATCGTGCTGGTCCGCCAGTACCGGCACGCGATCGGCCGCGCCGCCTGGGAACTGCCCGCAGGCAGCTTGAAGCCTGGTGAAGATGTCGAGAAGGCGGCGATCCGGGAGTGCCACGAAGAGATCGGGCTGATACCGTCGCAGATGGAGCGCGTGGGCTCGTTCTTCCCGACACCCGGCTACTGCGACGAAGAGATGCACTTCTTCAAGGCGTCCGGGCTGAGAGAACGAGGGCCCGCCGATGAGGAGGCCCATCAAGACGAGGACGAAGAGATCGAAGCACAGGGGTTCTCGCTCGAGACCGTGCGAGCGATGATTGCGTCGGGCGAGATCGTCGATCTGAAGACGGTCGCCGGACTGTCGTTCCTCTAACTCGATTTCCCAACTTCCAGGGCTCAATTGGGAGTCGGGAGTTGGTCCAGCGTCAGAGGGTTGGGAGTTGACCGCTATTGCAGCGGCGCCTGTACCCTGCGCCCCGTTCTTCGATCGCTTCTCGCCTTGGGCAAAGGCGTCAACGCGAGCAGCAGGACTTCATCGACGCTGTGCACGTAGTGGATGGTCAGCTCGCGACGTAGCTCTTCGGTCAGATCTTCCACCACATTCTTCTCGTTCTGCCGCGGCAGGATGACCTCGCGGATGCCGACCCGGCGCGCCGCGAGCACCTTCTCCTTGATGCCGCCCACCGGCAGGACGCGGCCCGACAGCGTCAGCTCACCGGTCATGGCAATGTCGCCACGGACAGGCCGCTTCGTGAGGGCGGAGGCCAGCGCCGTGGCAATGGTCACACCCGCGGACGGACCATCCTTCGGAATCGCGCCTGAGGGCACGTGCAGGTGGATCTCGGCGTTCTTGAAGAACTCAGGATCCGCCCCGTAGGTCACGGCGTGCGCGCGGAACCAGGACAGCGCGGCGCGGGCTGATTCCTTCATCACGTCGCCGAGCTGACCGGTAATCGTGAGGGTACCGGTCCCGGCCATCCGCGAGGCCTCGATGAAAAGCACATCGCCGCCGGCCGGCGTCCAGGCAAGACCGATCGCCACGCCTGGATCCTTCGTCCGTTCTTCCATCTCCTCGTCAGCGAACGACGGGGCGCCGAGCATCTCCACAACGATCGCCGGGGTGATCGTCAACGGCTCCTCGGCGCCTTCGGCACGACGACGCGCGGCCTTCCGGCACAGCGCACCGAGCTCGCGCTCGAGATTGCGCACACCGGCTTCGCGCGTGTAGCCATGAATCACGGTACGAATGGCGTCATCGGTGATGATGAGCTGCTCGGGCGTCAGGCCGTGATTGGTGATCTGCTTCTGCGCCAGATGGTCACGGGCGATGGCGAGCTTCTCTTCTTCCGTATAGCCTGGGATCTCGAGGACTTCCATCCGGTCGCGGAGGGCCGGCGGAATCGGATGCAGCACGTTCGCGGTCGTGATGAACAGCACCTCCGACAGGTCGAAGGGCACGTCCAGGTAGTGGTCGCGGAACGTGTTGTTCTGCTCGGGATCGAGCACCTCCAACAGCGCTGATGCCGGGTCGCCGCGGAAGTCGTTGCCCAGCTTGTCGATCTCGTCGAGGATGAAGACCGGGTTCCGGGTCTCCGCCCGGCGCAGACCCTGAATGATCTGACCCGGCAGCGCGCCGATGTAGGTACGCCGATGGCCGCGGATCTCCGCTTCGTCGCGCATGCCGCCGAGCGAGACTCGCACGAACTTCCGGCCAAGGGACGTGGCAATGGAGCGCGCCAGCGACGTCTTGCCGACGCCCGGGGGCCCGGCGAAACAGAGGATCGGCCCTTTGACGTCCGGATTCAGCTTCCGCACAGCCAGATACTCGAGAATGCGGTCCTTCGCCTTCTCCAGCCCTGAATGATCGGTGTCGAGTACCTGCTTGGTCTTGGGGAGATCGATGACCTCCTCGCTGCGCTTCTGCCAGGGCAGCGTGACCAGCCAATCCACGTAGGTCCGCGAGACGGTGTACTCGGCGGCGGCGACCGGCATTCTCGCGAGACGATCGAGCTCGCGGAGCGCTTCCTTCTTGACCAATTCCGGCATGCCGGCGGTTTCAACCTTTTCCTCGAGCTCCTCGATCTCTTTGGTCTGGTCGTCGCCCTCCCCCAACTCCTTCTGAATCGCCTTGAGCTGCTCTCTGAGGAAGTACTCGCGCTGGTTTCGGCCGACTTCCGACTGCACCTGCGACTGAATCCTCGATCCGAGCTCGAGGACCTCGAGCTCCTTGATCAGAATCCGATTGAGCGCGTCCATGCGGGCACGCACGTCCAGCGTCTCGAGGACCTCCTGCTTCACCGGAGTGGCAATCGTGGTGAGACTCGAGGCAATGAAATCCGAGAGCCGGCCAGGCTCGGTGATGTTGGCGGCCAGCGTTTGCAGGTCGTCGGACAGCAGCGGCGACAGCGACACGACCTGCTGAAAGCTGGTCTTGATGTTCCTCAACAGCGCGTCGATCTCGAGACGATCGGATTCGGCGAGCGATTCGACTGCCGGTGCGACCTTCCCTCGCAGATACGGGCGTGTTTCGGTGACCTCGGCCAGCGTCAGGCGCGCCAGACCCTGGACAATCAGGCGCAGACTTCCGTCCGGGAGCTTGAACATCTTGTGGATGTGGCTCGCGGTGCCGACGGCATAGAGGTCGGCCTGCTGCGGCTCCTCGACCGAGGCGTCGCGCTGCGTGAACACACCGATCACTTTGCCCGCGGATATGGCCTCGTCGATCAGACGAACTGAGGATTCTCGCGCCACCGCGAGGGGCATGAACGAGTTCGGAAACAGCACCGTGTCCCGGAGAGGAAGAATCGGCAGCTCGTCGGGCACAGAGAACGCCCGGTCGCTGACCGACAACGCTTCCAGTTCCAGACTCTCGTCACGTTCGGTCATGGGCGCGATGCTCTCCTACTTTGGTGAGACGCGCAAGGACTGTGAACGGGTTTTGTTTCCCTGAAGCGGGTTGCGAGGAGCCGTCGGCTCCCAACTCCCAAACGCCCCAACTCCCAAGGACTGGGAGTTGGGTGTCAGGAACTGCGCGCGGGCCCTGTTATGCGGACCCGCTCGTCTTAGTTGGACACGTCGTAGAACAGGGCCGAGGATCCACGCTTCTGCGCCATCATGCGCTCACGGCGTTCCGCGGTTTCGCGGGCTTCCTCGCAATCCTTGCAACGCACCGCGAAGGGCAGCGCCCGCAGGCGCGCTTCCGCGATCTCGTCGCCGCACTCGAAGCAGTCGCCGTAACTGCCTTCGTCAAGCCGGCGCAACGCTGCATCCACCTTCTTCAGCGTTTCGGACTTCATCTGAATCAGCGCGAATTCGATGTCTTCCTGAATGTCGACTTCGGAGCTCTCGCCCTGATCCAGCACGTCCCGATCCTTGCCGCCGTCAGCCCGCACGTCGCGAATCTTTCCTTGGACTGCGTTCAGCAATTCGCGGCGGCGCTCTTCGAGCATCTTCTTGAGCTCGTTATGACGGTTCGTCTTGGCCGTCACCTTCGTCTTCGTTGTCGTCGCCATGATGCCTGCCGCTCCCTTCCACGTTCGCCTCTTTGAGGCCTCACTGATAACGTCCGGCGGCTATGCAATTTGAATGCCCGACTCGCTGTCCGCGCCCGCCGGCCGCGACCTCGAGCTATGAATCCGAGGCAAGTTCAGTGCCCCGCTGCGGTCTATGGTCTAAAAGCGCCAATAAATCAATGGTTATGACGATCGGCGCCTCGTCACCCGCTCACTGCCCCTTTAGACGCCAACTTGCCCACGCAGGTTTTCCCCTGATCTGTCCTCGTGAGAGACCACTAGTACCCCGCCGCAGTGGTTTTGATCGGTTGCAAGGCGGGCAGTTCGTCTGCCGATAGTAGCAGCCTGATCGTCCGGGGTTGGCGCGGAATTCGACTGATGAACCCGCGCCGCTCGAGCGCGACGATCATGTCGTGGA
>DATDOE010000088.1:0-11797 GCA_035293405.1 Vicinamibacterales bacterium | reverse complement strand
GCCGCATCACCATCTGCCGTTGCCAGAGATCCACCAGGCGGTCGGCCTCGGGCCGCTGTTCGACACGCTGGTCGTGTATGAGAACTACCGCACTCCGACCGAAGTCGGCAACGCGGCGGCGCCGCTCGGGCTGCAGCTGCGTGGCGCGGACGGGCACGACGCAACGCATTACCCGTTGGCGCTCGTGGCTTTGCCTGGACCCCAGCTGACCCTGCGCTGCGATTACCAGCCCGACATGATCCCTCACGTGTCTGTCGAAGACGTGATGGAAAGTGTCATAGCGGTGCTCCAAGCGATCGTGTCCGACTGCGAGCGCCCGCTCGGTGCAGCGGAACTACCGAGCCGATCGGGTCGTGCTCAATTGTTCGACGCATGGCCGGTAGCAGAGACCCCGCGACTCGCCGTCTTGCCCGATCTCGTCGAAGCGCAAGCCGTCTCGCAGCCGGACGCGATCGCCGTCGTGAGCGGCGAACTCCACTTGAGTTACGGCGAGCTCAACACCCGCGCCAATCGCCTGGCGCATGTGTTGGCAGCGCAGGGAGCCGGTCCGGAAACCGCAGTGGCAGTGTCGCTGCCACGCTCGGCCGATCTCGTCATCGCGCTGCTCGGAATCCTGAAGGCGGGCGCCGCGTATGTGCCGCTGGACGAGATGTATCCGCAGGCGCGAGTGCAACTGATGATCGCCGACGCCCAGGCCACGTGCGTCGTCACGACCGCAGCTCTCGCGGCGACGATTCCGCACGGCGTTCCGCGCGTCCTGCTCGACGCACCGGAAAGCGTGGCGGCGCTGGCGATCGCACCGGGTCAGAGTCCGCCTCCGGGGCGCCTGTCATTGCGGCCGTCGAACGCAGCGTACGTGATCTACACGTCGGGCTCCACCGGTTCGCCCAAAGGTGTCGTCGTGACGCACGCCAACGTGACGCGCCTGTTGAGCGGAACCGACGGTCTGTTCAGGTTTACCTCGAGCGACGTGTGGACGCTGTTCCACGCCGCAACGTTCGACTTCTCTGTCTGGGAGATTTGGGGGGCGCTCGCACACGGCGCGCGCCTCGTCGTCGTCGATTTCGCGACGAGCCGTTCGCCGGAGGCGTTCCTCTCGTTGCAGCGCCGCGAGAGCGTTACCGTGTTGAACCAGACTCCGTCAGCTTTCTACCAGCTGTTGCAGTGGCAGCGCGATCAGCGCGAGCCGCGCGACAGTGGAATCGATGGCCGTTATGTGATCTTCGGCGGCGAAGCGTTGGACGGTTCACGTCTCGACGACTGGTTCGAAGACGCGTCGATCAACGCGCCGGCGTTGATCAACATGTACGGCATCACCGAAACGACCGTTCATGTCTCGTACATCGAGCTCGCATCGAAGCGGATGCTTGCGGGACAGAGGAGTCTGATCGGTCGTCCTCTGCCCGATCTGCGAGCCTATCTGCTCGATCCGCTGTTGGCGCCGGTTCCAGCGGGGATCGTTGGCGAGCTCTATGTGGCAGGTGCGGGTCTCGCGCGAGGGTATCTCGGTCGAGCGGGCCTCACCGCGGAACGATTCGTCGCGGATCCCTTCGGACCACCTGGGGCGCGGATGTACCGCACTGGTGATCTGGCGGAGCGTCGTCGCGATGGTGCGCTCCTGTTCATCGGCAGAGCAGACCAACAGGTCAAGATCCGCGGTCACCGCATCGAGCTTGGCGAAATCGAAGCGGCGTTGCGCGACATCACCGGGACCTCCGATGCGGTCGTACTCGCGCGCGAGGACACGCCTGGCTTGAAGCAACTCGTGGCGTATGTGGTGCCGAGCGGCGACTCGCTGGACATTCGCGCTATTCGCGCCGAATTGACGTCTCGCTTGCCGATCTACATGGTGCCGGCGGCGATCGTGCAACTGGAGACGTGGCCACTGACGGCTCATGGCAAGCTCGATCGCCGTGCGCTCCCGGCTCCGGATGCACAGACGGCGGCATGGCGCGCTCCGCACACGCCCGCCGAAGTTGCCCTTGCCGCTCTCGTGGCGGAGCTCGTGCGCGCGCCTCGTGTCGGTCTCGACGACCACTTTTTCGAGTTGGGCGGCGACAGCATCACTGCGATGCAGTTGGTGAGCCGCGCACGCGTGGCGGGATTCCGGTTGACACCGCGCGACGTCTTCGAGCATCCACGACTGGAGGCGCTTGCCGCAATCGCGCGTCCGATCACGTCTGCGCCAATCCCTGTACGCGAGGCGAGCCGCGACGAGGTCGGTCCATTGCCGGCAACACCGATCGTCCGATGGCTGGCAACGCGAGGTGGACCGATCGATCGATTCCATCAGGCGGCGTTCGTGCCAGTTCCCGCCGGTATCGGCAATGAGGAGATATCCGCGGCCGTTCAGGCGTTGATGGAACACCACGATGCGCTGCGTCTGCAGATGACGGCACCGGGGCCGGACGGCGCTTGTGAGCTCGTCTTCCGGTCTTCGGCGACGGCGTCGGCCGCAGGCTGTGTCACTCGTGTCCATATCGCGGGAGTCTCGGCAGCAGAGGCGGAGGCGCGACTCGCGGATGCGGCGCGTGCCGCCGTGGCGCAATTGTCGGCTGCCGCGGGCACCTTACTGCGGGGAGTGTGGGCGGATGCTGGACCCACACGAAGCGGTCAGCTGCTGCTCATTGTCCACCACATCGCCGTGGACGGAGTGTCGTGGCGAGTACTGCTCGACGATCTGGAGATGGCATGGGCGGCACTCAGGCGAGGTGAGCGGCCGGTGCTGTTGCCGATGGAGACCTCGTTCCGTCAGTGGGCCCATCTGCTGACAAAGGCGGCGCCCGTGCACGTGGGCGAGATGACGTTCTGGGAAGCGCAGCTGCGCGGATCGGCGCCGCTGGTTGCGGGGACGTTGGAACCGACGCGCGACGTGCACGGCCAGGCGAGTCAACTGACTGTCACGCTTCCAGCCGAGACGACGCGCGCGCTGTTGACACGGGTACCAGCCGCGTTTCACGGACAGGTCAACGACGCGCTACTGACCGCCTTGGCGCTGGCTGTCGGACGATGGAGACAGGCGCGGGGCGAATCGGACACGGCGGTGACGGTGGAGCTCGAAGGGCATGGCCGGGAAGAGACGCTGGGGGCCGATATCAACCTGACGCGGACGATGGGGTGGTTCACGACTCTGTATCCGTTGCGGCTCGACCTGTCAGGTGTCGATCTCGCGGAAGCATTCGCCGGCGAGGGCGCGGCGGGGCGGGCGCTCAAGCAAGTGAAGGAGCAGTTACGAGCAATCCCGGAACGGGGTCTCGGCTACGGGATGCTGCGTTATTCGTCTCCCGAGACATCCGAGCGGCTCGCGCAGCTGCCGCCACCGCAGATCGGCTTCAATTACCTCGGACGGTTTGACGGAGCGCTCGCTGGAGCCTTGCCGCCCGCGGTCGCTGCGGCCCTCGCTGCCGAGATACGCACATTGCCTCTTGCGCACATCGTCGAAGTCAACGCGGTGACGCTCGACGGAACGGAGGGGCCGTACCTGCAGGCGACGTGGACGTGGGCACCAGCGTTGATCGCTGAGGCCGACGCGCGAGCGTTGGCCGACGACTGGTGCGACGCGCTGTCGGCGCTTGTTGCGCACGCGAAGCAGCCGGGCAGAGGCGGCTGGACGCCGTCCGATCTGCCGCTGGTGACACTGACTCAAACGGATATCGAGCGCCTGGAACAGACGTTTGGAGAGATCGAGGAGGTCCTCCCGTTGGCGCCACTGCAAGAGGGCCTGCTGTTTCACGCGCTGTACGACACGGCCGCAGACGATGTGTACATGGTGCAACTCGTGCTGGAGCTCGAGGGGACAGTTGATGCCGAACGGCTTCGAGCGTCGGCGTCTGAGCTTCTGACGCGCCACCCGAACTTACGAGCGGCGTTCTGGCAGGACGGGTTGCCGAACGCGGTGCAAGTGATCCCGCGGCGGGTGCCATTGGAATGGGCGGAGGTCGACTTGTCCGCGGCAGGCGACGACACGGCGTTGGAGACGTGGCTGGCGGCAGATCGGGCGAGGCGATTTGTGCTGGGGCAGCCTCCCCTGATCCGGTGGGCGCTCATACGTGTTGCGCCTGAAGCGTATCGGCTTGTGATCACCAACCATCACGTGCTGTTGGATGGGTGGTCGATGCCGATGCTGGTCCAGGAGCTCCTTGCACGGTACGAGGCCGATGCCGCCCTGGACACACACGCGATCCTCTCCTGACATCCTGCGCTCGTAAAGTCACCCGGACTCAACAATGCGAATTCTGTTCGTCCCGAACGCCGGGGGCGTGATCTCGCACGGCGTTCCGCTGTTGGCGTTGAGCAAACAGCTGCCTGCGAGCACCTTCAGCACGGCATTTCTGGTCGGGAAGGAATCGCATGCGCTGTTTCGCGCGCTCGGCGCCCACGTCCTCGACCTCGCGCACGACGGCGCTCGGACCGAGATGATTGCGTATCACCGGTTCAAGCCAGACGTCGTCGTCGACGACATGAGCATCAGTACCGCGATCGTCAGTCAATTGTCGGGGATCCCACGCGTGACTATCCAGCGGACGGGCGAGTTTCCGGGCAGTCGGCGTGATAACACGTCGCACAGCGGGAATCTCGATTTCGAGCTCCTGCGAAACGTCTCGGCGTTGGGCCTCGTTCGGCCCACCTCTCCCGCCGATCTGGTGCAGTCCGAATGTGTGCTCGTCCCAGGGATTCCTTCGATCGAGCGACTGCCCGCGCATCTGCAAGCGGACCCAAGATACGTTTACACGGGGCCGCTCCTCATCGACGATCGGTTCGCGCAAGGTGACGCGTTGCTGACGACCGATCTTTCCGTGGTCGTGCGCTACCTCCAGCATCACCGTGGCGGGCCGGTCGTCTACGTCACATTTGGCAACATCGCTCAACCGACGCGGCGCTTGCTGGCTCTGATGCGCGCACTTATCGAGCGCAGGATTGCCGTTATCTCCAACGTGCTCCTCGAAGACGTTGCCACTGCGGAACGCGACTTCTATCTGTATGCCCGATATCTTCCGATGCATCTCGTATGCTCGCACGCGTCACTTGTCGTGCATCACTGTGGCAGCGGGACCTACCACTATCCATTGATGCACGAGCTGCCTTCAATCGCGATCGGCACACGATGCTACGACCGCGATGAAGTGGCGCTCCGCCTACACCAGCTGGGCGCCTGTACGTATCTCGACTTCCTTGACGAGAGCGCCGCGATAGACGCTCGCTTCGCCGAGATGGTGGACACGTATCTGAATCGGTCCTCGCCAGAGACGCAGCGCTGTCTCGCTTCTGTCCGGTCGCTCCGCTCCGAGATCGACACGGTGACGGCATCGTTCCATTTTGATCGCGTGTTGGCAGGAGTCGCGGGCACGCGCAAGGCACGCGCCTGATGTGCACATCGCCGACAGCATGACCGGTCAAGCGATCGATCCCGTGTGCGACCGTCAGTTCCTGTTCGTGACCTGTGTCAACAACGAGCAGCTCTATCGCGAGTGTCTCGAGCACATTCGTGGGCTGGAAGTGCCGGATACGTATACGGTCGACACACTCCCCATCTACAACGCGGCCAGCATGACCTCCGGGTACAACCAGGCGCTGCTGCACGGTGCGAAATACAAGATCTACCTCCACCAGGACGTATTCGTCGTGCATCGGATGTTTCTCGTCGATCTCCTCCGCTTGTTCACCAGCCATCCGCAGCTTGGCCTGCTGGGAATGGCGGGCTGCAAAGCGATGCCGCCTCATGGAGTGTGGTGGGGCACTCGCGGGACGGTGGGCACGGTCAACCAATGCAACACGATCCTGAGGTTCGGCGAGGCGCCAGAGCCGTTCGAGCCAGTGGAAGCCGTCGATGGCCTGTTGCTGGCAACGCAGTACGACGTGCGCTGGCGGGACGACCTGTTCACCGGATTCCACTTCTACGACGTGTCGCAATCGATGGAATTCAGGCGACGGGGCTTCATCGTCGGCGTCCCGCGACAAGCGGCGCCGTGGTGTGAGCATTGGGATGACGACCTGTTGGCAGCCGCGAGCTCGCACGCGTTCGAACACGGCCGACAATTGTTCGTCAGTCACTACCTCGACGGAGGAACGCGCGTATGAGCCGCGATTCATGCTTGAATCCATATCTTTCGAGCTGTGAACGACTGTCCGACAAGCCACTTGTCGTCGTCGCAGGCGCGGAGAGAGTGCAGTCGACGACGGGCGCTGGTCTCCTTCGCGATGTGGCCGCCGTGAGCAGCGCGCTCCAGAACCGTCTGGCGGCCCAGGAACGCGCGCTGATCGTGCTTCCGTCTGGCCTCGAGTTTGCGCGTGCGTTGCTCGGATGCATCTCCGCAAACGTGGTTGCGGTGCCGGTGCCGCTCGTCGATCTTTCTTCGGTGGAAAGTGCAGCGGATCGGATTGGACCGATCCTGCGGGACGCCGATGCCTCTGTGATCATCACGACGGCGGAGTTGGCGAAACCGATCGCGATGGCATGCGGCGACCAGCGTGTCATCGGACTTGGCATCGAGTCGCTGCTCGAGTGTCACACGACGCGAAGAGCGGTGAGAGCGAGGAACGAGACTGACACTGCTCTCCTCCTGTACACATCCGGCTCTACGTCATCGCCCAAAGGGATCGTGTTGAGCCATCGGGAGCTTCTGGCGCAATCCAGCCACGGCGCGGAACAGTGGCGGATGGAAGAGTCCAGTCGAGTCGTGTGCTGGACGCCAATGTTTCATAACGTGGGGCTACGCTTCAGCCTTCTCGCGCCGCTGCTCAAGGGGGCCGGCAGCACGATACTGCCGGCGGCCAGCGTGGTTCAGCGGCCGGCGAACTGGTTCAAGGCGATCCATGAGTATCGAGCGACCCACACGGCGGCGCCGAACTTCGCGTTCGACATGTGCCTGTCGCACGTCGACCCCGCGGCGATTCCGGAAATCTCGCTCTCGTCCGTGCAGGCGATTTTCAACGGCGGCGAACCGATTCGCCTCGAAACCTGCACGCGGTTCGTCGAGCGATTTGCGAGTCTTGGACTCTCAGCGGACGCGCTGACCACTCATTACGGCTTATCCGAGGCGGGGTCCGTCTCGGCGACTACACCCGGACGGTCAGTCCGATCGATCTCGCTGGATCTCGCGCGCTTGCAGGAGGGCGTGATTCAACCTGCGGCGGAAGGTCAACCCTCAACGGCGATCGCCAGTTGCGGACGTCCAGGTCGAGGACTGGAAGTGCTGATCGTCAACCCCAACACGTGCACGACCGCATCGAGCGATCGCGTGGGCGAAGTCTGGATCAGTAGTGATGCTGTCGCGTCCGGGTACCTCAACCAGCCGCAGGCGAGCGAGCAAGCGTTTTCGGCTCGGGTCAGCGGGTCGGAAGACACGCGCTACCTGCGGACCGGCGACCTCGGATTCTTTCGGGACAGCGAGCTCTATATCGCCGGCCGTCTCAAGGAGACGATCATCGTTCACGGTAAGAACCACGAGCCCTCGGACATCGAACAAACGATTCATCGCGCTGTTCCCGCGTTGACGCTGCCGATCATCGTCTTGATGTCCGAAGGCGAGACGGACCGCAGACTCGTCGCGGTCATGGAAATCGAGGCGGTCGGCGACGATGGCGGCTATGACTCACTTGCCAGAGAAGCCATTTCGGCCGTCGCGTCGTGGCACGGGCTGACGCTCGATGAAGCCGCGTTCGTGGAAGCGGGTGGGATTCCTCGAAGTCAGACGGGCAAGCTGCTGCGCCGACAGTGTCAGCTCGCGTACGGCAGCGGCGCCTTACCCGTGAAACACACGTATCGCCGTATCGACGAGCCGCTCCAGTCTGCCGCCACGACCGGCGTACGACCGCCGACACCGGCGATTCTCGAGGCTCTGATGCGGATCGTGTCTCGCCACGTCGAAGCAGTCGCTCGTGGGATCAGGCCTGACAGCCATTTGAGTCATTTGGGTATCGATTCGCTTGCCGCGCAGCGGATTGCCGGCGAGATTGCCGACACGTTCGGTACCCCCTGCGAGCCGTTCCTGTTGTTCAAACATGATCGTCTCGATCAACTCGCTGACTATCTCCGCGGTGACCGTCACCTGGACGCGACGTCGTCCGCTGCGTCCGCGAGCGGCGCACACGGTACTGGTTCCGCCCACTCCGCGGACGAGATGCGGGTTGCCGTGGTCGGCGTCAGCTGTCATTTCCCCGGTCACGCAACTGATCCCGAAGCCTTTTGGCGGAATCAAGTGAGTGGGCTGGACTGCGTCGCGCCGATCACCGAATCCCGAAGCTCCCACCTCGGCGCCGGCGATGGCGGCGGATGGTGCGAAGGACGCGAGAGCCGTGCACCCGGCGGGTTCATCGACGGCGTGGCAACGTTCGACGCGGAGTTTTTCGGCGTCACCCGGAGGGAAGCCGAGTCGATGGATCCACAACAGCGAAAACTGCTGGAACTGACGTGGAGTGCGATCGAATCTGCCGGCCACAATCCGCGCGCGTGGAGCGGCCGCGACGTCGGAGTGTTCGTTGGTGCACGCGGAGTCGATTACTTGGAACTGGTAGTCCAACGCCAGCAACTGTTGCAGCAGTACGGCAGTCATCTCGATGCCGGACTGCACAGTACGATGATTGCGAACCGTGTCTCGCGGTGGTTCGATTTCTGTGGTCCAAGTGAAGTGGTGAATACGGCGTGTTCCAGTTCGCTGGTTGCGTTGCAGCACGCGGTTGCGGCCATCAGTCACGGAGACTGTAGCGCGGCGGTCGTGGCAGGCATCAATCTCAACCTGTCGCCCGGCCCATTCATTCGCAGTCGCCGGTCCGGCATCCTTGGGAACAGCGGCCAGTGTAGGACATTCAGCGCCGACGCCGACGGATGCGTCCGCGGCGAAGGGTACGGCGCGGTCGTGCTGAGGCCCTATGCCGACGCCCTGCGCGATGGCGACGTGATTCACGCTCTCATCAGGGGAGTCGCGGTGAACCACGATGGCCGGTCGCTGTCGGTTCGGGCACCGACCGTTGCCGGCCAGAGGCGTCTCCTCGAGCGTGCCTATCGGACCGCGCGCGTCCCAGTAGAAAGCGTCACCTACATCGAGACGAATGGGACAGGAACGCCGATTGGCGATGCGATTGAAATCGAAGCGTTGAAAGAAGCATTTCGAGCGTTGAATCCGGACAGTCCGGCCGCCCGATGCGGACTCGGTTCCGTCAAGACCAACATCGGGCATTGCGAGTCGGCAGCGGGCATCGCCGGACTGATCAAGGTTCTGCTCGCCATGAAGCATGGAACCTTGCCGGGACTCCTGCACCTCACGTCGCTCAACCCGGCGATATCCCTGCAGTCGAGTCCGTTCTACATCGTGACAGAGACGATGCCGTGGCCACGACTACAGGATGCCGAGGGCCGGGAGATCCCGCGGCGCGCGGGTGTGAGCTCGTTTGGTTTCGGCGGCGCGAACGCTCACGTGATCGTCGAGGAGCATATGCCGGCCGAACCTTCGGCCTCGCGTACCCGACCACCGTTGAGCCGAGTGCTGCTGTCGGCGCGAAGCCATGAGCGTTTGGTCCGGCAGGCCGAGCGTCTGCTCGCTGCCATTCGCTCGGGTGCGTTCGGCGATGGCGACTTGCCGGACATCGCCTACACCCTACAGTTTGGTCGCGAGCTGATGGAGAATCGCGTCACTTTCGACACGCTGTCACTGGATGACTTGGACAAGAAATTGACAGCGTTTGCCGACGGAAGACCGTCACTTGACGAGGCGGTAGATGTCGCCGTTGCCGACAGTCAGGCCGTCGGCCACCGCCGTGTGACTCTTCCGACCTACCCCTTCGCCGAAACGCCGTACTGGTTCTCGACGTCGGCCGAATCCGATCGGGCGGTGACGGAAGACGCGCCGACAGCAGGGTTCGCCCGCCGCTGGCGAACGCTCGACATCGACGGCGACACGTTCGCGCCGCCATCAGTGATGCCACAGAAGGCCGGCGACAGCGCATCGCTCGAGGAGTGGCTCCGCCTGCTGTGGGCCAAAGTGCTGGAAGTCGAGCGCGTTGAACCCGACGATGATTTTCTTGCCCTCGGCGGCGACTCGATTCGGGCAGCCGAGATCGCGGCGCTCATTCAAGAACGGCTGCACGTAGTCATTCAGTTCAGCGACCTCCTGGAACATCCAACGATCGCCGCTCTGGCCGGTAAGATTCGCGGCTGACGTACGCCATCGCGCCCAGTCGGCGCATCCGTAGTCCCGACGACTCGCATCGACGCGGCGCATCGCCGAAGTCTCGGCTCCCGTTTTTTACTCGGAGCGTACCAAGTGAAGCGATCGAATCGCTCAGCCACCCTCGACTCCTCGTCCTCGCTCTCGATCGAGCCCACTGATCGTCCGGCGCTGGACGTGCGCGCGCGTCCGGATCGTGTCCCGCTGTCGTTCGGCCAGCAACGCCTGTGGTTCATCGATCGCCTTGGCAACGCGAGCACGGAATACAACCTGCCCGAGGCTGTGCGTTTGCTCGGACCGCTGGATGTCGACGCGCTCGAGCGGACGATTCATACGATCGTGGCGCGGCACGAAGTGCTGCGGACGCACTTCTCCGAGATCGATGGCGTCCCGGCGCAGGTCATCATGCCGACGCTGCGAATTCCGTTGCGCGTCGACGACTGGCGAGAGCTACCGTCCGCGCTCAAGCACCAGCGCGTCATTACATCGCTTCGCGAGGAAGCCGATGATCCATTCGACCTCACGCAGGGACCGCTGCTGCGCGTGCGACTGTTCTGGCTCGACGACGACGAGTACATCTTCGTGCGGACGTGCCACCACATCGTCTCGGACGGGTGGTCGCAGGCGGTGTTCAACTACGAGCTGACCACGGTGTACGAGGCGTACCGGAACGGACGCCCTTCGTCGCTGCGGCCGCTGCCGCTGCAGTACGCGGACTTCGCATTGTGGCAGCGAGAGTTGCACGAGGCCGCGGCTGAAGAAGGATTGGCGTATTGGAAGGCGCAGTTGTCCGGCATCCCGGATCGGCTCGAGCTTCCCGCCGATCGCCCTCGTCTGGCGGTCCAGACCTTCGCCGGCGCCATGTGCCGCGTCACGCTCAACGCAGAACAGACCGCGACATTGAAGGCCTTCGGGCGCAGCCAGCAGGCGACGCTCTATATGACCTTGCTCTCCGGCTTCGCCGTACTTCTTTCGCGATATGTCGGCCAAGACGACTGCGTCGTCGGTTCGGCTGTGGCGAATCGTTCCGACGTGCGGTTGAGGGAGATGATCGGCTTCTTCGGCAACTCACTAGTGATGCGGACCCGCGTGCGCCCAGATGCGCGCGTGCAAGAACTGGTGCAGCAGGTGCGGCGCACGGCGATCGAAGCCTATCGCCATCAGGACGTGCCCTTCGAACGGATTGTCGAGGAGTTAGCGCCCGCACGCCGTTTAGACGTGACCCCGCTATTTCAGGTGATGTTCGCACTGCAGAGCGTACCGGCGGTCACCCTGCAGCTTGCCGGACTCGCCGCGGAACCGATCAGCACGTTCCGCCCTTCCAACATCGGTCTCGGGCCTCTCGAGGCAGTGGCCGCGCAGATGCTGAAAGCGCGGTTCGATCTGGAAGTCCATTGGTTCGAGGACGGCGGTCAGCTCGAGTGTTTCTGGCTGTACAACCGCGATCTCTTCGACGCATGGCGCATGGAGCAGATGCTGCGCCACTACGTCCACTTGTTGGAGCAGATGGTGGCCGACCCGGACCGGGCGGTGGGCTCGCTGGCCCTGTTGGCGCCGGAGGAGCAGCGAGAGCTGTTAGCGACGAGCCGCGGCGCGGACATGGCGCCGGCAGAGGCGACGCTGGTGGGGCTGCT
>DATDOE010000087.1:0-13620 GCA_035293405.1 Vicinamibacterales bacterium | reverse complement strand
GGCGGCCTCACGGCCGCCCGATTCGTTGATTCGATTGACGTGATTCCCTACTGCTCTTCGTCGAAGTCCGCCACCATCGACTCCTCTTCCTCGGGCCGAATCTCTTCCTCCACCGGTGGCGGCGGAAGCTCTTCCCGCTCGACGAAGGTCGCGCGGTAGACCGGCATCCCGGTCCCCGCTGGGATGAGCCGTCCCACGATCACGTTCTCCTTCAGCCCGCGAAGCATGTCGACGCGTCCGGCGATCGCCGCCTCGGTCAACACGCGCGTCGTCTCCTGGAACGACGCCGCCGAGATGAACGAGTCGGTCGAGACGCGACCGCGCGCCGCGGCCGAAGCACGAGATTCTGCGGATGTGGGACGAGGCAACGCCGCAGCTCGACGCGCTGTGGAAGACGATTCCAGCGGAGACGTTTGCCGAGACGATGACCGCGTTCGGTCAGTACACGGCGCCGCTGTACGACCTGATTCTCTACGTCATCGACAACGAGATCCATCATCGCGGCCAGGGCTACGTCTACCTGCGCGCCCTCGGCATCGAGCCTCCACCTTTTCATGATCGCTCGCAACTCGACGCCGTAGAGGGCGCGCCTGTAGACTCGCCTCCGGCTCATATAATGAGCTGGAGGCCGGTCGGCCTCGCTCATGCATCCGGACGCGATCTCTCTCGCGCGCGCGCTGGCCGATTCGTCGCCGCCAGAGCGTGACGCGTACTACGCACAGCATCAGGTGCCCGACACGCTCAGGAGCGAGGTCGAGTCGGTGCTGCGAGTCGACGACGCCACGCTTCTGGAGCCTGCGGCGCTCCCGCCTGGAAGCGGTCGTGGCTCCTATCCCGAGGCCATTGGCCGATACCAGGTCGTCCGCCTCATCGGGCGCGGCGGCATGGGTGAGGTGTATCTGGCCCGTGACCCGGTGCTCGATCGAGACGTCGCGGTCAAGCTGATTAACGGCGATGTCACTGTCGACACCGCCCGCTCGCGACAGCGCCTGGTGCAGGAAGCGCGCGCCGCAGGGCGGCTGCACCACCCGAACATCGTCACCGTCTTCGATGCCGGAGAGCATGACGATCAGCCATTCATCGCGATGGAGTTCGTGCGAGGCGAGACGTTTGGGCGCCTGATTCGCCGCCGGGCACCCATGGCGCTGAGCCGCCGACTGGAGCTCATCGAGCACGCCTGCGCAGGTCTGGCGCATGCCCACCGCGCCGGCGTCGTGCATCTCGATATCAAGCCCGACAACCTCATGCTCGACGAGACCGGAATCGTCAAGGTGCTCGATTTCGGAATCGCCAGGGTGATGAAGACCGAGCTGCTCGTGACGCGTCAGCTTGGCGGCACGCTTCGCTACATGTCGCCGGAGCAGATCGACAACCGCCCCCTGGACCGCCGCAGCGACATCTTCTCACTCGGGTGCGCGTTGTTCGAGCTGGTCACGTTCGTGCCCGCCTTCGTCGGCAGCACGAAGGACATCGTCACGCAGATCTCCGGCGGACCCGTGCCCGGGCTGCGCGAGGCGATTCCCGGACTCGAGCCACGCGTCGATGCGATTGCGAGACGGGCCATGGCGCTCGACCCTGCCGAGCGCTACGGCGATCTCGACGAGCTTCGAGCCGAGCTTGCTGCGGTCCGCAGGGACATGGACCCGGCCTATGACCCACGCGTCAGGCCGCCAGCATTGGTCGGCGAGGATGTCGACAGCGCGCCGACAATGCGTGTCTCGACCAGCCGAGGCACCTTCTCTTCGTTCGTTGGGAGTCGATTGGCCTCGCGACGACGTCGGGGATTGCTTGCGGCCGCGTTCCTCGCGACAACGCTGGTTGCGGCGAGCGTCTTCTGGATGCTTCGTCCCGCGGGGACCACCCGGCCGCGCACGGAATCGATCGAACAGAACCCGGCTGCGGTCGTTCGGGCGCCGTCGGGCTCATCTCCGATGAACCCAGCCACGCCACCGACGACGAACGCTCGAAACGAGGTCTGGCGTCGCCTGGCTTTGGGTGACCGCGGTGGGGTCGTCCAGATGCTCCGATCGATCGACCCTGGCAAGGATGGGGCCGACTCGGCGCTGAGGTCAGACGTGGTGGCCGCCGTGAGGACATCAGCGCTTCAGGCGCGCGAGAAAGCCAGAGCTCTTGGCGAGACGATTTCGCCTGCCGCGTACAAGTCCGCCGAGGAACAGCTCGCCCGCGCGGCACGGCTCTCGAAAAGCGACCAGCCGCTCGAAGCGCTCAACGCCTTGTGGCAGGCCATCGATCTGTACGGTGTCCTCGTTGACCCGCGATCGGCCGCTGCTCCTCGAGTGGAGCCTCAGCTCCCAACTCCCGTGGCGCCGCCCGCGGCCGAAACACCCGCGCCAGCGCCTCCACCATCAGTGGACCACTCACGTGAGGAGCGGCGTGCGACAGCCGCTGCCGAGAATGTGCCGGCTGCGCCGGCGCCCGCACCGATCGCGGAGTCTTCTCAAGCGCGCGGCCGCCTGGACCACGATGCCGTGCGCGAGACGTTGCGGCGGTACCAGGCGGCGTACCGGGCGCTCGACGTCAACGGCATCCTGCAGGTCTACCCTTCGCTTGCTCGTGACCAGGCCGAACAGCTGAAGCGCACGTTCGCGACCGTCACTCAGTACGAGGTCGATATTCGGAACCCGCAGATCGACGTACAGGCGGACATCGCGATCGTTCGCGCGGAGCTCGGTCGCCGCATTACTCCGCGTGTCGGGAACCCCGTCGTCAACGAGGTGCAGACCGAGTTTCGGCTTCGACGCGAGGGGAGCAACTGGCTGATCGCCGCGGTCACCGCGCGATAGATCCGCTAGAGCAGGCTTAGAACACGTAATCGATTCCCAGCACAGGCGTCACGCGATCGCGCAGCCCGGCATCGGTCAGCGGGAACAGCAGATTGGCGGTCACGAGAATCGTCCGCCAGGGACTGAACCGGACGCCGGCGGCGCCGAGATAGAGGCGCAGATCGCCCTCCACGAACTTCAGCTCGGTGCGTGTCGTCTGCAGCGTCTCGGCCACAGGCGTGGTGGGTGGCCGCCCAGCTCCGCCGCCACCACCGCCGCCACCGCTCCCGGTGCCGGCGAGCGCGTACTCGAACGTCTTCTCGCTCAGACGCATCCGGCCGGCATCGCGCAGCGTCCGGCTCAACACGTCGAACGACATCGTCACCCGCGGGTTGACGGCGAGGTCGAAGCCGGCCGCCGCCGAGATTTCATCCTGAAGCGTGGCCTCGGGCAGTGAGCCATTGCTCGAAAACGTGTAGCCCAGATTCACATGCGGCGACAACGGCCCGCGATTGATCGAGGCAATCCCGAAGATGCGGGTCTGCACGCCGCCGGTCCCGAGCAGGTTGCTCTCGTCGCCGGTCGGCACGCGAGCTTCGACAGCCGCCGAAAGCCCGAGGGCTCGCCGGGGCGTAAAGGCGTATTTGGCGCGAACCATGATGTCGCCAAGGCCCGACGCGACTCCTGACATCCGGAACAGGCGCTGCTCCGGGTTCTCACCCTCGAAGCCATGCACCCCTGGCTCCTGCGCTGTAGAGAGCCGCTGAAGGCTGGCCAGCACGCTGGCGTCGAGCGCGACCCGAACGAATGGCACGGCGACCCCGATGTCGAGCCGATCAGACACGCCGTAGTTGGCGAACACGATCGAGGTGTCGCTGGTCAGTCGGAGCGCGAGCTGCGCCTCGATGAGGTCGCCCTCGAACGGCGGCGTCGTGCGCGAGCCGTCGGGCGTCGATGCTTGCGCGGTGCCGGGGCTGCAGCAATCGGCGTGGGGAATGTAGAACGTGATGGCCCCGCGCTGCCTCAGGTTGAGGCCTTCGAACGTGTCGTAGGCCGCATGCTGGTAGGCGAATCCCACGCTCACTTTGCCGCGACCGGAGGTCAGCGCCCGCTCCGAGAAGGACGGGCCGAAGCTCTCGCTGCTTCGAGTCAGCGTGCCGAGCGCCGGATCGAACGTGTAGGTGAACCCACCGGACGGTGTGGCAACCGGGTAGGTGGACAGCAGTGTCAGCAGCGCTTGATTGACCTGGGTCGGCACGAGACTCTGGTCCGTGCCCGGCCTGAAGTGCGCGACGTGATTCGGTTGATCGGGAAGGTTCGACGGAAGAAGGGTGATGGTGTTTCCAAGCAGCTCCGGCAGGATCGACGCCAGCGGCGCGTTCTGCGCGAAGCCGACTGCGGGAAGCAGCCAGACCGCAATGCCGAGCACAACCGGTACGACAGCCCGGCGAGTTGACGTGTGATACATGCGGAAGTTTATCCCGAAACCTCCGCGCCTCGTCGTTGACAGCGCCACCACGGCGCTGCGCCATGCCTGGCGCACACATGAAAAGGGCCGGTTCGACAGGACCGGCCCTGCGTTTTGCGCAGGCGGGTCTAAAGACCCGCCCCTACGTTGTGAACGGCGTTACTCGACGTCGCCGGCAGGCGGACGGCCCAGCATCGGCTCCCGCCTTCGCGCTACGCGCTTCGGCGCGGCAGGCTGTCGGTGTCGAACGCGTAATGCGTCTCTGAGCATACGGGCGGAGATATAGATTCGACCGGCGCTTGAGGGAAGGGGTTACCGTACTCGGGGCATGCCTGCGCTATGCTGCCGGCAATGGAACCCGTGCTGACGACGGCTCCGGACGACCCGTTCTCCCGGCCCGTCTGTTTTCTGCACTCCCACCATCGGTTCGAAGGGAAACGGTCGTGGCAGGCGTGCGACTTCTACGCCGCCGACGGCACGCCGCTGTTGTGCGCCGAGGTCACCGGCATCCCGGCGGAGATCCCCGTGCGAGCGGCGGCGACGAACGAGCCGCGGCTGCTGTTGAAGCCCCGGCCGATGTTCCCCGTGCGCGGGCAGTACGACGTCGACGACGCGCGGACCGGCGAACGGCTCGGCATCCTGGACCGCAACGGGCGGGTGCTGGACACCGCCGAGCGACCGGTCGCGATCGTCGCCGACCCCGTCACGCTTCGGGAGCAGCTCAAGGAAGGCGCCCTGAACGCCGTCCTCGACGCCGCGCTGTCGTTGGACGGCGGGTCGACGGCGGCGCATCGCGCCGACGAGCTGCACCTGCATGCCGGCGGGCGGTTGATCGGCACCTGCCGGCGGACGGTGCTGCCCTTCGCGCCCAGGTCCGCCGCCGCTGCGTCCGGGTTCTCACCGAGGAACTGGCTGGCGTCCGTGCTCCCGGCGAAGTGGGCGGCGGCGCTATACGACGCGGGTCGACCGTCCGGCTGGCGGATCGAGTTCGGCGGCGACACCGCGAACGCGCTCGATCCTCGTCTCCGTCTCGCCGCCGTGCTGCTGCGGATCGAGATCGAGCGCCGCTACCAATCGGCGTGAGCGCGGAACGGGTTCAATACCCGATCGCCAGGCCGTCCTTCCTGGGATCGGACGCCGCCGCCCAGCCTTTGACCAGCTTGATCATCACCTGCGCCCCGCCGAACTCGACGTGTTCGCTGCCGACCTCGTGGCCCAGCCGGGCAAGCGCCGCCCGCACGGCGTCGCCGATCGGCGACTCGAGCACGACGTGCTTGCCCGTCGTGTGGCGGAACCGCGCGGCGTCGACCGCCGCTTGCGGGTCCATGCCGAAGACGAGCAGGTTCAGCAGCACCTGCACGTGCCACTGCGGCTGCATGGCGCCGCCCATCACGCCGAAGGCGATGTACGGCTCGTCGCCGGTCGCGTCGCGCAGCACGCCGGTCGTTCGCGTCGTCCTGGTGACGAACGCGGGGATGATGGTGTGGAACGGGCGCTTCCGCGGTCCAACCGCGACGACCGCCCGGCAGAGGTCGTGGTCCCACGCCAGCCGATAGCGCAGGCGATACGGCAGACTCAAGACCCACTGCCGGACGGGCACATTGGGGAAGACGTGATCCACGAGGTGCGCGGCGCGCTCGGTCATCCGGCGACTGCCACAACTCGGACAGGACCCGCGCCCCTTGCACGAGAAGGCCACGAATCGATCCAGGCCGCAGGTCCCGCACTGAAATCGCGCGAACCCGCCGGCGAGCGACCCGCACCGGAGGAAGTCGCGGAACTCCGCCTCGACGAACCGGGGCAGGCCCTCGCCCTCGCGCAGGCTCGCGGCCTGTGCGCAGAACGTCTCGACGTGTTCATGCACAATCCGGTAGAGCGTTCCTGCGGTCGGACACCGCGGCTCGTAGGACTGGGACGGCGACGCCACGCGCCACGGCAATGCTGGCGCCGTGCCAGTCGAAGAAGTGCAGGAATCGCGTGAATGCCCACGGCCGCGCCTACGGAACGTGGCTGCTTCTGCAGTACTCGGACGCCCCGGCGGCTGCAGATTCTGCAACCCGGCGTCGGCCCGCACGAGGCTACGGCGGGCCAGGGAAGCCAGACACTACGTACAAGACAAGGGCCGGTCCGAAAGACCGGCCCTGCGTTTTGCGCAGGCGGGTCTGACTTGTCCCGCCGTAGCCTTGGCGAAGGCGGAAGACCCGCCTCTACGTTGTGACGGCGCTACTCGACGTCGCCGGCTGGCGGACGACCGAGCATCGGCTCGTCGGTGTCGAACGCGTACTCGATCTCGCGATCCAGATCGAGATCGTCCTCCGTCGGCTGCGGCGCCACCGGCGGCGGTGGCGGCTCGTCCGCCGGGATCCGCACGTGGCGATACCACTCGAAGCCCGTGCCGGCGGGAATCAACCGGCCCATCGTCACGTTCTCCTTCAGCCCGCGCAGGTGATCGATCTTCCCGGAGATCGACGCCTCGGTCAGCACGCGCGTGGTCTCCTGGAACGACGCCGCCGAGATGAACGAGTCGGTCGAGAGCGACGCCTTCGTAATCCCGAGGAGCATCGGCTGCGCCGTCGCCGGCCGCCCGCCCGCCTGAATCACCCGCTCGTTCTCTTCCAGGAACCGGAACTTGTCCGTCTGCTCGTCGATCAGGAATTCGGTGTCGCCCACATCCTCGATCCGCACCCACCGCATCATCTGCCGCGAGATGACCTCGATGTGCTTGTCGTTGATGTTGACGCCCTGCAGACGGTAGACCTCCTGGATTTCGTTCACCAGGTACTTCTGCAGCTCCTTCTCGCCCAGCACCCGCAGGATGTCGTGCGGGTTGCTCGGACCGTCCATCAGCTGCTCGCCCGCCCGCACCCGCTCGCCTTCGTGCACGTTCACGTGCACGCCGCGTGGCAGGGCGTACTCCCGCGCCTCGCTCCCGTCGTCGGGCACGATGATCATCTTGCGCTGGCCCTTGGCCATGCCGCCGTCCTTCACCACACCGTCGATTTCCGAGATGACGGCGGGATCCTTCGGCTTGCGCGCCTCGAACAGCTCGACCACGCGCGGCAGACCGCCGGTGATGTCTTTCGTCTTCGTCGTCTCGCGCGGGATCTTGGCGATCACGTCCCCGGCTTCCACCGTTTCCCCGTCCTGCACCATGAGGTGCGCGTGCGACGGCATGTGGTATTTCCGGAGGACCTTGCCCGCCTTGTCCTTGATCTCGATGGTCGGCTGCTTCTTCTCGTCCGGTGAGTCGACGATGATGAAGCGCGAGAGGCCGGTGACCTCGTCGACCTCTTCGTGGACCGTCACGCCCTCGATGATGTCCTTGAAGCGCACCGCGCCGAGCTCCTCGGTGAGGATCGAGAACGTATACGGATCCCACTCGACGATGACCTGGCCCTGCTCGACCTTCTGGCCGTCCAGCACCTTGAGACGCGCACCGTAGACAATCGGGTAGCGCTCACGGTCGCGACCCTTCTCGTCCTTGATGACGAGCGAGCCGTTGCGGTTCATGACGATCAGCTGACCGCCTTCCTTGTGGGTCTCGACGACGACCAGTCCCTCGTAGTGGACCGTGCCCTTGTGCCGCGCGTCGAGCGTGTTCTGCTCGGAGATCCGCGACGCCGTGCCGCCGATGTGGAAGGTCCGCATCGTCAGCTGCGTGCCCGGCTCGCCGATCGACTGCGCCGCGATGACGCCGACCGCCTGTCCGAGCTCCACGAGCCGGCCGGTCGCCAGGTCGCGTCCGTAGCAGCGCGCGCACACACCGCGGCGTGACGCGCAGGTCAGCACCGATCGGATGCGCACGCGCTCGATGCCGGCTTCCTGCACCGCCGACGCCGTGTCCTCGTCGATCTCGGCGTTGAGCTCGACGATGGCATCGCTGCTGAATGGATCCATGATCCGCTCGAGCGTCACGCGGCCGACGATGCGGTCGCGCAGCGGCTCGATGATCTCGCCCGATTCGACGATGGCGCGAGCCTCGATGCCGTCGAGCGTGCCGCAGTCCGGCTCGGAGATGATGACGTCCTGCGCCACGTCCACGAGACGGCGTGTCAGGTAGCCCGAGTCGGCCGTCTTGAGCGCGGTGTCCGCCAGACCCTTACGCGCGCCGTGCGTCGAGATGAAGTACTGCTGCACGGTGAGGCCTTCACGGAAGTTCGACGTGATCGGCGCCTCGATGATTTCACCCGACGGCTTGGCCATCAGGCCGCGCATGCCGGCGAGCTGGCGGATCTGCTGTTTCGATCCCCGGGCGCCCGAGTCCGCCATGATATAGACCGGGTTGAAGAACCGGCCCGACTGATCCATGTCGCCCATCTCGTTGAACATCTCGTCGGCGATCTTCTCGGTGACTTCCGACCAGATGGCGATGATCTTGTTGTAGCGCTCGCCGTTGGTGATCGCACCCTCGAGGTACTGCTGCTCGACCTTGATGACCTCGTTGCGCGCGTCCTGCACGAGCTGCTGCTTGTTGCCCGGGATGACCAGGTCGTCGATGCCAATCGACAGCCCCGACCGCGTCGCATACGTGAACCCGAGGTTCTTCAACGAATCGAGCATCTCCACCGTGCGCTCGATGCCGAAGTCCAGATAGGTCTTCTGAACGAGCTGCTGCAGCCCCTTCTTCTTCAGCAGGCCGTTGACGAAGGGCATGCCCTTCGGCAGCGACTCGTTGAAGAGCACCCGGCCGACGGTGGTGTTGATGATCTTGCCCTTCACCTCCTGCGCCTCGGTGTGCAGGACGTCCTGATCATCGCGCGCCGCGGTCAGGTCCTGCAGCATGCCGGTAAAGCGCAGCCGGATCGGCGTGAGCGTCTCCAGTTCGCCGGCTTCGAGGGCCAGCACGACGTCGTCCGGGTTGCCGAACGCACGGCCCTCGCCCTTGGCGTTGGCCTTGGCCTTGGTCAGGTAGTAGCAGCCAAGGACAATGTCCTGCGACGGCACCGCGATCGGCGCGCCGTTGGCCGGCGACAGCACGTTGTTCGACGACAGCATCAGCACCGAGGCCTCGATCTGCGCCTCGGGTGACAGCGGGATGTGGACCGCCATCTGGTCGCCGTCGAAGTCGGCGTTGAACGCCGTGCAGACGAGCGGGTGAATGCGGATCGCCTTGCCTTCGACCAGCACCGGCTCGAACGCCTGGATGCCGAGGCGGTGCAGGGTCGGCGCGCGGTTCAGCAGGACGGGGTGCTCGCGGATGACCTCTTCGAGGATGTCCCACACCTCCGGCCGCTGCTGCTCGACCATCTCCTTCGCCTGCTTGATCGTGGCGACGAGCTGTCTCTCTTCGAGCTTGTTGTAGATGAACGGCTTGAACAGCTCGAGCGCCATTTTCTTCGGCAGACCGCACTGGTGGAGCTTCAGCTCCGGTCCGACGACGATGACCGAACGGCCCGAGTAGTCCACGCGCTTGCCGAGCAGGTTCTGACGAAAGCGTCCCTGCTTGCCCTTCAGCGTGTCCGACAGCGACTTGAGCGGCCGGTTGTTCGCCCCGCGCAGCACACGGCCGCGGCGGCCGTTGTCGAAGAGCGCGTCCACCGCTTCCTGAAGCATGCGCTTCTCGTTGCGGATGATGACGTCGGGCGCCTTGAGCTCCATCAGCTTCTTCAACCGGTTGTTGCGGTTGATGACGCGGCGATAGAGGTCATTCAGGTCGGAGGTGGCGAACCGGCCGCCGTCGAGCGGCACCAGGGGACGCAGCTCCGGTGGAATCACCGGGATGACGTCGAGGATCATCCAGTTCGGCTGGTTGTTCGACTTGCGGAAGCTGTCGACCACCTTCAGCCGCTTGGCGTACTTCAGCTTCTTCTGCACCGAGGTCTCGCTGCGCATCTTGATGCGCAGCTCCTCGGCCAGTTTCTCGATATTGACCCGGCGCAGCAGCTCCTTGATCGCCTCGGCGCCCATCTGCGCGCGGAACTTCGTCCCGTGGTCCTCGCGGGCCTTGCGGAACTGCTCCTCGTTGAGCAGCTGGTTCTGCTTCAGCTCCGTCTCACCCGGATCGATGACGACGTAGCCTTCGAAATAGAGGATGCGCTCGAGGTCGCGGAGCGAGATGTCGAGCAGGTGGCCGATGCGGCTCGGCAGCCCCTTGAAGAACCACACGTGGCTCACCGGCGTGGCGAGCGCGATGTGCCCGAGGCGCTCGCGGCGCACCTTGGCCTGGGTCACCTCGACGCCGCACTTGTCGCAGATCACGCCGCGGTGCTTCATGCGCTTGTACTTGCCGCACAGGCACTCCCAGTCGGTGATCGGGCCGAAGATCTTGGCGCAGAACAGGCCGTCGCGCTCCGGCTTGAACGTGCGGTAGTTGATCGTCTCCGGCTTGGTCACCTCGCCGAACGACCAGGACATGATCTTGTCCGGCGAGGCCAGCGAGATCCGAATCGCGTCGAAATCCGCGCGGAGCGTCGTCTTGTTGTCGTGGAAACTTGGTCTCATTAGATTCCTATCGCAGTCCGGGATCCGGGATCCGGGATCCGGGACTCGATGGTTCGGGCTCTTGCGAGTCCCGAGCCCCGAGTCCCGAGTCCCGAGCTAGACCGGCTCCAATACGGGTTCGCTGTCGTCGGCCGGCAGCAGTTCGGCTGGTTTCTTCTTGGTGGAAATCAGCTCGACATCCAGACAGAGCGACTGCAGCTCGCGAATGAGCACGTTGAACGATTCCGGAAGTCCCGGCGTGAACGACGCGTCGCCCTTGACGATCGCCTCGTAGATCTTGGCGCGTCCAATGACGTCGTCCGACTTCGCCGTGAGCAGCTCCTGAAGGATGTGCGCCGAGCCATAGGCCTCGAGCGCCCAGACTTCCATTTCTCCGAAGCGCTGGCCGCCGAACTGTGCCTTGCCTCCGAGCGGCTGCTGCGTGATGAGCGAGTACGGCCCGATCGATCGCGCGTGGATCTTGTCGTCGACCAGGTGCGACAGCTTCAGCATGTAGATGTAGCCGACGGTCACTTCCTGCTCGAAGTGCTGGCCGGTCATGCCGTCGAAGAGCTTCGTCTTGCCGCCCTTGGGCAGCCCCGCCTGCTCGAGCCAGTCCTTGATCTCGAGCTCGGTGGCGCCGTCGAAGACCGGCGTGGCGAAGTAGAGGCCCAGCGCATGCGCCGCCCACCCGAGGTGCGTCTCGAGGATCTGGCCGACGTTCATACGAGACGGCACGCCGAGCGGGTTGAGGACGATCTCCACCGGCGTTCCATCCGGCAGATACGGCATGTCCTCTTCCGGCAGGATGCGCGCGATGACGCCCTTGTTGCCGTGGCGGCCGGCCATCTTGTCGCCGACCGACAGCTTGCGCTTCATCGCCACGTACACTTTCACGAGCTTGATGACGCCCGGAGGCAGCTCGTCGCCGCGGCGGATCTTCTCCTTCTTCTCCTCGAACAGCTGGCGGATCACTTCCACCTGGCGCTCGGTGCGCTCCTCGAGCAGCCGCAGGTCGCCTTCGAGCCGCGGATCGTCGCTCTGGATCTTCAGGCGGACCATCTGCTGATACGGGACCGTCTGCAGCACTTCCGGTGTCAGCTCCGCGCCCTTGCGCAGCAGCCGCTCGCGGCCGTACTCGTCGAACGCGTCGGCGCGCAGCGTCTGGCCGGTCAGCATCTGCACGACGCGCTTCTTCACCTCGTCGTGGAGAATGCGAATCTCGTCCTGCAGGTTCTTCTCCATCATGTCGAGCTCGTCCTGCTCGATCGCCTTCGCACGGTCATCCTTCTCGATGCCCTTGCGGGAGAAGATCTTCACGCCGACGATGATGCCTTCGATGCCCGGCGGGCAGATCAGCGATGCGTCGCGCACGTCGCCGGCCTTCTCGCCGAAGATCGCCCGGAGCAGCTTCTCTTCCGGGGTCAGCTGCGTCTCGCCCTTCGGCGTCACCTTGCCGACCAGGATGTCTCCCGGCTTGACGTAGGCGCCGATGCGGATGATGCCGCTGTCGTCGAGGTCGCGCAGGTAGGTCTCTGACACGTTCGGGATATCCCGCGTGATCTCCTCGGGCCCGAGCTTGGTGTCGCGCGCTTCGATCTCGAACTCCTCGATGTGGATGGAGGTGTAGTAGTCCTCCTTCACCATCTTCTCGGAGACCAGGATCGCGTCCTCGAAGTTGTACCCGCGCCACGGCATGAACGCGACCAGCACGTTCCGGCCGAGCGCCAGCTCGCCAAGCTCAGTACACGGTCCGTCAGCCAGTACCTGTCCCTTGGCCACCTTCTGCCCGACCCTGACGATCGGTTTCTGGTTGATACAGGTGTTCTGATTCGACCGCTTGAACTTGGTCATCGAGTAGATGTCGGCGCCCATCTCCTTGCTGACATCGTCGTCGCCGTCCTTGCCCTCGACCCGCACCACGATGCGCTGGCTGTCGACGTAGTCAACGGTGCCCGAGCGCCGCGTCACCACGACCGCGCCCGAATCGCGGGCGGTGATGTACTCCATGCCGGTGCCGACATACGGGCTGCGGGCCCGCAGGAGCGGCACGGCCTGGCGCTGCATGTTCGATCCCATGAGCGCGCGGTTCGCGTCGTCGTTCTCGAGGAACGGCACCAGCGAGGCGGCCACCGACACCAGCTGCTTCGGCGACACGTCGATGAACTGGATCTCGGCCCGCGGCGCCAGGACGAAGTCGCCGGCGCGGCGTGCGTCGACGCGGTCCTGCGTGAACTTGCCGTTGTCGTCCACCGGCGAGTTGGCCTGGGCGATGATGTAGTTGTCCTCTTCCCACGCCGATAGATAGAAGGAGTAGGGCTCGAACTCCACGCCCTTCTTCTTCGACCGGCCTTCCACGCCGACCATCTCATCGGCCTCGACGACGTCCCCGACCTTGTATTTCGGGTTGCCGCCGGCGTTGTGGATGATCACGTAGTCGACGACGCGGCCGTCCTTCACCTTGCGGTAGGGCGACTCGATGAAGCCGAACTCGTTGATCCGCGCGTAGCACGACAGCGACGAGATCAGGCCGATGTTCGGACCTTCAGGCGTCTCGATCGGGCAGATGCGCCCATAGTGGGTCGGGTGGACGTCGCGGACCTCGAAGCCGGCGCGCTCGCGCGACAGACCGCCTGGCCCAAGCGCCGAGAGACGCCGCTTGTGCGTGATCTCGGAGAGCGGGTTGGTCTGGTCCATGAACTGCGAGAGCTGCGACGACCCGAAGAACTCGCGAATCGCCGCCATCACCGGCTTCGCGTTGATCAGGTCGTGCGGCATCGCCGTCGCCATTTCCTGGTAGACCGACATCTTCTCCTTGATCGCGCGCTCCATGCGGACCAGGCCGATGCGGAACTGGTTCTCCAGGAGCTCGCCGACCGAGCGGACGCGGCGGTTGCCCAGGTGATCGATGTCGTCGACGTTCTGCGGGTTCTTCCGCAGCTTCAACTG
>DATDOE010000086.1:0-90444 GCA_035293405.1 Vicinamibacterales bacterium | reverse complement strand
GTCCGCCTCGTCAAAACGACCGTTGGCCCAGAGCGCGTCGCCGAGCAGCGTCCTCGCCTCGCCGTCGGCCACCGCGCCGGCCGTGAGGATCTCGGCTTCGCGCCAGGCCACGTCGAATTCCGCGATTCGGAGCGCCGTACGCACCTTGCCCTTGCGCGCGCGCGCGACGAGATCCTCGTCATCGCTGTGTGTCGCCAGCTCGTACGCGCCAAGCGCCTCGCGGTACTGCGCCGACTCGTACAGTTGTGACGCAAGCTGGTATTGGGCCGCCGGATCGTCCGGAACAGCCTGACCGGCGGCGCGAAGCCCGGCGGCGAACACCGCAGCGACGACCGCAAGAGCGAGCACGAAACCACGGATAGCAGGCATCGTTTTCGGGCGCTCCAATTGTGTGTGCCGAGGCCGACCTACTTCTGGTAATACTGCGCGTTCACGGTGATGAAACTCTCCCACTTCTCGGGCGTCTCGTCGAGCGCGAAGATCGCTTCCACCGGACACGCCGGAACGCACGCTCCACAGTCGATGCATTCGTCCGGATGGATGTAGAGCATGTCGGTCGAGTCGAAGCCTGGTTCGTCCTTGCGGGGATGGATGCAGTCGACGGGACACACGTCCACACAGGCACTGTCCTTGGTACCGATGCACGGTTCGCAGATGATATACGCCACCGGGGTGGAAGTATAACTCGGAGGTCGAGCGCGCCACCGCCGGCGGGAGCCCGGGCGTGGCCGCCCTGCCCCAGCCGGACCTCCGCCGTCCGCCCGACATCCAACTGCGCTACGATTTCCAGGACCGGACATGCGGATCGCCTCGTCGCTGACCAATCGCGTCTTTCTGGCGTGCACGCTGCTCGCGACGCTGTCGCTCGGCTTCGCGTTCTATTTCGTCAACGAACGCGCGTCCGCGGCGGCCGAGGCTGAGCTGCGGCGCGGCCTGGTGGAGGCGGGCAGTCTGGTGGACCAGTACGGAGCCACCCGCACCGACCAGTTCACGCGTCTCGCCAGGGTCGTGGCCGATCTGCCGAAACTGAAGGCCGCGGTCGAAACCGGCGACCCGCCGACCGTGCAGCCGCTGGCCGACGAGTACCGCGAGGAGATCAATGCGGATCTCCTCCTGCTCACGGGTCGCGGCGGCCGGGTGCTCGGGTCGGCGGGTGCCGACGCCGTGACGATCCCGGCGCTCGACGACGTGCACCCCACCGAGGAAATGTCGACGGTGATGCCGCACGGCCGCGGTGTGCTGCAGCTGGTGAGCGTTCCGATTCTGCTCGAAGGGGCGCTGCCGGAGATTCTCGGCCGCCTCACCGTCGGGTTCTTCCTCGACGACAGGCGGGCCGTGGAGTTCAAGGGGCTCACGGGCAGCGAGATTGCCTTCGGCGCCGGGGGCCGCATTCTCGCCTCGACGCTGCCCCCCGAGGCGCGGGCGACGCTCGCGCGCGTGATGAGCACGTCGACCATCGCCTCGGTGACGCTGGGCGACGAGGAGTACCTGGCGCTTGCCCGGCCGCTTCAGGACGCCGGCGGCCCTGGTGCGCCCGTCGCGCTCATCCTGCGGTCGCGGACCGAGCGCCTGCAGTTTCTCAACACGATTCGCACGGGACTGGCGGGCGCCCTCATCGCGACCCTGCTCCTGGCGACGCTCCTGAGCTACGGCGTGGCACTCACGATGACGCGGCCCCTTGCCGCCATCACCACCGCGATGCGCGATGTCGCCGCGACGGGAGATCTCACGCGCAAGGTGACGCTCAAGAGCCGCGCCCTCGACGACGAGGATGCGCGCACCCTGGCGGCCGCCTTCAACACGCTGACCGAATCGATCGCGCGCTTTCAGCGCGAGGCGGCGCAGAAGGAGCGCCTGTCCTCGCTCGGCCGGCTCTCCACGGTCATCGCGCACGAAATCCGCAATCCCCTCATGATCATCCGCGCGTCGCTGGCCACGCTGCGGCACGATCGCGTCACGGCCTCCGAGCTACGCGAGGCCGTGGCCGATATCGACGAGGAAACCACGCGTCTCAACCGGATCGTCACCGAGGTGCTCGACTTCGCGCGACCGATCCGCTTCGAGCTCGCCGACGCCGACGTGAACGAGATCTGCCGCGCGTCGGTGGAGGCCGCATGGACCGGTGAAGCCTCATCGGCGGTCGCGCTCGATCTCGACCCGTCTATTGGCCTGGTCGTCACCGACGCCGAGCGTCTTCGCACCGCGCTGGTGAACGTCCTGACCAACGCCCGGCACGCGGTGCTGGCCGCCGCCGCGCGCAGGGACACCGGCACCGGCCGCGCCGCCGTCGCCCTCGCCGTCGCCGAGGAGCCTGCCGTCCGCCTGCAAACCCGCGCGGGCGGCGGCCGGATTGTCATCGCGATCCACGATCGGGGCATTGGCATCGCGCCGGAGGATATGCCGCGCATCTTCGATCCGTACTTCACCACGCGCCGCGCGGGAACCGGGCTCGGCCTGCCACTCGTGAAGAACATCATCGAAGGGCTTGGCGGCACGCTGAATGTCTCGAGCCACCCTGGCGAGGGCACCGCCATCACCCTCGAGCTGCCGCAGCTGACATGACGTCTCCCTACGGCACCATCCTTCTCGCCGACGACGAGGAAAAGATCCTGAAGCGGCTCGGCCGGGCGCTTCGCGACGAGGGCCACGACGTCGTCGAAGCGACGACGATCCCCGACGTGCAGCGCCACCTCGCCGGCCGCTCGTTCGACCTGCTGGTCGTCGACAACGTGATGCCGGGCATGACCGGGCTTGAGCTCATTCGTGAGATGGCGCAGACGATGGCTCCCGCGGAGCGGCCGCAGATCGTCATGATGACGGCGCACGGATCGACGCAGCTGGTGCGCGAGGCCTTCAAGCTTGGCGTCGAGGACTTTCTCGAGAAGCCGTTCGAGGTCGACGAGCTGCTCGCGCTCGCCCGCCGCGCCGTCAAGAGCCTGCGCCTGCAGACGGAGCGGCAGTATCTCATCAGCGAGCGCGACGCCGACTTCAATCACTACGGGATCGTCGGCCGCAGCCGGGCGATGCAGGACGTGATTCAGCGCGCGGAGCTGGTGGCCGAAACGAAGAGCACGGTGCTCATCACGGGCGAGACGGGCACGGGCAAGGAAATGGTGGCGCGCCTGATCCACCATCGCAGCGCGCAGCGGGACATGCCGCTCATCAAGGTGAACTGCGCCGCCATACCGGAAACGCTGCTCGAGTCGGAGCTGTTCGGGCACGTCCGCGGCGCGTTTACCGGCGCCACGATGACCAAGCGCGGCAAGTTCGCGCTGGCCGACGGCGGCTCGATCTTTCTCGACGAGATCGGCACGCTCAGCACGTCCATCCAGTCGAAGCTGCTGCGCGTGCTGCAGGAGCGCGAGTTCGAGCCGCTCGGCGCCGAGCGCACACAGCACGTGGATGTGCGCGTCGTGGCCGCGACCAATCGCGATCTGAAGCTGATGGTCGGCGACGGCCGGTTCCAGGAGGACCTGTACTATCGGCTCAATGTCATCCCAATCGAGATTCCGCCGCTGCGGGAACGGCGTGAGGACATTCCGATCCTGTTCGAGCACTTCGTCGAGAAGCACCGGCAACGCTCGGGCAAGCGGGTGGATCGCGTCGAGGATGGCGTGGTCGAAGCGCTCGCGGGCTATGACTGGCCCGGGAATGTGCGCGAGCTGGAGAACACGATCGAGCGGGCGGTGGTGCTGGCCACTGGACCGACGCTGACCCTCCAGTCGATCTCGCTGCTCGGCGCCACGTCTGCTCCGTCCTCGGGGTTGCCGTCCACGCGGCTGCACCAGAACCTCGAATGGGTGGAGCGCGAAACCATCCGACGGGCACTCGAACAAGCGGGCGGGGTCAAGAAGGATGCGGCTGAGCTCATGGGCATCAGCCAGCGCGCCCTGAGCTACTACCTGGCGAAGTACCGCATCGATTGAGGACGGTCCGAGAGGTTTCGTCTCCCGTCGAGGATTACCGGACCGGTAATCCCGGTCGGACCGTCTGGCTCAATCCTCAATGTTTCGGGCCCTTTCTCCCCGACGGCCGCGGGCATCAGCTTTGCCTACGCCTGCGCGACGTCGGACACTGCGGGGGACATGATACTGACTGGCATTCGTACTAGGCACCTCATCCTCACGGCCGCGCTGCTTGCCAGCGCCCGCATCGCGGGAAGCTCCCCCGAGCAGACCCCGGAACCGCGCGTCATCGAGGTCGTCGCCAAGCGATTCGGGTTCGAGCCCGCCGAGATCACCGTCACGGTCGGCGAGCGTGTCACGCTCGCCGTGCGCTCCGCGGACGGCGTGCATGGCCTCGAGATCAAGAAATTCAAAGTGAAGAAGGAAATCCCGCGCGGCACGACACCGGTCACCATCGAGCTCACGGCCAGCGAAGTCGGGCGGTTTCCGATTCTCTGCTCTGAGTACTGCGGTGACGGCCACGACGAGATGAAGGGCATGCTCGTCGTGAAGGCACAGGACGTTCAGGCACCCTAGCCAGGAGAGAGTCGCATGCGCATTCACGGGTACGTCGGTATGCTCGCCCTGATGGGCGTGTGTCTGGGCAGCGTGGGCTGCGACGAGGCGCTGTCGAGCGTCACCGGACCCACACCGAATCTGGAACCGACCTTGAGCAGCATTCAACGGGACATCTTCGGCGCGCCCGATTCGTCGGGCAGGGCGGCGTGCACGCAGTGTCACAATGCCGTGGGAAGCGCGTTCAACGGAGTCAACCTCACCGCCGGGGCTTCGTATGCCAGTCTGGTCGGCGTGGCCAGCCGTTTCAAGCCTGGGTCGATGCGCGTCATCGCCGGCGACCCGGAGAACAGCTATCTGGTCCACAAGCTCGATGGACGGGCGGGCATCGTGGGACTGCGGATGCCCCGCAACGGGCCACCGTATCTGACCGATGGGCAGATGCTGGTGATCAAGCGCTGGATCGAGCTCGGCGCGCGCAACGACTAGGACACTAGGAGCCAACGATGATCTGGTCAAGAGTGATAGCCGCTGTCGCCCTGCTTGCCGTGGCGACGCCGCAGATGGCAGGTGCTCAGAACAAGCCGCCGGCACCCGCGGCACCAGCCGACGATCCGGATCGCGATCCCAATCGGGCGCAACCGGATTTCACGATCGTCACGCTGCCGACGACGCTGCGACTGCCGCGATTCAAGAGCGCGTTCCGTGTGACGCACCGCTTCGGGCGGCCACTCGGCCAGGGCGACTTCGGCGACCTGGCTGGAGACCTGTTCGGACTCGACTCGGGCGCGCAGATCGGTCTCGAGTATCGCTTCGGTGTCATGCGGGGATTGCAGGCGGGCATCAATCGCACCAGTAACAAGACGATTGAATTCTTCACCCAGTACAGCCTGCTCCAGCAGCGAGAGAACAAGGCTCTGGGCCTCGACGTCACCGCGACGATCGAAGGCACCGACAACTTCCGCGACAGCTACACACCATCTCTCGGCCTCGTCGTCTCGCGGGAACTGGGGAATGCCGGTGCGGTGTACGTCGAGCCGATGTGGGTGAACAATTCCAACCCGCTCCCGAGCGAACTGACCGACGACAACGACACCTTCATCGTCGGCCTGGGCGCTCGTCTCCGCATCCGGCCAACGGTCTACATCGTCGGCGAGTTCGCGCCGCGCGTCGGGTACGACCCCGGCGTCAGCCATGGGACGTTCGGCATCGAGAAGCGCGCCGGCGGCCACGTGTTCCAGCTCAACTTCTCGAACGGCTTCGGCACGACGATCGGCCAGGTCGCACGTGGTGGCACCAACAGCGACGACTGGTACCTGGGGTTCCAAATCACGAGGAAGTTCTTCTGATGACCGGACAGCGATTCGCGACGGCGACGTTCTTGAGTGCCCTGTGCGCGCTCCTGATGTCTTCGTGTGGAGACGGCGGCGGCAACCCGCAAGGCCCGTCCGGCGGCGGCGGAGGTGGTGGCACCGTGGGTGCGACGATCACGATCACCTCAGCGGGAGTGTCGCCGAAGAACGTCACGGTCACCGCGGGCTCACGCGTCACCTTCGTCAACAACGACAACCGTGCCCATGACATGTCGTCCGACCCGCACCCGGACCACACCGACTGTCCCGCGGCCACCGTGGGCGACATTCAGCCGGGCCAGAGCCGGGCCACGCAGAACCTCAACACCGTGCGCACGTGCGGTTTCCACGACCACAATCAGCCGTCAGCAACGTCACTTACCGGGACGATTCAGATTCAGTAGACGGACAGTCAACTCTTCCAACTCGATTTCCGTCCCAACTCCCAATCGGAACTCCCAACCTCACGAAGCAGGAAGCATTGGGAGTTGGGAGTTGGCGCGAGAATCGGGTTGGGCGTTATTCCGCCGTCTCTCCAGGCTTCAGTTCGAGCACCTGAATGCCCTTCGGCTCGACCAGCTTCTTCAGTTCAGCGGGCGTGCCTGTCAGCATCGGGAACGTCCCCCAGTGCATCGGCACGACCTGCCGCACGCCCAGGAAGTCGCACGCCCGCGCCGCCGCCACGGGATCCATCGTGAAGCGGTCCCCGATGGGCAGGAAGGCGATCGCGGGGGCGTAGCGTTCGCCGATCAGTTGCATGTCGCCGAAGAGACACGTATCCCCTGAGTAGTAGATCGTCCGCTGGTCCTCGAGCCGGATGACGAAGCCCGCCGGCTCGCCCATGTAGACCATCTGCCCGTTGTCGACGAAGCCGCCGCTGTGACGCGCGTCGGTCATCGTGATCGTGAGCCCGGCGATGTCCTGCGAGCCCCCCTTGTTCATGGGCGAGACGTTCTGAATGCCCTTCCGTCCCAGCCAGTCACACAGCTCGAAGATGCCCACGACCGGCGCGCCGCTCTCGCGCGCGCAGGTAATCAGGTCGTCGATATGGTCGGAGTGGCCGTGGGACACGAGAATCAGATCGACGTTCGGCGGCTTCTTGAACGCCTCCGGGCATGAGGGGTTCCCGCGCAGCCAGGGGTCGAAGAGGACCCGTTTGCCGCCGGGCGTCCGGAGCAGAAACGTCGAATGACCCAACCAGGTAATCGCCAAACGCTGCATGCGGTGATTGTAGGGCGGTGTGGGCTCTCGGCTCTCGGCTCTGGGCGTTGGGCTACCGGCTACCAGCTACCGGCTACCGGCTACACTATGAGAGATGTCCGTCGAAGCGCCCCTCCAGTTCATCACTCCGCGCGAGCCCAAGCCGGCCTGGCTGAAAGTGCGCGCGCCGGGGTCGGACAACTACGTTCGGCTGAAGGGGATCATGAAGGACCTGAAGCTGAACACCGTGTGCGAGGATGCCCGGTGCCCGAACATCGGCGAGTGCTGGCACCACGGCACGGCGACCTTCATGATCCTGGGCGACGTCTGCACGCGCGCGTGTGCCTATTGCGCCGTGGCCCACGGCAAGCCGAATGAGCTGGACACGGCGGAACCAGCGCGCGTCGCCGAAGCGGTCGCGCGCATGGGCCTTCAGTTCGCCGTGATCACGTCGGTCGATCGCGACGATCTGGCTGACGGCGGCGCCTTCATCTTCGCTGAAACGATTCGCGTCACACGCGAGCGAGTGCCGTCGTGCCGGATCGAGGTGCTGATCCCGGACTTTCAGGGCGTGGAGTCGTCTTTGCGTGCGGTCCTCGACGCCGGACCGGACGTGCTCAATCACAACATCGAAACGGTTCCGCGGCTCTATCGCATGGCGCGCTCCGGCGGCCGCTACGTGCGATCGTTGGAGCTGCTCGATCGCTCGCGCCGGTACCGCCCCACGATCGCGACCAAGACCGGGATCATGGTGGGGCTGGGCGAAGAACGCGACGAGATCCTCGCGGTCTTCGACGATCTGAGGCGGATGGGTGTGTCGATTCTCACCATCGGGCAGTATCTGCGTCCCTCACCGACGCACGCGACGATGGTGCGGTACTACCACCCCGATGAATTCGCGGAGCTCAAGGCCGCGGCCCTCGAGAGAGGTTTCGTCCACGTCGAGTCCGGGCCGCTGGTCCGCTCGTCCTACCATGCCCACGAGCAGGCCGATGCGTTTCAGGCCCTCCGCCCGTAGCGCCGGCCTGCAAGAATTCTGGCCACGTCAGACGTTCTCCTGGAAATCCCTCAAAGAAGCCCCGTCGTGGGGCAGTCCAAGCCGACTCCAACCCACTGTAGTTCTTAGGGTTGTATCCGCTCACCGGCGTGGCGGCCTTCTTGCTGCCCTCCGGACGGTATCCAGACATGAGTTCTTCCGTATCGTCGCTCCCCTGTACGCTCCTCATCGGCTCCGAGCCGCTGCTGGCGGCCTGGAACGCCCGCGCCAAGTCGATAAGCAGCGTCACGGCGATCCTGCACACCGACCTGTCGCAAGCGCTCGAAATGATCGGCACGAGACAGCCTCAGGTCGTGGTGATCGAGCAGGCCGTCGCGGCCAGTGGATCAGGGTCGGCGCTGATGGCGAGGCTTCACATCGAGCGCTTCACGCGGGGCATCGAGGTTCGCCTGCTGCCACCGGAGCGAGCGGCCGATCTGATGTCGTCAGAGCCCGGAGACGTGCACCCGCAGGTCTGGCTGTCGGTGCTCGCCGAGCCGCTGCCCGCACGCCCGCAACGGCGCGCCAGACGGATCCGCGTGCGTGACGACGAACAGGCGTTCATCGACGGCACTCCCGTCGTGCTTCTCGACTTGTCGGCGGTGGGTGCGCAGGTCTGCTCCCCGACGGTGTTGCGGCCGCAGCAGCGCGTGCGAGTGGTACTGTCCCCGGAGCGCGGCTCGGTGAAGACCGCCGCGGTCGTGGCGTGGTCGACGTTCGAGGCCGGACCGACGCCGCGCTATCGCGCCGGCATCGCATTCACGAACTCGATTCCCAATCTGATCGACGACGGCGCGCCCGCGGCCTAGTCCCCTGGACTAGGCGCGCCGGTCACATCGCCCACGACCTACTGCGCGTGGCCGGCTTCTCGGACCTTCCGCTGCCTGCGCACCTTGACCAACGCCAACCCCATTACGGCAATGACTGCCAAAAACGCCCACATCATGACGGCTCTCCTTCCTTGGTGAAACGCTCGCTCAAGGGCAAGGGACGTGCCCCCGAGCGCCCCAACTCTTCGAAGCCTCTAACACGCTGATTCACAAGCCGTTCGACCGCAGCCCGCAAGATGGGCGGGCGACCGGCGAGTGGTCGTCCTGCGGTTTCGGTGGCTCGCTTACCAGAATCGTCAGCCCGGCCTGCGACAGCCGGCCTTCCCAACGCCTGGTCGTTGACATCGAGCTAACAAAATGTAAGATCGATTAAACATGGCTAACGACCGCATGCCAACCGTCTCCCCGACCGAGTCGCTGATCCTCGACCTCCTTCAGCGAGATACCCGGTACGGACTGGAGCTCGTCGAGGGATCTGGTGGACGTTTGAAGCGCGGCTCGATTTACGTGACCCTCGGGCGAATGGAGGCCAAGGGATTCGTCGAGTCCCATCAGGAGCAGCGCCATCCTGGCGCAATCGGGCTGCCGCGGCGTTTGTACACCGCGACGGGGTACGGGCTTCAAGTGCGCGACGCCTACCGTCTGCTCCGTGACGCGCTGAGACTGAAGCCTGCGGAGGCGCAATCGTGACCGGCTCGTGGATCGCCGCGATTGCGCAACGGCTGCTCCGCGACGACACGTTCGCGCGCGTCCTCGAGCCGGCAGTGGCCGATCTGCAATTCGAGGCGCCGAGGCAGACACGGCTTCGGAGACTCGCGAGCTACGCGGCGGTCTTGCTGGTGCTGGTCCGCGCGGTCTTCCACGATCTGCGCGGCGACCTCGCCCTGGCCTTCGGCGGCGACGCGCTCCGTCGCGCGTGGACGCCGGCGATCATCTGCTACGTTAGCCTCTTCGTCATCCTGCTCTGGAGACAGCTCTCAACGGGCATCGTCGTGCACTTCTACGGGACCGTGACGCATCTGCCGCTGCCACCGGCCGGCGACGGGCTCGAGCCATACGTAGCAGGCCTCGCCGTTCGCGTGGGGCTCGTCTGCGTCTCCTATGCGATGGTCACCGCTGTGTTCACGTTCCGTCGCCAACGCATCGGGACGGCGCGAACCGCGCTTGCCGCGGTGCTGCTCATCGCGGTTACGACGAGCGCGGTCGCGCGGCTGTCACGTCCGGCCAGGGAATCCAAGGACCTGATCGGAGCGGCGATGGTGATGCGCGAGGATGGCGATTCTCCACGAGCTCGACGACTGGCGGACGTGGTCGCGTCCCAGGTCATCCCGAAACGATTGGGGATGCCTGCCACGTTTCGCGAGTACATCGCGAAAGTGAGAGCGTGGGAAGAAATCCGCATCGGACTCGACGTGCTGGCCTTCGCCCTGGCGGGCGCGGCGCTCTCGAAGGCTCGAGGCTGGAGGCTCGGCGCTCGCGCCGCCGCGATGATCGCGACGGGCTATGTGTTCAGCCGATGGGCGGTGCCAATCGTGGATCTGATCATCGTGCCGCTCGGCAACAGAGATCCCGCGCTACAGGCGTTGCCCGGGTTCCTTGTGATTCCCTTCGTGGCGTGTGTGTTTCTTGCGATCGGGCCACGAACCCGAAGGGCCGCCTGACGGCGGCCCCCACTTCCCACTTCCCACTTCCCACTTCCCACTTCCCACTTCACACTTCACACTTCACACTTACTTAAAGATCCGCAGCAGCCGCGTGAGCGGGTCGTAATATCGATCCACGACGCGTTCCTTCAGTGGAATGATGGCGTTGTCGGTGATGTGAATGTGCTCCGGGCAGACCTTGGTGCAGCACTTGGTGATGTTGCAGTAGCCGATGCCATGGTCCTCCTTGAGGTCGGGCACACGATCCTCGACGTCAAGAGGGTTCATTTCCAGGCTACCCGCGTACACGAAGAACCGTGGACCGATGAACTCCTCGTGCTTGTGGTGATCGCGCAGCACGTGACACACGTCCTGGCAGAGGAAGCACTCGATGCACTTGCGGAACTCCTGGACACGGTCGATGTCCCGCTGCTGCATCCGCCACGTGCCGTCGGGCGCGTCAGGCGGCCTCGGCTTGAACTTCTTGATCCCCTTCTTCACCCGGAAGTTCCACGAGACGTCGGTCACCAGGTCCTTGATCGGCGGGAACGCGCGCATCGGCTCGACGGTGACCGGCTCCTGCAGGTTCACCTGGCTGAGGCGCGTCATGCACATCAGGCGCGGCTTGCCGTTGATCTCCGCCGAACACGATCCGCACTTGCCGGCTTTGCAGTTCCACCGGACCGCGAGGTCGGGCGCCTGCTCGGCCTGAACCTTGTGCACGACGTCGAGCACGACCATCCCTTCCGACACCTCGGTGTGGAACGTCTGGAACGTGCCGTCGCCCTCGGGATGGGTGCGCCAGATCTTGAACGTCGCGGTCGTCGCCATTAGGACTTCTGCTCCTCGATGACTGCCTTCAAATGGTCCGGCATCGGTGGAATCGGGACTCTCGACAGCTGCATCGCCCCGCCGCTCCCCTGCTTCACCATGATGTTGATGGTGCCGAACTCGGCGGCCTTGTCCGGATAATCCTCGCGGAAGTGCCCGCCGCGGCTTTCCTTCCGTTCGATGGCTGACCGCGCGACGGCCTCCGAGACGGTCAGCAGATTCCGCAGATCGAGCGCCGTGTGCCAGCCGGCGTGGTACTCGCGGTGACCGGTGACGCCGACGCGCGCCGCCCGATCCTTGAACTTCTGGATGTGCTTCAGGGCCTCTTGCATCTCGTTCTCGAGTCGCACGATGCCGACGAGGGTTTGCATCGTGTCCTGGAGATCGGACTGCACCTTGTAGGGGTTCTCCCCGGAATCCCCTCTCTCGAACGGCACCAGCGACTCCTGCATCGCCTTGTTCACGGCGCCGTCATCGACTTTCGCCTGGCCATTCTCACGCGCATACCTGGCGGCGTACTCACCCGCGCGTTTGCCGAAGACGATCAGGTCAGAGAGGGAATTCCCGCCCAGGCGATTCGCGCCGTTGATGCCGGACGCGCATTCGCCGGCGGCGAAGAGTCCCGGAATCGTGGACATCTGGGTATCACCGTCCACCCTGATGCCGCCCATGACGTAGTGCGTCGTTGGGCCGATCTCCATCGGCTCCTTCGTGATGTCAAGGTCGGCCAGCTCCTTGAACTGGTGGTACATGCTCGGGAGCTTGCGCTTGATGTGAGCCTCGGAGTCCTTGATCCGTTCTTTGATCCAGGCAATGTCGAGGAAGACGCCTCCGTGCGGAGATCCGCGGCCGGCCTTGACCTCACGCATGATGCACCGCGCGACGTGGTCGCGCGTCAGCAGTTCGGGCGGACGCCGCGCCGTCTTGTCCTGCATGACATAGCGCCACCCCTCTTCCGGATCCGAGGCAGTCTGCGGCTTGTAGTTGTCCGGGATGTCGTCGAACATGAAGCGACGGCCTTCGCTGTTCTTGAGCACACCGCCCTCGCCGCGCACACCTTCCGTTACCAGCAGACCGCGAACACTGGGCGGCCAGACCATCCCCGTCGGATGGAACTGGACGAACTCCATGTCGATCAGCTCGGCGCCGGCCCGGTAGGCGAGGGCATGCCCATCGCCCGTGCCCTCCCAGCTGTTGCTGGTGATCCGAAACGCCCGGCCGATGCCGCCGGTCGCCAGGACGATGGCCTTGGCGTGGAAGATGTGGAAGCGGCCGCGCTCGCGGTCGTAGGCCAGCACGCCGGCGGCCCGGCCGTGGTCGAGAATCAGCTCGATGACCGTGTGCTCCATGTGCACGGTCATGCCCTTGTAGACCGCATGGTCCTGCAGCGTGCGAATCAGCTCGAGGCCGGTGCGATCGCCGACGTGGGCCAGACGCGGATAGCGGTGGCCGCCGAAGTTGCGCTGGTTGATGCGGCCATCCGATGTGCGGTCGAACACTGCGCCCCAGCCCTCGAGCTCGCGTACGCGGTCGGGCGCCTCCTTGGCGTGCAGTTCGGCCATCCGCCAGTTGTTGACGTACTGGCCACCGCGCATGGTGTCGGCGAAGTGCACCTTCCAGTTGTCACGGTCGTCGTTGTGTCCCATCGCGGCGGCCATGCCGCCTTCGGCCATCACCGTGTGCGCCTTGCCGAGGAGCGATTTACAAATCAGGCCGACGGAGACCCCGGCGTCGGCGGCCTCGATCGCCGCTCGCAGGCCCGCGCCACCGGCACCGATGATCAACACGTCGTAGGTATAGGTCGCGTAGCCCGACATCAGAAGAGCCTCACGTCGGTCCAGATCCCCATCGAACAGAGACGAACGTAGACGTCAGAAAAGACCACGGTGAACATGCTGCTGTAGGCAAACAGCTGGTGTCTGCCGTTCAACGCGCTCGAACAGTTGTAGCAGGCCTCGCGCACAGGGGACGTCGATACCTCGTCGACGCGCCCGCCGAACACGTGCCGAAGGGAATGGCACCCGAACGTATACAAGCTCAGAAACACGACGTTGACGGCGAGGACCAGCGTACCGATGCCGATGCCGAACACCTCCCCACCGGTCCGTGGATCGGGGAACCACACCGCCAGCCAGACGTCGTAGGCGAGGAGCACCAGAAAAATCACCGCGATGTAGGCGAAATAGCGATGGACGTTCTGCAGCACCAGCGGGAACCAGCGCTCACCGCGGAAGTGCAGGCCGCGCGGTTCACCCACCGCGCACGACACCGGATCCGCCCAGAACGCCTTGTAGTAGGCGCCACGGTAGTAGTAGCAGGTGAAGCGGAACAAACCAGGGAAAGGCAGGATGAGGAGCGCCGGCGAAAACGGCAGCGGGTCCGGCCACCACATCGGCTTGGGCCCGAACCACGCGTGTGGAGATGCTCCCCAGAGCTCCGGCGCGTAGAAGGGCGACAGATAGGGACCCGACGTGTAGTACGCGTTCTGCCAGGCGGCCCAGGTACCGTAGCCGAGAAACGACGCGAGCACGACGAAGACGACGATCGGCTCGATCCACCACATGTCGCGCCGGTAGGTCTCGCCAAACCCGCGCGGCACGAACTTGACCGGAACTGCCTCCATCAACGGCCTCCGAAAGAAAGGATTATGGTCACGATGCTGGAACGATCGCCAGCGCCGCCTGTCCGCACTCGTTGGCGACGGTGAGATAGCGCCGCACAACGTCGTTGCCCACCACGTACGGGTGCCGCTCGCCCGGCTTGCGCGCGAGCACCGCCGGGAGCTTGGTCTTGCTGCCGTCGTAGATCGTGTGGTTCGAGAGCATGACATCCGCACCAGCCGTGGTGGTGATGTCGCGGAAGCGCTTGGCTGACTGCGTATACGCCGCCAGGCGCGGGCGGATCGGACCGAAATTGAACAGCGTGCCGCCCCACGCCGCGGCGAGATGACGCTGGTTGCCGTCCCGCAGCGGAATCAGCGTCGAGATCGTGCCTTCGGTGTGACCGGGCGTGAGGTACAGCGTCAGCGTGGTATCGCCGAGCGTGAGCTTCATGCCGTCGGTGGCCACCATGTCGCGCTTCGGCTTCCACGGCGGATTCTGCCGATCGAGCAGGTCGTAATCCGCCGCCGACATGACGAGACGGGCGCCGTATTTCTCCTGGATGTACTTCGCCCCGCCCGCGTGATCGAGGTGGCCGTGGCTGACGATCACGTACTTGATGTCGGCCGGGTTCAGCCCAAGCTTCTGGAGGCCTTCGGTGACCTCGTCCTCGACCGAGTAGTCGAAGATCGCGTCGAGCAGGATGATGCCCTGTGAGGTCGTGATCGCCCACGCCGAGTACTCCGTCTGGCCGACGAAATACATGGTGTCGAACACCTTGACCGGATCGGCGTGCCACGTCTCACGCGCGGGCGCCGGCGGTGGCCCTCCCTGCCGGCCCTGTCCACGTCCGGGTCCGCCGCCGCGCGGCGCCGGAGCTTTGGCCAGCGCCAGCGCACCATTGCAGAGCGGCGTGAAGAGACCGATGTGATCGGTCCCGGCCGCGGCCCGTGCCGCGTCCACATGACGCTGGGCCTCAGGGGAGATCGTCTGCGCAAGCGCGGCGACGCTGAGCCCGAGGGCCAACGCGCCGGCCAGAGCCGCGCCTGTCAGGAGCTTCTTCACAACACCTCCCGTTGGTTCGTGGTTCTTGGTTCTTGGTTCCTGGTTGGATGTAGTTTGTCGGTCCTGGGCTGCGTTCCCACTATCGATTCCCACCAAGAACCACGAACCACGAACCACGAACCTATTTCCGCCGTGGCTTGAACACGTGCGTGCTCTGTCCGAAGAACATCTCCGCACTCTCCATCAGCGACTCGGACAGCGTGGGGTGCGGATGAATCACGAGCTTCAGGTCTTCGGCCGTCGCACCCATTTCGATCGCCAGCGCGCCCTCGGCAATCAACTCGCCGGCGCCGGAACCGGCGATGCCCACCCCGAGGATGCGTCCGGTCTTCGGCTCGAGCACGAGCTTGGTCAGGCCATCCGGCCGGTCCACCGTGATCGCGCGGCTGAGGGCGCCCCACGGGAACTTGGCCACCTCGAACTCGACCTTCTCGGCCTGCGCCTGTGCCTCGGTCAGCCCGCACCACGCGATCTCCGGGTCGGTGAAGACCACGGCCGGAATCGCCTGCGGCTCGAAGACCGCCTTGTGGCCGAGGATCGCTTCCACGGCGACACGCGCTTCGTGGGAGGCCTTGTGCGCCAGCATCGGCTCGCCGGCGACGTCGCCGATCGCGAAGATCGAGGGCTCGGCCGTGCGCCGCTGTCCGTCGGTCTCGATGAATCCCTTCGCATCGACCTTGACGCCCGTGGTCTCGAGGCCGGGGATTTTCGAGTTGGGCCGCCGGCCCACGGCGACCAGGACGCGATCGAACACCTGCTCTTTCTCCACGCCGCCTTTGTCGACGCTGTCGCCCTCGAAGGTCACACGGATACGGGTGCCCTCCTCGGCGACCTTCACGACTTTGGTGCTGAGCATGATGCTGGCGAAGAGCGTCTTCAGCCGCTTCTCGAGCACGGCCACGAGGTCACGATCGGCGCCGGGGAGCAGGCCCGGTGTCATCTCGACGACCGACACCTTGCTGCCGAGCGTCGCGTAGACGGTGCCGAGCTCCAGGCCGATGTAGCCGCCGCCAATCACGAGCAGCGACTGTGGCACGTCGGGCAATTCGAGACCCGAGGTCGAGTCCATGATGCGCGGCGTGTCGAGTGACAGCGTCGGAACTCTGGTTGGATGCGAGCCGGTGGCGAGAATCAGATGCTCGAACTGCAGCTCGGTATCACCGGCGGGGCCTGAAACCTCGAGCGACTTCGGTCCGGTCAGCGTTCCGCGGCCCTGAACGAACCGCACCTTGCGCAGCTTCCCCACGCTGCCGACGCCGGCCGTGAGCTTGTCCACCACGCCCTGCTTGTAGGCCCGGAGCTTGTCGACGTCCACGACCGGCTCGCTGAACGTCACGCCCCAGTGACCCGCGTGCCGCGCCTCGTCCACCACTTTCGCGACGTGGAGCAACGCCTTCGACGGAATGCAGCCTCGATAGAGGCAGACGCCGCCCGGGTTCTTCTCCTCGTCAACGAGCGCGACCTGCATCCCGAGATCCGCCGCATAGAACGCCGCCGCATACCCACCCGGCCCCGCGCCGAGCACCACGACCTGGACAGAATCCGCCATCAGCCGACCAATGAAAGAAGGAATGGTTGCTCGATCGCCTCAACGACCCAGCGCAGGAAGCGCATCGCATCAGCGCCGTCGATGACGCGATGGTCGTACGACAGCGCGAGGGGAAGCCGCTGGCACGGTTCGAACGTCTCGTTCCGCCACACGGGCTCGATGACGCCGCGCGAGACGCCAAGGATCGCCACTTCCGGCCAGTTCACAATCGGCGTGAAGTAGGTGCCGCCGATGCCGCCCAGGTTCGAGATCGTGATGCCGCCACCGCTCATCTCCTCCATGGTCAGCTTGCGCTCCCTGGCCCGCTCCGCGGCGTGATGCAGCTCCACGGCAATCTGCGTGATGTTCTTCTGGTCGGCATTGCGGATCACCGGCACGAGCAGACCGCGATCGGTATCCACGGCGACGCCGACGTTGACGTATTTCTTGAAGACGATCTCGCCGCGCTCGGAATCGAGCGAGGCGTTGAACTGCGGAAACTTGTGGACCGCGGTGGCCAGAATCCGCACCAGCATGGCGGTGACGGTGAGATTGCCGCCGGCCGTCGCGACCTGTTCCTTGTGCCGCTTGCGCAGCTCTTCGAGCGCGGTCACGTCGGCCTTGTCGAACTGCGTGACGTGCGGAATCGTGTTCCACGCGTAGCCGAGATGCTCTGCGGTCGCGCGGCGGATATTGGTCCACGCCTGGCGATCGACGGCACCCCACCTGGCGAAGTCGGGCAGCGCCTTGCCAGGCCGCGCCAGGCTCCCTGGCCCCACGCCTCCGGCCGCGCCGATGCTGCTCAGAATCCGTCTGGCGTGCTCCTTCACATCGTCGAGCGAAATGCGGCCGCCGGGTCCCGTGCCTTCGACGTCGTTGACCTTCACGCCGATTTCTCGCGCGAGGCGGCGCACGGCCGGTGACGCTGGCGCGGCACGGCCATCGGTACGCGGCGGCATGGCCACGGCTCCGGGCGCGGGGGCCGCAGGCGGCTCCTGTGCTGGCTGTGCCTGCGGCGCCTGCGCCGTCTGCCGTACTGGCATCGGCAGCACCTTCGGCGGCGCGGAAGGCTGTGCGGCGGGAGGTGCGTCCGGCTCCGGGGACGCCGGCTTGGCGGCGTGAGCCGCCGGCACACTGCCACCGTTGGCCGACGCGGGCGCATCAACGGTCAGCACCACAGCGCCGACCTTGATCGTGTCGCCCTTCTTGACCTTGATCTCCTTGACCACGCCCGCGACCGACGAGGGCACTTCGATGGTTGCCTTGTCGGTTTCGAGCTCGAGAATCGGCTGCTCGAGGGCGACCGTGTCGCCGACCTTCACGAGCACACTCATCACGTCACCGCCGGCGACGTTCTCGCCCAGCTCGGGGATCTTGAACTCGATCATGAAATCGCCGGATTGGGTTTCTCGGGGTTGATCCCCAAATCCTTGACGGCCTTCTTGGCCACCGATATCTCGAGCTTGCCGTCACGCGCCAGATCGCCGAGCGTCGTGAGGACGATATGCTTCGCGTCGACCTCGAAGAAGTCGCGGAGCGCGGCGCGCCCTTCGCTGCGGCCGAATCCATCGGTGCCGAGTGCGGTCACGCGACGTCCCGTCCAGCGATCGATCGAATCTGGCAACGCCTTCACGTAGTCTGACGCCGCGACGATGGCGCCCTCGGTGCCGCCGAGGCATTGCGTGACATAGGGTAGGCGCGGCTTCTCACCGGGGTGCATGCGGTTCCACCGGTCCACCGCGTGCCCGTCGCGATAGAGCTCCTGATAGCTGGTCACGCTCCAGACGTCGGCGGCGACGTCGTACTGCTCCTCGAGGATCTGCTGCGCCTTCAGCGCTTCGTTCAGGATCGCGCCGCTGCCGAGGAGCTGCGCGCGCGCCCTGGCCTTCTTCTTCGCCGAGGCACGGAGCGGATACAGCCCCTTGAGGATGCCATCGCGCACACCCGATGGCATCGGCAGCATCTCGTACTGCTCGTTCATCACGGTGATGTAGTAGAAGATGCTCTCGCCGTCCTTGTACATCCGGCGAATGCCGTCCTCGATGATCACGGCGATCTCGAAGGCGAAGGCCGGGTCGTACGAGATCAGGTTCGGCACCGCCAGCGACAGGAGGTGGCTGTGGCCGTCCTGATGCTGGAGCCCCTCACCCGACAGCGTGGTCCGGCCGGCGGTTCCGCCGAGAAGGAAGCCCCGGGTCCGCGTATCGGCGGCGGCCCACACCAGGTCGCCCACGCGCTGCATGCCGAACATCGAGTAGTAGATGAAGAACGGGATCGTGTTGATGCCGTGGGTCGCGTAGGCACTGCCGGCGGCGATGAACGAGGAGATCGAGCCTGCCTCGGTGATGCCCTCTTCGAGAATCTGCCCCTCTTTGGCTTCCTTGTAGTACAGCAGCGTGTCCATGTCGACCGGCTCATAGAGCTGGCCCACATGCGAGTAGATGCCGACCTGCCGGAAGAGCGCCTCCATGCCGAAGGTCCGCGCCTCGTCGGGCACGATCGGCACGACCAGCTCGCCGATCTCTTTGTCGCGCAGCATCTTCGCCAGCATCCGGACGAACGCCATCGTCGTTGACGCCTTGCGTCCGTCGCTGCCGGCGTGGAACTCTGCGAAAAGCTCGGGAAGGGTGTCCGTCTTGAGGGGCTCGACCTGGACTTTGCGGAGGGGAACGAAGCCGCCCAGCTGCTTGCGCCGCTCGAGCATGTAGCTGACTTCGGGGCTGTTGTCTGGCGGTCTGTAGAAAGGGGCTTTGGCGATGTCTTCGTCGCCGATCGGAATGCCGAACCGGGTTCTGAAGGCCTTCAGCTCCTCGTCATTCAGCTTCTTCTGCTGATGGGTGATGTTCTTGCCCTCGCCCGCTTCGCCAATCCCGTATCCCTTGATCGTTCGCGCCAGAATGACGGTCGGTTGCCCCGTGTGCTCGACCGCCGCCTTGTACGCCGCGTAGACCTTCACCGGGTCGTGGCCGCCGAGCGTCAGCTTCTTCAGTTGCTCGTCCGACAGGTGCTTGACCATGTCGAGCAGGCGAGGCTCGGCGCCCCAGAAGTGCTTCCTCACGTACTCGCCGGACTCGACGGCGTACTTCTGATACTCGCCGTCGACAACCTCGCCCATCCGCTTGACCAGCAGGCCGTCCTGGTCCTTCTCGAGCAGCGCGTCCCACTCGCAGCCCCAGATCACCTTGATGACGTTCCAGCCGGCGCCGCGGAAGGCGGCCTCGAGCTCCTGGATGATCTGCCCGTTGCCGCGAACGGGACCATCGAGACGCTGGAGGTTGCAGTTGATGACGAAGATCAGGTTATCGAGCTTCTCGCGCGAGGCGAGCGTGATGGCGCCGAGCGATTCGGGTTCATCGGTCTCACCATCGCCGAGGAATGCCCACACCTTCGAGTTCGATCGCTTCTTGAGCCCGCGATCCTCCAGATAGCGCATGAAGCGCGCCTGGTAGATCGACTTGATGGGACCAAGGCCCATCGACACCGTGGGGAACTCCCAGAAGTCGGGCATCAGCCACGGATGCGGATACGACGAGAGTCCCCCGCCTTCCTTCAACTCGCGGCGGAAGTTCGCGAGCTTGTCGGCCGAGAGACGTCCCTCGAGAAACGCGCGCGCGTAGATGCCCGGGGCGGCATGTCCCTGGAAGTAAATGATGTCGCCGTCGTGGTCGTCGCCCTTGCCCTTGAAGAAGTGGTTGAACCCGACCTCATAGAGCGTGGCTGCCGACGCGAACGTGGAGATGTGCCCGCCGATACCATCCTCGGCCTTGTTGGCCTTGACGACCATGGCGAGCGCGTTCCAGCGTACGAGACTCTTGATGCGGCGCTCGATCTCGCGGCTGCCTGGGAACGGAGGCTGGTCCTGAAGCGTGATGGTGTTGATGTACGGCGTGTTGGCGGTGAATGGCTGGGTGACTCCGTTGCGGCGGGCGTGATCGCTGAGCTCCCGAAGAAGACGGCTGACTCGAGCGGGTCCGCCCGACTGGAGCACATAGTCGAGCGACTCGAGCCATTCGCGGGTCTCGAGCGCCTCGATCTCCGCAGCGTCCTTCGGTGCTGTATTTCGCATGAGTCCTCTAAACTCCTTATTCTAGTCTCCGTTGCACTCCTGATGAAACCAGTATCGGCCAGGCGTGTGCCCCACGGCACGACCCCGTCCGTCAGCGCGCGTCTGGCTGATGTTCATCATGCGATCGTGTCATGCGAGCGATGCCCGCGGCTCCGCGCGTACTGCCGGGTGGTCGCACAGGAGAAGAAGCGCGCGTACCGCGCGGACACCTATTGGGGCAGGCCCGTGCCCGGCTTCGGCGATCCATCGGCGCGACTGCTGCTCGTGGGCCTCGCTCCCGCGGCGCACGGCGCCAATCGTACCGGACGCGTGTTCACCGGCGACGGCGTCGGCGGCTCGGGCGACTTCCTCATGTCGGCGCTTCATGAAACCGGCTTCGCGAATATCGCGACGTCGCGGCACATGGACGACGGCCTCACGTTGACGGATGCGTACATCTCGGCGGCGGTCCGGTGCGCGCCGCCCGATAACACGCCGGTACCGGAAGAGATCGCACGGTGCCTCGAGCACCTCGACGCTGAGGTCACCGCGCTCCCTCGCGCGCGGGTCGTCGTCGCGCTCGGCAAGATCGCCTTCGATGCGTGGCTGCAGTTGTTGCGCGGGCGCGGTGTGCATCTGTCGCCGCGGCCGCAGTTCGGACACGGCATCGTGGCGAACCTGACCGGCGTGACGAGTGGACCGCGTGTGTTGATCGGCTGCTATCACCCGAGTCGTCAGAATACGAACACGGGAACGCTGACGGCCGCGATGATGGTGGAGGTCTTCAGGAAGGCGCGAACGTTGCTGTAGGGGCGACGCATGCGTCGCCCGAACGTTGTTATTGCAGGGGCGACGCCTGCGTCGCCCCTCCGGTGGATCTACTCGGTGACGGTGCCGGCCTTGAACTTGAAGCCGTCTGCTGGACTGCCCTCCCGGTACAATCCATGGCACTGCTTGCAGCTCCCCGTCGCGTTGCCAGCTGCCATCTGCGCTGCCATGACGTCGCCTTTTGCCGCGGCAGCGGCCGCGTCGGCAAAGCCCATACGAGCCTGCGCCGACAACTTCACCGCATCGTCCTTCTTCTGGGCCGCCCAGAACTTCTCGACGTCGGCGAAGATCGCCGAGAGGGCCTTGGCCGGTGCAACGGCATCTGCAGCGACACCGGACTTGAGTGCCTTCTGCAATTCGCCATTCGTCTGAGCCACCATCTTCATCTTGGCTGGATAGTCCGCCGCAGTCAGCGGAGCCTGCGCCTGCAGCCTGTAGCCTGCACCGACCAGCAACCCCAGAACCAGAACTCCACAGAGACTTCGCATACGGATTCCTCCCTCACAACCGGTATACCGTGCCCACGGCCCGTCTCGTGCGCCATGCCGACGGGGTGAGGGCGCGATTATAGCTGTATGCAACTGGGTGTGTGAAACCGCGCAGGTCAGCCGTAGGGGCGACGATTCTGTCGCCCCTACGGTGATGGGGTCGAGCTGTGACTAGATCGAACCGGCCTTCAGCCTGTACTGTTGGGCCTCGTCCTGCTCGCGGTACTGCTTGTGGCAGGCAGCGCAGGTCCCGCCGACCTGCTTGAACGCGGCCAGGACGGTCTGCTGATCCGGCATCGGCGCCGACAAGGCCTGCTCGACCGCCGTGACCTTGGCGATCGAGTCCTTGACCATCGCCACCGCATCATCCTTCTTGTTGATCGTCCAGAAGTTCTCCGAGTCCATCAACGCCTGCTTGACGACGGCGACCGGTGTCTTGGCGTCCGCCCACGACATCGATTGGATGGCCTTGCCGGCTGCGCCCTGCGCGGGAGCAATCCGCTTCATGGTCTTGTCGAGCTCTTCGGGGTTGGTCACTTTCTGGGCGAGCGCCGCGGTGCCCGCCAGGGCGATGAGTGCCACGGTCATGTAGGTAAGAAGCCGGCGCATCAATAGTCTCCTCCTCGGGGGTTGATCCCAACCAATGATCAATGCTCCCCGATTCGGCCGGCTCAGGCAAGCACGCGCCGCAGCGTCCGCGCATCCGCGTTGCCACCGGTCATGACACAGACAATTCTGGCGTGTTCGGGTAACCCCGCCTTCCGCGCCCCGGCAATCGCGGCCACGCCAGCCCCTTCAGCCAGGTTGTGGGTACATCGCAGGGCCGCGGAGAGTCCGGCGTCGAGGTCCGACTCCTCCAGCGTCACGACATCATCCAGTTCCGCCTTCAGGATGGAGAACGTCAGATCGTACGTGGTCCCGGTGGCGAGGCCCTCCGCGAACGTCTCCGCGCGGGCGGTCACGCGGGTGGTCCCCCGCCACGATCTGGTGAAGGCATCGGCCCGAGCGGCCTGGACGCCGATCACCTTGGCCCGAGAGCCGATCGCGCTCCGCACAATGGCGCACCCGGCCGCGCCGCTGCCTCCTCCGATCGGCACGACGATGTAGTCCACGTCTGGCAGCGCCTCGAACACTTCGAGCGCATAGGTGGCAACACCGGCAATGAGATGCGGCTCATTGGCCGAGTGCACGTAGCGCCATCCCTCACGCACAGCCATCTCCTCGACGAACTCGCGCGCCTCGTCGAAGTCGCGGCCGTACTCGACGAGCTCGGCGCCCAGCACGCGCATCGCCGCGTTCTTGTCCGGGTTGTTGCCAACCGGCACGACCACCCGGCAGCGCACGCCGTGGATGCGGCAGGCCAGCGCGACCGACTGGCCGTGGTTTCCCGTGCTCGCGCTGATGACCCCTCGCAGCTTCTCCTCGTCACTCAGTTGGGCGACGAGGTTCAAGCCACCGCGAATCTTGAACGAGCCGGTGGGATTGTGATTCTCGTGCTTGACCCACGCGGGTCGTCCGAGCCACTCGTCGAGGAGCGGATGCCGGAGGAGCGGGGACGCGCGCATATGTGCGTACACGCGGTCCTTGGCTGCGGTAATGTCCGGAAGGGTCGGGCGGTCCATGCCGCGATTATCGCGGTGATGCGGGCTCGAATTGTCCGGCGGACACCAACTGGTCGCGCACACGCACCGCCAGATCGGGACGGTTGGAGATCAAGGCGTCCGCGCCCCATCCGAGCAACCGGCGCATGTCGGCTTCGTCATCCACCGTCCACACGTGAACCTCGAGCCCGGCGTCGTGCGCGTGACGAATGAACCGTGGAGAGGCGACACGCGTGGCGCCGGCACGTTCAGGCACCTGGTATCCGCCGTACGGCACGCGCGACACGGGCCATCCCGCCCACGATCGATAGAGCGCGAGCCGCACCTCCATCCGGCCGGCGCTGCTCGCCACATCAGGCATCGCCGCGCGGGCAGCGGACAACGACCGCGAGCCGTATCCCGCCACGCAGACTCGGTCGACGGCCACCGCGCGCAGCACCTCCGCGGCCACGGCCTGGCCAATCTCCGTCGTGTCGGGCTTCATTTCGATGATCACCGGGACATCCGGATAACGCTGGAGTACGTCCCGGAGTGTCGGGATGGCCACGCCTCGGCCGCGAAAGGGATGCTGGCCCGTCGCGTCGGCAAAGTGGTACCCAGCGTCAACTCGACTGAGCTGTGCCGCGGTCCGGGCAGCAATCGGCCCGGACCCATCCGTCGTCCGGTCGAGCGTGTCGTCGTGGCACACCACGACCACGCCATCGTGTGCGAGATGTACGTCGAGCTCCAGGCCATCGGCACCCGAGGCCAGACCACGATCGAAGGCGGCAATCGTGTTTTCAGGTCCCAGGGCAGAGCCACCGCGGTGGGCGAAGACCCGCGGCCGGCGCGTACGAAAGAAAGGCACAATGGACAATGCTAGAGCCGAACGCCTGGGCCCGAAAGCCTGGAGCCGAAAGCCCACAGCCTTGATAGGATTGCGGTATGTCCAGAAAGGCGTCGATCTCCTCCCTCGGTGCTCTCCGGCAAGCCGTCGAACGCGGTGAGGTCGCACGTCGGACCGTGCAGGAGGAAGTGCGGGAGAACCTGATCCGGAAGCTCCGCGCCGGAGAGCCGTTGTTTCCCGGGATCATCGGCTACGACGACAGCGTCGTGCCGCAACTCGTGAACGCCCTGCTGTCGCAGCACAACTTCATCCTGCTTGGCCTGCGCGGCCAGGCGAAGACGCGGCTGCTGCGCGCGCTCGTCACGCTGCTCGATGACGAGATTCCAGTGATGCCAGGGTGCGAGATCAACGACGACCCGCTCGACCCGATCTGCAGCGCGTGCCGGACACGCGTCGCGACCGACGGCGATCTGACGCCCATCACGTGGCTCACCCGCGACATGCGCTACGTCGAGAAGCTGGCCACGCCGGATGTGACGATCGCCGACATGGTCGGAGACATCGATCCGATCAAGGCGGCGAAGGCCGGGCTTCAGCTCTCGAGCGAGCTGACGATGCACTACGGTCTGCTGCCGCGCGCCAATCGCGGCATCTTCGCGATCAACGAGCTGCCCGATCTGGCGGGAAAGATTCAGGTCGGGTTGTTCAACATCCTGCAGGAAGGCGACGTCCAGATTAAGGGGTATCCGGTCCGTCTTCCGCTGGATGTCCTGATGGCCTTCACCGCGAACCCGGAGGACTACACCGCGCGCGGCAAGATCATCACGCCGCTCAAGGACCGCATCGGCTCGGAGATCCGGACGCACTACCCCACCGGCCGCACAGACGCGATGGCGATTACCGCGCAGGAAGCCTGGCTGGCGCGGATCGGAGCGGCACCGCACGCCGAGATCCCCACCTTCGTCGCCGAAGTCGTCGAGGAGATCGCCTTCCAAGCGCGTCAGGATCGGCGTGTCGACAAACGATCCGGTGTCAGCCAGCGTCTGCCCATCTCGGCGATCGAGAACGTGGTGTCGAATGCCGAACGGCGGGCGATCGCGTCGGGTGAGGACGTGGCGGTGGCTCGCGTCACCGACGTCTACGCGGCGCTTCCGTCGATCACGGGAAAGTTCGAGATGGAGTACGAGGGTGAGCTGAAGGGAGCCGAGACCGTCGCGCGCGACCTGATTCGGGCCGCAGTCGCCACGATCGCGGACGGCTACCTGGCGCACCTGGAGATGCGGCCGGTGATCGAGTGGTTCGACCTCGGCGGCAGCCTGCAGCTGAGCGACACGATGAGTGCCGAGGACGTGCTCTCGCACGCCCGCCAGGTGCAAGGTCTCGTGGAGCTCGCCTACGCCGCGGGCGTGCCGAAGCAGGCGTCGGAGCCGCTGCTGGCATCAGGCGTCGATTTCCTCCTCGAAGCGCTCTACGCGACGAAGAAGATCAGCCGCAGCGAAGAGCGCGGCTATCACGGCGCCGAGCCGGCGGTGCGGAAGCCTGCGCGCGAGATGAGCCTCGACGAGGAACCGCGGGTGCCGTCGGGCGGAGGACGGAAGAAGTACTACAACTAATGAAATTCCGATACACCAAGTACACCGGCGACCTGCTCGACGAGATCGATCTGGAGACCCTCGTCGCCAAGCTGTCCGACCTGCTGCTCTCGAGCGGGTTCAACAACCCGTGGGGACATCCGCTCGACGAGGAGGAAGATCGCACGATGCAGGCGCTGCACGATGCGATCCTCGAAGCGCTGTTCAGTGGTGGCATGCTGTCGGAGGAGGCCATCCAGCAGCTCCTCGGCGAGCCGGCCGATGGCGATCAGGAACAGGCGCGGCAGCAGCTCGAGGATCTGGTCCAGCAGATCATCGAGCGGATGATGGAGCAGGGCTTCATTTCCGCGGCGCCCGACCTGGACAAGGAACGGGAACATCGGCGCGGGCCGGGCGGCGGCCTCGGTGAGGATGCCGGCCCGGTGACCTTCGAGGTGACCGACAAGGCGCTCGACTTTCTCGGGTATCGGGCGCTGCGCGACCTGCTCGGCTCCATCGGCCGCAGCGACGCGGGACGCCACGACACCCATCACCTGAGCACCGGCGTCGAAACCGCCGCGGCGCCGAAGCCCTACGAGTTCGGCGACACGCTGAACATCGATCCCAGCAGCACGATCCTCAATGCCGTGCGGCGGATCAACGCCCGGGATTCCGGATCCGCCATCAACGATCCGGCATCGTCGTCGATCGAGGTCGACTATGCCGACCTGATGGTGGCGCAGAGCGAATATCAGAGCTCCTGCGCAACGGTCATCATGCTGGACTGCAGCCACAGCATGATTCTGTACGGCGAAGATCGGTTCACGCCGGCCAAGCGCGTCGCGCTCGCGCTCGCCCACCTCATTCGCACCCAGTACCCGGGCGATTCGCTGCGCGCGGTGCTGTTCCACGACTCGGCCGAAGAAATCCCGCTCAAACAGCTCGGTCGCGTGCGCGTCGGACCGTACTACACCAACACCCGTGAAGGTCTCCGCCTGGCGCGCCGCATCCTCGAGCGGCAGAAGAAGGACATGCGCCAGATCGTGATGATCACCGACGGCAAGCCGTCGGCGCTCACGCGTCCGGACGGTCAGATCTACAAGAACGCCTTCGGACTCGACCCGTTCATCGTCTCGGAGACGTTTGCCGAAGTGAGCGCGTGCCAGAAGGCGGGCATCATGATCAACACGTTCATGCTCGCCCGCGATCACGACCTGGTGGCGTTTGTCAGGCGGGTGGCGGCGATCTGCCGGGGCAAGGCCTATTTCACGACGCCGTACACGCTCGGGCAATACGTGCTGATGGACTACATGGACCGGAAGACCAAGACGATTCACTAGGTGATTTCGGATTCATGATCCTGCCACCCACGATTCCGATCTTTCCGCTCCCGAACGTCGTGCTCTTTCCGAACGTGTGCCTCCCGTTGCACATCTTCGAGCCGCGCTATCGGGCCATGGTCAAGGATTCGCTCGCCAGCGACCGGATTATCGGGATGGTGTTGCTGCAGCCAGGCTACGAAACCAATTACGAGGGCCGTCCCCGCGTGTATCCCATCGGGTGCGCGGGCGTCATCACGCACTCGGAGCCACTCCCGGACGGGCGGTTCAACATCGTGCTGCGGGGACTCGAGAAGTTCAAGATGACCGGTGAGGATGCGAGCCAGCCGTATCGGCTGGCGCACATCGAGGCCGTGCCGGAAGTGGCGACCAACGCCGACCGCAGCGCCATCAACCAGCATCGGACCCGGCTCGAGGCACTGCTCGCCGCCGCGACCGAACAACGGCGCACGGACACGAAGCTGCCGCCAGCCGTGCCGGACCAGGACCTGGTCAACACGCTGGCCCAGTACTGCGCCTTCGATCCCCTCGAACGGCAGGCGCTGCTCGAATGCGACGGCGTGCTCTCGCGGTGCCACTCCCTCATCGAGCTGCTCGAGATGAAGACGATGAGTCTGCGTGGGGCCAACTGGACGAGCGGGTCAGTCCACTGACCCGCCTCGCACCAGCTGGCGCCCGCTACTGAATCGGAAAGGTCATCGAAGTACGCGCCTCATAGGTGTTCGCGGTGTTCGTTGCGCTGCGCGCCCAGACGACAATCTGATAGTTCGACCTGGCGCTGGTCGGTGTCCACCGGTAGGTGGCGCTCGTACTCCACTCTTTCACCGTCACCCAGCTCGATCCGTTGTAGAGGCGCCACTTGTACTGGTACGGGGCCGTTCCTCCTGTTGCCGAGGCGGTAAACGTCACCGTCGTCCCGCGCGGCTGCGGCGCCGTGCGGTTGGCGACCAGGCTGACCTGCAAGGGGGCCACGTAGGTCACCGTCAGCACATCGCTTCTGGCATTGCCCGCCGCATCGCGCGACGTCACCGTGAGAATGTTCGAGCCGGACTGAAGCGCGATCGCACCAGCGCTCCAACTCGTCGTGCCCGTGGCCATACCGCTTCCACCGCGGTTGCTGACCCAGCTCACTTGCGTGACACCCACGTTGTCGCTGGATGTGCCGCTCAGCGTCACGGTCGCCGAGCTCGCGACATACGTCGCTGCCGACGTCGGGGCTGTGATCGTGACCGTCGGCGCCGTCGTGTCCGCTGCGCCGACGATCGTCCACGTAAAGGCCCTCGATGCCGACAGCGATCCATCGGAGACGGTGACCGTGACCGCGTACGACCCTGCTGCCGTCGGGGCACCGGAGATAAGACCCGTGGCCACAGAAACCGAGAGGCCGCCAGGCAGGCCGGTGCCGCTGTAAGTGAGCAGGTCGCCGCCGTTCGGATCGCTGCCCGCGAGCTGCAGCGCCACGGTCTGACCGACGGTGGTCGTCTGGTTGACCACGCTTGCCAGCGTCGGGGCCAGGTTGTACGTCACGGTCAGCGCATCGCTGGAGGTGTTGCCCGCCGCGTCTTGTGCGATGACGGTCAGCACGTTGCTGCCGCTTTGCAGAACGATCCCAGTCGCGCTCCAACTGGTCGCGCTGCTCGCTGTGCCGCCGCCACCGCGGTTGTTCGACCAGGTGACCTGCGTGACACCCACGTTATCTGCGGCCGAGCCGCTCAGTGTCAACGTGGCGGACGTGGCCGTGTAGGTGGCCGCCGATGTTGGCGACGCAATCGCGACAGAAGGCACCGTTGTGTCAGGCGCCACGATCGTCCAGGTGAAGGCCTGTGATGCGTTCAACACACCGTCAGACACCGTCGCCGTGACCGTGTACGAGCCAGCCGATGTCGGCGTGCCCGAAATGAATCCCGTGGACGGCATCAGCGACAGTCCGGACGGCAACCCAGTTGCGCCGTAGGTCACCGCCTGACCGTCTGGATCGCTGCCAGACAGCTGCAGCGACGACGCCTGTCCGAGTGTCGATTGGCGCGCGCCCGGATTGACCAGGACCGGACGCGTATTGCTGTAGCCGCAGACCTCGGCGGAATTGGGCCCTTCGGTCGGTCCTGCGATGTACGCGGACACGGCGAAACAGTATCTCTGCCCTGCGACCGCACTCGAGAACGTAAATGCCGTGCCCTGCCCGACATCAAAATGCTGCGTGTAGGTCCCCGATTGAGTACCGACATGCGCAATGTAACCGGCGACTTCGGGCGCCGGGTTGGCGTCCCACATCAACGTGAGGATGTCCGCCGCGGCGAGTCGCGGGGCCACCAGCGTGAGCAGGAACGATGTGAGAACAACGATGACGTTGGACGAGCGTATGTGTGTCTGCATGATCTTGACGTCCGTAACATCGACAGGGGTCGGCCTGTCTGGAACGTCGTGACCCGCAGTCACCCGCGAGGGGACGGTCTATCGATTCAAGCGACTTGCATGGAATGGGTTACGAGGAGATCTCCGCGGCAGAAACGCGGAGACCCGGCGCTCGTGAGGTGTGGAACGACCGACGATACTGTCATAGGAACGTCGGCAGCCCGACACCGAATGTGTGCGGTCCTGTGGAGCGACGTAGTACGTGGAGGGACTAGTACACCGGGAAGGCCATGCTGCCGTTCGACGCGGCGTTGGCGAACGCGTCCACGGAGCTGTTGCCATTCCGTATCCACACGCCCACGCGATAGGCGGAGTTGGCACTGCCAGGGGTCCAGGTAAACGTATTGTTGGTTGACCAGTTGCGGAAAACGCTCCACGTCACACCGTCGAAGACCCACCACTTGTACTGATAGGGACCCGTGCCGCCAGAAGCACTCGCGGTAAACGTCACGGTGGTGCCGACCGGTCGGGGCGCCGTCCTGCTCGCGGTCAGGCTCGTCAACCGCAGCGACCCCGACGACGTGGAATCCGGAGGCGGCGTCGTGACAGGGGGAGGCTGGGTGGATGCCACACCGGTTATCGGGAACGCTATGCTTCCGTTCGAGGCCGCGTTGTCATACTTATCCGCGGTGCTGCCAGCATTTCGCATCCACACCGCGACGCGGTACGCCTCGTTCACGCTGCCCGGCGTCCACGTCCACGTGTTGTTCGTGGTCCAGTTGGTCATGACGAACCACGTGGCGCCGTCGAACACCCACCACTTGTATTGATAAGGACTCGAGCCTCCCGTCGCCGTCGCAGTGAAGATGAGGGTCGTGCCAGGCGCTTGTGGAGCCGGACGGTTGGACGAGATGCCGGTCAGCGTCAGAAGCCCGCCTGACGTTGTGGGCGGCGGCGGCGATGGTGGCGGCGCAGACCCAGAAGAGGAAGAGCCTCCCGTCGTGATCGGAAAGGCGATGCTGACATTCGACGCGGCGTTGTCGTAGGCATCCACCGAGCTGGTGGAATTGCGCACCCAGACTGCGACGCGATACGCCGAATTCGCGCTGGTCGGCGTCCACGTCCACGTGTTACTCGTCGTCCAATTCCGTGTCACCAACCAGGACGCGCCGTCGAAGATCCAGAACTTGAACTGTTGAGGAGCCGACCCTCCCGTGATCGCGGCTGTGAACGTAATCGATGTCCCCGCAGGCTGAGGCGCCGTGCGGTTGCCCGTCAGACTCGTCAACGTCAACGGTACGCTGTAGTTGATCGTGAGGCTGTCGCTCGACGTATTGCCGGCCGCATCCCGCGCCGTCACCGTGATCAGATTCGCGCCGCTCGCGAGCGCGACGGAACCGCTGTTCCACGATGTCCGACCCGTCGCCGTGCCGCTACCGCCACGACTGTTCACCCACGTGACCAGGTTCACGCCGACGTTGTCAGAGGCGGTGCCGGATATGGACACCGACGGCCCATTCGCCGTGTACGACGACCCCGAGGTCGGGCCTTGAATCGTCACCGATGGAGGCGCGCCATCTGGCGCCACGATTCCCCACGTAAAGGTTCTCACCGAAGCCAGACGCCCATCGGACACCGTCACGGTGACCAGATAGGTTCCAACCGTCGTTGGCGTGCCGGAGATGTATCCGGTGGAGCCCATGAGCGAGAGGCCTGGCGGCAGCCCGATCGCGCTATACGAAACGGGCTGGCCGTCCAAATCACTCCCAGCCAGCTGCAGCGTCGTCGCACTGTTAACGCCGGTTGACTGATTGAGCGGCTGAATGAGATCCGGCGGCGCATCGCTGTAACCACAGACCTGGCCGGACTTGGCACCGATTCGGGAACCTACCGCGTACGAGGCGACCGCAAAACAGTATCGCTGCCCAGCGATGGCATCCGGGAAGACAAAGCTGGCAACCGGCCCGACATCGTAGGTCCGCGAATACCCCCCGGGACCCTCGACGTACATCATGTAACCCGTGACTGTCGGATCCGGGTTCACATCCCACCTGAGGGAAACGGGATCGGCCGCCGCAACGTCGGCGATCAGTAGTATGGCAACCATGGCCACAAGGATGGCCGCAGTCGGATGTTGGCAGCGTCCGCGTCGATGCATTTATTGGTCGGTATCGAAGATTTGCCGTGGGGCGGCGCGCCCTCTACAGCAAAATATCGGCCCGAAATGTCTGAATCAGCGGATGCCGCCGTTATTCACATAACTAATTGATGATTCAAGTGGTTGCGCCAAAGAGACAATGCCGTGGCGCGCAAGGGCGAGTCGTACTGAGAAGCCCGGTGCGTAAAATTTCTACACGCAGTGTCTACATTTGACGTGATTGACTGGATAGAGAGCCGGCGCCGCCAGCCGGCGCTTCGGCGAGCGAGTCGCGGGCCCTCCCGATCACGCGAATCACGTCACTGAATCATGAAGCCGACGCTCCCGTTCGAGGCAGGGTTGTCGTAGGTATCGGCGGTGCTCGACGCGTTCCGCACCCAGACGGCGAAGCGATAATTGGGATTGGGAACCGTCGGCAGCCACGTAAACACATTGCTTGTCGTCCAGGTCTGGACCACGGTCCACGTCGTGCCGTCGAAGACCCACCACTTGTAGTGATAGGCACCTGACCCGCCGGTGACCACAGCGGTGAAGGTAATCGGCAATCCGCTCGGTTGCGGCGACACCCGACTCGCGTTCAGGCCGGTCAGCAGGATCGGCGTTCCGGGCGGGGGCGGGGCGCTGCTCGCAATCGCAAATCCAAGGCTGCCGTTGGCGCCGTCGTTGTCATAGGCGTCCGCGGTGCTCGACGCATTGCGGACCCACACACCAATGCGATAGGCGCTATTGGTGCTCGTCGCCGTCCACGTGAATGTGTTGCTCGTGCTCCAGGCTTGGAGAATCGTCCACGTCGAGCCGTTGAAGAGCCACCACTTGTACTGCTGCGGGGCCGTGCCACCCGAGACCGTCGCCGTAAACGTGACCGGCGTGCCGGTCGGCTGCGGCGCGATCCGATTGGCCGTCAGACTGGTCAGCGTCAGCGCGCTCGCCGGCGGCGGTGGTGGCGGCGTCGCCCCGGCCGGGGTCACCGCGAACGGCACGCTGCCGTTCGACAGGGGGTTGTCGTAGATGTCCGCCGCGCTCGCCGCGTTGCGCACCCAGACCGCGAAGCGATAGGCGGGGTTGGCGCTCGCCGGCGTCCACGTGAAGGCGTTGCTGGTGGTCCAGGTCTGCATCACGGTCCAGGAGGCGCCGTCAAACAGCCACCACTTGTACTGATACGGCGCGGTGCCACCCGAGGCCGTCGCGGTGAACGTCACCGGCGTGCCCGCGGGCCGCGGCGCGGCGACGTTGGGAGTCAGGCTCGTCAGCGTCAGCGTCGTCGCCGGCGGCGGTGCGTTCGTAATCGCAAACGCCATGCTGCCGCTCGAGTTCGCATTCTCCGCGGCGTCCGCACTATTGGACGCGCTGCGGGCCCACACACTGACCTGATACGCCGCGTTGGCCGTCGCCGGCGTCCACGTCAGCGTGTTGCTCGTTGACCAGGCCTGCAGCACGCTCGTTGACGTACCGTCAGAGAGCAGCCACTTGTACTGATAGGGAGCCGTGCCACCCGTGCCCGCGGCCGTGAACGTGACCGGCGTGCCGGTCTGTTGCGGCGCCGTGCGGTTTGCGGTCAGGCTGGTCAGCGACAGCGGTGTGGACGGCGGCGGTGCCGGAGCAGCCGCCGTAATCGCGAACGGCACGCTGCCGTTCGATCCCGCGTTGTCATATATGTCCGCCGTGCTCGCCGCGTTGCGGACCCAGACCGCGAAGCGATACGCGGGGTTCGGGGTCGCCGGCGTCCACGTGAACGAACTGCTCGTGGTCCATGACTGGATCACGGTCCAGGTCGCGCCATCGAACAGCCACCACTTGTACTGATGCGGCGCGGTGCCACCCGAGACCGTCGCCGTGAACGTCACCGGCGTGCCCGCGGGCCGCGGCGCGGCGACGTTGGGCGTCAGGCTCGTGAGCGTCAGCGTCGTCGCCGGCGGCGGCGCGCTCGTAATCGCAAACGCCATGCTGCGGATCGAGCTCGCGTTCTCCGCGGCGTCCGCCGTGTTGGACGCGTTGCGGGCCCACACACTGACCTGATACGCGCCGTTGGCCGTGGCCGGCGTCCAGGTCATCGTATTGCTCGTCGACCAGGCCTGCAGCACGCTCGTTGACGTGCCGTCAGAGAGCAGCCACTTGTATTGATACGGCGCGGTGCCGCCCGTGCCTGTTGCCGTGAACGTCACCGGAGTGCCGGTCTGCTGCGGCGCCGTGCGGTTCGCGGTCAGGCTGGTCAGCGACAGCGGCGTGGGCGGCGGCGTCGACGCCGTCACCGGAAATGCGATGCTCAGGTTGGAGTTCGCGTTGTCGTAAGCGTCCGCCGTGCTGCCGGCATTCCGCACCCACACGGCCATGCGATATGCCGCGTTGGCCGCCGTCGGCGTCCAGGTGAAGGTGTTGCCCGTGGTCCACGCCTGCAGCACGGTCCAATTGGCGCCGTCGAACAGCCACCACTTGTACTGATAGGGCGCCGTCCCGTTGATGGCCACCGCCGTGAACGTCACCGGCGTGCCGGTCGTCTGCGGCGCGGTCTGGCTCGGCGTCAGGCTGGTCAGCGTGAGGAGCGGCGTGTAGGTCACCGTCAGCACATCGGTCGCGGTGTTGCCGGCGGCGTCGCGCGCAGTGATCGAGAGCACGTTCGCTCCGCTGAGCAGCGCCACGCCGCTGATGCTCCAGCTCGTCGTACCGGTGGCGTTGCCGCTGCCACCGCGATCGTTGGTCCAGCTCACCTGCGTCACGCCGATCGCGTCGCTCGCCGTTCCGCTCACGTTCACCGACGCCGCGCTCGTCGCGTAGGTCGCCGACGAGGTCGGACCGGTGACGCTGATCACGGGCGCGGTCGCGTCGTTGTAGGTCACCGTCAACACCGCCGTCGCGGTATTGCCAGCGGCGTCGCGCGCGGTGATCGTCAGGACGTTCGCGCCGATCTGCAAGCTGATGCCGGCGATGTTCCAGCTCGTCGTGCCTGTCGCATTGCCGCTGCCGCCGCGATTGTTCGCCCAGCTCACCTGCGTCACGCCCACGTTGTCGCTCGCGGTGCCGCTCATGCTCAGGCTGCCCGCCGTCGTGGTGTGGGTCGCTGAGGACGTCGGCGCAGTGATCGCCACCGTCGGCACCGTCGTGTCAGGCGGTGTGTAGGTCACCGTGAGCACGTCCGTCGAGGAGTTGCCGGCCGCATCGCGCGCGGTGATCGACAGGATGTTCGCGCCACTGAGCAGCGCGACGCCGCTGATGCTCCAGCTCGTCGTGCCGGTGGCATTGCCGCTGCCACCGCGATTGTTCGTCCAGCTCACTTGCGTGACGCCGAACGCGTCGCTCGCGGTGCCGCTCACATTCACCGACGCTGCGCCCGTCGCATAGCTCGTCGACGATGTGGGCGCGGTGATCGTGACGACGGGAGCGGTCGTATCCGGAACGTTGTAGGTCACGGTCAGCACGTCGGTCGCCTGGTTGCCCACAGCGTCCCGCGCGGTGATCGTCAGCATGTTCGATCCACCCGAGAGCGTCACCGCGCTCGTCGTCCAGCTGGTCGTGCCGGTCGCCGTTCCGCTGCCGCCGCGGCTATTGACCCAACTGACTTGCGTCACGCCGACGTTGTCGCTCGCGGTGCCGCCCAGAGTCACGCTTGACGCGCTCGTCGTGTAGGTCGAAGTGGAGGACGGCGCGGTGATCGCCACGGTCGGTACCGTGGTGTCGGGCGGCGTATAGGTGACCGTCAGCACATCGGTCGAGGTGTTGCCGGCCGCATCGCGCGCGGTGATCGTCAGAACGTTGGATCCACTCAGGAGCGTGATCGCGGTCGCACTCCAGCTCGTGGTACCGGTGGCGTTGCCGCCGCCGCCACGGCTGTTGGCCCAGCTCACCTGCGTCACGGCGGCGTTGTCGCTCGCGGTGCCGCTCACGTTGATGGTCCCTGACGTGGTCGAGTAGGTCGTTCCCGAGGTGGGCGCGGTAATCGACACCGCCGGCGCCGTCGTGTCGGGCGCGGTCACGGTCCACGTGAAGGTCTGCGACGCCGTCAAGACGCCGTCCGACACCGTGGCCGTCACGGAGTAGCTGCCCGCCGTCGTGGGAGATCCCGAGATGAATCCGGTGGAGGCCATCAGCGACATCCCTGCTGGCAGGCCTGTCGCGGAGTAGGTCACCGCCAGACCATCTGGATCGACGCCGACGAGCTGAAGCGAGTCTGACTGGCCGACGCCTGTCGATTGGCCGCCAGGATTCGTGAGGGTGGGTCGCTGATCGCTGTAGCCGCACGCTTCGACGGACTTCGGACCTTCAACCGGTCCGGCCGCATAGGCCGCAACCGCGAAGCAATAGAGCTGGCCAGGGACCGCGCTCGAGAACACGTATGACGTGGCCATGCCCACGTTGACGTTCTGCGTGTAGGTTCCGGGCTGGGTGCCAATGTAGACCACGTAGCCGGTGACGGTGGATTCCGAACTGGCATCCCACATCACCGTCATCGAGTCTGCGGCCGCCGGGCGAGAGGCTGCCAGAGTCAGAAGTAGTGCGGCTACGATGGTCGCCGCCTGTCGCCGGCCTTTGCGTGGTTGCATTGTGTCAACGTCCAACGGAGCAGCGGGGGGAGCGCCCTCCAGTCACGTCGAGACAGAGCAACAAAGCCTCCAGCTAGGCCAGCTTGGTGTAACTAGCTCTATACCTATGGGTTACTAAGGGGTTATGAATCGGAGGAAGGAGGGATTGATCGCCAGATTTTGTGGGCCCGATGACGGTTACGTCACCTCATCGAGCCGACGTACCGACACCGAAGATGCGCAGATTGGCGGGGCCCTTAGTCGTCGGAAAACGCAAAGTACAGCGCCACCGGCGCGAGCACGAGGCACGCGGCGGCCACGAAGGCCAGCGGCAGGCTTCTCTGAAAGGCCGCGGTCACCAGAACCGCGACATCACTCACGCGAGAGTCCATCCCCAGCGTCTGCGTGGCGAACCAGCTCGCCGCGCGTTGAACGGACGGCCACATCATCCCGGCAACCGCGCAGAACAATCCGACTGCGCACGCACTGGCAATCCCGTGCAGCCACGTCAGCGGCCGCGCCGCCGCATGGGCGGCATCGAGGCGAGCGCGTACGGCGGCCCGCCACCACACCTGGCCAGCGGCAGGCACATGGACATCGCGACGGACGGAATCCAGATCGGCCGACAACAGACTCGCCACGGCCATCACCTCGCGGCAAATCTCGCACTGTGTTGCATGCTCTTTCAACCCGTCCGCCGCCCCCCAGTGGCGGCCCAGCGCCGCGGCGACGACGTCGTCTTCACGAGGACATTCGGTTCTCACAGCCGCCCTCCAGACTGACCAGGCCTTCCAAGCAGTGTGATGAGCCGCTGGCGCGCGCGATACAGCAGGGCCTTGAGGCTGGCGGTCTTGAGACCGAGCAGACCCGCGATCTCCGCGTGCGAGAAACCCTGTGCATACGCCAGCCACAGCAGTGACCGCTCGCGCGGCTTGAGCTGCTCCATCGCGCGGGCCAGGTCGATCCTCTGCACGGCCCGGTCGCCAACGTTGGCGGGCTCGTCAACGGCACGCCCCGCGGTCCCTTCAGTCATACGGGCGTCGTCTCTCCGCGGACGACGCCGATGGTCTCGCACGAGGTTGGTCGCGATCCGGAACAGGTAGTACCGGCGGTGATCGTCGCTCTCGAACGTCGATCGGGTTCGCAAGAATCGGTAGAACGTCTCCTGCAGGAGGTCGTCGGCGAGCCGATCGTCCCCGGTTGTGCGCGCCAGATACACCCAGACCGGGCGTGCCGTCTCGTCATAGAAGACGCGGAACGCCTCCTCGGTCATCTGGAAGGTCCGGTCGGCGTCGTCAAAGGCCCCGGCGCGGTCCATCTCCGTCAGCGCGATGTCACGGGCGCCGACGCTCACGCCAGCTCCTTCTTCGGCGGGTTGACCAGTCCCAGGCGCTCCGATACGAGGTAGGCCATCACGGCGGACGCGGTGAAGCCGACTCCAAGCGCCATCGCCAGTACGCCGATGATGAAAAATCCTTCGGACGCTTCCGTCGTCGTATTCCTCTGAACGAACCAGAATCCGCCTCCGAGCGCCATGAGCACGAGGCCGGCCTGCATCGACCAGATGATGCGGGCGAAGGGCGCGGGGCTGGTCCGCGGCTCCTGATCGAGCGCGATTGGCGCCGACTCGAGGAACCTGCGGCCGGCGGGCGACTGTATGTAGGTCAGCAGATCCTCGTTCGTGGTGAGTCGATCGAGGAGCTTGGTGTGGACCTCGGCCTGGACACGCGACGAGCGCAGCCATCGCCGGTGATCGATCAGTGAACGAATCACCCAGATCAGGACGCCAAAGAATCCTGCGACGCCCGCGGCCACACCCATCCCGCCAAGGATCATCTGGAACATCTCGAGCGCGTTGTCACGATCCCGCGGCTCGCGGTACTGGTAGTCGCCCAGGAAGAACGCGGCATTGCGGGCAATCTCGGGATGCTGCTGGAGAAATGCCACGAGTGCGGGGTAGGGTGCAAGATAGTCGGCCCGGGTCAGGAGCGAGGGATCTCGCCCCAGCACTTCACCGACAGCCGGTGGCAATTCACGGAGCAGCTGTTGAAGCCGCTGGCGCGTTTCTCGTGAATCCGGTGAATCCTGGTAGACCTGGATGACCTGCGGAGGCTGGGCAACAGGCCGTTCCGGAGTCTGCGCACGCAACGCGCCCGGGACAGCCACGAGAAGGACGGCGGTCAACCCCACGGCCCGGGCGAGGCGACGCATGCCCATCAAACCACCAGCCAAGAACCACGAACCAAGAACCGGTTGATCCATACCCCCTAATACGGGGCGCGTCTGGAAAGGTTAACGGGACTGGGCGCGGGTGAAGGGCACGAATGAGACGGGAATCGTCCGGCTCTGCGCCACGCCCTCATCGGTCTTGTCGACGATCGTCATCCACTGCGTCTCGCCCTGAGAGCCGATCGGGATGACGAGACGTCCCCCCGGCGCGAGCTGCTCGACCAGCGGCTGTGGAACAGCCTCGGGCGCGGCGGTCACGATGATCCGATCGAACGGCGCCTGATCGAGCCAGCCCGCGTACCCATCCGCGATGCGAATATGAATATTCGTCCGTCCGAGCCCGCGCAGCGTGGCCTCGGCGCGACGCGCCAGCTCCGGCACGATCTCCACCGAATAGACCTCACGAACCAGCTCTCCCAGCACCGCGGCCTGATAGCCCGAGCCCGTGCCAATCTCGAGCACCTTGTGTGTGGGTGACACGTCAAGGACCTCAGTCATGTGCGCAACGATATAGGGCTGAGAAATGGTCTGGCCGCATCCGATCGGCAGCGGTCCGTCCTCGTACGCCCGCACGACGAGATCGGCAGGGACGAACCGCTCGCGCGGCACCGTCCGCATCGCGTCCAGCACGCGCGCGTCGGTCACGCCGCGCTGCCGGAGCTGCTGCTCCATCTACTCCTCCTGACGGAGTCGATCGACGAGCACCGTGATGATGCGCTCGCCGTGAAAGCGGCCGTTCTCGATGAAGATGTTCCCGGTGTGCCTCCCCGCGACCGCCCCTCCAGCGATGAAGAGGTTGGGGACATTGGTTTCGAACGTGTCCTGACTGAGCGTCGGCGCCAGCGTCTCGGGATGACACTCGATTCCGGCGCGCCGCATCAGGTCCACATCCGGATGATAGCCAGTCAGCAGGAAGACGCCCTCGGCTGGAAGCTCCTCGCGGGTGCCGTCTCGCTCGATCGTCACCGCGGTCTGCGTGATCGCGACCACTCGTGCCTCGAACCGCGCGGCGACGGAGCCTTCCTTGATCCGGTTCTCGATGTCGGGCCTGACCCAGTACTTGATCGAGTCGCCGAGGGTCGCATGCCGGTGCACCAGCGTCACGTGTGCGCCGGCCCGAAACAACTCCAGCGCCGCTTCCGCAGCCGAGTTCTTGCCTCCGACGATGACCACACGCTGCCGGTAGTACGGGTGTGCGTCGGTGTAGTAGTGGGACACGTGCGGCAGATCTTCGCCGGGAATACCGAGATAGTTCGGGAAGTCGTAGTAACCGATCGCCAGCACCACCGCGCGCGCCCGCCGCTCCCGCGTCACACCCCGCTGGGTCGTCGTCACCGCGAACACGCCGTCGGGCTGACGCTCGATCGCCGTGACGGTTTCGTGGAACGAGACCTGGAGTCCGTAGGTGCCGACGACTCGCCGGTAGTACCGAAGCGCTTCGAGCCGCGTGGGCTTGTCGTACGGCGTGACGAGTGGCAGGCCGCCAATCTCGAGCAACTCCGGTGTGGTGAAGAACACCATGTGCATCGGAAAGTTGAAGATCGAGTTGACGAGCACGCCTTTCTCGACGATGACGTAGTCGAGGCCCTGTTGCTTGGCCGCAATACCCGCCGCCAGGCCAGAGGGGCCGGCGCCGATGATCAGAACATCACGAACGGACATGGGTCACCCATCGCACGCTCACCGGACGAGGGTGCCCGCGTGTTCGAGCTTGAACGCCTGGTGCAGCGCACGGACCGCGGCTGCGGCGTCGGATTCGGCCACCACGAGCGAAATGTTCCGCTCCGATGACCCTTGTGAGATGGCGATCACGTTGATCCGCTCGGCGCCCAGCGCGCCGAACACGGTCGCCGCAATCCCCGGCGTCCCGCGCATCCGGTCGCCAATCGCGGCGACCACCGCGACCGGTTGGGCGGCAATCTCTTCGATGTGACCGCGGGCCAGCTCGAACTCGAGCGACGTGCGCAGCGCCTTGACGACGCCCGGTGCTTCCGACGCGCTGATCACGAAGCAGATGTTGTTCTCCGAGGAGGCCTGCGAGATCATCAACACGTTCGACTGCTGTTCCGCGACCACATCGAACGCCTTCGCGACGATGCCCGGAATCCCCTGCATCCCCGTCCCGCTGATCCCGATGAGGCTGACACCGCGGATGGAGGTCACAGCTTTGACCCCCGGCACCGACGGATCGCCCTCGACGCTGACACGCGTTCCCGGATGCGCGGGGTTGAAGCTGTTCAGGATGCGCACCGGAATCCGCTGGCGAAAGGCCGGCAGGATGGTCTTGTAATGGAGAACGTTCGCCCCGTAGTACGCGAGCTCCGAGGCCTCGCTGTAGGAAATCTCCGACAGGGTGCGCGCGCCAGGCACTTCCGACGGATTCGCGCTCATGACCCCATCTACGTCCGTCCAGATCCAGATCTCACCCGCATCCAGGGCGGCACCGAGAATGGACGCCGAATAGTCCGACCCTCCGCGCCCGAGCGTCGTCTGGACGCCGTCGGCCGTGGCACCGATGAAGCCGGTCACAACGGGAGCCTCGCCTCGCGCCACGAGCGGAAGCAGGCGTTGGTTGGTCTTGTCGCGAGTCTCGTCCATCAACGGCTCGGCGCCGCCGAACTGGTCGGTCGTCACGAGCAGCTCGGTCGCGTCCATCGAGGTCGACGCACAGCCACGAGCCCTGATCGCCGCCGCCACCAGCGGCGCGGCCAGCATCTCGCCCGTGCCCGATATGGCGTCGAGCAGCCGCGGCGTCAGCTCGTGGACCAACGACAACCCGTAACACAGCTTCTCGAACCGATCCAACCGGCGGTCGATTTCAGCCAGCACCGCGGCCCGGCCGTCCGCGTCCGCCACGATCGCGTCGGCCGCGGCCTTATGCGTGTCGAAGAGACGCTGCCGAGTGCGAGGGTCCCATTCGCCTGTGGACGCCCGGCGTGCCGCGTCGATGAGTGTGTTGGTGACGCCGCTCATGGCGGAGGTCACGACGGCGACCTGATGACCCTGTCCGATGGCGGTGGTGACGAGCGTCGCGGCCTGGACGATGCGTTCGGCGGACCCCACCGAGGTCCCACCGAATTTCATGACGATGAGCATATGTGCGGATCGATTATCGATCGATCACGCACATCGACGCATTCGGCGGGTCCGAACAACGGCGGGTCTACACAGCAAGACCCGCCGTCTGCTAGCGAAGCTCGGTCCAGACGTTCGAGAAATCGTCGGACCAGGCGGGCCTGCTGTCCGCGGTGAGCCGCGTCCAGCGGGTGTCGCGCGCCAGTTGGGACAGTTCTTCGGGGCGCCGCGTCATCACGACCCAGTCGGAGGCTTCATACCCGTGCTCGGCATCGACATACGGATCGGACCGGACCATGGCCGTCAAGCCTCGCGCCTGCGCCAGCCGCGCGAGCACAGGCGGCAGGCGGAAGTGACGATTCGAGATATGCACGACGAGGAGACCGTCCGGCGCCAGATGTGACTCGTAGACGCCCAGCGCTTCGGTCGTCAACAGGTGAATGGGAATCGCATCAGAGCTGAACGCGTCCAGAACCAGGATATCGTGGACCGTCTGACTTCGCGCCAGAGAGAGCCGCGCATCTCCGAGCACGACGGTGCACTGCGCACCGCATCGATCGAGGTATCGGAAGTAGCGCGTGTCGCGGGCGATGCGTTCCACCGCCCCGTCGATCTCATAGAAGGTCCAAGTGGCGCCGGGGTTGGCGTACGCGGCCAGCGTGCCGGCGCCGAGACCCACGACGCCGACCGACTGCGCGCGGTCCCCTCGCGTGGCGAACACCTGTCCAACCGGACTCGTGTGATGGTAGTACGTCAACGGTTCGGGGCTGGTGGCGCCGATGACCTGTCGTCCGTGCGTCGTGGTGCCATGCACGAACGACACGAAACGGCCTCCCGGATCGGTGCGCACGCGATACACACCGAAGAAGGTGCGATCGGCGAGCAGAATCCGTCCCCCGCCTCTCGGAACCACGGCGTTTCCCAGCGCAAACGCGGCAAGAAGCCCGGCGATCGCCAGCCCAAAGCGGCCAGCGTCCCTGCGCACGCCGAGGACGACCAGCGCCGGCAAGCCGAGTGCCGCCATCGTCGAGAGCCTGGCGAAGCCACCGAGCCGCCCGCCAATGAGCAGCGCCGCCGCGAGGCCAGCCGCGAACGCCGGTCGCAGCAACGTTCGCGGGTTGGCCAGCGCTTCGCGAACCTGTCCGGGCGTCACACACAGCAGGCAGGCGATGCCGATGGCCAGCGGATATTCCGCAACCGACGTGAAGATGCGAGGGGCGATGAGCGTGTTGAACACGCCGCCCAGGACACCGCCGGTCGCGAGCCACAGGTAGAACTCCGTGAGGTAGCGCACCGTCGGACGGTTCCTCGCCAGCTCGCCGTGGCACAGCAGTGCGAGCACGCCGAACGCCACCACGTGAACCGGAATCGCCACCCACAGTGGCAGCGGCAGCTCCGAGAGAATGAGCAGCACCACCGGCAGCAGGACGCGCGGCAGCATCCGCAGCGTCCGAGCATGCATCGTGTCGGAGTACCAGCCGAAGGCCACGATGAACGTGAGCAGATAGACCGCGAGCGGCAGCACCCACAGCAGCGGTACCGCCGCAACGTCGGTCGAGAGATACGTGGTCACGCCCAGCATCAGACACGACGGCGCGAACGACAGCGCCAGCCATCGCGCGCGCACCGCGATCGTGGGTGGTGTGTCAGTGCCCGCTTCGGCCGTCGCCACCGGCGACAGTGCCGGTTCGGATGCCGCGCGGCGATAGGTCACAAGCGCGCACGACGTGAGCAGCGCCGCAACCAGGCCATAGCCGATCTTCCACATCGTCTGCTGCTGGCCAATCGGGATCGTCGGTTCGAGCAGGATCGGAAACGCCAACAGCGCAATCAGGCTCCCGGCGTTGCTGGCCGCATAGAGCCAGTAGGGATCGGCAGACGACGTGTTCCCCGTCGATCCAAACCAGCGCTGCAGGAGCGGAGCCGTTGAGGCAATGGCGATGAATGGCAGCCCGATGCTGGTCCCCATGGTCTGGAGCAGCCACCAGATCGGCTGGCCCTCTGGAGGCGAGCCCGCCTGATTCACCGTGACGGGAAGCAGGAGCAGAGGCAGCCACACGATAACCCCATGCAGCAGCGCCTGGCGTCGAATCCCCAGCACCCTGATCCCGGCATGACTGTAGGCGTAGCCGGCGAGCAGCGCCGCCTGGAAGAACAGCATACAGGTGGTCCAGACCGATGGTGAGCCGCCCAGCAGCGGAAGCACCATCTTCGCGAACAGGGGCTGGACCCAGAACAGCAGGAATGCGTTCAGAAACAGGGCTGCCGCAAAGAGGAATGGCACTCTCTGCGTTTCGGCGGATCGAGAGGGCGCCGCCAGGGGCGCCCCCGGCCAGGCGGCTACGGCAGCGGTGCGGGCAGCTGTGACTCGCCCATCAGGTGCTGGTCAATCGCGCGCGCGGCACTCCGGCCTTCGGCGATCGCCCACACGATGAGCGACTGGCCTCGCTGCATGTCTCCGGCGGTAAAGACGCCGGGCACATTGGTCATCCAGCGCGCGTCGCGGGCCACGTTGCCGCGGTCGGTCATCGTGACACCGAGGCCGTCGAGGAGCGCGCCTTTCTCGGCGCCGACAAATCCCATCGCCAGCAGGACCAGGTCCGCGGGAATCTCGAACTCACTGGCCTCGACCCGTACGAACTGGACGCGTCCGTCCTTCTTGACGATCTCCACCTGCGCTGCGTGCAGCCCGCGCACGTGACCGGAAGCGTCGCCCGAGAAGCGCTCCGTGGACACGGCAAAGAGCCGTTCGCCGCCTTCTTCGTGGGCCGTGGAGACACGGAAGATCTGCGGCCACAGCGGCCACGGATTGTCCGCGGCGCGCTCCTGCGGCGGCCGCGCCATCAGCTCGAGCTGATGCACCGACCTGGCACCCTGCCGATGGGCGGTGCCGAGGCAGTCCGCACCGGTGTCGCCGCCGCCGATGATGATCACGTGCGTGTCCTTCGCCGTGATGAACTCGGCGTCGGAGATCGTGTCACCTTCGCACCGCCGGTTCTGCAGCGTGAGGTACTCCATGGCGAAGTGGATGCCGGCGAGCTCGCGTCCCGGCACCGGCAGATCGCGCGGCTGCCCCGCCCCGCCCGCGAGCAGCACCGCGTCGTAGTCGTCCAGCAGCCGGTCGGCCGGCACGTCAACACCGACATTGATGCCGGGTCTGAAGACCACGCCTTCGGCCTCCATCAGCCCGAGACGCCGGTCGAGATGACGCTTCTCCATCTTGAACTCGGGGATGCCGTACCGCAGGAGCCCACCGATGCGGTCAGACTTCTCGAAGACCGTCACGGAATGCCCCGCGCGATTGAGCTGGTCAGCCGCTGCCAGACCAGCCGGGCCCGACCCCACGACCGCCACTTTCTTCCACGTGCGTTCCGTCGGCGGACGCGGCGTGACCCATCCCTCGTCCCACGCGCGGTCGATGATCGCGGCCTCGACCGACTTGATGGTGACCGGATCCTCGTTGATGCCGAGCACGCACGATCCCTCGCATGGCGCCGGACACAGCTTGCCGGTGAACTCCGGGAAGTTGTTGGTCGCGTGCAGGCGCTCGATCGCCGCCTGCCATCGGTCTCGATAGATGAGATCGTTCCAGTCTGGAATCAGGTTCCCGAGCGGGCAGCCCTGATGGCAGAACGGAATCCCGCAGTCCATGCAGCGGCCGCCCTGCGCCTCGAGCTCGCCCATCGGGTACGGCAGATACACTTCGCGCCAGTCCCGCAGGCGTTCGGCCACGGGGCGTGTCGGATGCTTCTTCCGATGGACCTCGATGAATCCGGTTGGCTTACCCATGGAGGGCAGCCCCCGCGCCTTCCGCCGCCACACGCGCGGCGATGCCGGTCAGCGTGATCGTCGCCACGACCGGCGGCTCCTCGAGACGACGCGCCTGTTCGGCGAGCGCCCGCTTGTACTCGCGTGGCATGACCTTGACCATGTGGTGGGTCAGCGTCGCCGGATCCGTCAGCAGGGTCTCTGCGTACCGGCTGCCGGTGAAGGTGACGTGCTTCATGACCGCCACGCGTACGAAATCGACGTCATCGGCGTCGGTCAGCCGCTCGAGATCCACCATGCCGCGGTTGCATCGCCGCTCGAAGCTGCCGTCCAGGTCCAGCACGTAGGCCACGCCGCCGCTCATGCCGGCCGCGAAGTTCCGGCCGGTCCGGCCGATGACGACGACCCGACCGCCGGTCATGTACTCGCACGCGTGATCGCCCACACCCTCGACCACGACCGTCGCGCCGCTGTTGCGCACGCAGAAGCGCTCGCCGGCGACGCCGCGCACGTACCCCTCGCCGCTCGTCGCGCCGTAGAACGCCACGTTGCCGATGATGATGTTGTCCTGTGACTTGAACGTCGAGAGCTTCGGCGGATAGGTGATCAGCCGGCCGCCTGACAGTCCCTTGCCAAAGCCGTCGTTGGCGTCGCCGACGAGCGTCAGGCTCATCCCACGCGTCGCGAAGGCGCCAAAGCTCTGACCCGCAGATCCGGTGAACGTGATCCGGATGGTGTCCTCTGGCAGCCCACGACCACCGTGGCGCTTCGTGACCTCGTAGCCGAGCATCGTCCCGACCGTGCGATCGGCGTTGCGAATGAAGGCCGAGAGAACGACCGGCTCCTGGTGTTCGAGTGCCGGCATCGCGGCCCGGATCAAGTCGTTGTCGAGCGTGACGTCCAGACCATGGTCCTGCGCCCGCACGCGACGGCGGGCGACCGTCGCCGGCAGCGCCGGCTGGTGCAGCAGCGGCGACAGGTCGAGGCCCCTGGCCTTCCAATGACCCAACGCACGCGCGACGTCGAGGCAGTCGGCGCGGCCGATCATCTCGTCCACCGTGCGGAAGCCGAGCTGCGCCATCAGCTCGCGCACTTCCTCGGCGATGAACGTGAAGAAGTTCTGCACCATTTCCGGGGAGCCGGTAAATTTCCTCCGCAGCTCCGGGTCCTGCGTGGCGATGCCCACCGGGCAGGTGTTGAGATGGCAGACGCGCATCATGATGCAGCCCATCACGACGAGCGGAGCGGTCGCGAAGCCGTACTCTTCGGCCCCGAGCAGCGCCGCAATCACCACATCGCGGCCGGTCTTCATCTGGCCATCGGTCTGGACCACGATGCGGTCGCGCAGCTTGTTCAGGACCAGCACCTGCTGCGTCTCGGCGAGCCCGAGCTCCCACGGGAGTCCCGCGTGCTTGAGGCTGGTGAGCGGGGAGGCTCCGGTCCCGCCGTCGTGACCCGAGATCAGCACGACGTCGGAATGCGCCTTGGCCACGCCGGCAGCCACGGTGCCCACGCCGCCTTCGGCGACCAGCTTCACCGAGATCCGCGCCCGCGGGTTCGAGTTCTTCAGATCGAAGATCAGCTGCGCCAGATCCTCAATCGAGTAGATGTCATGGTGTGGCGGCGGCGAAATCAGCCCGACGCCCGGCGTCGAGTACCGCGTCTTGGCGATCCACGGATACACCTTGTGTCCGGGCAGCTGGCCACCCTCGCCTGGCTTGGCGCCCTGCGCCATCTTGATCTGCAGCTCGTCGGCGCTGACCAGATATTCGCTCGTGACGCCGAAGCGGCCCGACGCCACCTGCTTGATGGCGCTCCGCTTCGAGTCGCCGTTGGGCAGCGGAACGTAGCGTTCGGCATCCTCGCCGCCCTCGCCGGTATTCGACTTGCCGCCCATCCGGTTCATCGCGATGGCCAGCGTCTCGTGCGCTTCCTGACTGATCGACCCGTACGACATCGCGCCGGTCGCGAACCGCTTCACGATGGCGCTGACCGGTTCGACCTCGTCGATCGGCACGGCCGGCCCGGCGGGCTTGAACCGGAACAGGCCGCGCAGCGTCGCGCGATGCTCGTTCTGGACGTCGACCGCGCGCGTGTACTCCTTGAAGACGCTGTACTGTCCGCTGCGCGTGGCGTGCTGCAGCTTGAACACCGTCTCGGGATTGAACAGGTGGTATTCTCCGTCCCGGCGCCACTGATACTCACCGCCCGACTCGAGCTCCTGCGGCCGCACCGGCTGCCGGCCGAAGGCACGCGCGTGCCGCAACCGGACCTCTTCGGCCACGACGTCGATCGCGATGCCGCCGATCCGGGACGTCGTGTTGGTGAAGTACTTGTCGATGAACGCCTGGCTCAGGCCGATGGCTTCGAAGATCTGGGCGCCGCAGTAACTCTGCAGCGTGGAGATCCCCATCTTCGACATGACCTTCAGCACGCCCTTGTTGAGGGCCTTGATGTAGTGCTGGATCGCCTCGTCGCGGTCGATCCCCGACAGCATGCCCTGCCGGATCATGTCGTCGATCGTCTCGAACGCGACGTACGGATTCACGACGCCCGCTCCGTAGCCGAGCAGCAGGGAGACGTGATGCACCTCGCGCGCGTCACCGGACTCCACCACCAGCGCGCAGCGGGTCCGGGTCCCCTCGCGCACCAGGTGATGGTGCACACCGGCGGTCGCGAGCAGGCTCGGAATCGGCGCCATGGTGGCGCTGACGCCGCGGTCGGAAAGAATGAGGATGTCGAAGCCCGCGGCCACCGCCTCGCTCGCGCGGCGGCACAGATCGTCCATCGCCTGCTCGAGGGCTTCTCCGTCGTTCTCGGGATCGAACAGCATCGACAGGGTGGTCGATCGGAACGGCGTGTTCGGCGGCAGGTGACGCAGCTTCGCCACCTGCTCGTTGTGGATGATCGGGTATTTGATCGCAATCTGCCGGCACGACTCGGGCTCGGCCTCGAGCAGGTTGCGCTCGGGACCGATCGTCGACCCCATGTCGGTCACCAGCTCTTCACGAATGGCATCGAGCGGTGGATTGGTGACCTGCGCGAAAAGCTGCTTGAAATACTCGTAGAGCAGCCGCGGCTTGTCCGACAGCACGGCCAGCGACGTGTCGGTCCCCATCGAGCCGACCGGCTCCTCGCCCGCCATGGCCATGGGCGCAATCAGCAGCCGTAGATCTTCCTGCGTGTAGCCGAACGCCTGCTGTCGCTTGAAGACGGTCTCGTGCTCGGCCAGCTCGGCACGAGCGGCCGGCAGATCGTTGATGTCGATGAGGTGCGCGTCGAGCCACTCGCGATACGGATGCTGCGCCGCCAGCTCACGCTTGATCTCTTCGTCGTCGATGATGCGACCCTGGACGGTGTCGACCAGGAAGATCTTGCCGGGGTGCAGGCGCTCCTTGACGAGCACGTCCTGCGGCTGGACGTCGAGCACGCCCACTTCGGACGCCATGATCACCAGGTCGTCCTTGGTCACGTAGTAACGCGACGGACGGAGCCCGTTGCGATCCAGCACTGCGCCAATGAGCCTGCCGTCGGTGAACGCGATCGACGCCGGACCGTCCCACGGCTCCATCAGCGAGGCGTGATAGTGGTAGAACGCCTTGCGCTCCGGGCTCATGGATTCGTGATTGCTCCACGGCTCCGGAATCATCATCAACAGGGCATGCGGGAGCGAGCGGCCCGCCATCACCAGCAGCTCGAGCACGTTGTCGAAGGTCGCCGTGTCGCTGCCGCCTTCTCTGATAATCGGCAGCAGCTTCGCCAGGTCGTCGCCGAACAGCTCGCTCTTCAGTAGCCCTTCGCGGGCCCGCATCCAGTTGATGTTTCCGCGCAGCGTGTTGATCTCGCCGTTGTGCGCGACCAGCCGGTACGGATGGGCCAGCGGCCACGACGGGAAGGTATTGGTGCTGAAGCGCTGATGGACGAGCGCCAGCGCGGACTGCAGGTCCTCGTCCGACAGATCCGGGAACATCGGCTCGAGCTGCTTGGCCTGCAGCATGCCCTTGTAGATCAGCCGGTTCGCCGAGAGGCTGACCACGTAGAAGAAGCGGCGCGACAGCGCGTTGATCTTCAGCGAGTCGACCGCGTGCTCGACGCGCTTCCGAATCACATAGAGCGTGCGCTCGAAGCGGGCGCGGCCGTCTTCGGTGGCGACGTCAACCTGCGCTCCCGCCTTCGCCGAGGCGTCGGCGCGCACGCCGATGAACACCTGCTCGAACACCGGCTGCGTGGCGCGGGCGCTGTCGCCGACGAGCCGGTTGTCGGTCGGGACGTCGCGCCAGCCGAGGAGCGTCTGTCCTTCTTCCTCGGTAATTCGCGCGATGAGATCCTTGATGCGATCACGATCGGACTCGTCGTGTGGCAGGAAGACGAGCCCCGCGCCGTAGGCGCCGGCCGGCGGCAGTGCGAAGGAGACCGCTTTCCGGAGAAACCCGTCCGGCGTCTGGATCAGAATGCCGGCGCCGTCACCGGTGTTGGCTTCGCAGCCGCACGCGCCGCGATGCTCCAGGTTGATGAGGACCTGCAAGGCCTTCCGCACGATGTGGTGCGAGCGCTGACCCTTGATGTGCACGACGAAGCCGACACCACAGGCGTCGCTCTCCGCGCGCGGGTCGTACAGACCCTGGGCAGGAGGTGGAAATCCGGAGCCCGAAACAGACATGGTCGCAACATTGTGCAGGCCAGCGGCAGTATGAGGAAATACAATGATCTGAAGGATTCAATCTCTTCTGCTTATCCGACCCCGCCTGAGCCCGCGGACCAGCTGACGTCACACTTATCTCAGGCGCCGTCCCCTCCCCCGGTCCCTCCTGCCAGCCCACCGCCCAAAATGGCCCGTCCGCTGGAATTTCACGGCAATTGTGCGGTGTATCGGTAACATTCCTCTGGAAACGAGGCCTCACGAAGCAGGTCGGGACCACTCGCTGATCCCTGATTTCCTGCCCTTCGATTGCCCTCAGGGCACCCCGAGCACGTCGAGGGGTGGGGCCTTCCGTGTGTGAGGAGACCAACGCATGCATGCGCCGATGAAGTACGTGGAGAAGGGTCTGGCGGTAACCGCCAACGGCATCTGGCAGCTGTTCTCCGCTGCCAACACGATCAAGCAGAACCCCTCGTTCACGCCGCGCTGGTCCGACAAGCCACTCCTCAAGTCGTACGAGAAAACCAAGCCGCAGCTCGGCTGGCCGCGCGAGACCGACTCGCTCTGCCCGACGTGCACGCGCGAGGCCCGGCAGGAGATTCTCGACGGCAAGAAGGACGTCAGCATCCTGCTGAACGAGAAGGTCGGTGAGATCAAGGCGACGATTCTCGAACGCGACGGCCAGATCCTGATGGTGAAGGACTGCCCCATCCACGGCCACTTCGAGGACGTGATGGCGATGGACACCGAGTTCTTCAAGCACCTCGAGCAGGTGTTCCCTGGCCGCGATATCCGGGCGCACAACGACGAGAAGCTGCACAACCACGGCAGCTCCACCGTGCAGCACGGCCGCGGGTCGGTGTTGACCGTCGACCTGACGAATCGCTGCAACATGATGTGCGACCCGTGCTTCATGGACGCCAACCAGGTTGGCTTCGTCCACGAGCTGTCGTGGGAGGACATCAAACAGGTCCTCGACAACGCCATCACCATCAAGCCGCGCCGCCAGATGTCGGTCCAGTTCTCGGGCGGCGAGCCGACGATGTCGCCGTATTTCCTGGACGCGGTGCGCTACGCGCGCAAGGTCGGATACAACAGCGTGCAGGCGGCCACCAACGGCATCGAGTTCGCCAAGAGCCCTGAGTTCGCGAAAGCGGCGGCCGAAGCCGGCTTGCGCTACGCCTACCTGCAGTTCGACGGCATCGGCAACGCCGCCAACTCGCACCGCCGCGTCGGCAACCTCTTCGACGTGAAGCTCCGCGCGATCGAGAACCTCCACAGCGCGGGCGTGGATATCGTCCCGGTCGTCACCATCGTCAACGGCGTCAACAACGAGCAGGTCGGTCGCATCGTCGAGTTCGCGCTCGACAACCCGAAGCGGATCAACTTCCTCTCGTTCCAGCCGGTCTCGTTCACCGGCCGCGACGAGGAAGTGACGCCGGAACGGCGCGCCGCCCAGCGCTACACGCTGTCGCACCTGGCGCACGACGTGAAGAATCAGACCGGCATCGGTGAACCGATCCGCGACTGGTTCCCGATCTCGTTCATGTCCACGTTCACCGACTGGGCCGACGTCGTGCACGGGCCGGATCGGGAGTGGGGTCAGCTCACCTGCGGATGCCACCCGAACTGCGGCATCGGCATGGCGCTGATGATCGACAAGGAAACCAAGGAGGCCGTCCCGGTCACCGCGTTTCTCCACGCCGAGCAGCTCGCCAAGGACGTGGCCAAGGTCAACGACGCCGCACGCGGAAGGTTCCTCTCCGTGGTGGGCATGGCGCTGGCGCTGATGCGCAACTACGACCCGTTCAAGGCCCCGACGCACTTCCGCATCATGGACCTGATGAAGAAGTTCGATAAGACCTTCGGCGCCACGGGCAAGAGCTACGGCAAGGTCAGCGGCGACCGGACGATGAGCGACATCGAGAAGCGGCGCGCCGACCGCTGGAACTTCCTGTTCATCGCCGGGATGTGGTTCCAGGATCTCTTCAACTACGATTTCCGCCGCACCGAGATGTGCATCATCCCGTATGCGACGCAGCAGGGCGAGATTTCCTTCTGCGCCTACAACACCGGCATCGGCTGGCGGAACATCATCGAGAAGATGCACATGACGGCCACGCTGACCAAGTGGTACGAAGAGCACGGACGTCATGAAATCTTCGCCGGCAACAAGAACGTGCCGCTCACGAGCAACCCCACGACGCTGGTGCTGAACGCCGAGGCGGTGGCGGCCGGCGCGCAGACCGACCTGGACGATCTGCACATCGCGAAGAACGCGCGCGAGGAGAAGCTGAACGCGCGGAAGAAGTCGCAGATGACGCCCGACGAGATCCGCCAGCACATGGAGATGGAGCGGCTGTATCGGCAGGAAGTGCTCAAGGAGCAGCCGACGCTTCAGATTCAGGGCCTCGGTGGCAAGAAGAAGCAGGACGTCCAGCCGGTCACGCACAAGGACGTCGTCTAGCGCTGTCGGCTTCGGGCTTCAGGCTCTGGGCTTTCGGCGTTAGGCTTTTCGGACCTCACGTAGGGCCGGTTCGGACCGGCCCTTTCTTATTCCTCGCCGCTTCGGCTCTCCTCCATCCGACACGCCCACGCGACCTTCGGACGGGACGTCCCGTCTGTCCGTGTGTGCGGGGCAGGCACAGATCACTCGGCATGTGTCGGCTCTGTATCAGAGGTCATCTCACGGCCATTGACCGCCGATAGACAGAGTGTCGCGAGCGCGAACGTGTGGGCACGCGCGTCGCCCGACCGCGCAGAGCACAGTGATGAAACATCTGAAAGTGTGGCAGAAGCTGGCGTTGATGGGCGCCATCTTCATGGCCCCGTTCGCCGTGGTCACCTACAAGATGACCTCGTCGATCAACGCCCTCGGCGTCGAATCCGCGCGGATGGAGGTTCAGGGCCTCGCCTACTACGCTCCTGCGGTGGCGCTCGTGAAGGACCTGCAGCTTCACCGCGACATCGCGCATGCATGGCTGACGGGCGACGCGTCGTTCAAAGACGCTTTGACAGCCAAACGGACCGAGATCGACAACGACATCACCGCGCTCGATGCGGTCGATGAACGACTGAACGGCCTGCTGCACACCAGTGAGCGGTGGGCCACTGTCCGCACGGCCTGCAACGACATCCTGAACAAGACCCCGGCCTCTCGCCAGAACAGAGCTTCGCCAGCCACTCGAGAGTCATCGACGCGGTCCTCGAGATCGTGGCGGAAGTGGGTCATGCGTCGAATCTCACGCTCGATCCCGACCTCGGCAGAAAGCGCCTGATCGACGTACTCGTCAACCACGGACCTGCACTGAGCGAGGCGCTGTCCCGCGCGCGCGGGATCGGCGCGGTGGCCGGGAAACGCACCGCCGAACAAGCCGAGGAACTGAGTCGTGACGTCTCGCTGGTGGAGTTCTTCGCGGCGAGGATCGACGAATCCCTGGCCAAGGCGCTCGAATCGAACGAGACCCTGCGGTCCCAGATCGGCACGCACGCCGAGGCGACGAGCGCCGCCGTGCTCGAGGCGATGTCCAGGGTGGTCATGCTGGCGCGTGGCGACGGCGACGCCGCGACGCCGGCGGAGTACTTCGCCTCAGTGAGCCGCGGCGTCGAGGCGATCCATGCGCTCGAGATGCACATCACCGCGGCATTGAACGCCGCACTCGACGAGCGAATCGCGACCCTTCGCGGTGACGTCAGAGAGACGCTGGCGTGGGCCGTATTCGGTCTGCTGGTGGTGTGCGTCATGGGCATTGTCATCATGCGCGACGTCACGGTCACCTTGCGGCAGGTGGTGAATGTCGCCAACAACATTGCCCTTGGTGACCTGAGCACCTCGGTCACGTCGGGATCGCGCAAGGATGAGCTCGGCGTGCTCGCCCATGCGTTCGATCGGATGGTCAAGGCGTTGACCGAGACGGTCCACATGGCGGAGCGGATTGCCGCAGGCGACCTCTCGGTCACCGTGACGCCCCGGTCCGACCGTGACGTCATGGGCAAGGCACTGGCCCACATGGTCGAGCGCCTGTCTGCGCTGGTCGGTCAGGTGCAGCAGTCCGGCATCCAGGTCAACCAGTCCGTCACCCAGATCACCGCCACCGCCAAGCAACAGCAAGCCACGACCACCGAAATCGCCGCCACGACGACAGAGATTCGGGCGACGTCGCGACAGATTACCTCCACCTCCGGCGAGTTGCTGAAGACCATGCAGGACGTGTCCTCGCTGGCCGACGACTCGGCGGCGCTGGCCGTCAGCGGCCAGAGCGGCGTGGTGCGAATGGAAAGCCGAATGCGCCAGATCATCGAGGCCGCAGCGGCCATCAACTCCGAGCTGACCGTGCTCAGCGAGAAGGCGGGCGGGATCACTCACGTGGTCACGACCATCACGAAAGTCGCGGACCAGACCAACCTGCTGTCGCTCAACGCGGCCATCGAGGCCGAGAAGGCCGGCGAGTACGGGCGCGGCTTTGCGGTCGTCGCCACCGAGATCAGGAGACTGGCCGATCAGACAGCGGTGGCCACCTTCGACATCGAGCAGATGGTCAAGGAGATTCAGGCCGCCGTCATGGCCGGGGTGATGGGCATGGACCGGTTCTCGAAGGAGGTCATGAGCGGCATGGACGACGTCATGCTGGTCGGCGATCAACTCTCGCGAATCATCCACCAGGTGCAGGCGCTCGCGCCCAAGTTCCAGGTCGTCCACGAGGGATGCAGGTGCAGGCAACCGGGGCCGACCAGATCACGGAATCGCTGACCCAGCTGGGCGACGCCGTGCAGCAGACGGCCGCATCGCTCCGCGAGTCGAACGACAGCATCGCGGGCTTGAACCAGGCGGTGACCGGGATGCACAGCGGCGTCTCGCGCTTCAAGGTGGCCGCCTGACATGAAGGAAGACACACCGTGGACGAGATGACATCTGTGACCACCCGTCGCGCCCGGCGACGATTCGGCGCGCGCGGCGCGCTGTCCTTTTGGTCCCTGACCGCGGCGCTGGTCGTGGGCGTGACCGTGACGGTCGCGACAACGCTCGACTCGTCAACCGCGTCCGCGGTGGCGCGCTACAAAGGCGACTATCGCCGCCTGGGTCAGATCCCGTACCCGAGCCACAACGCCCACACGCCGGCTCGAGAGCAGCTCGGCCGCACGCTGTTCTTCGATCCACGGCTCTCAGGATCGGAATGGATCTCGTGCGCGACCTGTCACAACCCGGGGCTCTCGTGGGGCGACGGGCTGCCGCGCGCGATCGGCCACGGCATGCACCAGCTCGGACGGCGGACGCCGACGATTCTCAATCTGGCGTGGGCTCCCGCCCTGTTTTGGGATGGACGCGCAGAGTCGCTCGAGGAACAGGCACTGGGTCCGATCGCCGCGGCCGGCGAGATGAACCTGCGGCTCACCGACATGGTGCAGCGGCTCAAGAGCATCTGCGGGTATCGCGACCTCTTCGAGCGTGCCTACCCGCGCGAGCCGATCTCACCGGAGACGGTCGCCAAGGCCATCGCCACATTCGAGCGCGGCGTGGTGTCGACACAGGCCCCATTCGATCGCTGGATCGACGGCGACGCCACCGCGATCTCGTCGGCCGCGCAGCGCGGCTTCGTCCTCTTCAACGAGAAGGCGCGCTGCAGCGTGTGCCACACGGGCTGGAGACTCACTGACGACGGCTTCTACGACATCGGCGTCGCCGGCATGGATGTTGGCCGCGGCAAGCTGACGCCGGGCATGGTGCTGACGCGATACGCGTTCAAGACGCCGACGCTCCGCAACGTTGCGCGACGGGCACCCTACCTGCACGATGGCTCGGCGGCAACGCTCGAGGCCGTCGTCGATCTCTACGACCGCGGCGGCGCCACCCGCCGGCCGAGTCTGTCGGCGGAGATCAAGCCGCTCGATCTCACGAGCGCGGAAAAGAGCGCGCTGGTGGCCTTTCTGCTCACGCTCACCAGCCCGGACGCGGAAGCCCGGGTGCCCGTGCTCCCCAGATAAGCGTTGCCAAGGAGGCTGACATGCTCCGTCGCCATGCCACGATCGTCTGTGTCCTCGTCGCCAGTGCGAGCGTCGCCTACGCCGCCCAGCACGCCGTCGGCCAGAAGGGCCGCCTCTTCAGTCCCGGTGCCATCCACGTGAAGGCCGGAGACGCGGTGGTGTTCAAGAACGACGACTCGGTGACGCATCACATCTATTCCTCGACCAAAGGGCGCGAATTCGAGCTCGAGAACACCGGTCCCGGCCAGAGCCTGAAGCACGTATTCTCGACCCGTGGCAGGGTCGAGGTCCGGTGCGGCCTTCACCCCGGCATGCGCCTCGTCGTCACGGTCGACTAGTCGCCACACCGCCCGTGACGTTCCCTACGTCGCAGGCACCGCTGTTCGTCGTCAGCTGGCGCTGAGCGCCGACCCACACGGCCCCGCCTCGTCACACATGCGCATCACGGATTCGCGCACAATCGCCGTCGTGTGTGCCGGCTGATACAATCGCACGGTGCGTCTGGACGGACGAACGGTCCTCGTGACGGGTGGGGCGTCGGGACTCGGCGGCGCGGTCGTGGACATGGTCGTGGCGGCCGGTGGCCAGGCCGTCATCGTCGACGTCAACGAACAGACGGGACGGGTCAAGGCCGATCAGCACGGTACCAAGGTCCGCTTCGTCAAGACCGACGTCACGAGCGACGCCGAGGTGCAGAACGCCGTCACGACCGCCGTGCGTGAGTTCGGCCGGCTCGATGGCCTCGTCAATGCAGCGGGGATCGGCGTCGCGGAGCGCGTGCTCGGTCGGGAGGGTGTGCAGCCGCTCGCCCACTTCACTCGCGTGATTCAAATCAACCTGGTCGGCACCTTCAACGTGATTCGCCTTGCCGCGGCCGCGATGGACGGCAACCCGCCGACCGACAGCGGCGAGCGTGGGGTGATCGTGAACACCGCGTCGGTGGCCGCCTTCGATGGCCAGATCGGTCAGGCTGCGTACTCGGCCTCCAAGGGAGGCATCGTCGCGATGACCCTGCCGATGGCACGGGAGTTCGCGCGCATCGGCGTGCGCGTGATGACGATTGCGCCGGGCACCTTTGATACGCCTCTCCTGGCCGGACTTCCAGAAGCCGCGCGCGTCTCTCTGGCACAGCAGGTCCCCTTTCCATCGCGGCTGGGACGCCCCGAGGAGTACGCGGCGCTCGTCCGCCACATCTTCGAGAATGAGATGCTGAACGGCGAGGTGATCCGCATCGATGGCGCGATCCGGATGGCGCCGAAGTGATCGGGCTGACATGCTGACGTTCATCACCGGCGCCCTCGCCGGCCTCTTCCACGTGCTGTCGGGTCCCGACCATCTGGCAGCGGTGGCGCCGCTCGCCGTGGAAGAGCGCGGGCGAGGCTGGATTGCGGGATGGACGTGGGGCATCGGGCACGCGTCGGGTGTGGTCGTGGTCGCTGTCCTGGCCGTGCTGCTGCGCGACGTGCTGCCGTCGATCGAGATCATTTCGGCGTGGAGTGAGCGGTTGGTCGGCGGGGCGTTGATCGGCATCGGTCTCTGGGCGTTCCGGCGAAGCGCACGCATTCAGCCGGCGCGACACACGCACGGGCCGCTGTCGCACGATCACCTGCACGTACAGGCTGGGCCGCTGTGGATTCGGCGGCTCGGTCACGCGCATGCGTCGTTCTGCCTGGGCGTCCTCCACGGCGTCGCGGGCAGCTCTCATTTCTTCGGCGTCCTGCCGGCGCTCGCCCTGCCCACGCGAGGCGCGGCCCTTCTCTACATCGGCGCCTTCGGTATGGGTACCGTTGTGGCCATGACCGCGTTCGCGGCCGTCGTCGGATCGGCGGGCGCACGGGCGGAATATCACCCGCGCACGCAGCGGGTCATGATGACCGTTGCCGCGGTGCTCGCGATTGCGGTCGGCGGTGTGTGGCTTATTGCGCCGCTGGCGTGAGGCTGGCGCTGCTCATCGCGGCGTCGTAGAGCACGAACGCCTCACGCGCCTGCGCGGTGCGGTCGCCGCTGAACGCCGGATTCACGGCGCGGCGTGCGGTGGCGATCGCGGAGATCAGCAACTGATGCTGATCGAGCGCAGTGGCCGGGGCATGCATCGCCTTGAGCGACGCTTCGAGGGTCGCGAGCGTCTCATCGAGCGCGCCGAGCACGTCCGGCGATCCGGACTGCGTGGCTGACATCACGAACGGCTTGACCGCGGCCACGCGAGCCAACACCGGACGAAGCGCGTCACCATACTTCACACCCAGTCGAGCGTCATCGCCTGGCGCCGCTGCTTCGGGCTTCGCCGCCGCTACGGGCTTCGGCGCGGGCTGGGCCGGTGTGGGGGCGTGGAACGCCGAGCGAGGGGCGTTGGCGTCTCTGTCGACCTGAGGCCACGTCAGGTCGACATAGACGCGACGGCCCTCCGTACGCACGTTGGCACGGGCGAACTCGGGAACGGCCACGTGCGCCCGCATGAACAGTCCGCTGTCGCCGGCCGCGATGCCGTCCATGGCGACACCCTCGACGAGGTGGACACCTTCAGGAGCGCTCCACTGCTGCGGGCGGATCGGATTCGCCATCGGCCCGACGTCGAGGTCGAGCATGTTGTCGGTGCGTCTCGAACGCACTTGACGGGGCTCGAGGGGCATCTCGAACACCAGTGACACCCGGTCGGGCGCACCGAGCAGAATGACCGTCGGGTTGCCCTGTGCGGCGTCGGCCCGCAGCTCGTTACGTGGCGCGTTGCGCAGCGACTCGTCCACGAAGATGCGCGCGCCCGCGAAGCCCGAGCGCCCCAGCCGTCGCTGCACGCGCTCCGCCTCATCGAGCGACGCATAGGGACCGACCATCGCCTGATGGAGTTGACGCCGATCCGGCGACAGCCTCGTGAAGGCCGGCAGGCCGAGCGTTCGTACGCGGCCCGCGGCCGTGCCGACGCCGTCGCCGCTTTCAAGCGTGGCCACGGTCACGCTGAAGCTGGCGCCGGTCGTGAGCGTTGGCGCCTCCGCCGTCTCGTTCCACGGAAACATCGACGCCAGCGCGGGCCGCGGCGCCACGAAGTAGAAGAATCCGGCGGTGGCGACGATCAGCATGAGCGCGGCGGCCGCCGCCGTCTGCCGCTTGAGCCGCAGGTAGCGGGTGTGCACGTCCGGCACCGAGTAGCCGGAGTTGACCTGGCGCATCCCAGGCCGGCGCATCAGTTGATTGAGTTGCTCCTCGTTGACGAGGACCACTGCATATTGCTGTTCCGGCTCGAGCACGGCGTTCGACCGGCGAATCGGCGTCAGCACAGCCGCGCCCGCAAATCATCGGCGGACAATCCGACCCGCCGCCCATCAGGCTGGAGCAGATAGAGTCGATCGCCGACATTGACTTCACGCGCGCGCAGGCTTCCCGCCGGCAATTCGACCACGGCATGCGCTGTCGGATCGATGGCGATGCGCCACGGGCTCATCTCCCGCACCACCTTCACCGCGCGGCCGTCATCGTCGACGAACACGCAGTCGATGTCGAAGCGCATGAACATCGTGTGGATCGCGGCACAGGGCGCCAGGATCAACGCGCTCGACGCCTCGAGACCGCTGCGGCCGAGCAGGCCTTTGCGCCGGTCGCGTCTGGTGACCGCCACCTCGACGCGTTCGGCGAGCGATTCATCAGTGCGCTGGTTGACCAGCGCGACCGTCATCGCGTTCATTACTGCACCTCGATCGGACGGCGGCGTTTGCGCTGCTGCTGCGCCTCCGCTTCGGCGTTGGTTTCGTCGATGAAGTAGGCCTCGCACGCGGCGTCGAGGTTCTCGCGATTGAGCGCCGGATCCTCTCCGCGGTAGCGGCACAGCGCCGTCACCTGATCGAGCAGGTCGCGTGGATGGCAGGCGCGGAGCGGCCGGTTGGTCGGGATGTAGTGCCGCCGGTGCAGATACGCCGCCATCACCGGATGGAACATCATGTCGCGGCGGCGGCAGTTCATCTCGAGAATCCGCGTGAACTGTTCGATGGTCGGATCCTCGACGGCGATCTTGTAGGGAATGCGGCGCAGGAACGCTTCATCGGCCAGCGAGGCCGGGTCGAGGTTCGTGGCAAACACGGTGAGCACGTCGAACGGCACCTGGAATTTCTTTCCGGTGTGCAGCGTCAGGTAATCGACGCGACTCTCGAGCGGCACAATCCAGCGGTTCAGCAGGTCTTCAGGCCGCATGCGCTGACGCCCGAAGTCGTCGACCAGGAAGATGCCGCCATTGGCCTTGAGCTGGAGCGGCGCCTCATAGAAGCGCGCCAGCGGATTGAACGTGAGATCCAGCATGTCGAGGGTGAGCTCGCCGCCAACGATCACGACGGGGCGGCGGATGCGGACCCACCGGCGGTCCTTGGGCTCGGCCGCGATGATGCTCGTGGCGGGAGCCTCGAGGTCCTCGAGCGGCTCGTGACTGATCGGATCGAACATCGTGACGATATGCCCTTCGATGTCGATCGCGTACGGCATGTACATATCGCCGCCGATCGTCCGACCCAGACCTTCGGCGATCACGGTCTTGCCGTTGCCGGGAGGCCCGTAGAGAAAGATCGCCTTGTTGGCGTTGGCCGCCGGACCGAGCTGCTCCAGGATGCGATCGCTGATGATCAGATGGCCGAATCCCTTGCGCAGGCGATCGCGGTCGACGTATCCGCGCGCCGCCGCCAGCGCGCGCATCTGCTTGACGTAGCTGGCGAGCGGCACCGGCGCGGCGCCCATGTACTGATTGATCGCGAGAAACTGCAGCGCCCGCGCGCGCCCGAGATCGGTGAGCGCGTAGCGATAGCTCACGCTCGAGGTGCCGGTGGTGCCGCGCACCTCGATCAGCCGCTCGGCGCGGATGCGCTCGATGAGCGGCTCGAGAATCGCGAACGGCAGGCGCACCCGATCCGCCAACACCAGGCCGGTCGCCTCGCCGCCATACAGCGTCTTGACGATGAGCTGCTCGAGTTGATCGGAACCGAGGCCGGTGTCCTCGAGTGTGGCCGGGACCGGTGGCGCCGGCGTGCGCGTGCCTTCGAATGGCGCCGTGGCGGTAGCGGTTGCTGTCGTCATTTCTGCTGCATCATCGGGAAAAGGACCTGGACGAACTTGATCGCCGCCGGTCCGATGGTCACCACCCAGATTGCGGGGAAGATGCAGAAGACCAGCGGGAAGACCATCTTGACGCCGGTCTTGGCGGCTGCCTCTTCGGCGCGCTGCCGCCGCTTGGTGCGCAGCGTCTCGGAATGCACGCGCAGCGACTGCGCCACGCTGGTGCCGAACTTGTCGGTCTGAATCAGCATCGCCGCGAGCGACGAGAGATCGTCGACGCCGGTGCGATCGGCGAGATTACGCAGCGCCTCGGAGCGCGCCTTGCCGGCCCGCAGTTCGAGGTTGACCAGGCGGAGCTCGTCCGACAGATCCTTGTGGGCGAAGGCGAGCTCCTCGCCCACCCGCTGCAGCGCCTGATCCATGCCGAGGCCGGCCTCGACGCTGACGACCATCAGATCGAGCGCGTCGGCCAGCGACAGCCGGATCCTGTGCTGGCGCTTTTTCGCCATGCGTCCCAGGGCCATGCCGGGCAGGAGGTAGCCGAGCGCCGCGGCGCCCAGCGCCAGCAGTACGTTCGGTCTGAAGAATATCGGTGTCGACATCACGCCGAACGCCAGCAGCGCGCAGCCGAATCGAATACCGACGAACACCGGCAGCGCCTCGGAGCCGCGGTAGCCGGCGCACACCAGCCGTGCCCTCAGCTTGCTGGTCTCCGATACCGACGTCGGCGCGTACCTCCCGAGGCGCTTGAACGTCCTCTTGGCGGTCTCTCCGTACGCCGACGGCTCGTCAATCGGCATCCCGGGGATGCCGCGAAGCTCGCCGAGACGGCGCTGAATCACGCCGCCGCCGGCTGGCGCGAGCGCCATCGCGGCGGCCCCCACCAGCAGCGCGACAAATAGAAACGCGAGAAGCGGCAGCAGCACTGTCACCCTACACCTCGATCTTGATGACCTGTTTGATCCACACGTACCCGATGGCCTGCATCACGATGGCGCCGAGAATCATCATCTGGCCCATGCGCTCCTCGAACAGCAGGTTCATGTGCTCCGGGTTGATGAACGACAGTGCGATGGCGAGGGTGGCCGGGAGCGCCATCAGCACGTATCCGGTGAAGCGTCCATGCGCGGTATGGACGCGGACCTGACGAAGAATCTTGAAGCGCTCGCGCACCACGTGCGCCAGGTTGTCGAGAATCTCGGACAGGTTGCCGCCGGTTTCCCGCTGAATCGACACCGCCGTGACGAAGAACTTCACATCGAGCAGCGGTACCCGCTCGGCCATCTGGTCGAGCACTTCGCGCAGCGGCAAACCGAAGTTCTGCTGGTCGAAGGCCTTCTTGAACTCGACGCCCACCGGTGACGGCAGCTCGTCGGCGACCATGCCCATCGCGGTCTGGAACGCATGGCCGGCGCGAATCGCGCGCGACAGCAGATCGAGCGCTTCCGGGAACTGCTCCTCGAATTTCCTCATCCGGGATGTGCGCTTGTGCTTCAGCCACAGAATCGGCAGCAACGCACCGAGCGCCGCCGCCATCAGCCAGAACATGGGCGCCTTCACGAACAGGCTGCAGACGACCCCGGACATTACCGCGGCAGCCACACTGGCCAGCATCATCGCGCTCGGCGTCGTGCGGACACCGGACTGCTCAATCAGCGTGGACAGCGACGATCCGGCCCCGCCGAGCACCTTGTCGATCGCGGGAAGCGGCCCTGTCTTCTGCGTCGTCACGACGGTCGTGGACTCAGGCAGCAGCTCGTTGTTGGGCCGCGAGACTTCTCGCAACCGGCGGTCCAGGCGGCGGGCAGCGAGCCACGCGGGACCGTGTGTCATCCCGACGTAGATCCCCAGCACCAGGGCGGTCACCAGCACGAACACGATGAACGCGGCAAACATCAGCGCACCTCCGTCACGCCATCGAACATGTCCGTGGGGAGATGGATACCGCCGGCCTTCATCCGCTCGGCGACCTTCGGACGAACGCCAGTGGCGCGGAACCGGCCGATGACCTTGCCGTCCTTGTTCAGGCCCATCTTCTCGAACACGAAGATGTCCTGCATGGTGATCACGTCGCCTTCCATGCCCGTGATCTCCGAGACCGTCGTCACCTTGCGCGTGCCGTCCGCCAGGCGCGTCTGCTGCACGACGAGCTGAATCGCCGCGGCAATCTGCTGGCGCATCGCCTTCTCGGGAAGGTTCGTCGCGCCCATGGCGATCATCGTTTCGATACGGGTCAGCGCGTCACGCGGCGTGTTGGCGTGGACCGTGGTCAGCGAGCCGTCGTGGCCGGTGTTCATGGCCTGCAACATGTCGAGGGCTTCCTCGCTGCGGACCTCGCCAACCACGATGCGATCGGGCCGCATACGCAGGGCGTTGACGACCAGTTGACGCTGCTTGATGGCGCCCTTGCCTTCGACGTTGGCCGGCCGGGTCTCGAGGCGCACGACGTGCTCCTGATTGAGCTGGAGCTCGGCGGCGTCCTCGATCGTCACGATGCGCTCTTTGGACGAGATGAAGCTGGAGAGGACGTTCAGCAGCGTGGTCTTACCGGCGCCGGTGCCGCCGCTGATCAGGCAATTGAGCTTGGCCTTGACGCACTGGGACAGAAACTCGAGCATCGGCGCCGTCATCGCGCCGAGCGTGACGAGGTCTTCGGCCTTGAGCCGCTCGGCCGGAAAGCGCCGGATCGAGAGCAGCGGGCCGTCGACCGCGAGCGGCGGGATGATGGCGTTCACACGAGAGCCGTCCGCCAGACGGGCGTCAACCATCGGCGAGCTGTCGTCCACCCGCCTGCCGATTCGGCTGACGATGCGGTCGATGACGCGCAGCAGGTGCGCATCATCCTGGAAGGTGGCCTGCACGCGCTCGAGCACGCCCTTCCGCTCGACGAACACGTTCTTATAGGTATTCACCAGGACGTCACTGATCGTCGGGTCACGCAGCAGCGGCTCGAGCGGGCCCAGGCCGAACACATCGTCGAGGACCTCGCCGAAGAGCGTCTCGCGTTCCGACAGGCTGAGTGGCGTCGCCTCTTCCGACAGCAGCAGGCTCAAGAGCGACCGGATCTCGCCTTCGGCGCGGGCGCGGTCGGCATTGGCCAGCGCTTCGAGATTCAGACGATTGAGCAGCTTGCGATGCACCGACGCCCGCAGCTCGAGATACTGATGCCGGACCGGCTGATGAGACGCGGGCGCGGTGGTGGACATCGACCGAACCGGCGTCGGGACAAGTGGTGGTGTCGTGGGAGCAGCAGAACGCATAAATCCTTACCAGATAGACGCAAGGCGTTGCAGGCCGAGTGGATTGCGCTTGACGGGTGCGTCCGTCACGACCGCGTTCGGGTCGAGAATGCGCCGCACGAAGCTGTCGAACTGAGATCCCAGCTCGCTGTTGCCGGCGAGCGCCAGGGGCACACCGGAGTTGAGCGCCGTCGAGACGGTCTTGTAGTCGCTGAGGAAGGTCTGGTAAATCGGATGGCCCAGCGCGCTTTCGATCTGCGCGGGCGGAATCGGATACGGTTCGGCCGCCCGGTTCAGCAGCACCTTGACACGGTCACCCGACGCTCCGAGCTGGCCGATGCGATCGAGCAGCCGCTGCGCGTTTCGCACCGACGGGACATCCGGACTCGCCACGAGGCAAATCGTATCGGCGGTATACAGCGAGGCCACCGCGCACGAGTTCATCTGCGCTCCGGCGTCAACGATGATGTACTCGTACTGCCGGCCGAGCAGACGGAAGACTTCTTCGAGCGCGCCGCTGTCCGAGGAGCCCGGCCGATCGAACAGATCCGATCCGGCCAGAATCTCCAGCCCGGATTTGTGCTTGACCACGAGCTCCTTCATGAACTCAGCGTCGAGCCGGTGCAGGTTGTCGAGCGCGTCCAGCATCGTGTAGCGGCTGCGCACGCCGAGAAACAGCGTGACCTCACCCAGACCCGCCTTCAGATCCACGATGAGCGTCGGCCGCTTCTTCAGCCTGGCGATCTCCACGCCGCAATTCACGGCCAGAGTTGTCGTTCCGACTCCACCTTTGACGCCGAAGAACACCATCGTCGACGACAGCGTCTTGGCCGAGGGCGTCGAGGCGCGGCGCGCCGCCGTGCGGCGCATCGCCTCGTCGAAGGTCTCGGGCGACGGTGGCCACGCGAAGAACTCGTTCGCGCCGGCGCGCATGGAGTGAATGACGAGGTCGGCGTCGACGGCCGCGGCCACCGCGAAGATGCCCGCCGCTGGCCAGCGCCCGCGCAGCTGCTCGATGGCCGGCATGGCCGACGAGACGCTGGCGCGGATGTCGACGATCACGACGTCTGGCGCCGTGCCTTCACGCGCCACGTGTTCGTCGATGAGACGGACCGACACGGCGCCCGAGCGGAGGCGGCGCGCGATGCCGGTAATGAATTCTTCGTCTTCGCTGACAATCAGTCCGTTGAGTTGCGCCATTGATTGATCGACCCACAAAACCGAGTTCTAGACAGAAACGACCGCCCCCGTTTTCCGGGGCGGTCAGCGTCACGACTCCGACGACAGTGGCGTTAGCGAGCGGAGCGCTTGGCGAGCTCCGCCTGGTACTCCGCTTCTGATGCGCGCAGCCGCTCGGCGGCCGCGTCGATCGCCCGCTGCCGTTCCTGCAGCACGTCGGCCTGGCCCCTGGCCTCTTGGCCGTTGCGCTTCGCCTCCGCATCCCTCTTCTTGGCAGCCTCGGCCGCCTGCTTGTCGGCTTTCGCCTTCTGCTTGGCGGCAACCGCATCCTGCTTGGCCTGCTCCTGCGCGAGCTTCTCGGCCTGCGTCCGATCGGCCGCGGCCCTGCGCGCCTCTTCCTTCTGCGCTTTCGCGGCCGCCTCGGCATCCTTCTTGGCCTGCTCGCGCTGCATCGCGTCCATGCGCTTCTGTTCGACGGCGTGCTGCTTCGCCTCGGCGTGTGCCTGCTTCTCGGCCGCACGCCGAACGTCGGCCGGCTTGGCCGCGGCACGCGGGGCCTCGACTGGCTGGGCCGCCGCCGCGGCAGCCGCTCGCGCCTGCTCTTCGCGCTCGAGCTGCTGGCGCGCCTGATCCTGCGCACGGTCGATCGCGCTTCGCTCGATGACCACGGGCGCTGCGGGCGCGGTGCCGTTGGCGTTGTCGGCCTGCGAGCGTGGCCGCGTGGTGAACGCCGGCGGCGGGGTCGGCTTCAGCTGCCTGTCCGACACCGGAGCCATGAACGTCTCGGGCATGCGGGGCAGATTCGGGGTCACGCCCGGTGAGTCCGGCGGCAGGATTTCCGGCGTGATCATCACGACCAGCTCCGTCTGGTTCTTCTGCGCCGCCTTGCTGCGGAACAAGAGCCCGAGGATCGGGATGTCGCCGATGCCGGGAATCTTCTGCATCGTGGACTGCATCTGGTTGCTGAGCAGACCGGCGATGGCGAACGTCTGTCCGTTGCGCAGCTCGATCTCGGTTTCGGTTCGCCGCGTGGACAGCGCGGGAATGCGGAACCCGTTCATGACCACCGAGTTGCCGAAGTCGAGCGTGCTGACCTCGGGCTTCACCTTGAGGTGGACACGGTCGCCGTTGACCGTCGGCGTGAAGTTCAAGCGGACGCCGTATTCCTTGTACTGGACCGAGATGGCCAGGTTCGCGCCGGAGCCCTGCGCGATCGGGATCGGAATCTCGCCACCGGCAAGGAAGCTGGCTTCCTTCCCGCTCTGGGCCACGAGATTCGGCTCAGCAAGGCTCTGGAAGAGCCCGCGCTGCTGCATCGCCTTGATCACCACGCCCAGGTCGTATTTCTGGTTCAGGAAGAACAGGTTCAGGAAGTCACTGAAGTTGAGCTTGCCTTCAGCGCTGGTCACGGGCGAACCAAAGTCGCCGTTCTCTTTGGTCCACGCCATGTCAGAGAACGTCGGCGCGCTGAACTGCTGCGTCGTCGTGCGACCGACCGTGTTCTTGATGCCCGTGGGGCTCGTGAAGAACGACGCGCCCAACTCGGTCAGGGCATTGCGGCTGACTTCCGCGAAGCGCACACGCAGCAGCACCTGGCTGGCGGCCGGCCCTGGCTGTGACGCCAGCAGGTTCACCACATCTTCCTTCTTGTCCACGTAGCCCGCGGCCACGGCCATCGCCTTGTCGGCAATCTCCTTGCGCGAGGCGTTGCCGGACAGCACGACCTGCTTGCCGTTGCTGTGGACCTGAATCGCCTCGCCCGGGAAGAGCGTCTTCATCTGCTCGGCCAGGGCGGCCAGATCCCGCTGCACCACGATCTCGTAGCGCTTGACGCTGCCGCCACGGTTCCACACGAACATCGAGATGGACCCGGGCACCTTGCCGTGCACCAGCAGCTGATTGGGAGACGTGACCAACGCATCGGCCACGTCGGCGCTCGTCAGCGACACTCGCGAAATCGGCGCGCCGACGTCGACGAGGGTCGATCGGCCGACCAGCAGCCGGACCGAGCTCGGATCCGCGAGCGCCTCAGCACCGGGGCCCGGTATCGCGCCGGCCGGCAGTGCCGCGGTCACGGTGGGGCCCGGCGCAACCTGCGCGAGCGTGGCGTGCGGCGTACCGAAGACGCCGATGATGAACATGGGGACGCCGCACGCGGCGGCCCACTTCTGTTGCCCTGTCATTCGCATCTCCCTTATTCCTGCGCCACGACTTCTTGCGCGCGCTTATCGCCGCGGATGATTTCTACTGTCGGGGCCGGCGCGGGCGCTGGGGGGGCGGCCTGCAACTGGCGAGGCGCTACCGAACGTGAGGATGCCACCCGGCGGACGGGAGGGGCGCTGCCCATCAAGCCGGCCGGCCGAATGCCGGACGTCACGGGCGCCGTCTTGTCCAGGGGGTTGCGCAGGGCGAGCTGAATCTTGCCTTCCGTGCTGGCCAGCGTCAGCCGCTCCGCTTCATCAGGGTTCACGAGCAGCGTGACGACGCTGACCGCGATCGGCTTGTTCTTCTCGTCCTGCTCGATCTTCGTGCCGGCCGCGAGGACCTGCACGTTGGTCAGGATGACCTTCGAGGTCACGTCGGTCTGCTGCTGCGTCGGGTTCACCGTCGCCACCACGTCGACGCGGGTGCCCGGCAGGACGTAGCCCGCCACGCCGACGACGTCGTTGACGCGCACAGAGAGCGCGCGCTGGCCTTCGGGAATCACCGGCGGAAGGCCGGCGCCGGCTTCCTTCGAGGCCAGCTTCGATGGCAGGAACAGCTCGTTGGCCACCACCGGCTGAATCAGCCCGCGGCCGATCAGCTCTTCCGGCTTGCCAAACGCGCCAGCCGGGACGGCGTCGCTGGGCCACTGAATGGCGCGGAGATCTTCCTGGCGCAGCGCGGCGCCCAACTGAAGATCGCTCGCGGCGACGATCACCGCGCTCGTCGGGATCGACGCACCTGGCGTGCTCTTGGGCACGTTCTGCATGTACTGATAGGTGCCGTACGCGAACGTCCCACCAGCAGCCACGGCCAGCGCAAGGACGATAAAAACGCGGATGCGAGCCATATGTAACGAACTCCTCTATCGCTGCAACAAGTTCCGTTGTGGCTGGGGAGCCTGAGCGGTCTCGATCACCATGTGAGCGCGGCCATCACGACGCCAATCGCAATCGCCGGTGCATAAGCGAACCGATTGTCGGCCTCGGGCGCCTCGATGGCGGCCACGGCCTCGGTACCACCCGTCACCAGACTCGCTGTCGCGCCGATCGTGTGATGCAACCGGCGACGACGCACGGCCACCACGACCGCCAGCACGCCGCCGGCAATCGCCGTGAAGAAGAAGGCCCGGACCGTCGAGGCCGGACCGAGCAGGGCGCCGGCCGCGGCGAACAACTTCACGTCGCCCGCGCCAGTCGCGCCAAAAATGTGTCCCGGCAGCATGAACGCAAATCCGAGCAGCCCGCCGATGAGCGCGCCGCCAAGACCGATCGAGCCGAGTTGAGTGGCCGCAAGCCCGACGCCCACGACCGCCAGTGCGCCGGTGAGCGCGTTGGGGATGCGACGCGTCCGCAGATCGATGACCGCTGCCAGGCCGACGGCCGTGCAGACGATCGCCGGACCGAGCACGTCAGATAGAGGTAGCGGAAGCTGCAATGACATCCCAAAACACCGTTTTGATAGTGGAACCAACCGTCGTCACCGCACCTACGGCAACGACGACGATGAGCGCGACGAGCAGCGCGTACTCGAGCAGGTCCTGTCCCTCGTCTCGCGAGAGCCTGCGCCGCCACTGACCGGCAATGAGTGAAGACATGTCGCGTCCTTCCAAAGCCACGTACGCACTGCGGAGGGGGAGTGAGGGCGGACACATGAGCCCGCCCTCGTCATGCCCCTCAGATAACCGACAAGCCCTCAGTTAGGGCGTGGCGGCCGTCGTCAGCTCGGTGGTGATGTTCGTGAAGATCGTCTTGACGCCGCTGCCAGCCGAAGTGATAACGCCGACGCACACGAGCGCGATGAGCGCCACGAGCAGCGCGTACTCGAGCAGGTCCTGCCCCGAGTCGTCCTTCAGGACGTTCTTCAGGTAGCGCAGACGCAAGTAGGTAATGAGGTTCATGACGTCCCTTTCGTTCTGGCGCGTCGTCATGCTGACGCGCGCACTCTGTTTCGAATGCGGCCACCCACTGGGTACGACCGCGACCACATCTCCCTTATGCGCAACGGGTGTGCCACGCACCCGGTCCAAAAGGCTGGGAGCCGGACAACCGTCTGCAGTTCCACGAGGTTACGAGGGCGCGGCTCGGGACGAGGGGTGTGCCAGAACGTGAGGCGCGGGCGTCCGGCTCCCGGCACATTCGTAATCGCCGCCGCACATTTCGTCCGTTTTACGCTGTGTGCCGAACTGGAACGATTGAATGCCGAGCGCCGGCACGCCACGCCTGGCCCCTGGTATGCCACGCGCGAATTCGTAAGACCGCCTGCGGATCTGATCGCTGCGACCGGGGGCGGCGAAGCCGGCGAATGCTCGTAACTCCGCGTGTACGTAGGGGTACTGGCGGACTGGCCCGAGTGGGAACGTGACTTGCGATCGTAGTGTTGCCGGAGTGTCTTGAGGAATGGTGCTATATGCGACGCGTGTTTGGCGACGCGATGATTTCACTGGGTGCGGTGGTGGTCCTGCTCGTCACGCTGGTCTCGGTGGACCCTCGCGTGCGTGATCAGGTGAGTCCCCTGTGGGGAGCTCAGGGTTCCTCCGCCGTCACGAGCATCAGCATGAAAGTCCGGCACGTTTCGTCCGCCGCGCTCTCGGCCGCCCGTGATCAGAGCGAGGCGCACGCGCCGCTCATGATCTTCGCGCTGGCGGCCACGGTGCTTGTGTTGTTCATGCTGCGAACTTAGGAATGCAACTCATTCTTGCCATCGACAGCGATCGGCGCCGGGCAGACCAGCTGGCGTCACTGGTCAGGTCCAGACTTACCGTGGACCTCGTGCAGGCGACCTCCGCCGGCGAGGGGCTGCAGGCACTGCAAGATCGTGTGCCCGATCTGATCCTGACCTCGCCCCTGCTGTCGCCGTTCGACGACGGCGTGCTCGACGAGTATCTCCGGGATCTGGGCGCGGCAGCGGCCCACGTGCAGACCCTGCGGATTCCCGTGTTGAGCGTGGCGCCGAAGAAGGCGTCCGCGAAGCGGCTCTTTTCACTGGGGCGCAAAAAGCCCACAGCCTCGTCCACGCCCGAAGGCTGCGACCCCACACTGTTTGCCGACGAGATCGCGTTGTACTTGACGCGTGCCGCCGAAGAGCGACAGGCCTTGTCAGCACGCGTCGCATCGGCTGAGGGCGCGCGGGCCCAGGAGGCAGTCGATTCGATCGAGCCGCTTCTGTCGACGGTCGAGCCATCAGTTGCGGAACCGGTTGATGTCCCCGAGCCCATGTATCAGTCGGCGCCCGTGACGTCTGCGTCAGAGGCCGAGCACACGTCGGAGATCTATTCTTCGGAACGCGTGACGTACTCTTCTGCGCCACCGCTCGCGTACTCAGAACCGGCGCCGGAGCCGATCGTCGAAGAACGGCTCGTTGCCGAGGAGCCACTCGCGTTCGAGGAGCCGCTCGTCGTCGCGGCCCCGCTCGTTCTCGAGGAACGGCTCATCGTCGAGGACACGTTCGTCGTCGAGAAACGGCCCGAGCCGGTGTCTGAACTGGCGACGCCGCCGGCCTACGCGTTCGAAGCCATCGACCCGGTTGACGCACTGCCGATCGAGATGCCTCAGGAGCCGGAGCCGGTCGTCGCCGTCATCGAGGCGGCGCCGGTCGTGATCGAGCCGCTCGTCGTCGAGGCCGACCACGTGCCGGAGCCCGCGGCAAAGGCGAAGAGACCCACAGCCTCCTTCGAGGCCGCTCTGGCTGCGATTCGTGCGGCCTGGGCCAAGCCCGGTGTCGACGCTGCGATCGTGCCGGAGCCGGCGGCGAAGTCGGCCGCGCCGGCGACCGAAAGCCCGGCCGTCGTGAGCGCGAAGGGCGCCGACGTGACTGGCGAGGCCATCTCGATGCCGGCGCCAGCGATGGCCGCCGCGCCGGCGACAAAAGCGCCGACCGCGCCGGCAGTCGAAGTCGATCTCACCGGAGAGATCGACGCGCTCGAAAGCACCATCGGTGGCGAGAATCCTCCGGCTATCGCCGATGAGCCTTCGGCGGAAGAGCCGCAGGCGCCGGCCACAGCGATCCGTGGCCGGACGGAGAAGAACAAGAAGCGGCCCGAGAAAGGTCGCGGCCGAAAGCTCCGCGGAGCCGATGGCCGGCCCGTGCAGGACGAATGGGGCATGTTCGACCCGAACCAGTGTGGGTTCTCGGCGCTTGTCAACAAGCTCGACGAAGTCACCGAGCCCGACGAGGCGCCGCCTCGCGCGGGCACGACCGTCCGGGTGATCTCTTTCGGATAACGCGACATGACACGATATTTTTCACGTCGAGTCGTCCGGCGCATCCGCGACCCCAGGGGAGCCACGCTGGTAGAGGCGGCCATCATCACGCCGCTGCTTCTGCTGCTGACCTTCTCGATCGTGGATTTTGCGTCGCTCTTTTATGTCTACCTGGCGCTCGAGAACGGCGTCAGCCAGGCCACCCGCTATGCCGTGACCGGGTCCGTCGTGTCGGGGATGACCAGAGAAGAGTCGATTATGGCGGCCATGCGGAGCGCCACGCCGACGCTCACGATCGACGATGCCATGTTCACCTTCAGCCATCTCCCGCCGGGTTCCCCGCCGGGCACGGCCTGGTCTGCCGGGAGCGGCATCGAGAACGACGTCGGCAGGGTCACGATCGACTACCCGTGGACGCTCATGACGCCGCTGATCCGGCCGTTCTTCACGGGCGGGCAGATCAACGTGCGCGTCGAGTCCGCCATGAAGAATGAGCGCAGGTTCGACTGATGAAGAAACTTACCGGCTGCCGCGGCCAGAGTCTGATCGAGTTCGCCTTGATCATGCCCCTCGTCCTCGTGGTGGCGCTGGGCGTCATCGAGACTGGCTACGCGTTGCTCGATCAGCACGTCGTCACCAAACTCTCCCGCGAAGGGTCCAACCTCATCTCACGCGACACCATCATTGATGATGCCGCGAACGCGATGCGGAACATGAACTCGCGCCCAGTCGATTTCGACACCCGGTCGCGCTTCATCTTCTCCGTGCTCAAGAAGGGCGCCACCACCGGGACCGCGAACTACGACAAGATCGTGCTCTACCAGCGCTACGAGTACGGCGCGCTGACCGGCGTGCCGAGTGGCTTGCACACGGCGGGCACGGGCTCGTTCAGTGGCAGTCCCGACTACGTCGCGAACAACTCAGACACCGACGTCAATCTTCAGATCGACAATCTGCCCGCGAGCCTCACGATGGTGAGGGGCGGATTGCTGTACGTCACCGAGGTCTATACCAGTCACAACCTGATCACTCCCCTTGACCGATTCGGGGTCACGCTGCCGAACACCCTGTATTCGATTGCGTACTTCTAACCCGGCGACGCAGCGGGGATCGATGTTTCAGACAAGGCTGACGGATATGATTAGACAACGCTCGCGTCGTGACCAGGGCTTCGCTCTTGTGTACATGGCCGTCTTCATCACGGTCCTCCTGCTCTTCACCGGCCTCGCCGTGGACAGCGGCCGCGCCTATGTGGTGAAGGCGCAGTTGACGAAGGCGGTTGACGGCGCCGCGCTGGCCGCCGCGCGCAACCTGAACAGCGGGAATCCGCGCGGCGAAGCCGAGCGCATCTTCCGGGCGAACTTCCCTGTCGGCTACATGGGGACGTCTTCGGTGACCGACCCGACCGCCGATCCGGGATTCTTCGATCTCCAGACGATCGTCGCGACCGGCGTCAACGTGGTGACCGTGCGCGCGAACGCCGTCATCCCCACGACCTTCATGCGGCTCGCCAACATTACCGAAGTGGCGGTGTCGAGCGAGGGCGAAGCGCAGCGGCGGATGGTGGATCTCTCCCTCGCGATTGACGTCTCGGGTTCGATCGGCGCGAAATGGCCGGCGGTGCGCGATGCCGTGCGGGAGTTCATCGGCGGGTTCGACGACAACGCCGATCGCATCGCGCTCGTGACCTATTCGAACGGAGCGAAAGTCGTCTCCACCATGCCGGCGAGCCGCGGGTTCAACGAGATCGCGCTCAAGGCCGCCGTGCCCGACACACTCCCGGGCGGCGTGACCTCCATGGCCGAGGGCCTCTATCGGGCATGGGACCAGTTGAGGACCGTATCGAGCGGACAGCAGTCAGGCCTGCGCGTGATCGTGCTGTTCACAGATGGATCCGGCAACACCGTACCAGCCATCTTCGACGGCACGGGCATCGCCAAGGGACTGTTCACGTCCGACTTCCCGAGGAGAACTCCGGATCCCGGCAACATCACGACCAACCGCCCGACGATCCAGGGGCTCTATGACACCGAGAGCGGGAACCGAGGTCCGTCGTGGAGTCAGCCCACCTCGTGGTGGACCGACACGGTGACGATAGGGACCATCCCGTACCTGCCGGCGACGAGCTCCCACCAGCATTTCTCGAGCTTCGGCATTCCGGGATCGTTTCCGCTCCAGACAAATGCCCTGACGGTGAATGGCTCTCCCCAAAGCACGCGCCGCGGGCTTCGCAACTTCAACACCGGCGTCAACAAGTATCCGGCCGACACCTGGAACATCAGGAACGCCGCGACCAACCTGACGGAGATCATCGCGGATGCCGCGCGCAGCGACGCAAGCGGCGACTACCCGATCCGCATCTATACGATCGGCATGGGCGACCTGGTCACATTGACGCTCGGAACCATTCCAGAGACCTCAGAGAGCGTGCTCATGCGCCTCGCCAACGACAAGCGCTCCGCCCCTGACTTCAACAGCACGCAGATGGAAGGGAAGTACTACTTTGCCCGCACAGAAGCTGACGTGGGACCCGCGTTTCAGGCACTGCAGGGTCAACTTATCCGCTTGAGCAAGTAAGCGGCTGTCCGCCCTGTAGAAGAGAATGCTCGGTCGCGCCGGACCCGTCCAGTGGCCGCGCTCGATGGTCCAGGCGAAAGGACACGCCGTCGTGCTGGCCGCACTCATGTGGACCGCGGCGGCGGTCGTCGGGTTCGCTGGATCCGGCGATCGCGGCATCGCCGGACCGCTGAAGGGCGCCGACTTCGTTCACTTCTACACACTCGGCCATCTGGCCAGCGCGCAGCAGACTGAGGCCATCTACAACATGACGGCGCTGCACGAGGCGCAGGTTGCGCTCGTGCCGGCGTCCGCACCGGACCTCTATCCGCCCGTGTATCCGCCGCAAGCGGCAGCCCTGTTTGCCCCGTTCAGCGGATGGTCGTATCGCAGCGCGTTGCTGCTCTGGACCTCGATCACAATCGCCCTCTATGCGCTGATCGTGTGGAGCGCGTGGACGCGCGTCGCGGGACAATTGCCAGACCGCACGCTCGTCTTTGCCGCCGCTGCCGCCTTCCCGCCATTCTGGAGCCTGATCGTCTACGGCCAGGTCACGATCGTGATCCTCGTCGCCTTCTGGGCGGGATGGCTGGCTCTGGAACGCCGGCACCACTACCTCGCCGGCCTCGCATTCGGGTTGCTCGCCCTGAAGCCGCAGTTCGGCATTCCGCTGGCCGTGATCGTGCTCGCATGCGGGGAATGGGCCATGCTCGCAGGCGCCGTGTCGTCAGTCGTCGCACAGGCCGCCGCCGTGTGGCTGATGCTTGGCTCCTCCGTGTTCAGCGGGTTTGCGGCGACCGTGTCTGCCACCATCGCCCATGAGGACTGGCTGGAAGCGAAGCCATTCATGAGCCACTCGTTGCGGGCAGTGACACGGCTTCTGCCGAATGAGGTCGGCCTTCCGCTCTGGATTGCGCTCGCCGCGGCCGTGCTCTGGTACACCGTGCGGGTCTGGAAGAGCGACACGCCAGTCCGCGTGCGGCTGGGGATCGTCATCCTCGCGTCAGTACTGGTGAACCCTCACGTCATCGTCTATGACGTGACGCTGCTTGTGCTGCCTCTCATCTGGTTCGGGGCGTACATGCGGGGGCCAGAGCGCCACGCTCGCGCTCCGGTGTTCGGAGCGACGGTCTACTGGCTGTTCGCCGCGCTCTTCATCCCCACCGCGGCCCTGATTGGCGTGCAGATGTCCGTGCCGCTGATGATGTGGCTGCTCGTCTTCGTGACCCGCGAGTGCGACGCCACCTGCGCGACCGATCAGTATCCTCAGCGCACGTACTCCGTGGGCGACCCGGTCCCCTGAAGGTAGCGCGCGCGGTCTCCCGGGCGGTAGATCCGAACCTGCGATGCGACCTCGGCCATCGGTGGCCAGTCGAGCAGCGCGACTGTGCTTCCGGCGAACTGCTTCCGGAAGTCCGGCTCTTCTCTCCGCTCGAAGAGCAAGTAGGGCTCGTACCCGCGCGAACGCACGTACGCCAGCGCGCGGTCGAGTGAGGCCGGATCGAGCGCGTCCCACACCAGCGTCTTCCGGCCACCGTAGAACCGGACGCTGCCGCTCTCCCAACTCGTGAACACGAGCGCGTTCGGCGGCAGGCGATCCGCGACGAAGACGCCGGCGCGCGCAAACCGCGCCTCGAGCCCCTGGAGCGTGAACGTGCTTCGCACCCGCGCCTCGCGCACGAACAGCACGGCCAGCACGAGAGCGGTCAGCCCGCTGACCAGGCCCACACGCCGAATGCCAAGGCGGCGTGCCATCGCGCCGATGACGGCCATCACCAGCACGAGCAGCAGCGGAAGCGTGGGCAGTAGAAACCGGAGATACGACCAGTCCTCGAAGACGACATAGGGCACATACAGCGCGAGGTTCACCAGGAACAGTGCCAGGCACAGCGCGGTGAGCGGGCCCGGAAGCAGCCAGGGCGCGAGCGCCGCAAGGAGGACGATAGGCGTGTGGGTCGCCCAGAGCCACGACAGGTATCGGCTGGTGTTTGGGCCGACGTGACGGACATCAAACAGCGCCGCCAGCGACCCGTAGCCGGAGGCGAACGGGGATCCGTAGAACGCCTGCTGCGTCATCGCCACAATCGCACACCCGGGGGCACAGCAGACCGCGTAGGTCATCGCCAGGCGCAGCCGTTCTCGCCACGTGCGTTCAGCCCGCAGGAGCAGGAACACGCCGATCACGACGCCAAGGGGCAGCAGGTTGGGGCGGACGACGATGGCCGCGCTCGCCGCCGCGCCGCTGACGAGTCCTGCGTGCTTCCTGGTGCCGGTGGCTGCGGCAACCGCGGTCATCCACAACGCCGCCGCGGGCACATCGCTCATCGGCTGAATGACTTGATAGAGAACGATCGGACTGGCCGCGACGACGAGGCTCGACGCGACCCCGACGTGGGCACCAAACCTGGCGCCGGTGACATAGGTCGCGCCGATGAGCAAGGCGCCAAAGAGCGGGAGCACGAAGAACGCCGCGCGAGGACCGCCGGCGACGACGAATGGAGCCATCGCCATCGACAACCCCGCCGGGCAGATCGGGACGATCGCCCCCGGCACGGTGGGAGACGGCACGTGCCCGGCCGGTGCGAATGCGCGCGCCGCATCGGGCCACGGCGCGTCCAGCGCCAGTGGCTCTGGAACCTGAAGCCCCGGCCGACGACCGGCGGCAACCTGACGCAGGCTGTCCGCCCATCGCTCGGCCTGATGGACGTAGCAGTACGAGTCCGACCCACCAGCCACCCAACTGCCCCAGCGGATCGAGACGATGATGACGGCGCCGATCAGCAGGGCAAGGACGAGTCCACGCATCTCTGGGCTCTTGGCTCTAGGCTCTTGGCTTTGGGCTCTAGGCTTTAGGCTCTGGGCGTTTGGCACCCCGATTTGCGCCGTCGCGCACACGAAAGCGCTCCGTCAGCAGGACCTGCAAGGCACGCAAGCCGTCACGCCATTTGATCTTCTTGCCCTGCGCGGGCGACCGCGGGTCGAACCGCACGGGCAGCTCCTGGATGTGATGCCCTCCGCGCAGAAGCCTCGCCGTAATCTCGGGCTCGATGTCGAAACGGCTGGCCGTGAGATTCAACGATCGCGCGACGTCGATCCGCATGATCTTGTAGCAGGTCTCCATGTCGGTGAGCGCCGCCCCGAAGAGCGCATTGGTCGCGGCGGTCAGCACGCGGTTGGCCGCCACCGTAATCCGCGGCGCTCGGGACTTGCCGTCGAGAAACCGCGATCCGAAGACGACGGTTGACTGACCGTTGACGATAGGCCGTACCAGCGCGGCGAGCTGCTCCGGATCGAGCTCCAGATCGGCATCTTGAATCGCCACGATCGTGCCGGTGGCACGGGCGAGGCCCGCACGAATGGCACTGCCCTTTCCGCCATTCTGCGCCGACCGGATCACCGTGACGGCAAGCCCTTCGCCGGCCGCGCGGGTCAACTCCTCCGCCGTCCCGTCGGTCGAGCCATCGTCGACCACGAGAATCTCGCGCTGGACGGGAAGGTCGATCGTGAGGAGTCGATCGAGCACGGCTCTCACGGTCCGGGCTTCGTTGTAGACGGGAACAATGATCGAGAGGAGCTCGTGACGACCGGTCACTTCCGTCGCGCCGGCGTCCGCCGCGGGGGTGGAGCGGGCCGGTACTCCAGCATGACGTTGCTGATCACCGCAATCGGTCGGCCGGGGGCGGTGAAGGTATCGGTCTGGCTGTCGACGCGGAGCACCGACAGCTTCTCACCCAGAATGCTGACGCTCTTTTCCTCTTCGGGCACGACCACCACGATCTGCTCGGCGCCGGTCGGCGCCACGGCCTTCAAACCACCGGGACCGCTCCCGCCCCGAATCCGGTCCACGAGATCGGTGACGGCGCGAAACTCGTTCTGCACGACTGCCCTGGAGACCAGGTAGTTGTCCATCGTCAGGACCCCGATTGTGGCGGTGTAACGATGGTACGAGCGGTTCGTCTTGATCTGCTCTTCGGAGTAGGTATGGCGGTTGTGAAGCGTGAACGAGAGCGTTACCGGTCCCTGGTGGGCCGGGAACGGAATGATGATCCCGCCGGCCGGATCGCGGCCAATCTGCACATCGCAATAGGTCACATCGGCGCTGGCGCCCTGCCCGAGCATCACGGGACAGTTGAAGACTGCGGGCTCAGTGATCACCGGCAGCGGCTTCGCCGCCGGTGCGGGCGCGCGGCGCGCCGGCGCCCGGCGCGTCTGAGCCGAGACAACCCCCTGAGCGGCCAGCGCAGCGATCAAGAAGATGGCTGCGGCCCGCATCAGTCGCCGATGCAGGCCAGCCCTGGTGTGTTGGTGACCGCCGCGCCGGATCGGGTCCGGACCAGCTCGAGGAACTCCATGCGGGTGCGGGCGTCGTCGTGGAATGCGCCCAGCATCGCGCTGGTGACGGCGAACGAGTTCTGCTTCTCCACGCCGCGCATCGACATGCAGAGGTGCGTGCCTTCGCAGATCACCGCGACCCCGAGCGGATCGATCTTTTCCTTGATCGTCTGCGCGATCTGGTTCGTCATCCGTTCTTGAATCTGGAGACGCCGCGCGAAAACGTCCACCAGCCTGGGAATCTTGCTGAGGCCGATCACCCGCGTCCGCGGAATGTACGCCACGTGGCATTTCCCGAAGAACGGCAGCAGGTGGTGCTCGCAGAGACTGTAGAAATCGATGTCCTTCACGATGACCATCTCGTTGTAGTCCACCGTGAAGAGCGCGTCGTTGAGGACCTCGTCGATGTCCGCCGAGTACCCGCTGGTGAGGAATTCGAGCGCTTTTGCCACTCGCTGCGGCGTTCGCAGCAGGCCCTCCCGATCTGGGTCCTCGCCCAGCTCGACAAGTAACTGCCGGATGAGGTCGTGCATCGGCCTATTCTACAACGCGGTTCTTGCGGAGCTTCGTGGGGCCGCCTCCACTTCCGGTTCGTAGGGGCCGCCTTCAGGCGGCCGGCACCCGGGGCCTCATTCGTTCGACGATCCCCGAACCGGCGGGGCCTGGGCATCCTGGACGCGCTGTGCCCGGAGAATGTTCGCCAGCCCGTAGTTGCCCTCGTGGCAGGCGTACTCGTAAATCGGACCATCCCACGCACGAATGGGCATCTCCCCCGACCACGACGTCGTCCACGTGGCGGGATCGTTGACGGTGAATTGATAGCGGATCGTGCTGGCGTCGATGCGTGTGAAGCGCTCGACGACGTGCAGCGAACGGCTCGCGGTGATGTCCTGCCGCGTCGTCAGCGGCGGCCCCCTGAAGTTCGTCTTGTCCGTGAAGTTGGTGGTATCGACGACGAGCGTATCGCCGTCCCAACGGCCGCGCGAATCCCCCGCCAGATACTCGATGCCCGGTCCGGGATGCGGGCGGCCGCCGAGCGGGATGATGCGCACGTCGTGCATCATCTCGTGACGGATGACGACGGCATCGCGCGTCTGCAGAATCTGCAGATTGGCGTTGTAGGTGGGTGGGATCAGCGGCGGCCCCACGTTGCCCCAGGTGATGCATCGCTCGGCCAGCGATCGAGTCTGCGCGCTGTCGGACGGTCCGATCCCCCGCCTGGCTGCCGCGCGATCCGCCTCGCGCTGCTTCGCGGCTGGCGTCAGCGGAGGCAGCTTCCCGTCGCGCGGCTCAGTCAAGAGCGACGTCCGCCGGTGGGATTCCTTCGAATAGCTCTCACCCTGCCAGATCGCGTCGTCGTAGTGAATGTTGTCCCTCGGCTGGGCGAGAAACCGATCGAGCCGCTTCTTGGCGTACGCGGCCGCCTCTTCGGGAGTGAGGATCTCTTTCCCGCCAAATTCCGCCGGACGCTCGAGCGGCGTGACGAGATCGTTGGTCCAGTACCCCTGCAGGTCGGGGTGACCGTCCGCTGTGCGCGGCATCGTCCACGGACGGCCGGCGACCTGGGCCAACGCTGGTGAGCACACCGCTATTCCGAGCACGGCCGCGACGACGAGAAACAGGTGGCGCATCACGGAGCCTCCTCGCGGCAGTGTCCCACCGCGACCGCCGGCTTGTCCATCGGGAAACTGCGCCGATGAAGGCTTTCCTCCGTATCTTCTGGCCTCCGGTAATAGCGCTACCGCGTGCCCACGTTCAGCCCTACCGTGAAGCTCCGGCCCCGCGACGGCGCGAACTGGAAGTGCTCACGATAATAGGTATTCGCCAGGTTCTCGATGGCGAAGTTCAGGCCGAGGCGATCCTGGCCGCGCGTGAGGAACACACCCCATCCGAGCCGATGCACGGTGAACCCGTCCAGCGACAGCAGGTCCTGCGCAATCCGGAACGGCGAGGTCAGCAGGGTTGGCGTGATGCGCGTGACGTCGGTTTGCGTGCGCACGCCGTACTCGGCCCACCAGCGACCACCCGGTTCAGTGAATCGCACGGCGGCGAGGACCTTGACCGGCGTGATGTTGTCCGCTGGCTCGCCGTCGAGCGCGCTGCCGTCCAGCGGGTTGATGCCCTTCGTGATGGTGCCGCGCGTGAAGGCCCCTGATGCACTCAGCGTCAGAATCCCCCTCGGCGTGACGACCGGCGCGTCGGCGGAAAGCTCCAGACCGTGGATCCGAACGTCGGCGTAGTTGGTGCCCTGCACGAGCGGACCGGCCGGCGTGACGGCGGTCGTCAGATCCTGGACCACGAAGTCTTTGTATTGGTTGACGAAGACGTAGGCGCCGCCCGAGACACGAGGAAAGTTGAACTTGGCGCCAGCATCAACGTTGTTGCCCTGCTCGGGCTTCAGCTTCACGTTGGGCGCGATGCTGCCCGCCGTGGCGGGTCCGGCAAAGAGCATCTCCTCGAGGTTGGGATGACGATAGCTGCGGCCAAAGCGCACGAACGGATTGACTCGGCCTCCGGTGTTGGCCACCAGACCGATGTCTCCAGTGAGTGCCTTCCTCGCATAGGTCGCACCGTTGGGATCGGGAAGCGTGGAGGGATCGATCGCCGGGACCGCACCGGCCACCACCGCCGCCACGTCATAGCCGGGCGTGGCTTCGGTCGTCACGTTGTAGAAGTCGCCACGCAAGCCGGCGACGAGCGAGAGATTCGATCCGAGACGCCATTCATCCTGCGCGAACACCGCGACGTCGCGCAGGCTCGCGTCCGGCACACGAACCGGATGCGCCACCGATGGCGGGCCCAGTTGGACCGGCGCAGGGAAGACGACCGGCGCAGGCCCCCGCTGGCCCAGTGCGACCTGGCCGATCATCGTTGTGGTGGTGGAGGTTGTACGGTCGTCGCTGCTCCGGTCGCGATAGAACGTGAGCCCCGTGGTGAGCACGTGATTCGATGCCGGCACGAACACCGCCTGAAGGTCCACGCCCGGAGTCGACACGCGTTGCTCCGTGTCCGACAGGATGTTGAGGCGAAACACGCTGATCGGGAAGAACGCCACGGGAGTCGGCGCCGGGAACTGTACCGGCAGCAGATTACGCAGCAGGCGTTCGGTCCGCTGATAGTGAGCGGTCAGTGACAGGTTGGCCAGCCATGGCGTGACGGCCCGCGCCTCATAGCGCAGAGAGACGCGGTCGAGATCGCTCTTCGGCAGCGACGTGGCATTGAAGAAGTACGGAGTGGCGAAGTCCGGGAAGCCCACACCGTCCATCTGACGACGTTGGTAGCGGAGACGGAGCGAACGCGTCTCTCCGAGCTTCACGAGACTGGAGACGTTGACGAAGTTCCCCTGTGCGCCGGAGTTCGGCACCTCGTTGCTCGTTCGCACATACGCTGCGTTGAACGGATCGGGAAATGCGTTGAAGGCGAATCCGAAGTTGTCGTCGATCGTATCGGTCCGGTTGAGCGCGCCGGACGCGAAGAACGGCCGCGTATCTTCCAGAGTGAGATCGCCGGCCTTGTAGGTGTCGAACGACTCCAGGCCGGCCTGCACACGAATCGCGTAGTTCGGGGCCGTGACACCGACCGTTCCCGTGCCGCGGGCGCCGTTCTCGTTGGAGCTGTAGAAGCCGTCGAAGCCGTACAGCCAGCGCGTGCTGCTCGAGAAGCCCGGTTCGTTCGTGATGATGTTGATGGTGCCGGCCAGCGCGTCGGAGCCATAGAGCAGCGTGCCGGCGCCGTTGACGATCTCCATGCGGCTGATCGCATCCGGCGAGACGAGTCCGACTTCAGCTCCCTGACGATCCGTCGCCTGACGCGCGGTGTTCAGGCGCTCGCCGTCGACAAGGACCAGGAGGCGGGTGGAGTCGAGCCCACGCAGGCGCGGCCGGACACCGAACGGGCCGTTGCCGACCGGGGTGATGTTGGCAACCGTGGTCAGCGCGTCACCAGTGGACAGCGTGTTGCTCTGCTCGACCGCGCCCTTGGTGATCGTCTCGACGTGCAGCGGAATCTGGCGGGTCTCTCGTTCGGACCTCGCCGCCGTGATGCTGACTTCAGCGCTCAGGACGCCGAGATCGAGCTGGACCCGGACGTCAGCCTTCTGGTCGGGGCTCGCAATCACCACCGTTCGCGCCGCCTCGGAGAAGCCGGGCCGCGTGACGATGATCAGATACGCGCCGACCGCCGGCGCGTCGAGCTGGAATCGTCCGTCCGGACCGGTCTCAGCAGACGACTCCTGACCGGTGGCCACACCACGCAGAACGACGTGACTGCCGGGAAGCGCGGCGCCGGTGACATCGGCCACGGTTCCACTCACCGTCGCGGCACCGGCGGGACGAGCGCTGAGAACGGCCAATAGCAGCAGACAGCACACACGAGTACGCATTCAAGGCTCCGTAGGGCGCGTCCGTTGGACGTGCCTGGCAAATGTACGCACGAATCGCCGGAGACACGTCACTTGGGACGTGTCGCAACACACAGTCTCGTAGCGCGCGTCCTTCCGGACGCGCCACGGCTATTGGAGCGGCGGCGGGCGGGGTGCGAAGGCCTGGACGAATCCAAGCGACCGGAAAGGGGCGAGTGTGAAGCCGGCACGGAGCGATCCACCACCACGCGAGGCTCGTGGCGTGCGGCGACAGGCCGCGGCAAGAAGAATCACGGCGCCGGCCGCGGCAGACAGCGTCGCGATCTGAACGAGGACGGCGGCCGCTTCCGGAAGGCCCTGGCTGTCAACGCCGACACGATCCATCAGCGCCGGTCCATGCAGGACCGCAGCAAGCAGCCAGAGCGCCACCGTCCTGCGGCTCCAGAACCCGGACGCACCCGATCGCAGAACGCCGGTGAGGCCGGCGGCGAGCACGCCGGCCACGAGCCATCGCAGCAGAAGCCACGGCTCGAGGAGCTCCCCTTCCCACGCCTGGCCGAGGAGCAGCCACACGTGAAACAGCGCAAGCCCAGCACCGGCTGCGACCGCAGCCTTGCGGATCATCCCGTCATTGTAGTGGTTCTGTGGCCGTTCATGACCGGCCCGGTTAACTCCCAACCCGATGCTCGTCCCAACTCCCAAGCAAGGGCGATTCTGCGTCCTACCGCCTCGTCCCCAGCAGCTCCAGCATCGCCGACGACACGGCTTCCGGTTTTTCCCTGGGCATGAAGTGTCCCACGCCCGAGATCACCCGCCGTGCGACCAGCGACGCGAACACCGCCCGCTCGGCCGGCGGCGATTCGGCCGATGGACGGGCGATGCCATCGTCTGCCCCGTAGAGCGTGATCGATGGCGCCTGAATCCTGGGCCGATCCGCGAGCTGTTTCTCGACCGCCGTGAAACGCGGCTCACCGGGCGCATTGCCGATGCGGTGCCGGTACGAGTGAATCACTACATCAACGAAATCGGGATTGTCGAACGACGGGGCCGTGCGGTTGAAGGTGTCCTCGGTGAAGTGCCAGTTCGGCGACCACGACTGCCACAGGTAACGCGAGAGTGCACGGCGATTCGCCTGAAGACCGGCCCGCCCCCGCTCGGTGTTGAAGTACCACTGATACCAGGCGCGATGTTCGGCTTCAGGTGATGCGGGCCGTGACGGCGCGATCGTGTTCTGAATCGTGTAGCCGCCAATCAGGACTGCCGCGCGTACTCGCTCTGGATGAAGCGCCGCGGCAATCGCCGCCGCACGGCCACCCCAGTCGTAGCCGGAGACGGCGAACCTCGGCAGACTCAAGGCGTCGGCCAGGTCGATGACGTCCTGGCCAATCGCGGCCTGCTCCGCCATGCGCGGCGCCGCCGCGTCGCGAAACCGCGTGGGTCCATGGCCACGCAGGTAGGAGACGATGACGCGGTACCCGGCTCGGGTCAACGGGGGCACCACCTCGTCCCAGGCCCGTACGTCGTCAGGGAACCCATGGAGCAGGACGATTGGGAATGCCTGCGAGCCGCCGTGGTCTTCGTAGGCGATCGTGAGCGCCGGCGTTTGGATGGACGAAGCGACCGGCGTCGCCGCTGTCTGCGCCGAGACATCTCGAGATCCTGGAAGACCCGCCAGCAGTCCTGCGCCAGCTGCCCCGGTCAGCCTGAGGAATGTTCGACGGTCTGCCATGCCGCGCTCCTTTGTTGCACGAGCCGTGATCACATCACTTCGCACGGAACTGAACGACGTTTCCTTCGGGGTCGAGACCATCGGAACTCAAGATCGATGAAGAACTCGAACATGAAGTCTTCATTGACGATGTGTGGCCAGTAGTCCGTCCGGACCTCAGGCAGAAGCGTCGGGCAGAGCATGTGGTCCAGCGAGACGACCTCGTCCAATTGAGTCAGCCCCGACCAGGCGATGTAATCCTTCCACGCTTTACCGCGGCGCGATGTGAACGTCTCGGTAGCGATGTACCAAGGTTGCAGTGGGGCCACCTTTATTATTCTCCGTGTCCTCCATGGCCTAAGTACAATCCGGGAAGCCGTCGGGTGTGAAGACCGAGGTGCCCAGAACCATGAAGATGAAGGCCTACGCGAGTTTTGACCAGTACCTGGCAGGCCAGGCGCCCAGCAATCAGGGCGTCATCAGAGCGTTGCGGAAGTTCGTGAAGCGTGTCGCCCCACAGCTCCAGGAGTCTGTGAAATGGGGCAATGGGTGTTGGGTGCAGGGGAAGGTCCCTGTCGCCTACCTCTATTCGGCACCCGACCACGTGCAGTTCGGCTTCTTCGCCGGCTCCGCACTGAAAGATCCGAGTGGACTCCTCGAGGGCGAAGCCAAGTTCGTGCGGCACATCAAGGTTCGCACGCGCTCCGACATCGACGAAAGGGCATTCGGGACTCTCTTGCGCCAGGCGGCGCACTAAGAGCCGTCTCGTCAACGGCGCCGGAACCACTCCCTGTCACTCTCTCGCGCTACTTCGTGCCACGCGCACGCGTGCGACCCGCCGGTTCGTCAGTGATCAGCGGAGACACCAACAAACTTGCTCCCGTCAGCGGGCCCGGCCGAAACAGTCGGGCCGGCCAGATCACGCTCGTCAGCACCCCGGCCAGTCCGCCCAATAACGCGACACCGATCCCTGCCACGACTGGATGGGCCCGACTACGCCGCCGAAACGACTCGCCGATCGATCGAAATCCGAGCTCGATGAGGATCTCGCCGACCATCTGCAAGAAGATCTCCCAGAGCGCCGTCAACACGAGTTCCACGATTGACTCGATGGGTGACTCCTTTTTCGTCGATCTTGTTTCGGCGGCGACCCGAGATGCCCAACGTTGCGAATGAGCCGCGCGCCTCGGCGACATGATGGCACGAGACCATTGACGCGCCGGCTCCATTCGTTTGTTAGCGGCCCACGCGATGGGATCGCGACTCGTCACGCGAGAAACTGTGGGGCGCGAGGGCACGCCAGTATGATTGCGAGCCTCCGAGAACCGAGACCGAGCACTGGTGCTCCGCAGCCCGCGTGTTAGCGTGGTCCGGGGATTCGCGGCATCGTCACTGGTGACCCGTCGTTCACGCGACGGGATCCCGTTTAGGAGATTGCCTCTCATCCGCATCCCTGTTCTCGGAGGTGTCGCCAGTGTAAAGGAGGTCTCCGTGAAGCGCCAACCCCGTCGTCGTACGCCCAAGCCTCGCCAGTCCCCGGCCGTGCTCGAACGGCTCCACCCCAACGCCGCCGGCATCGACTGCGGATCGGCTGAGCACTTCGTGGCCGTGCCGCCGGATCGTGACCCCATGCCCGTGCAATCGTTTCCGACGTTCACCGGCGACCTGCACCAGCTGGCCGACTGGGTGACGGCCTGCCGCGTCACCCACGTGGCGATGGAAGCCACCGGTGTCTATTGGATTCCGATCTTCGAGATCCTCGACGCCCGCGGCTTCGCGGTGATCCTCGTCAATGCGCGGCACGTCAAGACTCTCCCCGGCCGGAAGAGTGATGTCGCCGACTGTGAGTGGCTCCGCGACCTCCACATCCTGGGGCTCTTGCGCGGGAGCTTCCGCCCCGCGGACGGCAGCGTCGCCTTGCGCGGGTATCTCCGGCACCGCGCCACGCTGATCGAGAGCGCGGGCTCCCTCGTGCAACGCATGCAGAAGGCGTTGGTCCAGATGAACGTGCAGCTCCCGTTGGTCGTCAGCGACATCACCGGGGTGACCGGCCTACGGATCCTCCGCGACATCGTGGCCGGCCAGCGCGCCCCGCAGCAGCTCGCCCAGCATCGGGACTACCGGTGTCACGCGTCTGAGGCCGAGATCGTCGCCGCCCTGACCGGCAACTATCGCCCCGAGCACCTCTTCGTCCTCCAGCAGAATCTCGAGCTCTTCGACATCGATCAGCGGCACCTGACCACCTGCGATGCTGCCATCGAGGGGCACCTCGCGTGCCTGGCCGCCACCGCCGTGCCACCGACCTCCTCGACCTGCGGACGCCGGTGCACCAGCTCACCGGCGTCGACCTGTCCCAGATTGACGGCATCGGGCCCGACAACGTGCTCCGCCTGCTGTCGGAGATTGGCACGGACATGACGCGGTGGCCTACCGCCAAACACTTCACGTCGTGGCTGACCCTCGCCCCACAGAACAAGATCTCCGGCGGGCGACTCCTGAGTAGCCGCACGCAGCCGTCAGCGAATCGCGCTGCCGCCATCGTGCGACTGGCCGCCATGAATCTGGGGCGCACCCAGACCGCCCTCGGCGCGTTCTAGCGGCGCGTGGCCTTCCGGATCGGCAAAGCGAAGGCCGTCACGGCCACGGCGCGAACACTCGCCGTCCTGGTCTACCGGACCCTCAAAGACCACCTGGTGTACGTGGACCCGGGCGCCGATGTCTCCGACGCGCAGGACCGTACGCGCGCGTCCGTCGTCTCACACAACGCGCGGCGCATCTCGGTTTCGGACTGGTCAACCTCTCGACCGGCGAGGTCGTCGAGGGAGCAGTTTCTTAGGAGCCGGCGCGGCGGACGAAGGCGCCCGATCTGGGTGCTGCGAGCGCGTCGTGTCAGATGCCGATGTGCAGTAAGAAGAGTGCGCCAGCGGACTCCGCCACCCGGCGGCAGTCATCGGCAATTCGATCGAGCATCGGCACGAGCGCGCCGCGTGAGATGGTGATGTGCGAGTAATGGCCTGTCCCGGGAATTCCCTCTGTCTCGCACCATGCTCCCGTCAGGGTTAGAGTGTCGGGACCGAGGCGGAAGAGCTCTGCCCAAGTGCCAAAGATTCGGGCCGCCAGCGCGGCGCCCTCAGTCAGAATCGCCGTCGGCCCGTAAAGGTTCAGCCCGCGGCCGTACTCGTTCCCCTTCGCCGGATTGACGGTTGGAATCCATTGCAGGGAATCGCCAACGTAGCGAACGATGTCGTCGTGAAGGCGGCTCCCCTCCGGCGCCCTGACGAAACGGAAGTACTCCTCCGGCGCGTACTCGGCGGCTTTCACGAGAATAAAGCTATGGTCCAATGACATCGTTCGCTTTTGCGCAGCCGCGGTGTGTTGTAGAGAACAGGCCGAGGTCGTCCGCCCAACGTCAGGCATCAGCCGCGACGCGCTCGATCACGGCGGCGTCGTCGGCTGCATGCCGTGTTGGACCGCGAACCCGTAACAGCAATACTTCATGAGGTGCCTTCGAGCTGGACCAAACGGCGGAAGTCGGTCTCCATCAGAATCCGAATCTCCTGGCCCCTTTGGATCAAGTCCTCGGCTTTTCTGTGCTTGGAGCTCTTGTCGTGCCCAGCAAGCCTTCCGATGTCTTGGTCGCCAACCACGAGGATCGTGGTCGTGCGGTTGACGGACTCAGACACAGCGCAGCCAACGGCGGCCGCCATGGATGCGGCCTCGCGCCGGGGAATCGCCAGCGCTCCAGTGAATACAATGGTTTCGCCATAGAGCGGCCCGTCTTCCGAACCTTCGCGAGCAATCGAGCCCCCCACCAATTCAGTGGAGCGATGGAGCCACTCTTCGACGCCGACAGCGGTTTCCGCGATTGCGCGCAGCAGGATCTCGCCCGCCACACGGGCATCTTCTTCCGCTACGTGATGTCGAAATACGATACCGAGATATCCAGCCACATTGGCGAGCCCGTACCCGCTCCGCGCAAATTGAGGCCACGCGCGCCGAACGACGCGAGCTGTGTCGAGCCACTTGCTTTCGATGAGTGGCACGCGATGCTTCTCGAGCGCCCGAAAGATCGCAACACGGTCAAACGGCGTATGTGACGCCACCAGTGCCCCAGCGAGTCGCGACTGCAGTTCGGAAACCAATGCGCGAATTGTGGGAGCCCCTCGAACTGCGGCCTCGCTGATGCCATGGATGCCGGTGTTCCTGGGATCGAAGTAATCCTGAGGATCGACGAGGCTCTGCCACGAGCCTGTGACAGCCCCGTCTTTGAAATCGACGACTGCGATCTGACAGATGCTTGACAGATCGGGGTTCGCGGTCTCGACATCAAGAGCGACGAATTCCAAGGAGGCTCCTTGAAGCATCTCTTCCGCAGTGTAGACGTGCCACGTCCAAAGTCACCCCGAGAGGTCCAACGTCCGCTTCAGCTGCGGCGGCTCAGGATGGCACCAGCCGCCGCCGGCTGCAAGCGGTTGTTAGCCGGGGAGTCTCGCCGTAGGATCAGAGGCATGCCCAAAACTGCTACAGACGTCCTCGCCGACGCGCTGAGGCTGGAGCCGGACGCGCGTGCCGAAGTTGCCGCAGAATTGCTCGCAAGCCTGGACGGTCCCACCGACCCGGACGCGGAGGCTGCCTGGGACGCGGAAATCGAACGTCGGATCGAGGCGATCGAGGCTGGCACGATTCGCCTCGAGCCCTGGGCCGAGGTGAAACGCCGTATCGAGCGCGACGTGCTCGGTCGGTGAAGCCGCTGCAGATCAGCGAGCCAGCCTCGCTGGAACTCGCCGAAGCCGTGCGCTGGCACGAAGAGCGCCGGCCTGGATCGGGAGCTCGACTTTTCGATGCGGTCTCCCACGTGTTCGAGCTCATCGAACGGCATCCAGAAATCGGTTCACCACGAAAAGGCCGGCAGACCGCCCGGCAATTCACCGTCCGTGGATTCCCTTACATTGTGGCGTACCGAATCCGGCCAGACGATATCTACGTCGTCGCAGTCGCACATACCAGCCGCCGCCCAGGCTACTGGAAGCATCCAGCCTGATCGAATCCGGCCCAACGTCTGCGCTCACCCGCGCCGGCAAGCGGCGCACGAGCGACGCGGCGGCGTCGGGTGCAGCGCGTGGTTAGCCGGCCTTTTCGAGTGCCAGGATCTTGCGCCGTACGTTCTCCGGAAGATCGACGAAAGCGAACTGAGATTTGGCGAAGAGGTAGTCCTCTCCGCTCTCGTAGACCTTCTGAAGGCGCTCACGGACCTTAACAACACTTCCTGACGTTTTCTCAGTGGCTCGCCCGTCCTGCTCACGTGGCTTCGACGAAGTCGCGCGGATACCCGCTCTGTATCGCCAGCGCAACGACTCGTTCGATACCTGGATGTCGATAATCGGTTTGGCGCTGAGTCCGGGAATCGCCGTCGAACCGTGATGATCGACCCGCAAGGCCAACGCACCAAGCGCTGCGCGAAGGCGGATCGCCTCGGCGTCGAATGCCGCCGGCCAGCCGGGATCGTCGGGCACCACGATGATGCCGTCCTGGTCAGGTGGCATGGTTTCGTCTTCTGTAGAGCATCGGTCCGGCTAAAGCCGGACACGACGTACGGCGTGGCTATAGCGCGAACACGTACAGCGTGAAGCCGGCCGCGATCGCCACGTACTGCTTGCCATCGACGGCATACGAGATC
>DATDOE010000085.1:0-71965 GCA_035293405.1 Vicinamibacterales bacterium | reverse complement strand
GGAGGGCGTGGAGATGGTGATGCCGGGCGACAACACGTCGATCACGGCGACGCTGCACACGCCGGTGGCGCTGGAGAAGGGGGCCCGCTACGCGATTCGCGAAGGCGGCCGTACCGTCGGCGCCGGGACGATTACGGAGATTTTGGAATAACCGGGACTCGGGACTCGGGATTCGGGACTCGACGAACACGAGTCTGACGAACCCCGGATCCCGGATCCCGAATCCCGACAGGATTCAGTTATGGCAATGTTCAGCGACAAGATCCGGATCCGCCTCAAGGCGTACGACTCGCGGATTCTCGACCAGTCCACCGGCGAGATCGTGGAGACGGCCAAGCGGACCGGCGCCCGGCTCGCGGGCCCGATTCCGCTGCCGACCTCACGCAACCGATGGACGGTGCTGCGCTCGCCGCACGTCGACAAGAAGTCACGCGAGCAGTTCGAGATTCGCACGCACAAACGGTTGATCGACATCTTCGAGCCCACGCCGCAGACGGTGGACGCGCTGATGAAGCTCGATCTGCCCGCGGGTGTGGATGTGGAGATCAAGGCGTTCGGCAAGGAACACGGGAAGTAGTGCATTGTGGATTTGCGAGTGGTGATTGGGTGATTTCTTGGCGATTTGCGACGGACGAATCGCGAATCGAGGATCAGGAATCAACAACGAATCACCCATCGAAAACCACGAATCACGAATGGACTGAGTGATGGTTACAGGCATTATCGGCAAGAAAATCGGGATGACGCAGCTGTTCGACGCCGACGGCACCGTGCATCCGGCGACGGTGCTCAAGGCCGGGCCCTGCGTCGTGGCGCAGGTGAAGACGGCGACGGCGGACGGGTATGAAGCCGTGCAGCTCGGGCTCGTCGACGCCAAGCCGACGAAGGAAAACAAGCCGTCGCAGGGCCACTTCAAGAAGGCCGGCGTGCCGCCGACGCGCGTGCGCCGCGAAGTGACGCTCAAGCCCGGTGGCGATCCGGTCAAGCCCGGCGATCAGGTCAACGTCTCGATGTTCGCCGACGGCGAGCGCGTGGACATCGTCGGGACGAGCCGCGGCAAGGGCTTCCAGGGCGTGGTCAAGCGGCACCACTTCCGCGGCGGTCGTGCGTCACACGGGTCGATGTTCCATCGCGCGCCTGGCTCGATCGGCGCGTCCTCGTATCCCTCACGCGTCGTGAAGGGCATGCGGATGGGCGGCCACATGGGGTCGGACCGTGTGACCGTGCGCAATCTGAAAGTGCTTCGCGTGGACGCCGAGAACAACCTGCTGCTCCTCGAGGGCTCGGTGCCCGGCGGCCCGAACGCCATCCTGCTGATCCGCAAGGCCGTGGCGGCCAAGGCCATCAAGGTGGCGCAGGTCGAGCCGGTCAAGAAGAAGGGTAAGAAGTAGCCATGACTGTCGATGTGGTGAACTCCCAGAACGAGAAAGTCGGCTCGCTCGACCTGAGCGACGCGGTGTTCGGCGGCCGCGTGAAAACCGATCTGATCCATACGTCGGTCATTCGCGCCAACGCCGCGGAGCGTCGCGGCACGCACGCGACCAAGACGCGCGCGATGGTCAGCGGCTCGGGCAAGAAGCCCTGGCGGCAGAAGGGCACCGGACGGGCGCGGGTTGGTGAGGTTCGCAACCCTCTGTGGCGTCACGGCGGCACCACGTTCGGTCCGCAGCCGCGCAGCTACGACTACCAGTTGCCGAAGAAGGTCGAGAAGGGCGCGCTGCGCGCGGCGCTCTCGCAGAAGCTGCGCGACGGCGCGGTGATTGTCGTGGACGCGTTGAGCGTGGGCGAGATCAAGACCAAGGCGGCGGCGGAGATGCTCAAGCGGCTCGGCGTCGACGGCGGAAAGAAGGCCAGCAAAGTGCTGCTCGTGGACGTGAAGCCCGAGGATCGGCTCGCGCTCTCAGTGCGCAACATCGAGGGCGTGCTGCTGCTGCCGAGCAACCGCGTCAGCGCGCGGGACGTGATGAACACGCGGCGAGTGGTGCTGACGAAAGCGGCGCTGGAGAAATTGCAAGAGGCTTTGGGATAGGAGAAATGCAGAATTCATTCTGAATTCTGCATTACAAGGCGTATGAAACTTACTGAAGTCATTCGACGGCCGCTCATCACCGAGAAGTCCACGGTCATCCGTGAGGACGGCCGCACGCTGGTGTTCCAGGTGGCGATGGACGCCAATAAGATCGACATCAAGCGTGCCGTCGAGACGTTGCTCGGCGCCAAGGTCGCGAGCGTCCGGACGTCGCTGGCGCACGGCAAGATGAAGCGTCAGGGCCGCTACATGGGCCGGCGCTCGGACTGGAAGAAGGCGTACGTGAAGCTGCGGGACGGCGAGAAGCTGCCCGAGTTCCTGCAGGGAGCGTAGAACAATGCCGATTCGCAAATACAACCCGACATCGCCCGGCCTCCGGGGCAAGACATCGCTCACCTTCGACGAGATCACGACGAGCGAGCCCCATCGCCCGCTGACGGAGAGCCTGCATCGCTCCGGCGGGCGCAACAACCAGGGTGAGGTGACGATCTGGTGGCGCGGCGGCGGGCATAAGCGGCTCTACCGGATCATCGACTTCAAGCGCGACAAGAAAGACATCGTCGGCACGATCGAGACGGTTGAGTACGACCCGAACCGATCGGCGCGCATCGCGCTGGTGAGCTACGCGGACGGAGAGAAGCGTTACATCCTGCAGCCCACGGGCATGAAGGTTGGAGACAAGATCGTCGCCGGCGCCACCGTCGACATCCTGCCGGGCAACTGCTTGCCGCTGAAGGCCATCCCGCTGGGCACGCAGATCCACAACGTGGAGCTGAAGCCGGGCAAGGGCGGCCAGATTGCGCGCAGCGCCGGGTCATCGGTGCAGTTGGTCGCGCGCGAGGGTGAGTACGCGTCGGTCAAGATGCCGTCCGGTGAGATCCGCAAGATCAATGTCGAGTGTGTGGCGACGATCGGGCAGGTCGGCAACATCGATCACGAGAACGTGTCGATCGGCAAAGCCGGACGCAGCCGGTGGCTTGGCAAGCGGCCGCACGTGCGCGGCGTGGCGATGAACCCGGTGGATCACCCGCTCGGCGGTGGTGAAGGCAAGACGTCCGGTGGACGCCACCCGGTCACGCCGTGGGGACAGCCGACGAAGGGGTACAAGACCCGCCGCCGGAAGGACACGAATCGATTCATCGTCCAGCGGAGACCGAAGTAGGGGCGACGCATGCGTCGCCCTTACAGTGACAGGAATCAGTTATGAGCAGATCTCTGAGAAAGGGTCCGTTCGTCGACACCGCGCTGCTCGAGAAGCTCGAGTCGATGAACCGGGCCAACGAGAAGAAAGTCATCAAGACGTGGTCGCGCCGATCGACGGTCGTGCCCGAGATGGTGGGCCACACGATGGCGGTGCACAACGGGAAGAAGTTCATCCCGGTGTACGTGACCGAGAACATGGTGGGCCACAAGCTCGGCGAGTTCGCGCCCACGCGGACGTTCAAGGGGCACACGACGAAGACGGAGAAGGCGGCCGCGACCGCGCCAGCCGCCGCGCCGGCGGCTCCCGGCGGCAAGGGGTAGAGGGACGACATGGTGGAAGCACAGGCAACGGCGCGCGGCATCCGAACGTCGGCCCAGAAGGCGGGCCTGGTGTGCGATTTGATCCGCGGCAAGACCGTGAATCAGGCGCTGGCGACCCTGCAGTTCACGCGCAAGATCGTGGCCCGGGAGCTGGCCAAGGTCCTGCGCTCGGCGGTGGCCAACCTCCAGCAGAAGGACGGGTTCGGCGGCGACATCGATCGGCTCTACGTGGCCGAAGTGTTCGCCAACCAGGGCATGTCCATGAAGCGCGTGCGTCCGGCGCCGATGGGGCGCGCGTTCCGCGTGGTCAAGCGATCGGCCCACCTGACGGTGCGTGTGGTCGAACGGCCGCTGGCGATTCCGCGCGCCGGCGCGACGGGCGCGGCAGGCTCGGGCGCCTCGGCTCGGGCGCGCCAGGCCGGCGGTACGGTGAAGGCGGCGCGCGGCGCCAAGAAGGCCGCGGCAACGGCGTAGTTACAGACAGGAGATAGACGTGGGTCAGAAGGTTCACCCCTACGGATTCCGGCTCGGCTTCAACAAGACCTGGCGCTCGCGCTGGTTTGCCGACAAGGACTACGCGAAGCTGCTGCATGAGGATCTCGCGCTGCGCGCCGACCTCAAGAAGCGCTTCTCGCACGCCGGCGTGTCGCGCATCGAGACCGAGCGCGCGGCGAACAATCTGAAGATCCACATTTACACCTCGCGCCCCGGCATCATCATCGGCCGCAAGGGGACCGAGGTCGACAAGCTGAAGCAGGAGATCCAGAAGCGCACCAACCGCGAGGTGTTCATCAACATCCAGGAGATTCAGAAGCCCGAGCTCGAGGCGCAGCTGATCTCCGAGTCGGTGGCGGTGCAGCTCGAAAAGCGGGTCGCGTTCCGGCGGGCGATGCGCAAGGCGGTGGAATCGGCGCTGCGGTTCGGCGCCCGCGGGATCAAGGTGCGCGTCTCCGGCCGGTTGAACGGGGCGGAGATTGCCCGCTCGGAGTGGTACCTCCACGGCCAACTGCCGCTGCAGACGCTGCGCGCGGACATCGACTACGGGTTCGCCGAAGCCAAGACGACGTATGGCCAGATCGGCGTGAAGGTGTGGCTGTACAAAGGCGAGCGGCTCGTGCCGCGCGTCGGCCGTGACGAAGAGTATCGGGACCGCGCGCCGCGTCGGGCGCCGGGCGCAGATAGAAGGTAATCAATCATGCTGATGCCAAAGAAGGTCAAGTACCGCAAGCAGCAGCGCGGTCGAATGGCCGGGAAGGCGTGGCGCGGGTCGGACGTGTCGTTCGGCGACTACGGACTGAAGGCGATGGAGCCGTGCTGGATGACGGCGCGCCAGATCGAGGCGGCGCGCGTGGCGATGACCCGCTTCATCAAGCGCGGCGGCAAGATCTGGGTGCGCGTGTTCCCGGACAAGCCGATCACCAAGAAGCCGCAGGAAACCCGCATGGGTAAGGGCAAGGGCGCACCCGAGGAATGGGTCTGCGTCGTCCGTCCCGGCCGGATTCTGTTCGAGATGGAAGGCGTCACGGCGGTTGATGCGAGGCGGGCGATGCAGCTCGCGGCGGCCAAGCTGCCGATCAAGACCAAGTTCGCCACCCGGTTCGCGCAGGAGAAAGCGTCGTGAGCGCCCTGAGGGAGATAGCGTCATGAAGGCTGCGGAAGTGCGGGAACTGAGCGTCGACGAGCTTCGCCAGCGGGAGAAGGATCTCGACGATGAGATTTTCCGGCTGCGAATCCAGAAGTCGATGGGACAGCTCGAGGCGCCCGCGAAAGTGCGCGGTGTGCGTCGCGACCTCGCCCGGATCAAGACGATCCTGCGGGAGAAGACGGTGGGAGCGAGATGAGCGTCAAAGCACAGGTCACCGGCACGGTGGTCAGCGACAAGATGGACAAGACGGTCGTGGTGGCCGTCGAGCGGAAGGTCCGCCACGAGGTCTACGGCAAGACGCAGCGCAAGACGTCGAAGTTCGTCGCGCACGACGAGAACAACGAGGCCAAGGTTGGCGACACGGTGTCGATTGCCGAGTCGCGCCCCTTGAGCCGCCGCAAACGGTGGATTCTGACGCGTGTCGTGGCCAAGGCCGGAGCATAGGAGACAGCCATGATCCAGATGCGCTCGATTCTCGACGTGGCGGACAACTCAGGCGCCCGCAAGATCGCGGTGATCAATCCGATCGGCGGGTCGACTGGCCGCTACGCGCGCCTCGGCGACATCGTGACGGCGTCGGTGAAGGAAGCCACGCCCGACGGCACCGTCAAGAAGGGCCAGGTCGTCAAGGCCGTCATCGTGCGGACCAAGAAGGAGCAGCGCCGGCGTGACGGCAGCTACATCCGGTTCGACCGCAACGCGGCGGTGCTCGTGAACGACCAGAACGAGCCGATCGGTACGCGCGTGTTTGGACCGGTGGCGCGCGAGCTGCGCGAGCGCCGGTTCATGAAGATTATTTCGCTGGCGCCAGAGGTTCTCTAGTTCAGGATTCTGAATTCTGGATTCAGAGTTGATGTTTATGTCGAGACTGCAGACACCCATTCGCCGCAACGACACCGTCGTCATCACGACGGGGAAGGACAGCGGCAAGCGCGGCCGGGTGCTCAAAGTGCTCCCGGTGAAGAACCGCCTGATCGTCGAGGGTCTGAACCTGATCAAGCGGCACACGAAACCGAACCCGCAGCGCAACATCAAGGGCGGGATCGTCGAGCGTGAAGGCGCCCTTCACGCCAGCAACGTGCAGCTGGTGTGCCCGGACTGCGGCAAGATGACCCGCGTCGGCCATCAGGTTCACGGGGATCGGAAGGTCCGGATCTGCCGCAAGTGCGGAGGAGTGGTCGACAAATGAGCCGCTTGAAGGATCGGTATCAGAAGGAAGTGGCGCCGGTGCTCAAGAAGGAGTTCGGCTACCGCAACGTGATGGCGATTCCGAAGATCGAGAAGGTCGTCATCAACATGGGGCTCGGCGAGGCGACGGGGAATGCGAAGCTCGCCGACGTCGGTGCCGACGAGGTCGGCCGCATCACCGGTCAGAGGGCCGTGGTTCGCCGGGCGACCAAGTCGATCGCGCAGTTCAAGCTGCGCCAGGGCATGCCGGTCGGCGCCATGGTGACGCTGCGCGGCGAGCGGATGTACGAGTTCCTCGATCGGCTGATCAGCATCGCGCTGCCGCGCGTGCGTGACTTCCGCGGCGTGTCGCCGAAGGGCTTCGACGGCCGCGGCAACTTCACGCTGGGTCTGCGCGACCAGTTGCTGTTTCCGGAGATCGACTACATGAAGGTCGACAAGGCGCGGGGCATGAACGTATCGGTTGTCACCAGCGCGAGGACCGACGAGGAAGCGCGGAAGCTGCTCCAGTTGATGGGCATGCCTTTCCGGACCACCTAGGCAGGCGAGAAGGACGAGAGATATGGCCACTACCGCGAAGGTCGCCAAAGAGGCGAAGACGCTGAAGTACAAGATTCGCCACCGCAACCGCTGCAAGCTGTGCGGCCGGCCGCGGGCGTACATGCGCAAGTTCAACATGTGCCGCCTGTGCTTCCGCAAGCTGGCGCTCGAAGGCGACGTCACCGGGGTGACGAAGAGCTCCTGGTAGGTTGAGCGAGAGAACACAGATATGACAGATCCGATTTCGGACATGCTCACGCGCCTCCGCAACGCCGTGACGGCCAAACACACGCGTGTCGACTTGCCAGCCAGCAAGCTGAAGGCGGAGATTGCGCGCATCCTCCAGGATGAGGGCTACATCCAGGGGTTCAGGCTCGTCGAGGAGCCGGCGACGAAGACCGGCCGGCAACCTCGCCAGGTGATCCGTGTCTTCCTGAAGTACGGGCCGCATGGCGAGAAGGTGCTCACCGGCCTCGAGCGCATCAGCCGGCCCGGGCGGCGCGTCTACCTTGGTGTGGAAGACGTCTCGCCGGTACTGGGCGGGCTCGGGACGAGCATTCTGACCACCTCGCGCGGTGTGATGACCGGCCGCGCCGCCCGCAAGGCGGGTGTCGGCGGCGAAGTCCTGTGTAACGTGTGGTGAGGCCCAAGGCCTAAAGCCGAAAGCCACGAGGATTCAGCGAAATGTCTCGAATTGGTAAGAAGCCAATCCCCATCCCGAAGGGCGTGACCGTGAGGATCGTCTTGGATGCGGTTGAAGTCCAGGGCCCGAAGGGCAAGCTGCTCCAGAAGGTGCCGCCGGGCATTCTGTTCGCGCAGGACAGCGGCGCGATCGTCGCGAGCTTGTCCCGTGAGGATCCCCAGCTCGGCAAGTTCCACGGGCTGGCTCGAAGCCTCGTCGCCAACGCCGTCGCGGGTGTGACCGACGGCTTCAAGAAGGAGCTCGACATCGTCGGCGTCGGGTATCGCGCGGAGTTGAAGGGCAAGCAGGTGCACTTCGCGCTCGGCTACTCGCACCCGGTGATCTTCGACATCCCGACGGGCATCGACATCGCCGTGGAGAAGCAGACGCACATCACGGTCACCGGCGTCGATCGCCAGCTCGTGGGCCAGGTCGCGGCCAACATCCGCCGGATGCGGAAGCCGGATCCCTACAAGCAGAAGGGTGTGCGCTACACCGGTGAAGTGTTGAAGAAGAAGGTTGGCAAGACCGGAGCGAAGTAGCGGCGTAGGGGCGACGCATGCGTCGCCCTGCAAAGGTGAGAGACAACTAATGCGTATCAAGACAAAAGACGATCGCCGCCAGCGAATCAAATACCGGATTCGACGCCGCGTCACCGGTACGGTCGAGCGGCCGCGCCTGACGATTTTTCGAAGCGTGTCGCACATGTACGTGCAGGTCGTCGACGATGCGAGCGGGAAGACGATCGCGTCGGCTTCGACGGTCGAGCCGACGGTCAAGGGCGCACTCCCGAAAAAGGCCACCGGCGGCAATGTCGCCGGCGCGAAGGCGATTGGGAAGACGATTGCCGAGCGCCTGATCGAAAAGGGCGTCAAGCGGGTGGTCTTCGATCGCAATGGATTTCTGTATCACGGGCGCGTGAAGGCTGTGGCCGACGCGGCGCGCGAAGCCGGTTTGGAGTTCTGACGTGGCATTGATGAATCGCTGGCGTGAGAAGGTCGACGCGACGCAGCTCGAGATCAAGGACACGGTCGTCTCGATCAACCGTGTGACGAAAGTCGTCAAGGGCGGCAAGAACCTGAGCTTCAGCGCCCTCGTCGTGGTTGGCGACGGCCACGGTGTGGTCGGCTTCGGCATCGGCAAGGCGAAGGAAGTGCCGTCGGCGATCAAGAAGGGGATTGAGGCCGCGAAGAAGAACCTGATCAAGGTGCCGCTCAAGGGCACGACGATCCCGCACATGGTCGTCGGCCGGTTCGGATCGGGCAGCGTGCTGCTCAAGCCGGCTCCGGAAGGCACGGGCCTCATCGCGGGGGGCGCCGTGCGTGCGGTCGTCGAGAGCTGTGGGATTCAGAACGTGCTGACGAAGTCCCTCGGCTCGGCGAATCCGCACAACGTGGTGCGGGCGACGTTTGCCGGTCTGATGGGCTTGAAGGATCCCGCGCAGGTGGCTCGCTTCCGCGGCAAGGAAGAAGCCGAGATGATGGGGGCGTGATGATGGCGAAGAAGACGAAGGACGCCGGCGCCAGGCGGCTCAAGATCACGCTCGTGAGGAGCACCATCGGCTTCAACAAGACGCAGGACGCCACGGTGACCGGAATGGGGCTGCGGCGTATACGTCATACGGTGGAGCTGCCGGATACACCCGAAACGCGGGGCATGATTCACAAGGTCCGTCACCTCGTGACGGTAGAGGAATAGGCGGGTCTCAAGACCCGCCTCTACGGGCGCTGACCAGAGAGCGGGTCTTCAGGCCCAGCAGGTGTAGTGGCGGGTCTTTAGACCCGCCTGGGGAAGAACAATGGATCTGAGTCATCTCAAGCCGTCAGAGCGATCGACGAAGAACAAGAAGCGCGTCGGTCGCGGACAGGGCACCGGCCAGGGCACACAGGCGGGCCGTGGGCACAAGGGCGCCCAGTCGCGTTCCGGCTACAAGTTCAAGCGCGGGTTCGAAGGCGGCCAGATGCCGCTGCACCGGCGCATCCCGAAGCGCGGGTTCCACAACCCCTTCCGCATCGAGTATGCGGTGGTGAACCTGGACGTGCTGGCCGAGCGCTTTGATGCGGACACGGTGGTGACACCGGAGCTGCTGCGCGAGCGTGGCATCGTCCACAGCCTGCGGCAGCCGATCAAGGTGCTGGCGCGAGGAGACATCTCGAAGAAGCTGACGGTGCGCGTGCACAAGTTCAGCGGCAAGGCGGCCACCAAGATTGCGGCCGCGGGTGGTGTCGCGGAGGTCCTCGAGGCCAAGTAGGGCGGGGGGGCCGCAGCTCCCGCAGTGGTGACGACTATGGACAACGCGCTGAAAAACCTGTTCGCCGTCAGCGACCTGCGTAATCGTGTGCTCTTTACGCTGGCGTTGCTTGGCGTATACCGGGTCGGGAATCACATCCCGACGCCCGGCGTGAACCAGGAAGCGCTGCGGCTGTTCGCTGAGCAGGCCGCGAGCTCGATGTTCGGTCTCTACAACATGTTCACCGGCGGAAGCCTGGCGCGAGTCACGATTTTCGCGCTCGGCGTGATGCCGTACATCAGCTCGTCGATCATCATCCAGCTCCTCACCGTCGTGTGGCCGTACCTGGAGCGGATCTCGAAAGAAGGCGAGCTCGGCCGGCGCAAGATCACGCAGTACACGCGCTACCTCACGGTGGTGCTGGCCGTGGTCCAGGCCTTCGGGTACGCGATCTGGCTCGAGCGATCGACCGAGGCGCCAGGTGGCCTGCCGCTCGTGTTCGATCCGGGCTGGGGCTTCCGGCTCATGTGCGTGCTCACGCTGACGACCGGCACCATGTTCGTGATGTGGCTCGGCGAGCAGATCACCGAGCGCGGAATCGGCAACGGCATGTCGCTGATCATCTTTGCCGGGATCGTGGTTGGTCTCCCCGATGCCGTCGTGGCGACGTTCGATCAGCTGCAGACGGGACAAATCGGTCCGATCCGGATCCTGTTCCTGCTCGTCATGGCTGTCGTGGTGATCGCCGCCATCGTGTTCGTCGAGCGCGGGCACCGGCGGATCGTGGTGCAGTACGCCAAACGGGTGGTCGGACGCCGGCAGTACGGCGGCTCGAGTACGCACATCCCACTGAAGGTGAACACGGGCGGTGTGATCCCGGTGATCTTCGCCTCGTCCATCTTGTCGTTCTTCTCGATGGCGGGTCCGCTGTTTGAGACCGGCACCTGGGCGCGCGCGGCGATCGATCAGGTTGGGTACGGGATGCCCCTCTACAATCTGCTGTACGTGGTGGGCATCGTCTTCTTCGCGTACTTCTACACGTCGATCATCTTCAATCCCGACGACGTGGCTGAGAACATGCGCAAGTACGGCGGGTTCATCCCCGGCATTCGTCCCGGCAAGCGAACGGCCGAGTACATCGACACCATCCTGGCTCGCATCACGCTCGTAGGCGCGCTGTACCTGGCCATGGTCGCGCTCTTGCCGGAGTTGCTGATCAGCGGCTTCAAGGTGGCGCCCATCCCCTTCGTCGGGGAAAGGCTGGACGCGGTATTACCCTCGTGGTTCACGCTGGGCCTGGGTGTGACCTTCTACTTCGGCGGCACCTCGCTGCTGATCGTGGTGGGTGTGGCGATGGACACCGTTCAGCAGGTGGAGTCGCAGCTCATCATGCGGCACTACGACGGGTTCATGAAGAAGACGCGGATCCGAGGACGGCGTGGCTAACGCGGTTCCGTGTTCCACGGTCCATGTTCCATGTTCGCGGAAGGAGAACATCGAACATCGAACGCGAACCTGGAACCTGGAACCTGGAACCTGGAACTCGTGAGATGGGTCTGAACGTCATCATGATGGGACCGCCGGGTGCCGGGAAGGGTACGCAGGCGGGGCGGTTTGCGCGCGAGCGGGGTCTGCTGAAGATCTCGACCGGCGACATTCTGCGCGAGGCCATCAAGGCGAAGAACCCGACCGCGCTCGAGGCGAAGGCCAGGATGGACCGCGGCGAGCTGGTTGACGACCCGACCATGATCGCGATCGTGGTCGACCGCCTGCTGAAGCCGGATGCGGAGCCTGGGTTCGTGCTGGACGGCTTTCCGCGGACCGTCGCGCAGGCGCAGGCGCTCGACGGGATCGTGGAGCAGCGCCAGAACGGGCCGCTGATTGTCATCGACGTCATGGTGCCGGAACAGGAGCTGGTCCGGCGGCTGGCCAGCCGGCGGATATGCGCCAAGTGCGGCACCAATGCCGACGCGGCCGCGGACACGTGCCAGGAGTGCGGAGGGGATCTGGTGCAGCGCATTGACGATGACCAGGGCATCGTCCGCGAGCGTCTGAAGATCTATGCGCACAGCACCAGACCTGTGCTCGAGTACTACCGCGAGCGGCCGACGTTTCGCGTCGTGAACGGGGCGCAGACGCCAGAGTGCGTCGCCCTCGAGCTCGACACGATGATCGGCGACGCGGCGGCGGCGACGATGAAGGCGGGGAGTGGACGGTGATCGTCTGTCGATCGCAGAGCGAGATCGAGAAGCTGCGACGCGTGAACCAGCTGGTGGCGCGGATCCTTGCGGAGCTGCGGCAGACGGTCGCGCCAGGGGTCACGACGCTGGATCTCGACCAGCTCGCGGAAAAGCGGGTGCGTGAGGCGGGTGCGGAGCCGGCATTCAAGGGTTACCACGGGTATCCCGCCACGGTGTGCGCGTCGGTGAACGAGCAGGTCGTGCACGGGATTCCGTCGAAACGTGCGCTGGTGAGCGGCGACATCGTCTCGATTGACATGGGCGCCAAACTCGATGGGTTCTACGGCGACTGCGCGGTGACGGTGCCCGTGGAAACCGTTCCGGCCGCGGCCGCCACGCTGTTGCGAGTGACGGAAGAGGCGCTGTTTCAGGGCATCGAAGCGGTGAAGCCAGGCGCGCGCGTGTCGGACATCGGCGCGGCCGTCCAGCATCACGTCGAGGGGCATGGCTTCTCCGTGGTGCGGGAGTTCGTCGGCCATGGCATCGGGACGGCGCTCCACGAGGAGCCGCAAGTGGCCAACTACGGACCCGGCGGCCTCGGGCCGCGGCTGTCCGAGGGGATGGTCCTGGCCATTGAGCCGATGGTGAACATCGGGAGGCCCGGCGTGAAAGTGCAGTCCGACGGCTGGACGGCGGTGACGACCGACGGGAGCCTCTCGGCGCACTTCGAACACACCGTCGTGGTGACGCGCGACGGCACCGAGATTCTGACGCTCCTGGCCGAGGACGTGGCCCGAGTGCGCCAGATGCTGCCGGCCGGGACTTGATGCGCGAGGTTGGCGAGCGCGCGATGACGGCAGATGCCCCGCGACAGGGCTCAGGGCAGGCCTCGCGTCGCGTGGAAGGCCGGGTGACGGCGCAGTTGCCGAGCGGGCTGTATCACGTCGACGTCGACGGCACCCGCATCACCGCCCACGTTGGAGGCAGCCAGGAGCGGAATTTTGTCCGGCTGCTCATCGGCGATCGGGTGGTCGTGGAACTGACGCCGCGGGACGGAACGCGCGGGCGAATCGTGAGGAAGGCGTAGACATCATGAAGGTCAGGGCGTCGGTGAAGAAGATTTGCGACAAGTGCAAGGTGGTCCGGCGCCGCGGCGTGGTCCGGGTGATCTGCACCAACGCGAAACACAAGCAGAGGCAGGGATAAGCGATGGCTCGAATTGCAGGGATCGATTTGCCGCGCACCAAGCGCGTCGAGATCGGGCTCACCTACATCTACGGCATCGGCCGGAAGAAGTCCGGTGACATTCTCGGCGCGGCGGGCGTGAGTCCGGACATCCGGGTGAAGGACCTCTCCGAAGACGACGTCCGCAAGATCAGCCGGGTGATCGAGGAAGTGGGTGGCGTCGAGGGCGATCTCCGCAAAGAGATCTCGATGAACATCAAGCGGCTGATGGAGATCGGCTGCTACCGCGGACTGCGGCACCGCCGGAACCTGCCGGCCCGCGGCCAGCGCACTCGCACCAACGCGCGCACCCGGAAGGGCCCGCGCAAGGGCGCGGTCGCCAAGAAGAAGACGGTCTAGCGAGCTGGTAGCCGGTAGCCGGTAGCTACCAAACGGAAGAGAGACATGGCCAAGACTGAATCAGCGACAGCCCCACCGGACAAGAAGGGCGAAGGCGGAAAGAAGGCGCCGCGAAAAACCTTCAAGAAGCGTGGCGAGAAGCGCGTCGTGCACCACGGGTTCGTGCACATTCACGCCTCGTTCAACAACACGCAGATCACGATCACCGACACCGAGGGCAACGTGATTGCCTGGTCGAGCGCCGGTGGGATTGGCTTCAAGGGATCGCGGAAAGGCACGCCGTTCGCGGCCACGCAGGCGGCGATGAGCGCCGGTAATACCGCCAAGACCTACGGCCTGCGATCGGTGGACGTGCGCGTCAAGGGCCCCGGGTCCGGGCGCGAGTCGGCCATCCGCGCGCTCCAGACGGTGGGTATCGAGGTGAAGTCGATCCGCGACGTGACCCCGATTCCGCACAATGGCTGCCGGCCCACGAAGCGTCGTCGCGTTTGAGTTGCTGTCGAGAGGATTGAATTAATGGCTCGTTATATCGGACCTGTGTGCCGCCTGTGCCGCCGTGAGGGCATGAAGCTGTTCCTCAAGGGTGAACGCTGCTACACGGAGAAGTGCGCCATCGAGAAGCGCAACTTCGCGCCAGGGCAGCACGGCAAGACCCGCAAATCGAAGCTGGCCGGCTACGGCGTGCAGCTGCGCGAGAAGCAGAAGGTCAAGCGCATCTACGGCGTGCTCGAAGACCAGTTCCGCCTCTACTTCGAGCAGGCGGAGCGGACGCGCGGCATCACCGGCGAGACGCTGCTGCAGCTCCTCGAGCGGCGGCTCGACAACGTGGCCTACCGTTCCGGGTTCGCGACCTCGCGTCCGGCGGCGCGGCAGCTGGTGCGCCACGGCCACTTCACGGTCAACGGCCGCAAGGTGGACATCCCGTCGTTCTCGGTCAAGCCCGGCGACGTCGTGGCCGTGCGGGAGAGCAGCCAGAAAGCGCCTGCCATCCTCCACGCGCTCGAGGAAGTGAAGGGACGCGGCGTGCCGGAGTGGCTGCAGTTCGATCCGAATGCCCTCTCGGCCAAGATCGGCTCGGTGCCGACGCGCGAGCAGATCAATCTGCCCGTGCAGGAACAGCTCATTGTGGAGCTCTATAGCAAGTAGTCGGTTGGTGGTTCGTGGTTCTTGGTAGTGCTAGGTCCGTGGTTTCGCCACGAACCAAGAACCACCAACCACGAACCGAATCGCGACCATCGGCCCGCAGCCTTACAGACCTGCGGTGGGAGGCCGGTGGCATTCATCTGCAGGTCTGGAGGCCGGAGCTGCCGGCCCATAGCGAAAGGACATACCCATGCTCTGGAAAGGTTTTCAGCGTCCCAAGCGGCTCGAGTTCGAGCGTGAGACGCTCACGGATCGGTTCGGGCGCTTCTATGCGCAGCCGTTTGAACGCGGCTTCGGCACCACGATTGGCAACGCGCTGCGCCGCGTCCTCCTGTCGTCGATCGAGGGCGCGGCGATCACCGCGGTGAAGATCGACGGCGTGCTCCACGAGTTCTCCCCGATCCCCGGCGTGGTCGAGGATGCGACCGACATCATCCTCAACCTGAAGCAGATCCCGCTCAAGCTGCACGTCGACTACACCAAGACGCTGTACCTGCGGATCGAAAAGCCCGGGATCGTCCGCGCCAAGGACATCGAAGTGGACGGGGATGTCGAGATTCTCGAGCCCGAAGCGCACATCGCCACCATTTCCGAGGGCGGCAAGCTGCACATGGAACTGCGCCTGAAGCGCGGCCGCGGCTATGTGTCGGCCGACAAGAACTTCGACGAGGATCTCGGCATCGGCTGGATTCCGGTCGATTCCGTCCATTCGCCGGTGAAGAAGGTGAACTACCTGGTCGAGGCCGCCCGCCTGGGCCAGACGACGGACTACGACAAGCTGACGATCGACGTCTGGACCAACGGCTCGGTGACGGCGCGGGATTCGGTGTCGCTCGCCGCCAAGCTCATTCGCGATCATCTCAACATCTTCATCAATCTCGATGATGCCGGCGAGTCGACCGATGCGCAGGCGGAGCAGCCGCGGATCGGCGCGCTCAACGAGAATCTCGACAAGAGCGTCGAGGAGCTGGAGCTGTCGGTCCGGTCGTACAACTGCCTGAAGAACGCGAACATCCGCACGATTCGCGAGCTCGTGCAGAAGACCGAACCCGAGATGCTCAAGACGAAGAACTTCGGCCGGAAGTCGCTCAACGAGATCAAGGAGATCCTGCACAGCATGGGCCTGAGCCTCGGGATGCGTCTCGACCAGCCCGCGCCGTCGCATCAGGACTAGTCAGCCATGAGACATAACGTTGCACATCGAAAGCTGGGCCGTGTCACCGAGCATCGGCTTGCGCTGCTGCGGAACCAGGCCATCGCCCTGCTGCGTCACGAGCGGATCGAGACGACGATGCCGAAGGCGAAGGAGCTGCGGCCCTTCGTCGAGCGCCTGATCACGCTCGCGAGGCGCGGTGTCGCCGCCGGCGACGCCAACGGCAGGCTGCTCCACGCGCGGCGCATGGTGCTCGCCGAGCTGGTGGACCGGGAGGTTGTCAGCAAGCTGTTCGAGACGCTGGCGCCGCGGTTCGCGGAGCGGCCCGGGGGCTACACGCGTATTCTGCGGGTCGGCTACCGGCGCGGTGACTCAGCGGAGGTCGCCCAGATCGAGCTCGTGGGCAGCGAATACAACCCGGCCGCCAAGACCGAGAAGGAGCCGGACGAAGCCGAGGCTCCGAAGAAGACCAAGGGCGTTGGCGAGCGGATCAGGCGCGCGGCGCAGCGCATTCGCGGAGGACAAGCCGAGAGCGGCTCGAAGGCACAGGCCGGCGGGCAGACCAAGGGCGCAGGCAGAAAGACCACCACGCCGCGGAAGGCGGGGGGCGCTTAGCGAAGTGTGAAGTGCAAAGTGTGAAGTGTGAAGTAGGGCCGCCTTCAGGCGGCCTTTCCACTTTCCACTTTTCAACTTCGGTCAGACTTCCTCGACCACCGCCTGCCCTCGCTCCTGTCTCGCGGCCGAGATGATCTTGGCCTGGAGCATGTGAGGCACTTCTTCGTAGTGTGAGTACTCCATGTGATACGTGCCCCGGCCGCCGGTCGCCGAGGTCAGGTGCTGCTCGTAGGTCAGCATCTCGGCCATCGGTACTTGCGCGCGGATGACCGTCATGGCCCCGCGTGTATCCATGCCGGCAATGCGGCCGCGGCGGCTGTTGAGATCGCCCATCAGATCTCCGGCGAAGTCGCTCGGCGTGTAGACCTCCACCTTCATCACCGGCTCGAGGATCGTCGGCCTCGCGCGCGACATCGCGTCCTTGAACGCCAGCGAGCCGGCCATCTTGAACGACAGCTCGTTGGAGTCGACGGCGTGATAGGAGCCGTCGAACACCGTCGCCTTGAAATCGACCATCGGGTAGCCGGCGAGGTAGCCCCGCAGGCGGGACTCCTGGATGCCCTTCTCGACGGCCGGCACGTACTGCCGCGGGATGGAGCCGCCGAAGATGTCGTCCTCGAACTGGAAGTCGCTCCCCCGCGGCAGCGGCTCGACCCTGATCTTGCAGTCGCCGAACTGCCCGTGGCCGCCGGTCTGCTTCTTGTGCCGGCCGTGCGCCTCGGTGGCGGCGGTGATCGTTTCCCGATAGGGGATGCGGGGCGGTTTCAAAATGACCTCGACGCCGAACCGCCGTTTCAGCTTGGCGACCGTGACCTCGATGTGGAGCTGACCCTGGCCCGCGAGCAGCAGCTCGTGGGTCTGCGGATCGCGTGCGTATTTGATCGTCGGGTCCTCTTCCTCCAGGCGGTGCATGGCGCTGCTGATCTTGTCCTCGTCGCCGCGGCTCTTCGGCTCGATCGCGTACGCGAGCACCGGCTCGGGGAATGTGATCGGTGGAAAGCGGGCCTTGATCGCCTTGTCCGCCAGGACATCGTTGGTGTGGGTGTCCTTCAACTTCGCCACCGCACCGAGGTCGCCGGCTTTCAGCTCGGGGATGTGCGTCTGCGTCTTGCCCTGGAGCGCCAGCAGATGGCCGAGACGCTCCGGTGCGTCGCGCGTCGCGTTGTTGACCGTGGTGTCCGACTTCAGCGCGCCGGACACGACTCTCAGCATCGTGATGCGGCCCGCGAACGGGTCGGCAATCGTCTTCCAGACAAACGCGGAATACGGCGCCGTGTCGGACGCCTTCACGGTTGTCTCGGTATCGTCGGGCCCGCTGGCGCGGAACTCGCGCTCCGCGGGAGACGGGGCGTAGTTGACGATGGCGTCGAGCAGCGGCTGCATGCCCGTGGCATGGGCCGCGGAGGTGCACAGCAGCGGAAACATCTTGCCGGCCATGGTGGCCGTTCGCAGGCCCGACACCAGCTGCTCCTGCGTCAGCGTGCCTTCGGCGAAGAAGGTCTCCATCAGCTGCTCGTCGGCTTCGGCGACCATCTCGATCAGCTGCTCGCGGGCGTGTTGTGCGGCGTCGACGAGCGCGGCGGGGATGTCAGCCTCGGTCATCTTCCCATCACCGGCGAACGTCTGTGCCTTCATCTTGACCAGGTCGACGACGCCGATGAAGCCCTTTTCCTCACCCAGGGGAAGCTGGAGGGGGACGATCTCGCGGGCGCAGTCGCGGCGCAGCGATTCAAGTGTCCGGTCGAGGCTCCCACGCTCACGATCGAGCCTGTTGACGACGACGATGCGCGGGAGGTCGAGCGCGGCGGCCTCCTCCCACAGCTTTTCGGTCTGCACCTCGACGCCGGCCACGGCATCGACCACCACCACGGCGGCTTCGGCCACGCGCAACGCCGAACGAGCGTCGCTCAGAAAATTGGCGAACCCCGGTGTGTCGATGATGTTGATTTTGGTCTTCTGCCACTCGGCGTAGGCCAAGCTGGATGAGAGGGTGTGCTTGCGGGCGATTTCTTCTTCGTCGAAATCGGTGATGGTCGACCCATCATCCACCCTGCCAATCCGGTTCACCGCGCCGGCGGCGAAGAGCAGGGTCGACACCAGCTGTGTTTTGCCGCACCCGCCGTGTCCGACGATGGCCACGTTGCGGATGCTGGCGGCGTCGTAGACCTTCATAGGGGTATCCCTCCTGCCTCGCGACCGTGCGTGCGAGGCGGCGTGATCCGACCGGGCGGGTTGAGCCCGTGGGCCCCGCCGTGTGAGCCCGCCCCGCGGGGCGGGACACGGATCATAGTCACGGGCGCCGGGGGTCGCAAGACGCAGTCTCGCGGTCTGCCGGCGGTCGCGGGGCCCAGCCGGCCGGCGTGCTCAATGTTTACAAATATGTCCCATTAATGGTCTCGACAGACAATCATGTGAGACTGCCTTCGTTCCCAACGTCCTCGGGCCCCGGACCAGCCCGATCGCGAGCGGCGCGTCGCCCGATGACTCCGTGACGCCCGCATCACCAGCCCCCTCGGCCGCGGTTGCAGACCATGCGGCCAACGCCTACTCCGACATCATTGTCTACCTTTAGGTTTATACAGACAAATATGTCCCCACTCGAGATTGACGGTGTCGTGAGCGATCGCCGCTTTTTCGGAAGAAAGATGACGGTTCCCGGCGATGCGCGTCGCGACGCGTGTGGCGTCCATCTTGCTCAGCGCACGGGTGGAACGCGGTGGCGTGCGCCGCTGCTCTCAACCCTGAAGGTCTTATCGGAGGCACGGATGTTCTCGATGTCTGGAGTTCGACGAAGCGCACTCGCCGCAATGGCGGCGACGTGCATGGTGGCTCTCGCAAGCACGCCCGCGCTGGCGCAGGATCCACCGGATCCCAACCCGGGAGCGCTGACGCTGACGGGTTCCTTCGATGTCTTGAATCAATATATGTTCCGCGGCATCCGCCAGAATTCCACGGGCGTCGCGATGTGGCCCGCGGTGGATTTGGGTCTTGCCGCTTACTCAGGGATGGGAGGGCTCAAGAGCGTCGGGATCAACTTTGGCACGTGGAACAGTCTGCACACCGGCGACACCGGCCAGGACTCGGCGAGCGGGAAGCTGTGGTACGAATCCGACTTCTACGCGGCGCTCGGTTTCGGCTTCGGCGGCGGTACGTCGTTCACCACGACGTATACCGCGTACACGAGTCCGAACAACGGCTTCAGCACTGTCAAGGAGATCATGTTCAAGCTGGCCGTGGACGACAGCGGGTACCTGGGGAAGGCTGCCGTCAAGCCCTATGTGATCATCGCGCAGGAGTTCGATACCAGCTACGACCCCATCGCCGGAGTCGGCACAGGGCAAGCCGACGGCGGCACGAGCGCGGGGACCTATATGGAACTCGGCATCGCTCCGAGCTACGCGGGCTCGAAGGCCAGCATCGCCTTCCCAATCAAGGTGGGCCTCAGTCTCGGTGATTACTACGAGCTGGCGGGTGAGGACAACAAGTACGGCTACACCAGTGTGGCGGGCGTCGTGACGATACCGCTTGGCGGGACGACGAGCTTTGGTGCCTGGAACATTCACGGCGGCGTAGAATATCAGGCACTCGGCACCACAACGGAGGCCTTCAATGGTGGAGAGAGTAGCCAGGTGATCGGCTGGGTCGGGTTCGGGTTCTCGTACTAGAAGAGTTAGGCCTCAGAGGGTTGTTGCGGATGCAGCTGATCGGATGGATGGTTGCAGCGCGCGGCACCGGTCGGATGATCGCGGCGGCTTCTCTGGTGTGTCTGAGTACGTCGGTGACGTGGGCCCAGGGTTCGGCGGACCCGAATCCTGGGAACCTCTCCATCACCAGCGGGATCGACGTCGTGAACGCCTACTTCTTCCGCGGGATCCCGCAGGATGACACCGGTGTCATCACGTGGCCTTACGGAGATCTGGGAATCGCGTTGCACGCTGGCGACGGTGCACTCAAGAGCGTCGGCGTCAACGTCGGGATGTGGAACAGTCTGCATACCGGTCTCGGTGGCCTCGACGGCCCCGGGAAGGTCTGGTACGAGTCCGATTTCTACGCGACGTTGGGACTGGGCTTCGGAGCGGGAACAAGCTTCGGCGTGACCTACACCGCGTACACGAGCCCGAACGGGTCGTTCAACGCGGTCAAGGAACTGTCGTTCAAGTTTGCGCTCGATGACAGCGGCGCGCTCGGGCGTGCGGCGACCAAACCGTACGTGCTGATCGCCCGGGAGCTGGATGGACAGGCCGACGGCAGTGCCGAAGAAGGCACCTACCTCGAGCTCGGCGCCGCCCCCGGGTTTCCGCTGTCGCGGGCCATGGTGAACGTCCCGGTCCGGCTCGGGCTCAGCCTCGGTGACTATTACGAGACCGTGAACGGCGGCGACGATCGCTTCGGTTTCTTCAGCGTCGCAGGCGTGCTCACGATCCCGTTCTCCAGCCGGCCGACGAAGTTCGGCAGCTGGAACATTCACGGTGGCGCCGAGTACTTGCGGCTCGGCGACCGCAACGCAGACGTCTTGGGCGAGGGCTCGAACGGGAAATTGATCGGCTCCATCGGGATCGGTCTCAGCTACTAGCCTCCCGCTGCACTGCGGCCGAACGCGCGAGGCGCTCGTACCCTGGTGACACCGCGCGTTGGCTTCTATGTATGCTTGAGGCGGCTATCGGAGACGATCACGGCATGTCATTGACACAGCCAGGCCCCGGCGCTTCCACCCTGGTGGCGGCGTTTGATGCGGCCAGAGCGGAGCTCGAGGCCGAGGCGCTGCGCGGAGCCGGCGGCCGAGCGGCCCTCGAGCGCTACTCCGATCGCGTCGATGCGATGCTGCGGCAGCTGTTCGCGGACATCGGCGCACCAGAGAGCCGGGTGGCGGTGCTCGCCCTCGGCGGCTACGGCCGGCGCCATCTGTGTCTGCAGTCGGACATCGATCTCCTCGTGCTGTTCGGCGGCCACATCGGTCCAGACGAAGAACAGTTCCTTCGCGCGTTTCTCCATCCACTCTGGGATCTCGGGATCGTCGTCGGTCATCAGGTGCGCGAGATCGATGACTTCAACCGGATGGAAACGGACAATCCGGAGTTTCTCCTGGCCCTGCTCGACGCGCGCCCGGTTGCCGGCGCACGCCAGCTGTTCGATCGCTTCGGTGCGTTGTTTCACATCGCTGCGACGCACGAATACATTCTCAAGTCGTTGCTGGAGCTCGTTGGCCAGCGGCACGCCGCCTTCAACGACACGCTCTATCAACTCGAGCCCGACGTCAAAGAGGCGCCCGGGGCGCTGCGCGATCTGACCGCGACGCGGACGATTGCGATGCTGACCGATCCGCTGCTGCTGCGCCGCGGCCCCGCGGATCCGGCGCGCTTCGATCAGGCGGAAGATTTTCTGCTGCGCGTGCGGTCAACGCTCCATCTGGATGCCGGACGCAATCAGAACGTCCTCAGTCACGACATGCAGGAGCGCACGGCCGATCTGCTCGGATACCCCGGGGCCGAGCCGCGTCAGCGCGTCGAGCGGCTGATGAGCGACTACTTCCGCCACGCGCGGATCGTCAGCCGGTCGCTCGAATGGGCGCGCCGGACCGCGCCGGTCCCAGTCGGTCCCAACCTCGGGTGGTCTCGGGACGGCATCCGGTTTCTCGATCCGATTCAGGCGGCGCGGAATCCCGCGTCCTGGATTGGTGCCTTTCAGGCGGCCATCGACAAAGGCACCGAGGTCGCGGAGGAAACGCTGTCCTGCGTGCAGCAGCACGTCGACCGGTATCGCGCCGAGGACTTCTTTCCGGATGCCAGGGACAAGGCGGCGCTCGTCGCGCTGCTCACGCCGAGACAGGGACTCTACGCGCGTCTCTCAGAGATGCACGACTGCGGACTGCTCGGCCGTGTGTTTCCGGAGTTCCAGGCGATTTCCTGGCGAGTGGTGCGCGACTTCTACCATAAGTACACCGTCGACGAGCACACGCTGCTGACCATCCGGAACCTGGAGCGCATAGCGCACACCGACGTGCCGTATCGGCTGCGGTTTCGCAACGTGCTCGCGTCGGTGAGCGAGCCGGAGCTGCTGGTGCTGGCGCTGCTGCTTCACGATGTCGGCAAATGGCGCGACGATGACCATGCGCTCGAAAGCGTGCGCATGGCCAAGGATGTCGTCGAGCGGCTGAAGCTGGTGGGGGAGGCGCGAGAGACAGTCCTGTTTCTGATCCGGCACCACCTGCGGATGTCGCTGATCGCCTTCCGCCGCGACACCGAGGATCCGGAGATCGTCAAGAACTTCGCCGCCTTCATCGGCACGGAGGAGCGGCTGAAACTGCTCTGCCTGATGACCCTGGTCGACGTCGAGGCCGTCAGCCCTGAAACGCTCACACCGTGGAAGGAGGAGCTGCTCTGGCGCCTGTACGTCGACACCTACAACCACCTCACCCAGCGTTACGGCGACGAGCTGATCGAGCGCAATCAAGCCGGCCTCGACGAGCTCCTGAAACAGCGGCCGGACGATTTGTCGACCGCCGAGATCACCCGGTTCCTCGAAGGCTTTCCCCAGCGGTACCTGCAGTTGTTCGCGCCAGACGCGATCTACCGGCACGTCCGGCTGGCGCGCAACATCCACCCCGATGAAGTGCACCTGTCGCTCGAGCGGAACGACGGCGTCTGGACCCTCGCCGTGGCGACGCTCGACAAGCCGTTTCTGTTCTCGAATATCTGCGGCGTGCTCTCGTCCTTCGGCATGAACATCATTCGCGGTCATGCGCTGACCAATCCCAATGGGCTCGTCCTCGATATCTTTCAGTTCATCGACGATGAGCGGTTCCTCGAGCTCAACCCGGATGCCCACGACCAGGTGCTGCACGTGCTGGAGGACGTCGTGTCCGGCCGCGCCGATGTGACGGCGCTGCTTCGGGGCCGGGAGCAAGGCGTGTTGCAGTCGAAGGGCACGTCCCGGTTCGCGCCGGTCCTCCGTGCCGACAACGAAGCCTCCGGCCGGTACACGATCATCGACATCGTCGCGAACAACGGCTTGGGCCTGCTCTACCGGATCAGCCGCGTCATCTCTCGTCACGGGTGTGACGTCGACCTCGTCCTCATAGCCACCGAGGGCGAGAAGGCCATCGACGTCTTTCACATCACCAAGGGTGGGTCGAAGCTTACCGAGGCGGAGCAGCAGGCGCTGACCTCCGACCTCCTTCGCACATTGGAGGGTCTGCTATGAAGTTGATCAAGTGCATCATTCGTCCAAACAAAGTCGACGAAGTGAAGGACGCGCTCGCCAAGCTGAACATTGCCGGCATGACGGTGACCGAGGTTCGCGGCCACGGTAAGCAGAAGGGGCACACGGCCATCTACCGCGGCAAGGAATACAACGTCAGCCTGCTGCCGAAGATGGAAGTCGAGGTCGTCGTGGCCGACAACATGGCCGACGACGTCGTCAAGGCGGTGGTGCAGGCGGCGCGCACGGGGGAGATCGGCGACGGCCGCGTGTTCGTGCTGCCCGTTTTGGAGAGTTATCGCATCCGGACCGGCGAGAAGGAATCGTAGCGGCGGGAAGCGGAGGGACGGCGCCCCGTTCCGTGTTCGTGGGACGCGGGGCGCACGCACCCTTCTCTCGCCCGATCCGACAGCGTTGTCGCACATCTCGTTCGCCATGACAATCTCGTTCCAGTAGTCCCGCCAAGCGGCTGGCGGTGCCTGGGGTTTCTCCCGAGTTTGGGCCGTTTTTCGCGTGGCCCGAACGGCGTGGGGGACCGGGCCGTTCGCCGGTGTTGGCATCCCCGTTGCCACTACTGGTCGCAGGTCTCGACCGGTTCCATGGCATCGCGGCGCATCCATCAAGACAGTCCACTCGCAGCCGAGCGCACTCGGCTGGTCGCCGAGAATCATCGGCTGCGCCAGGAGCTTCGGGAGCGTGATCGGCTCTCGGAAATCGTCGGCAACAGTCGAGCGATGCGTCACGTCTGTGAACAGATTGCCCAGGTCGCGCGCACCAGCGGGCCCGTGATGTTGCGGGGCGAGCCCGGCAGCGGGAGGACCCTCGCGGCCCGCGCCATTCACGGCCACTCGGCCCGCGCCGGCGCGCCGTTCGTCACGGTGACCTGCGCGGCCCTGCCGGAGACGGTTGTGGATTCACACTCGCGTGGGGGGCCGACGATCGCCTACGCTGCGGGGCAGATGGCCGGCTACGTCCAGCGCGCCAACGCCGGCACTCTGTTTCTCGACGAGATTGCAGACCTCGGTCCGCTCGCCCAGGAGCGGCTCCTGATGCTGATCGAGGACGGCGTCGTGGAGGGGCACGATGGTGCCAGCGTTCACGCAGACGTGAGGGTCATCGCCGCGTCCAGCTGGAATCTCGAAGAGGCGGTGACCGGCGGCAGCTTCAGGCGTGACGTCTACGAGCGGCTCTCCACGACCACGATCGCCGTCCCTCCGTTACGCGATCGGAAGGCCGACCTGCCGGCGCTGACCGAGCTGTTCGTCGAGCGGTTCGCGCGCGAGCACGCCCGTCGCGTCGATCGGCTCTCGGCGCGGGCGATGGACATGGTGATGCACTACGACTGGCCTGGAAATGCGCGTGAGCTGGGTCGCGCGATCGAGCGCGCCGTCGTCCTCGCCAACGGCCCCGTCATTCATCACCATCACCTGCCCGCGGTGGTACAGGAGGCGGCCCGCACCGCGCCTGTTCCACCGGTGCCGCTCAGCGAGGCCTTGGACGCCTACGAGATGGAGCTCCTGCAGGACGCCTTGAAACAGACCCGCGGCGTGCGGTCCAAGGCGGCGCGGCTCCTCGGCACAACCGAGCGCATCCTCAGCTACCGGCTTCGCAAGCACCGCATCGACTGGCGGCGGTTCAAGGACAGGGAATGACGACGCGCTACTCGTAGCGCAGCGCTTCGATGGGATCGAGGCGAGACGCGCGTACGGCCGGCACCATTCCGAAGAAGATGCCGACGGTCGCCGAGAAGCCCAGGCCGATCGCGAACGACCACCAGGGCAGCGAGATGGGGAAGCCGGTGGCGAAGCTCACCGCGAAGCCGATCCCGCTCCCGCAGAGGACGCCGAGCAGACCGCCAATCGAGGTCAGGACCGCCGCCTCCGACAGGAACTGGAACAGGATCTCCTGCCGGCGGGCGCCGAGCGCCTTGCGAACGCCGATCTCCCGCGTCCGTTCGGTCACGGAAATCATCATGATGGCCATGACACCGATCCCGCCAACCATCAGCGCGACCGACGAAATCACGACGAGGGCGAGGAAGGTAGCGCGGCTGATCTGATCCCAGACGCGCAGGATCGCATCCTGTCCGCCGAGCTCGAAGTCGTTGGGCTCGTCGAGCTTCAGGCCATGGCGAATGCGCATGATCTCCTCGACCTCCGCCGCCGCCTGGTCGCGTGTGGCATCGAGGCGCGGGACGATGGTGATCTGCGCGCTGCCGCCGCCGCCGAACCCGCGGCGGGCGTTGGTGCTGAAGACGACCTGGTGCGTCGTCTGCGGGATGACGACGAAATCGTCCGCCTGGGGAAAGGGGGACGGACGCTTGCCAAGGACGCCGACGACCGTGTACTCGACCGCGCCGATCCGCACCTGTTTGCCAATCGGGTCGAGGCCTGACGGTGCGAAGAGTGCCTGGTAAGGCGAGTCGGCCAGCACCACGACCCGTCGTCGTCGCTTGACTTCCGACTCCGTGAAGAAGCGCCCGACCGAGAGCTTGACGAAATTCACGGCGGCAAACTGTTCGGTCGCACCGAGCACGCCGAGCATCGGCGTCCGCTGTCCTTTGTAGGTCACCCGCTCGGCAATCGTTCCCTCGATACCCCCGCCGAGCCAGATGTCCACGATGTCCACCGACGGCGCCAGCTTCTCAATCGCCTTCGCATCGTCCACCGTCAGGTTGGGCCGGCGCATCAACGCCGAGAATTCGGCGCCCGAGGACAGGCTCACGAAGTCGATCTTGCTGAGGATGATGGTGTTGGGTCCGAGCTCTTTGATGCTGTCGCGCAACGACTGGTCGAAGCCACGGATCAGCGACGTCATGCCGACGATTGCCGTGATGCCGATCACGACGCCAAGGATGGTCAGGCCGGAGCGCATCTTGTTGGTGCGCAGCGTGTCGAGCGCCATCCAGACGACTTCGCCGAGGAGGCCCCTATTCACGTCGGAGTGCCTCGATCGGATCGAGCGCCGCCGCCCGCGATGCCGGATAGGCGCCGAAGAACAAACCGACGGCCGCCGTGATGCCGACGCCGAGGACGACGGACCACGGCTCGAGTCGCGCCGGAAGCGGCGTCAGTCCGGCGATCGCGGTCGCGACCAGGAATCCCAGAAAAATGCCGACGATGCCACCGAAGGTGGAGAGGGTGATCGACTCGGTCAGCACCTGCGACATGATGTCCTTCCGCCGCGCGCCGAGCGCTTTGCGAAGGCCAATCTCTCTCGTGCGTTCGCTGACGACCATCAGCATGATGTTCATGATGACGATCCCGCCCACCACCAGCGAGAGCGCGACGATGCCGACGAGCACAGCGAAAATCCCGCTCGTCACCTGCCGGTAGAGATTGAGAATCGTCTCGGACGTGAATATGCCAAAGTTGTCGAGGTCCTTCGGCTTCAGCCGCCGCGAGACGCGCAGCGCGACGGTGGCGTCGTCCATCGCCTCCGTCAACTGCTCGGTCGTTGCCGGCTTGACCGTGAGGGTCAACGACTGACGCGCGCCGAACAGCTTCTGGTAGGCACCGAGCGGGATGACGGCGAAGTTGTCCTGCGAGTTCCCGAAGAAGCTGCCCTTCTTCTCGCTGACGCCGACCACGCGAAACGGCACGCCCGAGATCTTGACCGTTTTCTCGAGCGGGTTGACCTCTCCGAACAACCGGTCGGCCAGGTCGAACCCGATCAGCGCCACCGGCTGGCTGCGTTCCACCTCGACCTCGCTCATCATGCGTCCGCGCTCCGCGGTGAACGTCGAGAAGTCGCTGTAAGCGCTCGTCACACCCTGGATGGAGATGTTCTGGAGCTCGTCGTCCCGGTACGAGACGGTTGCCGAGCGGGAGGCCTGTGCCATCACCGACGTGATGATCGGGCTGAACGATCGGATGGCACGGGCTTCTTCCAGCGTCAGCATCGGGTTGTTGCGGGTACGTTCCTCGTCGTCTTCGCTGCGGATCGGAGGGCGGCGCTGAATCGTGAACGAGTCGGCGCCGACGTCGCTCACGATGGCGTCGGACACCATCGCGTTCATGCCCTGAATGAGCGACACCACAGTGACGATCGACGTGACCGCCACAACGTTGCCGAGCACGGTCATGCACGATCGCAGCTTGTTGGCCCAGATGGCCTGCAGCGCGATCAGGATGGAGTCGAGGATCTGGTTCATTTGGCGGTGGACGTTCGGTTTCGATTGCGGGTGTTCTGCTGGAGCTTCACCCCGCCGCCGTCCGCGAGCTCACGCACCGAGGCAAAGGGTCCGGTGATGACCTGGTCACCAGCCTTCAGGCCCTGCACGACTTCGAAGTACTGCTCGCCGGCCACGCCGACCTTGACCGGCGAAAACACGGCGCGGTTGTCGGCGGTCACCACGAACACGCCTTCGGTCTCTTTCCGTGTGTGACCGGGAGGTGGATCGTTCGAGGCCGACACGGTGGGGTCAACCACGCTGCTGCCGCGCCGGCGGCGTTGAGGCGTTTCGCGCACGAGCGTGTCCTTGGCGTCGTACAGCATCTCGCGTACGGTGAGTGCCTGGATGGGCACCGAGACGACATTCTTGCGTGTGGCGGTCGTGATCTCCGCCGTGCACGTGAAACCGGGACGGACGTCGGGCACATTCTCATCCAGCGTGATGACGACCTTGAACGTCGTGGCCTGGCGCTGTCCACCGGCCTGTGCGGTGGTCTGGATCGGGCTGTTGCCGACTTCCGTGACGTGGCCGCGGAACGTCCGATCCGGCACCGCATCGATCATGACCTTGGCCATCTGTCCAAGGGTGACCGTCGGGATTTCTGTTTCATCGACTTCCACTTCAGCCTCGAGCACCGACATGTCGGCGATCGTCAGCAGCACCGAGCCGGCATTGTTCATCGTGCCGAGCACGGCCGTCTCACCTTCCTCGATGCTCCGGCGGGTGACGAGGCCGTCCATCGGCGCCGAGATGATGACCTGATTCAGGTTGTACTTGGTGGTGGCGAGGCCGGCCTGTTCGATCCGGATCCGCTGTTCGTTCGTTTCGATGTCCTGCTGGCGCGTGGTCAGATCGGCTTCGCGCACGGCGAGGTCGTTCTGTGCCCGTTCCAGGGCCTCACGCGTCGTGAGTCCCTCTTTCCAGAGTTCCTCCGTGCGCTTCAGGTTCTGGCGAGCCAGGTCGAGATTGGCTCGCGCCTGTACGATGGAGGTGCGTGCCTGCTGCAGGGACGACTGCGCGGCGGCGACGCTGGCCTGGCCACGCTCCAACTGTGCATCGAGCGAGCGGGGGTCGATTTCGAGCAGGAACTGGCCGGCTTTGACCCGTTGACCCTCCTCGACCGCGACGCGTGTGACCCGGCCGGTCGTGTTCGCCGACACGTTGATCTGGCGTTTCGGCTGGATCTTCCCTGATGCTGAGACGAGGGCCTCGAGATCCCGGCTACGAATCGCCTCCGCCGTCACACTGAGCCCAGTGTCGCGCCGGTAGTACAGATTGGCCGCCACGACGGCGGCGCCCACCACCACGATCACTACGAATATCAGAACCTTTTTGCGGGTCATCGAATCTCCTCAGGAGCCCGAGCGAGCGAAACCGACGATGAGTGCGAATACGACGTAGAGGCAGATCAGGCTGGTCGCGATCCCGCCGGTGCTGCGCTTGTATAGGACCCCGAGGCCAATCGACAGGCTCAGAATCCACCAGACGAGAATCAAATCGACGGAGCTCAGAAAATTCGTGATGAAGCTCGTTTCCTCGAGCATCGGTACAAAAATGCCGAGATTGGTGCCGGGGGGTGTGGCTCCAGTCGGCTTCGCGCCAACCAGAATCAACCCGGCGGTGACGAGGCCCGAGAGCGTAGACACGACTCCTGAATGCGCGCTCACGGCAAAGACCTGCTTGAACGTCGCCGTCCCACCCATCAGCGTCGAGAAGATGAGCAACAGGATGCCGGCGATGATGGCCGAGAAGAGCGGTCCGAGGATGAGCACGGCCCCGGAAATGACATACGGCAGTATCGAAATGAACCGTTCGATCCCCTCGACCTGCTGGTCGGTCACGTTGGGATTGCGCGTGGCCTGATCGACCATCGCATCCTGCATGCCCGGCGACGAAAAGATGATGTATTGGCAGGCTGCGCCAATAACCAGCGTGATCGCCATGACCCCAAGCCATCGCGGACGAGCCGCCACCGCGGCATAGGTCTCTTTCGGCGAGACCAGGATGCCGAATATGCGAGCGAGGAGCCCGGGGTTTGCCGACGAGGGCGCGCTTGCCGTTGCTGTCTCAGTCACGTTCATGTCCCTCCAGCCGCTGTCAGTCACCGGGTCCGGCTACGCCGTTCCGCCGAGCGAGGCCATGGCGACTGCAAGCAGCAACGCCACGCCGACGTAGACGCCGACGAAGGTTGCCGCCAGCGTGCGGGCCTTCCGCCGATACAGGACCGCCACACCGAGGGCGAGTACCACCACCCACCACAGGACGAACACGTCGAGTGCCCCGACAAACCGCGAGACGGGGGAGGCTTCATCCAGCGTGGGAAACCACACACCTAGGGATGTTGCGCTCGCCGTCGTTTCACGCGCGTAGTTGACCGGCGCCGCGATTACCTGGCGCAGCGCGAGGATCACGCTCGCGTGGGCGATGACTGACAGCACCTGTGCGAAGGCCACGTTTCCCACTCGCCGAAAGGACAGAAAGACCACTGTAGCAACCACGAGCGTGAGGACCGGCCCACTGACCAGCGCCGTCGCGACCCCGTAGGCGGCGCCGTTTCGACTAAGCGCCTGGAACTGCTCGTATCTGGCGTCATCGACGTCCTGCCCGAAGGCCAGCGCGGTGCTCTCCCACTGATCGACCAGCGCCTGCTGCCCAACCCCGGTTGCCAGCAACATCGCCTGGCTGCCGGCGGTGGCAACCGTCAAGAGCGCCAACAGACCTACCCAGCGGGGGGAGGCGGCAACCGCCTGAAAGGTGATGCGGGGGCGTCGGACTACACCGATAAGCCGACTGAGGAATCCGTCTGTGCTGGATCGTAAAGCCACGGCCCCCGATGCTGAGGTCAATCAGTCTCCTGATACGGTAAATGTCCAGTTCTGTTCCCTGTACGGGCGGTTGCCCAATTCGAGGTCGTACCCAGCAATCGGGCCGTGAGGGACAAACTGGCGGTTCCCTTTATTCCATCACAACTTCGGCACCCTGGTGTAACGGACCCGATCGGGACGTTACCGCTTGCGGGACACAGACATACGTCCCCTCCACACTATCGGGCAGGAGCGTGCAGGCCGAGAAGATGGGCGAGCCCGGGTGCCCGACGGGGTCGCTGTCTGTCAGCGGTCCCGCTGCGGCCAGGGTCGCATTCTGACGATTCAATTGAGACAGGCCACAGCAGTGCGGACATATGAGTGATGAGACGGTGAACGGGTCACCGGCGTACGTTCGCCGCGCGTCAGCCAGTGATCGGTGATGGCGGTTCGAATCGGAGAGTTGCTTCTCAAAGAGAAGCGCATCACGCCTGAGCAGCTCCAGGAGGCACTGAATTATCAGCGCCAGCACGGGGGGAAGCTCGGCTTCAATCTGATCAAGCTCGGATACGTCAAAGACGACGAGATCACCGCCCTTCTCAGCAAGCAATATGGCGTGCCGTCGATCGCCCTCGGGCAGTTCGACGTCGATGCCGCCGTCGTCAAGCTGGTTCCAGCGGAGACGGCGCAGAAGTATCAGATCGTCCCGCTCTCGCGGTCAGGCGCCACCCTGACCATCGCGATGACGGACCCGACCAACGTGTTCGCCATGGACGACATCAAGTTCATGACGGGCTACAACGTCGAGCCGGTCGTCGCGTCGGAAACGGCGGTCATCGACGCCATCGCGAAGTACTACGGCAAGACGTCGGCGCCGGCGATGGCGGGCAAAGCGGATGGCCCTCCCGGTGCCAGCGCACTCGAGGTCGCCAGCAAGGCGCTCGAAGACATGCCGACGCTCGCCGACGCGGGCGACGTCGAAGTTCTCGAGGAGTTCGAGGAGATCAGCGCCGAGCTGCTCGCCAAACAGGGCGAAGAAGCGCCGGTCATCAAGCTCGTCAACGTGATTCTGATGTCCGCCATCCAGAAGGGTGCGAGCGACATCCACATCGAGCCCTACGAGAAGGAGTTGCGTGTTCGCTACCGCATCGACGGCATTCTCTACAACATCATGCAGCCGCCGATGAAGTTCCGTGACGCCATCACCTCGCGCATCAAGATCATGTCCAAGCTGGACATCGCCGAGAAGCGGCTGCCGCAGGACGGCCGCATCAAGATCCGCTTCCAGGACAGCGGCGAGCTGCGCGACATCGACTTCCGCGTCTCGTGCCTGCCAACGCTCTTCGGCGAGAAGATCGTGCTTCGTCTCCTCGACAAGACGAAGCTGATGCTCGACATGACGAAGCTCGGATTCGAGCAGGAGTCGCTGACCAAGTTCGAGCTGGCCATCGAAAAACCGTGGGGCATGGTCCTCGTGACGGGACCAACCGGATCGGGCAAGACCAACACGCTGTACTCCTCGATCGCGCGCATCAACACGCCCCAGACGAACATCATGACCGCGGAAGACCCGGTCGAGTTCAACCTGATGGGCGTCAACCAGGTCCAGGTCCGCGAGAACATCGGCTTGAACTTCGCCGCCGCGCTGCGCAGCTTCCTGCGCCAGGACCCGAACGTCATCCTCGTCGGCGAAATCCGCGACTTCGAAACCGCTGAAATCGCCGTGAAGGCGGCCCTCACCGGCCACCTCGTGCTCTCGACGCTGCACACCAACGATGCGCCGAGCACAGTCAACCGTCTGATGAACATGGGCATCGAGCCGTTCCTGGTGGCGAGCTCGCTCAACCTGATCTGCGCCCAGCGTCTGGTTCGCAGAATCTGCAAGAACTGCACGAAACCGGACCCCACGCCGGCTCAGGCGCTGATGCAAGCCGGGTTTTCGGCCGAAGACGCAAAGACAGTGGTCCCCAACAAGGGCCAGGGTTGCGAGAAGTGCAATAACACCGGCTACAAGGGCCGCGTCGGCCTCTACGAGGTCATGGAAGTCGGCGAAGAGGTCCGCGAACTGATTCTTGTCGGCGCGTCCTCGCTCGAGCTCCGTCGGAAGGCTGTGGACGAGGGAATGATCACCTTGCGAGGGAGCGGCTTGCGCAAGGTGAAGGACGGAGTGACGACGATTGAAGAGATCGTCAGGGAGACCGTGAAGTGATGACGCTGCCTGAACTGCTGCACACGATGGTGCAGATGGAGGGATCAGACCTCCATATCACCACCGCCACGCCGCCACAGGTGCGTGTCCATGGGCACCTGACGCGGCTCAATGGCCCCGACCTGACACCGTCGGAGACGAAGCAACTCTCCTACAGCGTGCTGACTGACGCCCAGAAGAAGCGGTTCGAAGAGTCCATGGAGCTGGACTTCTCGTTCGGCATCAAGGGCCTGGCCCGCTTCCGCGTCAACATGTTCAACCAGCGCGGCGCCGTGGGCGCTGTCTACCGGTTGATCCCGGAAAAGATCCGGAGCTTTCAGGAGCTGAACCTGCCGCAGGTGCTCGCCACGCTGGCAGAGCGACCGCGCGGGCTGGTCCTCGTCACGGGTCCGACCGGCTCGGGCAAGTCGACGACGCTCGCCGCGATGATCGACAAGATCAACAAGGAGCGGCACGACCACATCCTCACCATCGAGGACCCGATCGAGTTCGTGCACCAGCACCAGGGTTGCCTCGTGAATCAGCGGGAAGTCCACAGCGACACCGGGAGCTTCTCGAACGCGCTGCGCGCCGCCCTCCGCGAAGACCCGGACATCGTCCTGATCGGTGAGATGCGGGATCTCGAGACCGTCGAGGCCGCCCTCCGCATCGCGGAAACCGGCCACTTGACGTTCGCCACGCTGCACACGAACTCGGCGTCGCAGACGATCAACCGCATCATCGATATCTTTCCCTCGCACCAGCAGAGCCAGATCCGCACGCAGCTCTCATTGGTGCTCGAGGGGATCGTCTGTCAGGCGCTGCTGCCCAAGATTGGCGGCGGGCGAGTGGTCGCACTCGAAATCATGGTGCCGACTCCGGGCATCCGTAATCTGGTCCGCGAGGACAAGGTCCATCAGATCTACTCGGCCATGCAGACCGGCCAGGAAAAGATGGGCATGCAGACGATGAACCAGTCGCTGGCCACGCTGTATCAGAAGAAGCTCCTCACCCTCGAGACGGCGATGATGGCGTCGTCGAACCGGGACGAGCTGCAGGATTTGATCAGCCGTGGCGTTGGCGTGGTCGCCGGCGCAGGCCTCGGACGAACAGGGACACCCTCAACGCGCGTGGTCGGACGGTCGTGACCGAGCGGTGAGTGGGTTGGCCGTGCTTGGGAGCGGGTGCGTGTCGTCGGTCGGCGAGCGGGAGTCAGTCGTTCGCAGGGCCGGTCCTATTGGACCGGCCTCGTCAGTGGAGTAGCAGGCAATGGCGACATTTGCATACAGCGGACGGACACGGGCCGGGCAGACGGTGACCGGCGAGCGTATGGCGGAGTCGATCGACGGCGCGGTCGCCGCGCTGCGTCGTGAGCAGATTCTCGTCACGCAGATCAATCCGGTCAAGGAGGCGAAGGCGGCGGCGGCGCCGCGCAAGGCGCGGGCCAAGCGCGTCAACCCCAAGAACCTGGCCGTCTTCGTGCGGCAGTTCTCGGTGATGATCGACGCCGGGCTGCCCCTCGTGCAATGTCTCGAGATCCTCGGCGCGCAGGAAGAGGACAAGAGCTTCGCCGCCGTGATCCTCGCCACGCGTGGCGACGTCGAGAGTGGTCAGTCCCTCGCCGACGCGATGAAGAAGCATCCGAAGACGTTCGATCCGCTGTTCACGAACATGATCGCGGCCGGCGAGGCTGGCGGCATCCTCGACACGATTCTGAAGCGTCTCGCCATCTACATCGAAAAAGCGGTCAAGCTGAAGCACCAGGTGCAGTCGGCGATGATCTACCCGATTGCCGTCATCGTCATCGCGGCGACAGTCGTCGGCCTGATTCTCTGGAAGGTGATTCCAACCTTTGCGCAAATGTTCGCGGGTTTGGGCGCCGAACTCCCGCTCCCGACACGGATCGTCATCGCGCTGAGCAATGGCCTTGTCCGCTTCATGCCCTTCATCATTGCCGGCCTCGTCGGCGGTGCGTTCGGGTTCCGCGCATTCTACGGGTCGACCAGAGGGCGGAGGATCGTCGACATGGTCGTGCTCAAGCTGCCGGTGCTGGGCAACCTGATGCGCAAGATCGCCGTGGCGCGCTTCTGCCGCACGCTGTCGACGCTGCTGGCCTCGGGTGTCTCGATTCTCGAGGCGCTCGACATCACGGCCAAGACCGCGGGCAATGCCGTCGTCGAGTCAGCCATTCAGGCGACGCGTAAGAGCATCGAAGGCGGCGAGACGATTGCCGCGCCGCTCAAGGAAACCAGGGTGTTTCCCGCGATGGTGGTGCAGATGATCGGCGTCGGCGAGGCCACGGGCGCGCTCGACACGATGTTGTCGAAGATCGCGGATTTCTACGAAGAAGAGGTCGACGTGGCGGTCGCCGGGCTGCTGACGCTGCTCGAGCCGATCATGATTGCCCTCCTCGGCGGCATCGTCGGCGGCATCGTCATCGCGATGTATCTGCCCATCTTCGACCTGATCAGCAAGCTGACAGGGTGAGCGAAGTGCAAAGGACAAAGTGTAAAGTGCGAAGTAAGTGCGCGAGCAACACTTCGCACTTACTTTCCACTTTTCACTTGACACTTTGCACTTATCATCGTGAGTAGACGATGACCCTCCGGTCGCGCCTCTCGACCCTGATTGCCGCACGCGTTGTCATCGGCACGCTGCTGCTCGGCTCCGCCATTCTGATTCAGATCAGCAGGCCAGGCGCCTTCCCGGTCGATCCCTTCTTCACGCTGATCGGGCTCACCTACGCGCTCAGCGTGATCTACCTGGCGACGCTCCGATTCGCGGAGCGCCATCTGTGGCTCGTCGATCTGCAGTTCGGCGCCGATGCCATGCTCGTGTCCGCCTTCATTCACGTGACCGGCGGTATCGCGAGCAACTTTTCGTCCCTGTATCTGCTGCCGATCATCGCCGCGAGCACGATTCGCTCCCGGCGAGTGGCATTGCAGGTGGCGGCGCTCAGCGCGGCGCTGTACCTCGCGCTCGTGGCGGCTCAGTACGTCGACATCGGCGTGCTGTCGCTGGCGCGGCGATTCTCGCCGATCGTGGAATTGCCGACCGTCGGTGTGGCCCAGTACACGGTGGTCATCAACTTGAGCGGCTTCTTCGCGGTCGCGCTCCTCGCCGGCTCGCTGGCTGAAGGTCTGCGATCCGCGGGCGCCCGGCTGGAGTACGCCTCACATGAAATCCGGGATCTGCGGGCGTTCAACGAGTACGTGATCAACAGCCTGTTGAGCGGCCTGGTCACCACCGACGCCGACTGCCGGATCATGACCTTCAACCGCGCCGCCTCGCTGATCCTCGGGATCCCGAGCTCCCGGGCGATCAGGCGTGACGCCATCGAGGTGCTGCAGTTGCCGCACGGCGTTCGCGCGCGGCTCGGCAGTCTGAGCCAGAACCGCAGTCTGAAGGTCGACAACCAGCACACGACCGGCGACGGGCGCCTGATTGACATCGGTTTGACTGCCAGCACGCTGACCTTTCCCGACGGCCGCGCCGGGTATCTCTTCACGTTCCAGGACGTGACCGACGTCAGGCGACTCGAGCGGGACGGGCGGCTGCAGCAGCGGCTCGCGGCCGTTGGCGAGATGGCGGCCGGGATCGCGCACGAGATCCGCAACCCGCTGGCGTCGATCTCCGGCTCGATTCAAGTGCTGCGCCAGGAGCTGCCGCTCAGTAACGAGCAGGCGCAACTGATGGACATCGTGCTGCGCGAATCCGAGCGGCTGAACGACACGATCAAGTCGTTTCTGGCCTACGCGCGCCCGCAGCGGTTTGCGGTGGCCAGGCTCGACGTCAGGACGGCAGTTCAGGATGCGGCGCTGCTGCTGCGCAACAGCGCCGAGGTCCACGAGCACCACACGATCGCCGTCGATGTGCCGGCGGAGCCGGTCTGGTGTGAGGCGGACGAGAACCAGATACGACAGGTCGTCTGGAACCTGGCAACCAACGGTCTGCGGGCGATGAGCCAGGGCGGGCGGCTGCTGCTCGCGGTGGCCAACGAGACGGATGCCTCCGGCGCCATGCTCTTGACGGTGCAGGATCAGGGATGCGGCATCGCACCCGAGGATCTCGATGGGATCTTCCAACCGTTCCGCAGCTCGTTCGAAAAGGGTACCGGCCTCGGGCTCGCGATCGTGCACCGCATCGTGACCGACTACGATGGCACCATCCGCGTGTCGTCGCAGGTGGGAGCCGGGACGACGGTGACCGTGCGGATTCCCATCCGTGGGGCGATCTCCGTCGTCGATGTTCGCGCCACAGAACCGACGGAACGGCACAGAGCGTCGGTATGAGCCAGCCAGTGACCGCCCCGAAGTCGACACCGCCTGACAGCGTGGTACCCGAAGAGGGCGCCAAGCCCCGCATTCTCATCGTCGATGACGAGCCATCGATGCGGGAGATGCTGCGCATCGTCCTGCGTCGTGATGGCTACGACGTGATGGTGGCGGCCAACGGCACCGAAGCGATTCGCATCCTCGAAAAGGAACGGGTGGATCTGCTGCTCTCGGATATCCGCATGCCCGATGTCAGCGGGGTCGAGGTGCTGCGCACGGCCAAGGCCGTCAATCGCGACATCATCGCCTTCATGATGACGGCGTTCGCGTCAACCGACAGCGCGGTTGAAGCCATGCGTCTCGGCGCGGTGGACTATTTCACCAAGCCGTTCAACATGGACGAATTGCGACTCAAGGTCCGCCAGCAGATGGAGGCGCACCGCCTGAAGCAGGAGAACGTCCTCCTGAAGCGCGCGCTGAATTCGACCTACGAGTTCTGCAACATCATCGGCCGCAGCGAGGCGATGCTCGACGTCTTCAAGATGATCGAGACGATCGCCAAGACGAACAGCACCGTGCTGATTACCGGCGAATCCGGCACCGGCAAGGACATGGTCGCCCGGGCAGTGCACTACAACTCGCTCCGGCGCGAGCACCCGTTTGTCGCGCTGAATTGCGGGGCGCTTCCCGAAACGTTGCTCGAGTCGGAGCTCTTCGGCCACATGCGAGGCGCGTTCACTGGCGCGGATACGAACAAGAAGGGCCTGGTCGAGGTCGCCGAGCGGGGCACGATTTTCCTCGATGAAATCGGGGAGATGACGCCGGCGATGCAGGTCAAGCTGCTGCGGGTGCTGCAGGATCGCCGGTTCCGCCGGTTGGGTGGCACGGAAGAAGTCCAGGCCGACATCCGCGTCATCGCCGCCACCAACCAGGACCTGCAGAAGATGGTGGCCGAGGGTCGTTTTCGAGAGGACCTGTACTACCGGATCAACGTCATCCAGGTTCACCTGCCCCCGCTCAGGGAGCGGCGCGAAGACGTTCCACTGCTGGCCGAACACTTCCTCGCGAAGTACGGGGAGGGCGTGGACAAGCCGGTGCGCAGCATTTCACACGAGGCTCAGAACCTCCTGGCCGCTTACAGTTGGCCCGGGAACGTCCGCGAGCTTGAGAACATCATCGAACGAGCCGTAGCCCTCGAACCGACGCAGGTGGTACTGCCCGAGAGCCTCCCTGCCCAGGTTCGCGCCGAGACGCCGAGGGCTGTCGGGACTCCGGACGGGTCCGCCGGCCAGCAGTCCCCCGGTCTGCCCGACCTCAAAGAAGGGTTCGATCTGGAAGCGTTGGGGGAGGAGTTCTACCGGCACTATATCGCTCTGGCGCTCGAACGGGCCGGGGGTGTGCAGACAAAAGCCGCAGACATGCTGGGGATGTCATTCCGGTCCTTCCGGTACTACGCCAAGAAATTCAACCTTCGGTGACGCCAATTCTTGGCAGCCGTGGTTGACACTTCTTGGCACCCGGACGAAGAATGGCAGTATCCGCACCGGGGACTCCCTTGGCGATCTCGGCCGTAACCATAAAGATCCGCAGCGGTTACACCGACAACACTCGTGGCGACCTCTGCTGGCATCACGGTTGCTGCTGAGTCAAGCGTTCACGAGGCGCCGTGTCGGAGCGGCGGAAGAATTACCATCGGGCCTTCCGGCCCGAGCGCTCTCAAGGAGTAACGACTGTGAAGAAACTGCAGAAGAACGAAGGGTTTACGCTTATCGAGTTGCTGATCGTGGTCGCCATCATCGGCATCATCGCGGCGATCGCGGTGCCCGGTCTGCTCCGTGCCCGTATGTCGGGCAACGAGACGTCGGCGATTGGTGGCATGCGCGCCATCAACACCGCCCAGGTCAGCTACTCCGCGGCCTGCGGCAACGGCTCCTATACGATTCTGTTCGACCAGCTCGGTGACCCGCCGCCCGGAGGCAACCAGGGTTTCCTTTCTGAGGATCTGAGCCGCGCGGCTGGCGGCGAGGCGCCGCAGAAGAGCGGCTACAACTACGCGTTGGTTGCGGCCACCGGTGCGGCTGCCGGACCGGCAGACTGCAACACGGCCGCCACGCTCAGCGGCTATTTCGCGAGCGGCATTCCGACCAGTCCTGCAAACACGGGCAACCGTGCGTTTGCGACGACCGCGGCCGGCGCGATCTGGCAGAACGTCAACGCGGCCGGTGCGGCTGCTCCCGCGAACCCGCCTGTGGCGGCCGCCGGGATCTCGGTCATCCAGTAAGGACCGACTTCGACCACGGGCAAGGCCGGCTGCGGATTCCGCAGCCGGCCTTGCCTGCGTACAGCCGCGTCTATAATGCAGGGGCAATTGCGCATCACTCAGGCATGGGGCCCGAGCCCTGAGGTTTTCCATCATAGGTACGGCTATGACTAGTCGCGTTCGAAACGCTCTGCTTGCGCTCTCGCTGCTCGGGTTCGTGGCATCGAGCTACGCGCTCTACGTGCACCACCGGCTGCTGACCGATCCGACCTACTCGGCGATCTGTGAGGTCAATGCGACGGTCAGCTGCCAACAGGTCTTTCAGAGCCAGTACGGAACGGTGCTTGGGATTCCGGTCGCGGCCGGCGGGGCCATCTGGTCCGCGCTGGTGCTGATGTTGTCCGCCTGGGGCTTGCGAACGCCGAAGTCAGACACCGCGTCGCGCGTGGCCGGCTACGTCTTCGTCCTGTCGACGCTCGGCCTGGCCGCCGTCTTCTACTTCGCGTACGTCTCGTTCTTCGTCCTCGGTCTCGCGTGTCTCGTGTGCATCACGATGTACGTGACCGTCATCGGGACGTTCCTGGTGTCCGCCTCGGCCGCAGGACCGCTCGGCGCGCTGCCGTCTCGACTCGGACAGGATCTGATCGGACTCGTTCGAAGCCCGACCGCCGCGACGCTCGGTGCGGCGTGGCTCGTCGCCTCCATCGCCCTGGTGCTCGTGTTCCCGCGTGAGCAGATTGCCAGCGCGGCGCCGTCGACGCCGACCGCCCAGCCGGCCGCCCCGATCGAAACGCTGACGCCCGAGCAGCTGGCCGAGTGGGAGAAGTGGTTCGACGCCCAGACGACCGTGCCTGAGGCGATGCCGGCGGGACCCGCGAAGGTCCTGGTGCTCAAGTTCAACGACTATCAGTGTCCGTCCTGTCGTCTCGCCTGGATCCTGTACAAGGACATCATCGCGAAGTACGAGAAGGCCCATCCTGGCGTCTTCGTGTTCGAGAATCGCGACTTCCCGCTGGAGCTCGAATGCGGCGCCGGAAATGCGGGCCACCTCGCGGCGTGCGAGGCGGCGGCGGCCGTGCGCATGGCGCGGGAGAAGAACCGGGACAAGGAGCTCGAGGCGGCGCTGTACGAGCGGCAATCACCGTCGATGAGCCGTGACGAGGTGAAGGCCGCGCTCAAAGAGGTGGCGCAGATCAGCGAGAGCGATTTCGACGCCCGCTATCCGAAAGTGCTCGAGGGCGTCCGCGCCGATGCCCAACTGGGCACGAAGCTCGGTGTGAAGGGTACGCCAACCTTCTTCATCAACGGAGTCATGTTACCGAGCGTGCGCCCCGGATACTTCGACGCGGCGATCGCTCACGCGCTTCGCAAAGTGGGAGTGATGCCCTGAGGACTGGGGGTGGGGCGTTCCTGAACCGAAAAGGACTGGTGGTATGGACGCCATCAGAATCGAAAATCTTGCGAAGCACTATGCGGTTGGCTTCTGGCGATCCCGGCCATATGTGGCCCTCGACGACCTGACCCTGGAGGTCGGGCGCGGGGAGGTCTTCGGTTTTCTGGGTCCCAACGGCGCCGGGAAGACAACCACGCTCAAGCTGCTCATGCAGCTGATCTACCCGACGTCGGGGCGTGCCGAGATTCTGGGACGCCCCGTTGGCGATGTGGACGTGCGACGCCGGATTGGCTACCTCCCCGAAAATCCCTATTTCTACGACAACCTCACGGCCGAGGAACTGCTCGTCTATTTTGCTCGCGTCTTCGGGGCCAGCGCTCGGGACGGACGAAAGCGGGCCTCGGATCTGCTCGACGAGGTCGGCATCGGCGTCGAACGCCGGTTCCAGTTGCGGAAGTTCTCCAAGGGCATGGTGCAGCGCGTGGGAATCGCGCAGGCACTCATCAACGATCCAGAAGTGGTGTTTTTCGACGAACCGATGTCGGGACTCGATCCGCTGGGTCGCCGCGAGGTGCGCGAGTTGATCTTGCGCCTCCGCGACCGTGGCTGCACGGTGTTCTTCAGCTCGCACGTACTGAGCGACGCCGAGGCCCTCTGTAGCCGCGTTGCGATACTCGCGAAGGGGCGTCTCGCCGCGAGCGGTCCTCTGGATCAGCTCACGGCTTTCGAAGTCCGAGGCTGGGAGCTCGTGGTGTCCGGCGTGAACGAGGCGGTCATGACTCGCGTGCGCTGGCGCGTGATGAACGTGACGCCACTCGGTGAGGGCCGCTTTGCGCTCCAGCTGCCGCTGACCACCGTGCCGGAGGAGTTCATTCCGGACCTCGCCGCCGCAGGCGCCCGCATCGTCTCGCTGAACCCGATGCGAAGTACGTTGGAGGACTTCTTCGTCGAACAAGTCCGTGCCGCGTCCGATCGCCGCGAGTCGGGAGGGGCCACATCATGAGAGCGATTGGCATCATCGCCGGCGGCGTGTTCCGAGATTCCATCCGCGATCGCGTCGCCTACGGTCTCGTCTTCTTTGCCGTGCTGTTGATGGCCGCCTCGTTCCTGCTCGCGCAGCTGACCGCCGGTCAGGACGTCAAGATCATCAAGGACCTGGGCCTGGCCTCAGCCTCCCTGATTGGCGTTCTGATTGCGATTTTCTTCGGCATCGGACTGGTGACCAAGGAAGTGGAGCGGAGGAGCATCTATAGCCTGTTGTCGAAACCGGTCACGCGCACACAGTTCATCGTGGGCAAGTACCTGGGATTGGTCCTGACGCTGCTCACGAACCTCGCCTTCATGGCGATGGCGTTTTACGCGGTACTCGCCTATCTCGACTGGACGACGGCCGAAGCGACCAAGCGCGCCTGGGAGGCGCCAGCCCTGGATCCGCGCATGCTGCAGGCGTTCGCGCTCATCGGCGTCGAGTTGATGGTCATCACCGCTGCGGCGCTCTTCTTCTCGACCTTCACCAGCCCGTTCCTGTCAGTGGCATTCACGTTCGCTGTGTACGTGATTGGCCACTTCAGCGAGGACTTGAAGCAGCTCGACAACATCGTGCATTCGCCTGCTCTGGCGTTGGTCGCGCGCGGTGTGTACTACGTGATGCCGAATCTGGCGCCGCTGGACATCAAGGCTGCTGTCGTCCACGCGGACCCTGTCGGCGCGCAACACATGCTGCTCGCAACGTTCTCGAACGGCTTGTACTGCGCCTTGCTGCTGGTGGGGGCGTCCATCGTGTTCTCCCGTCGGGATTTCAAGTAGATGAGGGACGCATCTATCGCTCCCCGCACGCCAGCGCTGGCCTGGATTGTTCTGGTGGTCCTGCTGGCCAGCACCGTGAGCAGTCAGGTGTGGCTCGAAGGTGCCTTGTCGCGGCCCACGTCGCCGACGAGCGTGCTCTGGGTCCGCTCTCCGGCGCTGATGCGGCGCCTGACGCTCGGCTTCAACGCCATCTGGGCGGATATCTACTGGATACGCGCGGTTCAATACTACGGGGACACGAAGTTGTCGGCAGGAGACAAGAAGGCCTATGACCTGCTCTATCCGCTGCTGGATATGACGACGACGCTGGACCCGCGTTTCAACATCGCGTACCGGTTCGGTGCGGTCCTGCTGTCTGAGGCCTACCCGATCGGCCCAGGGCAGACGGAGCAGGCGATCGCCTTGCTCGAGAAAGGTATTCGCGAATCCCCGACCAAGTGGCAGTACTTTCACGATGCCGGGTTCGTCGAGTACTGGTGGCGCGGAAATTCCGAGGCCGCCGCGCGGTGGTTTCTGAAGGGCGCTGCGCTGCCCGGTGCGCCGAACTGGTTGCAGCCGCTCGCGGCGAGTGTGCTCGCCGAAGGAGGCGAGCGCGACGCCGCGCGTTCGCTCTGGCTGCGCCTCGCGGAGACCGCTGAGCACGAGTGGCTGCGGCAAGCGGCGCGGCGCGCAATCATGCAGCTGGACGCCGAGGCGCAGATAGCAGCGCTCCAGCCTGTCGTGAACCGATTCTACGATCAGGCCGGGCGCTTCCCGATGTCCTGGCTCGAGATGGTGCGAGCCGGTCTGTTGCGAGGCATGCCGGTCGATCCGAGCAACGAGCCCTACGCGCTCGACCCCGTCTCTGGCGCCGTGGACGTCGCGAAGACATCAGAGCTCTATCCCCTCAAGCGCGGCGCCCCCCTGGCGGAGCCGAGTCATTGACGCCCCTCTGGGCGTCGCTCGTTATTGCCGGCGCATTCGGACTCTGTATTGGCAGTTTTCTCAACGTCTGTATCTACCGTCTGCCGCGAGGTGAGTCGCTGGTGCATCCGCGCTCGCGGTGCACCACGTGCGGGCGCACGCTCTCCTGGTTCGACAATATTCCGGTCGTGAGTTGGGCGGTCCAGCGAGGCCGATGTCGCACCTGCGGTCAGCGGGTGTCGGTGATGTACCCCGCGGTGGAGGTCGTCACCGCTCTCACCTTCGTCCTCCTGTACGCCTTCTACGGCCCGACACCACTCGGCCTGGTGCGGACCGTCTTTGCCTGCGCGCTCATCGTCCTGTTCGTCACCGACCTGCAGCATAAGATCTTGCCGAACTCGATCACGCTGCCGGGCATTGTCGTCGGTTTCGTCTGCAGCTTCTTTCTCCCGCCAGGGTGGCGCGACTCGCTGATCGGCCTCGTCGTCGGCGGTGGCGTGCTGTTCGCGATCGCCGAGGCCTACTACCGTGTGCGCGGCCAGGAGGGCCTCGGCATGGGCGACGTGAAGCTGCTGGCCATGATCGGGGCGTTCCTGGGCTGGAAGCTGGTGCTCCTGACGCTCGTGCTCGCCTCGTTTGCCGGATCCCTTGCCGGCGGTGCGCTGATCCTGTCAGGCCGCGGCGACATGAAATACGCCCTGCCGTTCGGGACGTTCCTGGCCGTCGGCGCGCTGTTTGCCGCCATGTGGGGGGATCCGATCGTCGACTGGTACTTCGGGTTCTACCAATGAACCCCCAGGCGTACGCCCTGGTCGGCCTCACCGCGATCATCGCCGTGCTCGTCGGCGTATTGACCTACGCCGCCCTTCGCTTCGTCGGCGCGGCGCGCGACAGCCGCGGCCGTAGCCGCGACGGAGGAGGCGAGTCCCCGATGCTCGCGCTGGCACTGCAGGAGGCGATTCAGAAGCTGCGCGCGCAGGAGCGCGCCATGGCCGAGCGCGCCGAGGCCTCCGAGCGCCTCAGTATCCAGATCGTCAACAGCCTGACCGCCGGCCTGCTCGTTGTCGACCGAGAGGGACACGTCCAGATCTTGAATCCCGCCGGCCGCGCAATGCTCGGCATCGCCACCGATGCCACCGGCTCTCTCCTGTCGGCGCTCCCTCCGGCGGCGGCCCCACTGGCCGGCGTCATCAACGAGTGTCTGGCGACAGGACATCCGATCGTGCGGCGGGCGCTCGAGGTTCCGCATGCCGATGACGTCACCCACGTCGGGGTCACGGTCTCTCCGCTTGGCCAGCCGAACACCGAAGCCAGCGGCGTGATCTGCCTGTTCTCGGATCTCACCGCGGTCGTCCAGCTCGAAGAGCAGCTGCGATTGAAGGAGACGCTGGCGCGGCTCGGTGAGCTCACCGCCGGCATTGCCCACGAGTTCCGCAATGGTCTCGCCACCATTCACGGCTACGGCAAACTGCTCGACCCGGCGGCGCTGCCGCCGCAGTTCGGAACCTACGTCGAGGGCATCCGGCAGGAGACCAAGGCGCTTGGCGAAGTGGTCACCAATTTCCTGAACTTCGCCCGCCCGACACAGCTCTCGCTCGCCACACACGATCTCGCGGCCGTGGTCGAGCGGGCCGCCGACGATCTGCGGAACGACGCCCACCAGCTCGGTGGCGAGATCCTCGTCACCGGTCAGTTTGGCCCCGTCGACGCCGATGATGTCCTGCTGCGGCAGGCGTTCAGCAATCTGCTGCGCAACGCGATTGAGGCGTGTCAGCCGATCGGGGTGGCACCTCACATTCGCGTTGAGGGCACGCTCGACCGGGAACACGGGCTGGCGCGGATCAACGTGCACGACAATGGACCTGGCATCGATCGCGGCAACCGCGATCGGATTTTCCAACCCTTCTTCACGACGAAGAAGACGGGCACGGGTCTCGGACTGGCGCTGGTCCAGAAGATCATCGTCACGCACAACGGGCGTGTGACCGCCGGAAGCTCGCCGAGCGGCGGCGCGTGTTTTCAGGTGACGTTGCCGCTCGCGTAATCCTCAATCCTTCACCGGTCCACGCGTTTCGGAATCTGCCAACCTTCGCGCGATCCCGAAGACGCGGGTGCGAGTCCCAACCCTACAAGTTGCCGCATCGCAGCGTGTTGCGGGCAGAGAGCCGGACGAGCCTTCGACTGGCAGCGCGCTTGCGATCGCACGCACCCATGCTGCTCCGCGAACAGGCCGGCTCCACGCTCATCGAAGTGCTCGTGGCGATGTGCATCACGATCACCGGCGTGGTCGCGATGGCGCAGCTGTTCAGGATCGCGGCGGTGGGGACAGCATCCGCACGTGACACCACGCTCGCAGCGATCTATGCGGGCCAGAAGGCCGAGGAGATCCGATCGGAAGGGCAGGCCCCGGCATCGGGCACACTGCAGCGGAACGCTCTCGGGTACGTCGACCATCTCGATGCCCTCGGCAGCGTGGTTGGCGAAGATGAGAATGCGCCGCCGCCGACGGTCTACACGCGGCGCTGGTCGATCGAGCCGCTTCCAGGCGATCCCGGTGTCCGGATCGTGCAGGTGCTCGTCACGCGACAGCGCAGTCGGGGACAAGCCGAACAGGGCAGCGTGAGTCGTCTACAGGACGAAGCCAGGGTCGTTACGCTCATGAGAGTCACGGCGCCGTGAGCCCGACGCGGCGCTGTTTCGCATGTCCGAACGCGGGGTTCACCCTTGTGGAACTGCTCGTGGCTTCGATGATCACCGTCGTCATCATGGGCGCGCTGTTCTCGATCGTGGCGCCGGCTCAGCGCGTGTTCCAAGTGCAGCCCGAAGTCGCGGATCTGCAACAGCGGATGCGGGTGGGCGCGGACGCGATGCGGCAGGCGCTCATCGTGGCAGGGGCGGGCCTCGATTGGGGACCGGCCGCTGGACCGCTGCTCGACTTCATCGCGCCGGTTCTGCCGTATCGCGCGTTTGGCGATGCGACCGATCCCTCGCGTGGCGTGTACTTCCGCCCGGATGCGATCACCCTGCTCTCAGTTGAGAGCCTGGCATCGCAAACCTCGCTTGCCGCTCCGTTGCCCGCGGGTTCGAGCGACGCACGACTCAGCGCCCCCTCGAACTGTCCGGGTCCCACGGCGACACGGTTGTGCGGATTCGAGGAAGGGGACTCGCTGCTCGTCTTTGACCAGGGCAGCCATGTGAACGCGTTCCGCGTTCTGCAGGTTGACGGTGCGGGTCTGCGTCTCGCGCATCGCGGAGGCGGCGCCCTCGTCGGGTACGGAACCGGAGCCTTGGTCGCAAAGGTCACCTCCCTGACCTACGAAGCACAGCCGGACGCGGCCACCGGCGCCTATCAGTTGATGCGCTACGACGGATGGCAATCCGATCTGCCGGTCGTCGACAACGTCGTGAAGCTGGAGCTTGAATACTTCGGAGACCCTCAGCCACCGCAGCTCACTGGCCGTTCCCTGGACCTCACGCCCGGCCCGTGGACGACGTACGGCCCGCCGCCGCCACCGCTTGCCGAGCATCGAGGTGCGTGGGCCGACGGCGAGAGCTGCGTGTTTCAGGTTGCAGACGGCCGGCAGGTGCCGCGTCTGCCGGCCATCGGGTCAGGCACTCGTCTTGTGAGATTGTCGGCGGCGGTGCTGAGCGATGGGCCCTGGTGCCCGGACTCGGCCGCGCCGAACCGGTTCGATGCCGATCTCTTTCGCATCCGGCGCGTTCGCGTCACCCTTCGCATTCAGGCTGCGCTCAGCTCGATGCGCGGTCCGGCCGGACCACTGTTCACGAGGGGAGGTACGGCCATGGCCGGCGGCCGATACGTCCCCGATCTCGAGGTGCACTTCGACGTCACGCCGCGCAATCTGAACTTGGCGCGCTGACAAGAATGCCCCAAAGCCGAAAGCCATGATTCCAATGCCCAACACGGAACGAACGTGGCTCGTTGATGAACGCGGCGTGGCGCTCATCATGGCGCTGCTGGCGATGGTGCTGCTGACCGGGCTGGGAACCGCGTTGACGCTGGTGACCATGACCGAGAGCCGCATTTCCGCCAGCTATCGCGACGGCGCGGAGGCGTTCTACGCGGCGGATGCGGCGATCGAGCGGGCGGCGCATGAGATTGCCGCGGTAGGGGACTGGAACGGGATTCTTGACGGCTCGATGCGATCGCCGTTCGTGGACGGCCCTCCGGGCACACGCCGACTGCCGAATGGAGCGACGTTGAATCTCACGGACACAACCGCGCTGGTGCGTTGTGGAAATGCGACGTGCAGCGACGCCGACCTCGACGCGGCCACGGAGGAGCGTCCGTGGGGCCCGAACAACCCACGTTGGCAGCTCTACGCCCACGGTCGATTGGCGGACATGAGCGAGGCCACGATCAACTCGCATGTGTACGTCGTCGCCTGGGTAGCTGACGACCCGTCAGAGAACGACGGGAGGCCGCTCATTGACGGTGACGAGGCGGCGGGGCCGAACCCTGGCCGAGAGGTGCTGCGGCTGCTGGTGCACGCCTACGGAGGCTCGGACACCAGGCGGGTGGTGGAGGCCACGCTCGCACGAACCGATGGAAGGGCTTGGCTCCGGGCGTGGAGAGAGATCCGTTAGTTTGCCGGCCTTTATGCCTCTGCACATCCTGGCCGACGACGGCCTCTGGAGCTTGGACGGCTTGAAGCCGAAAAGAGGAAGGGTGAGAATTCTGAACATGACTTCACACAGTGCTTCTGAGAGCGGTGTTTCTGAGTGCGGTGCTTCTGAGTGCGGTGGCTTCTGGCACGTGACTAGCCGCCTGGTGATCCTGGGAATCCTGGCGTCACTGTGCACGACCGGCTTCGCATCGGCGCAGGCTCTAGGCGATGTGGCGAAGAAGGAAGAGGAACGGCGGAAGACCATCAAGTCGCCCGGCAAGGTCTACACGAACGGAAACATCAAACCTGACCCGAACGCCCCGGCGACATCGTCGCCCCCGGCGTCGTCGTCCTCTGGCGATCAGGCTGCCTCGGCGCCCAGCGCCCCAGACGCGTCTGCTGATGACCGCAAGAAGGACGAGGCGTCCTGGAAGAAGCGGATCAGCGAAGAGCGCGAGGCACTGCAACGCGCTCAGACGTTCGCCGACGCCTTGCAGAGTCAGGTCAACGCGCTCAATACGGACTACACCAACCGCGACGATCCAGCACAACGTGCGGTGATTGCCACCAAGCGAGACGGGGCGATCGCCGAGCTCAATCGCGCCAGGCAGGAAGTCCAGGCACGGACGAAGGCCATTGCCACGATCCAGGACGAGGCGCGGCGTGCAGGCGTTCCGGCCGGCTGGGTCCGCTAGATCATTTGTGATTGGCGATTCTTGATTGTCGATTCGTTGACGATTTCGGATTGGAGATTTGTGATCTATCGGTGATTGATCTCGTGCCTCGTCGATAATCGCCAATCCATCACTCGTCGTTCACCAACGAATCCCAGATCGATAATCACTCATCACCAATGGCCTCATTCCCCGTTCTCATCGTCGAAGACAAAGATTCGCTGCGAGCCATGCTTCGGCATGCGCTCGAGGCGCACGGCCATGCCGTGCTCGAGGCCCGCGACGAGACCGAGGCGATCCAGCAGCTTCGGCAGGCGCGGCCGGTCGTCGTGCTGACCGATCTGAAGCTTCCGGTTGGTGACGGGTTTGGCGTGCTCCGGGCCGCGAAAGAGCTCGACCCCGAGCTCCAGGTCGTCGTGATGACCGCCTACGGAAGCATTCAGGACGCGGTGACCGCGATGAAGGAAGGCGCGATGGACTTCCTGGCCAAGCCCATCGACCCTGACCACCTGCTGCTCATGGTGGAGCGGGCGATCGCACAACGTCGCATGCTCACCGAGTATTTCCTGTTGAAGGAAGAGCTCGCGGAGCGGCGGGGTGCCCCGAAAATAATTGGCGAGGACCCCAAGCTGCGCCAGGTGTCGCAGCAGCTTCATCGCGCCGCGGCCACCGACGCGACTGTGCTTCTCGAAGGGGAGAGCGGGACGGGCAAGGAACTGTTCGCGCGGGCCTTGCATGTGCTGAGCCCCCGCAATGACGGTCCGTTCGTGGCCATCAACTGCGCCGCCATTCCCGACACGCTGCTCGAGACGGAGCTGTTCGGTTACGAGAAGGGCGCGTTTACCGGCGCCGGCGCCCGCAAGCCCGGCCGCTTCGAGCTGGCGCACCACGGCACGCTGTTCCTCGACGAGATTGGCGACTTGCCGCTGCCACTCCAGGCGAAGATTCTGAGGGCGCTCGAGGAGAAGCGATTCGAGCGGGTCGGGGGCACCCAGTCATTGCATGTCGATGTGCGCGTGGTCGCCGCGACGAACCGCAACCTGAAGCAGCGCGTGGCCGAGCGGCTGTTCCGCGAGGATCTGTTCTTCCGCCTGTCGGTGTTCCCGATTCTGATTCCACCCTTGCGCGAGCGCACCGACGACATCCTGATCCTGGCCCGCCATTTCGTCGAGAAGTTCTGCCGCGATCTGAACAAGAAGGAGCTGGTGCTGACGCCAGCGGCGATCGACCATCTCCACGCCTACCAGTGGCCCGGCAACGTGCGCGAGCTGCAGAACTGCATCGAACGCGCCGTCATTCTGAGCGACGGCGACGCGATTCAACCGCATCACCTGAACCTCTCGTTCCGTCAGACGGCCTCGGTCACGCCGGTGGCGAGCCCCTGGGAACAGATCGACCTCTCAGGCACGATGGCGGACGTGCTGCGCCGCATGACCGATGAAGTGGAGCGTCGCAAGATCGAGCAGGCGCTGCAGCAGGCGGCCGGCAACAAGGGCCAGGTGGCCGACGTCCTGAACATCGCCTACAAGTCGCTGCTCCAGAAGATGAAGGCGCTCGGGATCGCCGCCGACTAAGGGCTCGAACGAGCCCTAAGCCTTCAAGCCCAGCCTGAACAGGACCGCCCGCAGCTCGTCCTCGCTCACATCATCCACCGTGGTCGTCGCGCCAATGTCGGTAGCAATGACGAAGTGCAGGCGTCCGTTCAGCACTTTCTTGTCTCGCCGGATGGCGTCCATGACGTCGGGGATTGGCAGGTCCGCGATTGACGGCAGCGGCCCGAGGGCGGCGATCAATCGGGCGAGGGCCTGTCGGCTGCTGTCGGTGAGCGCGCCCCTGACGACGGCGAGATCGGCGGCGGCGAGCATGCCGAAGGCGATCGCCTCGCCGTGGCGAAATCGCCGGTATTTCGTGACCGCCTCGAGCGCATGGCCGACGGTGTGACCGTAGTTCAGAATCCGGCGCAGCCCGCCTTCGCGCTCGTCCTTCGAGACGACATCGGCCTTGATCCGGCACGACTCCTCGATCGCCGGCACGAGCATGTCCGGGTCGCGGGCGACGATCGCCTTGGTCTCGCTGGCGAGACGATCGAAGAGGCCGCGGCTCGCGATCATGCCGTATTTGATCACCTCGTACAGACCCGACCGGAATTCACGCCGTGGCAACGTTTTCAGCAGCAGCGGATCGACGACAACCACGGCCGGCTGGTGAAACGCGCCGATCAGATTCTTGCCGAGCGCGTGGTTCACGCCAACCTTGCCGCCGATCGAGCTGTCGACCTGCGCGAGCAGCGTGGTCGGGACGTGGGCCAGCGTGATGCCGCGGAGAAACGACGCCGCCGCAAAACCAGCCGTGTCGCCGACGACGCCGCCGCCGACGGCGACGATCGCGCTGCCCCGGTCCGCGCCGGCGCGAATCAGGGCTTCGTAGACGCGGGACACTGACTGCAGGTTCTTGAAGCGCTCGCCGTCAGGAAGAAGGATGGGATCGAGGCTGCCGAGCGCACGCTGTATGTGCTCGCCATGCAGGCGCCAGACGACCGGACTCGACACCACGAATCGCCGGGCGCCGACGCCGTGCGCGTCCAGCAGCGGCGCAAGACGCTCGCTGACGCCGTTGCCGATCAGGATCGTCGACGTGCGTGAGCCCGCGGTGACGTCGACGCGAACGGGATCTCTCGGAGTATCAAGGGTCAATGCTGTGGGCTCGGGGCCTTGGGGCGTGGGCTCGTCCGGAGCCTAAAGCCCAGAGCCCAGAGCCCAAGCATTGATAGGATAGCACCGTGAGCGTGCGCGGCGATTTCCTGGTCATCGGCAGTGGCATCGCCGGTTTGCGCGCCGCGATCTCGCTCGCCGACGTGGGCACAGTCGTCATCCTCACGAAGGCGGACCCGCGCGAGAGCAACACGGGATACGCGCAGGGCGGTATCGCCGCAGCAATCGGTCCTGACGATTCCCCGGAGCTTCACGCACAGGACACCATTGCGGCCGGCGACGGTCTCTGCGTCGCCGACGCCGTTGATGTGCTCGTCCGGGACGGTCCGCGCTACGTTCGCGAGTTGATCGAGTGGGGCGCCGCCTTCGATCGTGACGAGCGTCATCAACCTGCGCTCGGGCGCGAGGCCGCCCACAGCGTGCGCCGTGTGCTGCATGCGCGGGACGCCACCGGGCGCTCGATCGGTCAGGTCCTGTGGGACATGGTCGCCGTGCATCCCCGGATTCAGGTCTTCCCCGATGCGCTGGCGATGGCGCTGGAGACCGCCAACGCGGTCTCCACTGGGGCGACGTTTCTGGATCGCGAGGGACGCGTTCAGCACGTCACCGCCACGCGGACGCTCGTGGCGACGGGCGGAGCCGGGCATGTGTTCCGCGAAACGACCAATCCCGCAATCGCGACCGGAGACGGCATCGCGATGGCGTTCGAGGCCGGCGCGCGCGTGGCCGACCTCGAGTTCATTCAGTTTCACCCCACGGCCCTCAATGTTGCGGGCGCGCCGCGGTTTCTTCTGTCGGAAGCGCTGCGTGGGGAAGGAGCGCGGCTGGTGAACCAGGCCGGCGAGCGTTTTGTCCAGCGCTACGAGCCCGCCGGCGATCTCGCCTCACGCGACCTGGTCGCGAGGGCGATTGTTCGCGAAGTGCAGCGGACCGGCGCTCCGGTGTTTCTGTCGATGGCGCATCTCGACCCGGACTACATCCGCAGACGCTTTCCGACGATCACGCAGGCCTGCCGGCGAGCGGGCTTCGACCTCGCCACCGATCGGATTCCAGTCAGTCCCGCCGCGCACTATGTGATGGGCGGCATCGAGACCGACCTCGATGGCCGGACGTCGATCGGAGGGCTCTTCGCTGCCGGCGAGGCGGCCTGCACCGGCCTGCACGGCGCCAATCGCCTGGCCAGCAACTCGCTGCTCGAGGGCCTGGTGTTCGGTGCCCGAGCTGCTGACGCCATGAAGACTGCGTCGATCCCGGCCGCTCTTCGGGCCGACCTGGCGGAACCCTTTCAGCAGCCGGAAGCCCACGGGGCTGTACCTGCGGCATCCGACCTGCGCGATCTGATGTGGCAACATGCGGGATTGATGCGCTCGCGCGACGGGCTGCAGCCGGTCGTCGCACAGCTGTCGTCCTGGCGTTCGATCATTTCGCGCGCCCGCGCCGCCGCGCCCGCCGATCGCGAGCTGCGGCGTGTGGCCAGCCTGGTAACCGTCGGTCTGCTCATCGCGCACGCGGCCCTCAGACGCGAGGAAAGCCGAGGCGGGCACTTCCGCGAGGATTTCCCGCACCGCGACGATATACACTGGCAGAAGCGTATTGCTGATCGGCTCTAGGCCTTGGGCCGTACAAAGCCAAACACCTCAAGTCACTCATGTCTACTGACATTCCTGATCTTCCAACTGCGATCACGCCCCAGTCAGAAGATTTCGGCCGCTGGTACATCGATGTCGTCCGCCGCGCCGAGCTGGCCGACTATTCGCCGGTCAAGGGCTGCATGGTGATTCGCCCGTATGGCTACGCCATCTGGGAGCTGATGCAGCAGGGCCTCGACAAGCGGTTCAAGGCCACCGGCCACGTCAACGCGTACTTTCCGCTGTTGATTCCGGAAGGTCTGTTGATGAAGGAGAAAGAGCACGTCGCCGGTTTCGCGCCACAGGTGGCGTGGGTGACACAGGGCGGCAACGACGTGCTCGAGGAGCGGCTCGTCATCCGTCCGACGTCCGAGACGATCATCGGCACTATGTACGCCAAGTGGGTGCAGTCGTGGCGGGACCTGCCGATCCTCATCAACCAGTGGGCGAACGTGGTGCGATGGGAGAAAGTGACGCGGCTCTTTCTCCGCACGACGGAGTTTCTCTGGCAGGAGGGACACACGGCCCACGAGACGGCTGAGGAGGCGGAAGAAGAGACCCGCCGGATGCTCGCCGTGTACAAGGACTTTGCCGAAACGGAACTGGCGATGCCGGTGATCGACGGACAGAAGACCGAGAGCGAGAAGTTCGCGGGCGCCGATCGGACCTATTCGATCGAGGCGCTGATGCGGGACGGGCGCGCTCTGCAGGCGGGCACGTCCCACAATCTCGGCCAGAACTTCGCGAAGGTGTTCGACATCAAGTTCCAGGCCCGCGACAAGTCGGTCCAGTTCGTCTACGGCACGTCGTGGGGTGTGTCCACGCGGATGATCGGCGGCGTGATCATGACCCACGGCGACGAGGGCGGGCTGATTCTGCCGCCGAGGATTGCGCCCTTCCAGGTCGTCATCGTGCCGATTCCGCGCGGCAACTGGCGCGAGACGGTGCTCCCGAAAGCCGAGGCGATTCGCGACGCCCTCGTCGCGCGCGGCATACGTGTGAAGATCGACGACCGCGAGTCTCAGACGCCAGGCTGGAAGTTCAACGAGTGGGAGATGCGGGGCGTTCCGCTCCGGCTGGAGATCGGGCCGAAGGACATCGAAAAGTCGCAGGTGGTGCTCGCCCGGCGCGATACGCGGGAGAAGTCGTTTGTCCCGATGGAGGGCCTGCCGGCGCACGTCGAGCAGATGCTGACGTCGATACAACAGGCGTTGTACGACCGCGCACTGGCCTTCCGCACTGAGCACACCACCGAGACCGACTCGTACGACGTCTTCAAGGAGACGATGGAAGGGCGGCCCGGTTTCGTGATCGCTCCGTGGTGCGGATCCGCGCAGTGCGAGGCCGACGTCAAGGCCGAGACCCAGGCGACGATCAGGAACATTCCGTTCGCATCTCCGCCGCCAAGCGGCAGGAAGTGCGTCAAGTGCAACGGCGACGCGGTGGTGGCGGCATGGTTCGCGAAAAGCTATTGAGGCGCGCCGCGCTGGTGGCGTTCACGCTCATCGTCGCGTCCGCGGCGGCATGTCGTCCGAGCACACCGCTGAAGGTTGCGACGATTCAGACCGGGCGCTCCCTCAACTCGGACAACAGCGTCGGCAACCACACCACGCGGTTCCGGCCGCAGGACACCATGTTCGTGGCTATCCTCACGGATGGCGCGGGCTCCGGCACGTTTGTGGCGAGATGGACCTACGCCGGCCGGCAGGTCAGCGAGGACGTGAAAAAGGTGTCCTATGGCGACGGCGCGGCCACCGAGTTCCACATCAAGAACTCCAGTGGATTCCCCCCGGGCGAATACGCGGTCGAGATCCTGCTGGATGGCAAGTCGATAGGCAGTCGCACCCTGAGAGTGGAGAAGTGACTGCGTAATTCAAAATTCAAAATTCAAGAACAGTGTTTGCATTCTGCATTTTGAATTCTGCATTACAGGTTCAGATAAACCCCGGCCAGTTCGCGCGCAGCCGTTTCACGATCGCGCTGCGGCCGTTGAGCCCCGCGCGGCGGCGAATCGTTTCAGCCGTGGTCGCGAGCTGATGACGCCACGTCAGGTCCTTGGGAGAGGCCGACCAGGCGCGCGCCAGCGGCTCGAGACAGCTGGCGTCGCCAATCGCCGCCGCCGCCGAGAGGAACTCCTGCGGCAACGGCGTCTTCGCTCCCGCCAACGTCTCCCGGACGTCATACAAGGCCACGAGGCTGTGTCGGCGCGCGAGCGCGTGATGGGCCAGTCCCCGCAGGCGTAGCCATTCGCCGCGCTGTCGCGCGGACGACTCTGCCTGTTCCAACTCGCGCGTCCGGGTCACCAGTTCGTGCAGCGTGGACAACGTCGCGGTGCCCCCATGGACGGCAATCCACTCATGCAGGGCTGCAGGTTCCCCGAGCGGTGGTCCGGCACTGTCCGGCGCAGGAGACTGTGCGCGGATCGGCTGCACGAGATCGTCCGGCAGGTCGGCGAGAGCGCCGAGCGCCGCGAGACGGACAGGCGTGGTGCGAGTCGTGTCAACGGCGATCGCGGTGATCGCCTCGAGCAGGCGCGTGCGCTCTTCGTTCGCGACCCAGCCGCGCAGGACGCCGAGCGCCGCCACGACGATGTCTGGATCGGCATCGGCAAGCGCAGCGAGCGCCACATCCGCCGCGCGTGCCTCGTCTACGCCTTCGAGGGCGTTGAGCGCCAAGGCCCGTGCACTGGCCGGGCTGTCCGAGGTGATGACGTCGGCGAGGCGCGACAACGCCCGGCCGCCGATGATGCGGAGCCGCGCGACGGCAGAGTCGCGGCGAACCGAGTCCGTCGAGTGGAGATCGGCCGTCAGCCGGTTGACTTCCGTGACGGATGAGCGTGGATTGGCCACGTCGGTCAGTTGCCGCAGGGGCGACGCATGCGTCGGCCCCTACGACGTCTCTTCGACGACGGGCGCTTTCTTCTTTCCGAAGGCCCACGCCAGGCCGATGCTGATCACATAGAGAAGGAACATCGGTCCAGCCATCAGGACCTGGCCGACCGGGTCCGTGCCGGGCGACAGCACGGCGCCGGCGATGAACATGATCAGGATGGCGTACTTCATGTTCTTGATCAGGAACTTCGCCGTGATCACGCCCATCTTCGCGAGGAAGAGCACCAGTGTCGGCATCTGGAAGATCAGGCCGAAGGTGAGCATCAACTTGACGTACAGCCCGAAGGCTGGCTCGATCCGCGGCATGAACGTGAGTGAGTCGCCGGCGAAGCTCTGGAAGAATTTCCAGGTTAGTGGAAACACGATGTAGTGCGAGAAGGCTGCTCCCGTCACAAAGAAGAACGACGACATCAGCACGAAGGGAATGGCCAGCTTCTTCTCGTTCGAATAGAGGCCGGGCGCGACAAACAGCCACACCTGACTCATGACGCCGGGTGACGCGATCAAGAGGCCCACGAGCACCGCCATCTTCAGGTACAGCATCAGCGCTTCGGTGGGCTCGGTGTAGATGAGCGTTTGCCCCTTCCCGAGCGCCGCCTGCATCGGCAGCATGATGAAGTTGAAGATCGGAGTGAGGAAGAGGCACGCGATCAGAAAGCCAATGACGATCGCGATCAAGGCGTACACGATTCGCTTCCGGAGCTCATCGAGATGCTCCAGGAACGACATCTTTCCGCCGCGATCGGAATCCGGCCCCAACTCGTCCCAGTCGGGATCGTGATCGTCGTCAGTGGCCGGCGTGCGGGCCTTGTTCGGAAACGGCACCAGGGCCATCGCGGGGCCTAGGCGGGCTTGCCGGCGTTAGTGCGGCTGACGGTCGGCGGCTCGTCGGACACCGGGGCTTTGTCGAAGTCAGCGGCGGGGGTGGTCGCGGCGTCAATGGCCGATGTCTGTTCGGCCTCGACTTTCGCGCGCTGCTCCTTCTGTTCCTCGACCCGGACTTCCTCCTCGAGCGTCGAGCGTAGCTCGTTCGAGGCTTTCTTGAACTCACCCAGGCTCTTGCCGAGTGAACGGCCGAGCTCCGGAAGCTTCCGCGGTCCGAAAATAATCAGAGCGATCACCAAGATGATGATCAACTCCGGCATGCCGATGGAACCAAACATAGCTAATGCTCCAGCCGGCGTCCACCGGCATTCAGGTCTTTCCCCGCAAGTACTTCATTAGATTATAGAAATCCGGTCTGGACGGGGTCAAGGCGAGGGTGTACATTCGATCATATGCGGAACTATCGCTCGTTGTCCGCGGCGGTCTTCGCAATTGCTGTCTGCGCCCTGGTCGGCGGCCTGTTCGGACGGGACGCTCTCGTCGCTCAGAACCAGGTTCCAGAGCAGTACAAGGTGTTTACCGCCGCTCTGAACGCCGTCGAGGCCAATTATGTCGGGGAATTCCAACCCGACCGCCTGGTGTACAGCGCGATCACGGGCATGCTGCAGACGCTCGACCCGCATTCGAGCTTCATGGACCCTCGCAGCTTCGCGCAGATGCGCGAGCGGCAGGAGGGGCGGTATTACGGCCTGGGCATCTCCATCAACGTCGTCGATGGCGACGTGACCGTCTTCAACGTCTTCGAAGGCTCCCCTGCCTACCAGAAGGGACTGCGCCGCGGGGACATCATTGCCAAGATTGAAGGCGAAGACACGAAGGGCTGGACGAGCGAGCAGGCGGTGCGCAAGCTGCGCGGTCCGAAGGGCACGTCGGTCAACATCTCCCTGAAGCGGGCGGCGTACGAGGGACTCATCGAGCTCGCGGTCGCGCGCGACGAAGTCCACATCCCGACCGTCCCGGCGGCCGTCATGCTGGACACCAGCACGGGCTACATCAAGCTGCAGGATTTCGGCGAGAACACCGACCAGGAGCTTGGCCGTGCGCTTCGCGAGCTGACCCAGAAGGGAATGAAGCGGCTGGTCTTCGATCTGCGCGCCAATCCCGGCGGCGCGCTCGATCAGGCGATTCGCGTGTCGAACCGCTTCCTGCCGAAGGGTGATCTGATCGTCTATACCCGCGGACGCGTGCCGAATTCAGATCAGGACTATCGCGCCACCGAGTCGAGCGACTATCTCGGCGTGCCAATGGTGACGCTGGTCAATCGCAGCAGCGCGAGCGCGTCAGAGATCGTGTCAGGTGCACTCCAGGATCACGATCGCTCGCTCATCGTTGGCGAAACCACATTCGGCAAAGCGCTCGTGCAATCGGTGTATCGCCTGTCACAAGGCGCGGGCGCGGCGATCACGACCGCGCGGTACTACACGCCGAGCGGCCGTCTCATTCAACGGCCCTGGGATGGCAGCTTCGACGAGTACCTCACCTACACGTATCGGGACCAGGATGCGAACAAGGTCCACAAGCCCGAAGATCTGAAATACACCGATGCGGGACGCAAGGTGTACGCGGGTGGCGGCATCGAGCCCGATCGCCGGTTCGACGGTCCGGTCGATGGTTTCAATCCCACACGCTTCGGCCGCTCGATTGCCGCGAGGAACCTGTTCGACACCTACGCGCAGCAGTTTTCGCGCACGGGTGACACGCGGATCTCGCGGGCGTCCAGGCAGCCGCGTGAGCTCAATCGCGATTTCGAGATCACCGACGCGATGCTGGCCGAGCTCAAGCAGCTCGTACGCACGACCCCGATCGTGTTCGATGAGGCCGCGTGGCAGAAGGACATCGAGTTCATCAAGGCCATGATCCGTCGCGAGATCGACGTGGACCTGTTCGGCGTCGCCGTCGCCTATCAGAACCTCGCCAAACGCGACCCCCAACTCCAGTTCGCCCTCGGGCTGTTTCCCGACGCTCAGCAGTTGCTCGACTCGAGCCGCCAGGCCCCGGGCCGGAGGGCGGCGAAGTAGCCCCTCCGTTTGGTGCCTGGCCCAAAATGTTGTGGTAGGACTTTGACCTTGCCACAAGGGCTAGGCCTTGTTAGACTGAGCCCCGTTTTACACGGCTAACGAGCCGCCCACCTCCAAGCTCTACGCGCCGGTCGGGCTGGCGCGTCAATTCGCACGGCAACAGGGGATCGCAATGCGCCTCGAACGTCTCGAGATATCCGGGTTCAAGTCCTTCTCTGACCGATCGGAATTGGCCTTCGATCAAGGCGTCACCGCCATCGTCGGGCCGAACGGCTGCGGGAAAAGCAACGTCGCCGACGCCATCACGTGGGTCTTGGGCGAGCAGAGCGCCAAGAGCCTTCGTGGCGAAAAGATGGAAGACGTGATCTTCAACGGCAGCGACGCCCGCAAACCAGGCGGCGCGGCGGAGGTCCGCCTGCGGCTGGCCGGCCTGCCGATGCCCCCACTGGCGCCGCAGGTCACGCCGGCTGGAGAGATCGAGTCGCTCAAAGAGTTCCATCCACCGAACGGCAACGGTCACGGCAACGGCAACGGTCACGCTGCCGAGGCAGGCGCCAACGGCAGCGGTCATGGACACTCGGATCTCGACGAGCTGACAGAGGCGTTCACTCGCGATGTCGAGGTCACGCGTCGTCTGTACCGATCCGGCGAGAGCGAGTATCTGATTGACGGGGAAGTGTGCCGCCTGCGCGACGTCCACGAACTGCTGATGGACACCGGCCTTGGTGCCAAGGCCTACGCGATCATCGAGCAGGGAAAGATCGGCATGATTCTCAGCTCGCGGCCGGCTGACCGGCGGCAGCTGATCGAAGAAGCCGCGGGCATCACCAAGTACCGATCGCGGCGGCGGGCCGCCGAGCTGAAGCTCGAAGCGGCGCAGCAGAACCTGGTTCGCATCGACGACATCGTCTTCGAGGTCGAGAAGCAGCGCGGCACGCTCAAGCGTCAGGCGGCCAAGGCCCGCCGGTACAAGCGGCTGCGTGACGAGTTCCGCCGCTGGGAGAAAGTGCTCTTCGCCCGACGGTATCGCGAGCTGGCCAGCCACATCGAGGGCGCGCGGACGCGGCTTGCGGTCGCGCGTGAGCGCGAGGTCGTCGCGGCCGCACGCGTTGCCGAAGTCGAGGCCGATCTCGGACGACTGCGGATCGAGCAGACGGAGGCGGACAACCAGGCATCGGCCATCCGCGAGGATGCCCACGCACGCGAGCTGGACATCACTCTCCGGCAGCAACAGCAGGAATTCGGCCGCCATCAAGCGGAGACCCTGGGCGCGCGTGGGACGGAAATCGAGCTCGAGATCGGCGATCTCGAGGCGCGTCGGGAGCCGGCGCGGGTGGCGATGGAGTCGCGCCGCGATGCGCAGGCAGATGCCGAGCGCGCGCGTGACGAAGCGGCCGGCGTGATGGCCGCAGTGAACAGCGAGCTGGCACAGGCGCAGCAGCAGATTGAAGGGCTCGAGACACAGGTCGAGGGCGCGCGCGCGGATCTCTTCAGGTCCTTGAACTCGGTCATCGCCGTCCGGCATGTGGTCGAGCACACCACCGCACAGTCCGAGCGTGTCGGCGAGACGCTGGGCAAGCTGGATATCGAGCAGGACGACCTTCGCCGCGAGTCCGACAAGATCGCCGCCGAGCGCGTGGCGGCCACGGAGGCGCTCGCCCGTGCGCAGGACGCACTCGATACTGTGAGGCTGGCGCACGCGGCGCGGAAGTCGGAGCTCACGACCGCCCGCGGCGAATACGAGGAGCGCGCCCGCGAGCTGCGCACGCGCGAGCAGGAGCTGGCCAGTGTCGAAGGACGTCTGGCGTCTCTCGAAGAGCTCGCCACGACACGAGCCGATTTCGGCGACGCGGCGCGCATGGTTCTCGTGCAGGCGAACGGACACGTCGGGCAGCAGGGTGCCGTTGCCGACTATCTCGAAGTGGACGGACGCTACGAACGCGCGGTGGAGGCCTGTCTCGGCGACCTGCTCCAGCACGTCATCGTCGAGCGGCACGATCAGGCCGCGGCGGGATTGTCGCTCGTGCGAGAGCAGGACGCAGGGCGCTGCGGCTTCGTCGTCGTGGATCCCGGTTCGAACGGCTATCACCCGCGTGAGCTGCTGCGCGTCCCGGGTATCGTGCCGGTGGCAGACGTCCTTCGCGTGCAGGGACCGCACGCCATCACCATTCAGAAAGTGCTGCCCGAGGCCTACGTCGCCGACACGTTCGAGCAGGCGGTGGCATTCTCACGGCAGACCTCGGCTCCGATCGCGACGCTCGACGGCGACGTCCTCCGCGGACCCCATCTCGTGGCGGGTGGCGCCAAAGTGGAGTCACGGGGCATCCTGGCGACCAAGCGCGAAATCAAGGAACTCCGCGAGCGCGTGGCCGCCGAGCGCGAGACACTGTCGCGTCTTGCGGCGGGTGTCGCGCAGCTCGAGCTGACGATGGCTCAAGCGACGAGCGCGATCGTCGCGTTGCAGGCCGAGGAGCACCTCCAGGAAAAGGGCATCGTGGCGCACGAGGCCCAACGCGCTCGAACGGAGGAAGAGACCACTCGTCTCAGCCGCAAGGCCGAGGTCATCACGCTCGAACGACGGACCGCCGAAGAGGAGCGCACCGCTCTCGACGCGCGCCGCTCGGAGGCTGATGCATCGATTGTCAGACTCGAAGCGGAGCAGCGCCTGGCCGAAGAGCAACTCGGTGTGGCGCAGCGTCGCCTGGCCGAGGCTCGTGATGCGGCTGGTGTGCTTGGCGCCCAGGCCGCCGAAGCCCGGGCGTCTCATGCCGCGCTCGTCGAGCGCGCATCGGCGCTTGGCGCCGAGGTCATGAGGCTGGAAGAGTCGGCCCGCGAGTTGGAGCACCGCATCGTGGCCCGCACCACCGAGCTCGAGCAGACGCATGCCCGTCGCGCGTCGCTGCTGCGCTCGGTCGAAGAGAGCCTGCGCGCGCTCGATGAGGACGTGCGGGTTCTGGCCACGCTGCGCGATCGGTTGCGCGAAGCGGACGAGGCTGCGGCGGTGTTGCGCGCAGCCGTTGAGGCGCAGGACGCCGTGATCCGTCAGGCGCGAGGCGCGCTCGAGGCCGTCCGCGGTGAAGCCACCGAGCTCGAGGTCGCCAGAGCCACGGCGGAAAGCGATTTGGGCCATCTGGCGCAGACCTGTATCGATGCCGTGCAGACGTCGTTGGACGAGGTGCTCGCCGAAGTCGAACAGATGGAGCTGGCCGGCGAGACGACGCCGGATGCCGCGGCGATCGCGGCCGACGAGCCGGATCCGGACGCGGATGACGACGCCATGGCTGCGGCGAGTGTCGACGAAGCCGCCGCCGTCGTGGCGCTGCCCGAGGCGCCCCCCGCATCGATGACCGCTGAAGAAGCGATCACGAGACTGAAGGCGAAGATCGATCGTCTCGGTCCGGTGAACATGATGGCGATCGAACAGTTCGACGAGCTCGAACAGCGCCATGTCTTCCTCACGACACAGCGGCGCGATCTCGTCGATTCGATCGCGCAGACGTCGCAAGCCATCGCGCGCATCGACGAGACGACGAAGGCGCGCTTCACCGAGGCATTCGTGGCCATCCAGGCCAACTTCCAGGTCACCTTCAGCACGCTCTTCGGCGGCGGGCGTGCCGGCCTGTCGCTGCTGGATGAAAACGACCCGCTGGAAAGCGGCATCGATATCGTCGCGTCACCTCCCGGCAAACGGCTCCAGAGCGTGCAGCTCCTGTCGGGCGGTGAGAAGGCGCTCACAGCGATCGCGCTCATGTTCGCCATCTTCAAATACAAGCCGAGCCCCTTCTGTCTGCTCGACGAGATCGACGCGCCGCTCGACGACGCCAACGTGCACCGGTTCGTCGAGATGCTTCGCGGGATGCTCGATCGGACCCAGTTCATCCTCATCACCCACAATCGGCAGACCATGGAGATTGCGAACCGACTCTACGGTGTGACGATGGAGGAGCCGGGCGTATCGAAGCTGATATCGGTCCAGCTGAACTAAGATCGTTCGAGGCGTTCGGAGGGTCTGTCCGGAACGATGCGAACGACCCGAACGACCCGAACGTAGTGACAGGCATGCACATTCGTCTCGCCGGAGTCCTCTGTCTCGCGCTCCTGCTGGGCGCCTGTGACGTCAAGGTCGGCGAGCACGGCCTCTCGGTCGACATGGCCCATGGGAAGGCGGGTGACGAGTGGAAGCGCACCTACAGCCTGCCACCAGGCGGCCGTCTTGAGATCCTGAACATCAACGGCGTGATCGAAGCGTTTCCCTCGAGCGGCACTCAGGTCGAGGTCGTCGCTCGACGCGAGGTCAGGGCCAGCAGCGACGAGGCCGCGCAGGAGCTCCTCGCGAAGGCGCAGATGATCGAGGAGGTGGCGGCCGATCACGTGAAGATCGAGCTGAAGACCGACCCGGATAGTGGGCCCGGGGGACTGCGCAGCCGCAATCAGGTGAGCATTGCGTATCAGGTCGGCCTGCCGCCTGGCCTGAATGTCTCGCTGAGGACCGAGAACGGGGCGGTGCGCCTCGAGAACGTGCAGGGGCGCTTCGCGGTGGCGTCGACCAACGGCCCGCTCGTCGGGAAAGGGATATCCGGGTCCATGGATGCGACCACCGTGAACGGGGGCATCCAGATGGAGCTCACGGCCGTGACCGGGGATTCAAAGGTCGTCACTGTCAATGGCCCCGTGACGCTGGCCCTCGCCCCGGACGTGAACGGGGAGCTCGAAGCAGGCGCGATCAATGGCGGCGTCTTTGTCCAGGACGGATTTCCGCTGACCGCCAGCGAGCGTACGATGCGGCGCGTCGCCGGCCGCATCAACAAGGGCGGTCCGAGGATCGTCGTGCAGACGACCAATGGCGGTGTTCGGGTCGGCACACCTGACGGCGTCGCGCGTGGCTTCGGCCGTGGCCGCCGCGGCCGAGACTCCTCAGGCGGGTAAGTGGCGAACGAAGACAAGGCCACCAGGTACCATCGGCTTCAGCGCCGGGCTTCCATTCTTTCCACGACCATCAGCGCCCTCTTCCTGTTCGTGCTGCTCGTGTCGGGCGGCTCCGCGGCCATCCGCCACATGGTCGCCATCACTGTGGGCGCGTCGCGTATACCGCTGGTCGTTGGTTATGTCACCGTTGTGGGTCTCCTGCTCGAGCTGATCACGCTCCCCCTTGCGTTCTATCAAGGCGTGACACTCGAGCGTCGCTACGGACTCTCGACGCAGACGACCGCCAGATGGTGGGCCGATCATCTGAAGGCTGGCGCGATCGCGCTGGTGTTCGCGTCGGCGGCCGCGCTGATCGTGATCTCTCTGATCAGATGGGATCCTGAGCACTGGTGGGTCTTCGCGGCGGTCGTCTTCACCGGCATCCTGGTGTTGCTCGCGCAGCTGGCTCCTGTCGTCCTCCTGCCGCTCTTCTATCAGATCACTCCGCTCACGCGCGACGCGCTTCGCGAGCGGCTCCTGGCGTTGGCGGATCGGGCGGGAACCCGGGTACTGGGCGTATTCGAGTGGCGTCTCAGCGATCGCACCAGGAAGGCCAATGCCGCGCTCGCCGGCATCGGACGCACTCGGCGTATCCTGCTGTCGGACACGCTGCTCGCTGAGCACTCGGACGATGAGATCGAAGTGATTCTGGCGCACGAGCTGGCGCATCACGTGTACCGCGATATCTGGTCGGCGCTCCTGCTCGAGACGGTGCTGATCGCGCTCGGCTGCTACGCCGCACACCTGACGTTGCGTGCGCTGGCCGGGATTGGCGGGCTCGAAGGCCCGGGCGACGTTGCCGCCCTCCCGTTGCTCGTGCTCGCCGGCGGGGCCGTGTCGCTGGCATTGATGCCGGTCGCCAACGCGTTTTCGCGCGCGCACGAACGGCGTGCCGATCGCTACGCGCTCGACATGACGCGAAATGCGCCGGCGTTCATCAATGCCATGCGCCGCCTCGCGGCACAGAACCTCGCTGAACAGGAGCCGTCACGGCTCGTGCAGGTACTCTTCCATACGCACCCGCCGATCACCGCGCGCATACAAGCGGCGAGAGAGTACGAGAAAACCCCAGGGCTCACGCCTCAGCCATCAGGGCTGGGAAAGGCATGAAGCCCTGAGGCTGTCGTTCGAGCCCTTAGCGAGCGCGCACCACCAGCTCCCCACGCATTTGCGTGTGGCGCGAGTCGTTGCTCAGATTGGAATAGAAGGGGAACGTACCGGCGCGGTCGGCTCTGAACTCCAGCGTGGTCGAGCCGCCCGCGGGCACACGCTTCGAGAGACGATACTCGTCGATGGTGAGGCTGTAGGCGACGTCCTCGCTCTGGACCGTCAGCTTGATGAGGTCGTCCTGTGTGACCTCGAGCCGGTTGGGCGAGAAGCGGTAGTTCCGCGCCGTGAGCGTGAGCTCACGGCGATTCGGGGCCTGATCCTGCCTGGCGCCTGGTAAGGGATTCGCGAAGACGAGCCTGACCAGCGGGCCTGCGGCGAGATAAATGCCGGCCCCGACGAGCAGCAGCGCGATGGTCCGCCGCGTCGGTGTCATTTACCTATTTTAGACGACCGGGGGCCTTGCCCCGGCTGTCAGGGCCTATTCCTTGACGGCTGGGGCCGGGGCTCCAGCCCCTGGCGCCTCATCCTGCAGTAGAGCTTTACGGCTGAGCCGAATTTTCCCGGTGGGGTCGATGTTGATGACCTTCACGAGGATTTGCTGGCCTTCCTTGAGCTCGTCGCGGACGTCCTTCACACGATGGTTCGCAATTTCCGAGACGTGCAATAACCCGTCGGTGCCGGCCATGATCTCGACGAAGGCGCCGAAGTCGGTGATGCGCTGCACCTTGCCCATGTAGGTCTTGTTGAGCTCGGGCGTTGCGGTGAGCTCCTGGATGATCCCGATGGCTCGCGCGGCGGACTCGCCGTCCGCGGATGCGACGTTGACCTGCCCGTTGTCCTCGACGTCGATCTTCACGCCCGTGCGCTCGATGATGCTGCGAATCATCTTGCCGCCGGGCCCGATGACGTCGCGAATCTTGTCGACCGGGATCTTGATGGTCACGATGCGCGGCGCGAACGCCGACATGTTCCCGCGCGTGGCCTGGAGGGTCTTCGCCATCTCGCCGAGGATGTGCAGCCGGCCGACGCGGGCCTGTTCGAGGGCCGTGGCCATGATCTCGGACGTGATGCCGGCGACCTTGATGTCCATCTGCAGCGCGGTGATGCCCTGCGCCGTGCCGGCGACCTTGAAGTCCATGTCGCCGTAATGGTCTTCCGCGCCGGCGATGTCCGAGAGCACGGCGTGCTTGCCCGTCTTCTCGTCCATGATGAGTCCCATCGCGATGCCGGCGACCGGCGAGGCCAGGGGCACGCCCGCATCCATCATCGCCATCGACCCGCCGCAGACCGACGCCATCGAGGACGATCCGTTCGACTCGAGGATGTCCGACACGATCCGAATCGTGTACGCGAACTTGTCTTCGGTGGGGATCAGCGGTGTCAGCGCGCGCTCGGCGAGCGCGCCATGCCCGATCTCACGCCGGCCCGGTCCGCGCTGGGGGCCGGTCTCGCCCACCGAGAACGGCGGGAAGTTGTAGTGCAGCATGAAGCGCTTGTAGTGCTCACCGGTGACGTGCTCGATCTTCTGCTGGTCGTCGGCCGTGCCCAGCGTGCAGCTCACCAGCGCCTGTGTCTCGCCGCGGGTGAAGACGACGGAACCATGCACTCGCGGGAGAATGCCGGTCTCCGTCCAGATCGGGCGGATCTCGTCGAACTTCCGGCCGTCGAGGCGCACACCGTGCTCGAGGGCCTCGGCCTTCATCGCTTTTTCCTGGAGCCCGTGGAAGATGTGCTCCGCGTCCTTCTTCTGCTGCGCCTCACCCTCGGGCAGCGAGGCCAGGAGGTCGTCGAGCACCTTGTCGACCTGCGCATAGCTCTCGAGCTTCTGCTTGATGCGCATGGCGTTGGTCAACGGGCCCAATGTCTTCTTTTCGATCTGCTCGTGGAACGCCGGGTCGATCGTCTTTGCGGCCACCACCAGCTTCTTCTTGCCGACCGCCGCCTTCAGCTCCTCGATGCCGGCGATGATCTGCTTGATCGCCGCGTGCGCGGCCTCGAGTGCGCCGACCACCTGCGCCTCGCTGACCTGCTTCGCGCCCGCCTCCACCATCACGATGCCGTCCTTGGTACCGGCGACGATCAGGTCGAGCGTGCTCTCCTTGCGCTCCGCGTAGGTCGGGTTGATCACGTAGGCGCCGTTGAGCAGGCCGACGCGCACGCCGGCGACGGTCTTCTCGAACGGGAGCTCAGAGATGGCCAGCGCCGCGGATGCGCCAGTGATCGCCAGGACGTCGGCGTCGTTCTCCGTGTCGGCGGACAGGACGAGCGCGATGATCTGCGTGTCGAAGCGCCAGCCGGAGGGAAAGAGCGGCCGGATCGGTCGATCGATCAGCCGGCTCGTGAGGACTTCCTTCTCCGCGGCCTTGCCCTCGCGCTTGAAGAAGCCGCCGGGGATGCGTCCCGACGCATACGCGTATTCGCGGTAGTCAACCGTCAGGGGGAGGAAGTCCACGCCGCGCGGGTTCGCCGCGCGTGACGCGGCCACCAGCACCATGGTGTCGCCGGAACGGACGATCACCGAGCCGTGGGCCTGCTTGGCCAGCTTGCCGGTCTCGATGGAGATACGGCGTGAGCCAACCTGGATCTCGCGCTTCTGCAAATTAACGTTGTGCATAGACCTGAGTTCTTACTTGCGGATGCCGAGGCGCCGAATAATCTCGGCGTAGCGCTCGGAATCCTTGCTCTTGAGGTAATCGAGCAGCCGGCGGCGCTGGCCGACCAGCTTCAGCAGGCCACGCCTGGAATGATGATCCTTCGCGTGGATCTTGAAGTGCTCGGTCAGATAGTTGATGCGCTCGCTGAGGAGCGCGACTTGGACTTCTGGCGACCCCGTGTCGCTCTCGTGCGTCTTGTATGTCCCGATGATCCCGGTCTTGCGGTCCCTGGTCAGCGCCACGTGTGGCTCCTTCACGAACGGCCCAGAACCTGATCCCAGCTACGCAGGATCCACCAGGCCGCCGTACGGTGTGGAAACTCTTGATCCCGTAAACAGTTCATTCTAAATCAGGACCACCGCCGGGTGCAAAGAACCTTGGGCCTGTCCTGGCGTTCCCAGAGCGAGCAGGTGGCCCGCGCCATCCAGGAGCCGCACCCACTCCGCTGCGAACGTCTCGCTGGCCGCGAGGGCCTCCGGCCGAAGATGTGCCCTGCCGACCTCCTGGCCGTGTGAGACGCGAGTCCGGCCTTCATCGGTCAGCCGTGCCGCCGGAAATCCCGTCAGCAGCCCATCCAGGGGCACTGCGCGACCGGCCGTCGCCGTGGGATCCCGCTGCATATCCTCGAGTCCGACCGCCGACGCCAGGTCGAAGTCGCCGCTCCTGGTCCGGCGGAGCGATTCCAGGCACGCACCGGTCCCAACCTGTTCACCCAGCGTGTGGGCAAACGCGCGCACGTAGAACCCGGATGAGCACGTGATCGCGACGCGCGCTGAACCGTCCGCGAAGTCCAACAGGTCCGCTCTCGTCACCCGAACGGTCACCGGAGCCAGCGTGACCTCCTCCGCTCGCCTCGCCAGCGCGTACGCCCGCCGGCCCGCGACCTTCTTCGCCGAATAGGCGGGCGGTACCTGCGCATACTCGCCGCGCAGCGATTCGAGCGCGGCTTCCACCGCCTCACGATCGGGCACGCGGCCCGACCGGCTCACCTCCGTGCCTGTGATGTCGTAGGAATCGGTGGTGAGCCCGAAGCGGATACCTGCGTCGTAGTCCTTGTCGGAGGCCGTGAAGAATCGTACGAGACGCGTCGCGCGGCCGCACGCCAGCGGCAGCACACCTGTGGCCAGGGGATCCAGTGTTCCGGTATGTCCGATGCGAGGCTCACGCAGGCAACGTCGCGCGACTGCCACGACGTCGTGCGAGGTCATGCCCTGCGGCTTGTCGACGATGAGAACCCCGTCCACGATCAGGCTTCAGGAATCAGGGCCAGGCCTCAGAGGATCAGGCCAGATCGATCGCGTGGGAGAGCTTTTGCTCGAACAGAATCTTGAGCGCTGAGAGCGCGCCGCGGGCACTGCAGCCCGACGCGTTCTTGTGGCCGCCGCCGCCGAACTCTTTCGCGATCGCGTTCACGTCGATGTCGCCCTTCGAGCGCATGCTGACCCGCCACTCGCCCGGCCCGACCTCTTTGAAGAAGACGACGGTCAGGATCTCCTTCACGGTCAGCGGCAGGTTGATGAGGCCCTCGGTGTCCTCATAGGTGCCTCCGCTGTCGCGCACGAGTTTCTGATCCACGAAGACGGTGGCAATCCGGCCGGTGGCGTCGAGCTCCATCCGGCTCAGCACCGCGCCAAACAGCTTCAGGCGGCCAAGGTTGTTGTTGTCGAAGATGGCCCGCGCCACGCTCGGCGGACTCACTCCAGCTTCCATGCACTGGCGGCAGATCTCGAACGTGGTCGGCGTGATGTTCGAATAGTGGAACGACCCTGTGTCGGTGAGGATGGCGATGTAGACGTGTGTCGCGATCTCCGGCGTGAGCGGCACGCCAAGCTCGCGAACCAGGTCGAACACCAGCTCCCCGCAGGCGGCCGCCGACAACTCCAACCAGTTGAGCGCCCCGTACATGCTGTTGCCGGGATGATGGTCGATGTTGATCAGATACCCGTGCTCGAGACCGTCAATGCCCGTGCGCTTGACGTCGCCGCACTCCATGACGATGACGGCGTCGCCGGTGTCGTCGACCTGGCTGGTGATCTCGATCTCGGGAACGCCCGGGAAGACCAGCATCGGCGGCGGCGGCTCGTCGCGGCTGACGACCCGCACGTCCTTGCCCATATGCCGCAACGCGTAGGCCATCGCGAGCGAAGAGCCGACGGCATCGCCGTCCGGCCGCGCGTGCGACGCGATGACGAATCGCTGGCGCGCACGGATCGCGTCCGCGATCTGGGCCCGCGTCGTCTCAGCGATGCTCGTCGTCGTCATCGTGGGCGGTGTGGGAGGGGCTCTGCGGTTCGGGTGCGGCGTCATTCGGGTCAGGCTTGGCAGCCGTGCCGGCCGGGTCTTGTGCCTCAGCGCTGTAGGCCGGGTCCTGTTCTTCGGACCCGGCAATGATGGCGGCTCGCTGCGCCTCTTCCTCGTGCAGGTCGCGCAGGATCTGCTCGATCCGATCCTGGTGTCCGACGGACTCGTCGAATCGGAACTCGATCTCCGGTACGCGGCGCAGCTGCAGCCGGGTGCCCACTTGGCGGCGGAAGAACGGTGTGGCGCGACCCAGGGCCTTGGCCGTCTCCCGCCGTGCCGGCTCATCGCCCATCATCGTGTAGTACACGCGCGCCAGCTGCAGATCAGGCGAGACCTTCACGCGTGTGAGCGTGATGAACCCGATGCCGGGATCATGGACCACACCCCGGCTGAGCAGCTCGCTCAGCTCCTGGCGAATCTGATCGCCGACGCGGTCGGGACGGTGGGTGAGTGCCACTAGAAATTCAAAATGCGAAATGCGAAATGCGAAATGCAAAATGCAAAACGCAAATTCACGATGGGGCGCAGTTTCTTTTGCATTTTGAATTTTGCCTTACGTGAGAAATTCTATCTCCGTCCTCGTCACCATCCCCGGTTCGACCCGGTCGATTTCGTCTGCACCGGCGGCCAGTGCCTGCTCCACGTGATCGACGGTGGTCGAGATGGCGACGACGCCGAGCGTGGCACGCTGCCAGAGGTCCTGATCTCGACCTCGGCGACGGCGACGTTGAACTTCTGGAGGCGGTCCTTCACGCGGCGAAGGACCATCCGCTTGTCCTTGAGCGACTGCGAATACGGGAGATGCATCTCGACGTGAAGCAGCGCTACGCGCATAGATCGTTCGGATCGTTCGGATCGTTCGGATCGTTCGGGTCGTTCGAATCGTTCGGGCCGTTCTCGTTCAAACGTTCCGAACGTTCCGAACGACCCGAACGTTTGATGACTACGCCGTCACCGCGTCGCGTACCATCGAGAAGACTTCGATCATGTCGCCGACCTTCACGTCGTTGTAGTTGTGGAGGCCGATGCCGCACTCGAACCCGGTCTTCACCTCGCTCACGTCGTCCTTGAAGCGGCGCAGCGATCCGATCTTGCCTTCGTGGATCACGACGTTGTCGCGGAGCAGACGCGCCTGCGTTTCGCCGGCGCGCGTGATGCGTCCCTCGGTGACCATACAGCCGGCGATCGCGCCGATCTTGGGCACCTTGAACACTTCGCGTACCTCGGCGCTGCCGATGCGGACTTCCTTGAAGGTCGGATCAAGGAGGCCAGCCATGCTCTTCTGGATCTCCTCGGTGACGTTGTAGATCACCGAGTGCAGCCGGATGTCGATCTCTTCCCGCTCCGCCATGTCATGGGCGTTGCGATCGGGACGGACGTTGAAGCCGATGATGATCGCGTTGGACGCGGAGGCGAGGAGCACGTCCGACTCGTTGATGGCGCCGACGCCTGAGCGGATGATGCGAACCTTGACCTTCTCGTCCGAGAGCTTGGTCAGCGTGTCGGCCAGCACCTCCGCCGATCCCTGTACGTCGGCCTTGACGATGAGCGGCAGCTCTTTCATGCTGCCTTCGGCGATTTGCTCCTTGAGCGATTCGAGCGTGAGCCGTCCGCCCTTGGCGGCGTGCGCGCGATCCTTGGCCTGCCCCTGACGGAACGTGGCAATCTGCCTGGCCTTGGCGGCATCGGCCACCGTCTGGAACGGGTCGCCCGGCTGCGGGAGGCTCGTGAGGCCGAGGACTTCTACCGGCGTCGAGGGCTCCGCCGACTTCACCGGCCGCCCGCGATCGTCAATCAGCGCGCGCACGCGCCCCACCACCGGGCCGGCGATGAAGTTGTCGCCCACGCGCAGCGTCCCGTCCTGCACCAGCACGGTGGCCACCGGGCCGCGGCCGCGGTCGAGCTTGGCTTCCAGCACGGCGCCGGAGGCCGGCAAGGCGGCGTTGGCGCGCAGCTCCTGGAGGTCGGAGACGAGCAGGATCATCTCG
>DATDOE010000084.1:0-52739 GCA_035293405.1 Vicinamibacterales bacterium | reverse complement strand
GTCTTTAGACTCGCCTGCGATCGGACGGCGGGTCTGAAGACCCGCCGCTACACGCGCTAGACGATCGCTGGCGCGCCGGCACGGAAATCACCGCCCAGAACCGCCGTCGAGTTCGCACCGAGCCAGCCGTCGAGCACTTTGGCGTATACCGAACGGAAGTCGGTCTCGAAGCGCACGTCCCCGCCGTTGTTCTCCAGCGTCTGGTTGGCGGGATTCGGATCGAGCGAGGCCGAGGTGCCGTAGATGCCGCCGCGCACGAGACCGCCCATCACCATCATCGAGGCCGCCGCGCCGTGGTCGGTACCCTGGCTTCCGTTCTCAGAGATGCGACGACCGAACTCTGAGAACTGGAGCAGCAGCGTGTTGTTCGCCAGCCCCTGATTGCGGATGTCGGTGTAGAACGCCGCCAGTCCGTCCCCCAGGGTGCCCATCAGGTTGCCGTACCCGCCCGCCCCGCCGACACCTTGGTTCGCGTGCGTGTCGTACCCACCGGTCTGCACCCAGAACACGCGGGTGCCGATCCCTCTCACGATGGCGCCGGCCACGGTTCGCAGGGCCAGCGCGAACCCGTTGTTGGGATAGGCGATCGTCCCCGTGTAGTTGGCGACCGATCCCACGCGGTCGAGCGTGGCAAAGGCGGCTTGCGCGCTCTGATTCACGAACGACAACTGAGGGCGCGTCTCGGGAAGATGCGAGGCGATTCTCGTGGCTGCCGCGCGCTCGCGCGGCGCCTCCACCCCGTTGAGGCTGGCAAACGCATACGCCGCAGCGTTCGGAATCGCCGGCACCGCGACAGCGCGCGACAGCAGCGCGCGCGGCAACTCCTGAGTGCTGGCCCATCCGGACAAGGGATCCGCGGGCACCGTCTCGAGATAACGTCCCAGCCACCCTTCGGTCGTTGCCAGCGTGGGACTTGCAGTGCCCCAGATGTCCGTGCCTTGAAAATGTGAACGGCTGGAGTTCTGATAGCCGGTCCGCTGAATGACGGCAAGCCGCCCATCGTTGAAGATGCTTCTCAGTCCGGCCAGCCTCGGGTGCAGGCCTAACGCCCTGCCGCTCGAGTCGGCGCCGATCTGCAGCACTTGCCCGGCCGGGATCTGAATCGTCGGACGCCGGCTGTAGTAGAACGGATCCTGATACGGAATCACCGTGCTCAGCGCATCGTTGCCGCCGCCCAGATAGATCACCACGAGGTTGCGCGACTGCACACCCTGCGCGCGGGCCAGATCGCACAAGAACGCGGGCGCGGCGAAGCTCACCGTGAACGCCGAGACACCGCCGCGAATGAACTCTCGACGAGAGACTGCCATGATCCTCTCCGTCTTGGGACTGCCCGCCGATCCGAAAAACCGGCCTACCAGCTACCGGCTACCGGCTACCGGCTACCGGCTACCGGCTAAACAAATTGATACTCCGACGATCCAACAATCAAACGAGTCAGGCCGGCTCCCTTTGATTGCAGCTGGGCATCGGTGCCGCTCCACGTCACGCCGTCGTTGAGGTACGCCACCAGGTCGCCGAGCGGTGCCTCCTCGTAGGGCGCGGGCGACAACCGGTCGAGGAAGAAGTCGAGCAGGGACTCGGGAGAGGTCTTCGCCTCCACTGCCGCGCGCGCCATGTTGAAGCGCTGGTTGAACGCGAGCGTGGCGGCGAAGTTCATGCGCGTCAGCATCGCCCCGGTCGAGAACCAGCCTTTGCCGAGCTCCCAGCCGTTCACGTCAGGCGGCTCGAACAGCTGCTGACCCATCGCCGTCAGCGGGTTGCGCGCGTTGTCGATCGAGAACCCGGCCCAGCCCACTTCCTTGATCGCGCGCGCGACGTACTCGACGGGCCAGGAATAGCGCGTGTGCCAGTTGCCCGGATTCTGAAACTGTCGCGAGCGCAGCATGTGCTGCACCATCGACTCGATGCTGGTGTCGTTCAGCAGGTAGACGCTGGCCGCTGAGTTGATCGTCTCCTCGTCGGGCGGCACGACCTCGCTGACGAAGAAGTTCCACATCTTCCGCGCCAGCCGCCGTGCCGTCTGCGGGTGCCTGGCGAGCGCGGTGAGGAAGTCGATGCCATCCTGCATGCCATCGGCCGCTGCCCGGGCGGAAATCGTCGTGCTCCCGTTGGAGACCGGGAACGTGAACGTCTTCGCGGTCGCGTCGTGCTGGTTGGCGTTGTAGACGAACTCGTAGTACGACTGCGTCTCGTCGCCGCGATTCACGAGTCGGACATTCCATCCCGTGAAGACCCGGGCCGCGGCATAGACGTCCTGCTCGTCGTAGTTGCCGATGCCGAAGGTGAACAGCTCCATGACCTCGCGGCCGAAATTCTCCTGCGGCCGCAGGCGCGTGTTCAGGCGGCCATCGAGCCAGAAGAGCATCGCGGGATCTTTCGCCACTTCGACCAGGAGATCCCGGAACTTGCCCATCCCGTGCTCACGGAACAGCTCGATCTGCCCCCGGGGCCCCGGCAGCGCGCCCACCTTGAGCGCCATCATCTTCGTGGCCTGCGGTCCGCCGACGATGCCGGCGATCTTGCTGTAGGCGGTGGCGAAGTGGTTGTGCCAGAAGAGCGCCATCTTCTCCTGCAGCGGACGGCGCGTGTGGACCATCCTGAACAGCCATCGCTGCCGGGCGTCTTCGATGTTGGTGTTGGGAGCAAATCCACCCGCGCGGGCGAAGACACTGACGTACGCCGGATTCCCAATCTTCGAGTCCACATCGTCTGGCTGCTCGCTGAAGTTGAGCAGGTACTCGAGGACGCCAGACGAGGACAGGTCCTTGAAGGACGCGAGATCGTCAGGACTGGCGCCGAAGCCGGCCCGCCGAAGCAGATGTTCTATTCCCGTTCGGCCTCGTGCCATGGCGTGTTTCTCCTGAGAGCGCTCGATCATACTGCTGTGCGCGCAGAAGGAAGTACTATGCGTCAACGTAGCTCATGAATAGACGACGAAAGACGACAGTCCGTAAACGGGCACGCCGGCCCGCCACCGCAAAAGCCTCGAGGCGTCGTGCGACAGCCCCGACCCCGACGCGGCGCGCTGCCCCCGCCCCGGTGGACGCCGCGAGCGGCCTCGCGCCGGGCATGCATCCGGTCAACACCTACCTGGCCGTCGCCAACGTCGGCGCGACGATGGACTTTCTCGAACGGGCGTTCGGCTTTACGCGCGGTGTCGTGTTACCCGACGCCGACGGACAGATCCGATACGCCGAAATGCGTCACGGTGGATCCGTCGTGATGCTGGTTCGGAAGGGCGACGCGGCCACTGCCACTGGCGGCACCGGCGCGCTTTATACCTACGTCACCGACGTGGATGCGACGGCGACCGGAGCACGCCAGGCAGGCGCCGGCGTGAGCGACGCCGAAGACATGCCCTGGGGCGACCGCACCGCCGTCGTGACCGATCCGGACGGCTATCGGTGGGTGCTGGCGACGTTCAAGAAGCTGGCACCGTTCACGTAGGGCGGGTCCTGGTCTTTAGACCCGCCGGCCAGCCGGGTCCAAAGACCAGGACCCGCCCTACGCTTGCCCTACGCTCAGGCCTCGCCTACGCCTCGCCGATCTCGACGATGACCGCGGTGCCGTACGCGAGCACTTCGGTCACGCCTGCCGCGACCTCGTTCGCGTCGTAGCGGACCCCGATCAGCGCGTTGGCTCCCAGTTCCGCCCCGTGCTCGAGCATGATTTTGAATGCGTCCGCCCGCGCGTTCTCGCACAGCTCGGTGTAGAGCGAGATGTTGCCGCCAACCAGCGTCTGCAGCGACGCCCCGATGGTGCCGACGATGCTGCGCGAGCGGACGACGATGCCACGCACGACGCCGAGGTTCTTGACGGTGCGGCGGCCGGGCAGGTCGAACGCGGTGGTGACGAGTCTGGTGTCAATCGCTGGCACGTTACGCTCCCTTGAGGTCCTGACGTGGTGATCCGGAGAATGGGGAACCGGTTGCGACAGTTCATGCTGAATCACGCAGGTCGGAGAGTCGGCGAATGATCCGGTCCGGGCGCACGCCGCGATCGGGAGGCACGCCGGCGCCGCGACCATCAATCCAGATACCGAGAATACCGTGCCGCTGTGGCTGTGCGACATCCCACTCGAGGTTGTCACCCGCCATCCACGTGTCGGCCGGCGACACCTCGAGCGCCTCGAGCGCGCGGACGTAGACGCGGGGATCGGGCTTGCCGAATCCCAGCTCACCCTCGATTAGAATCGCGTCGAACAGCGCCGCCAGCCCGAATCGTGTGATCTTGCTCCGCTGAGCGTCGCGGCTTCCATTGGTCAGCAGCGCCAGGCGACAGCCACTCTCACGGAACCACTGCACCGTCGCGATGGCGTCTGCAAACGGCTGGATGCCGGCATCGCGCAGGGCGTGATACGTGTCTCCAATCTTCCCGGCCAGGTCGGGAGCGTCCACGCCGATGTCGGCGAGTGACAGCCGCACGACCTCGCGACGCGCGGCAGCGAGGTCCAGCCGCCCGATGCGGTGACGCTCGGCGTCGGACCAGTACCAGTCGCGGATTCTCTCGATCGCGTCGTACACCGACCGCGGATCCAGATCGCCCATGGCGGCTCGATGGGCGACACATGCTTCCAGCCAGCACGACGAGACGCCGCCGGTGTCGTCGAGGATGGTGTCGTCGAGATCGAGGAGTATGGCTGGCGGCAGCTTGGTCATGGGGCGCCCAGGTCGGAGGCGATCTGACTCGATTATGGGCCGGCACGCGCGCAGGGCAAGCAGGGCACGCGGAGTTCCAAAGCCACACGCAGGGATCGCCGAGGGGCAGAGCATCGCAGAGAAGAGAGTCACGTGTGGCCCGCGCTTCGCGCGGCATGGATCGAGAGGAGGCCGATCACAAGCGCCAGCCGCCACTCACGGGCGCTTGTGATCCGGCTTCCTCTCGATCCATGTGGCTGGCCGAAGGCCGGCAGCCACACGTGGTCCGCTCCGCGTATCTCCGCGTTCCTCTGTGATCCCTGCGTTGATCTTTCCAACCGGCCCATTACTCTGATTCGAAAACTCTCGTCATCAAAGACAATATCCAGGAGGGAACATCCGTGAAGGCGTACGGCGAACACGACGAGTGGCTGGAGCCAGACGGGCTTGGGGGATTTGCATCCGGCACCGCATGCGGCATCCGCACGCGGCGTTATCACGCGCTTCTGCTGACGGCGACGACGCCTCCCACGGGACGGACGGTGCTCGTCAACGGATTCGATGCGTGGATCGAGACGCCGGCCGGCAGCTTTCCGTTGACGTCACAGCGCTACGAGCCCGGCGTCGTCCACCCGGACGCGCGCGGCCGCATCTCGGAGTTCACCACGCACCCGTGGCCGCGCTGGGTCTTCACGCTCGAAGACGGTACGATCATCGAACAGACGATCGTTGTACGCCACGGCACCCCACTCGTGGCGATCTCGTGGCGTGTCCTTCCAGCAACCTCCCGAGTCCCGAGTCCCGAACCCCGAATCCCGGATCCCGGGCCCCGGTGCTCTCTGTACGGCCGTTTCTCTCAGGCCGCGACTACCACTCCCTGCACCACGAGAACAATGCGTTCCGATTCGAGCCCGAGCGGCGGCCCGACCGGATCGTGTGGCATCCCTACGACGGCGTTCCTGCGATTCACGCGGTCTCGAACGGCGAGTACCGCCATCAACCCGAGTGGTATCGCCGTTTCCGGTACGACGAGGAGCGGGCACGAGGACTGAACGCCAGCGAGGACCTCGCATCGCCCGGTGTGTTCAGGTGGAACCTTGCGGACGGAGATGCGTCGCTCATCTTCGCCGCTGCTCCCGACGCAGCGGCAGCCATTCCGCCGGGCGTTGCGGCTGGCGAGCTCGTCGCGACGCTGCATGCGTCCGAGAGGAAGCGTCGCGAAGCGTTTTCATCGCCCTTGGAGCGTGCGGCCGATGCATACATTGTGACCCGCGGATCCGGTAAAACGATTGTCGCGGGCTATCCGTGGTTCACCGATTGGGGACGCGACACCTTCATCGCCCTGCGAGGCGTCTGCCTCGCCACGGACCGTATCGCTGATGCGCGCACGATTCTGCTCGAGTGGACAGGTGCGATTTCAAAAGGGATGCTGCCCAATCGTTTCCCCGATCACGGTGAAGCGCCCGAGTTCAACTCTGTGGACGCGTCCCTCTGGTTCGTCATCGCGGTATACGACTTCTTTGCCGCCGCCGCACGATGCCGAGTTGATGTCTCTCACTCGGATCGCGGGGCGCTCGAGGAGGCAGTCGATGGGGTCCTCAGCGGCTACGCCGGAGGCACCCGCTACGGCATTCAACTGGATGAGGACGGCCTGATCGGCGCTGGCGTACTCGACATGCCGCTCACCTGGATGGACGCCCAAGTCGACAATCGGGCCATCACACCGCGCATCGGCAAGCCGGTGGAAGTCGAGGCGCTGTGGCTCAACGCACTGTCGCTGGCGAGCCCTCGATCGCCGCAGTGGAATGCGGTGTTGGCGCGCGGCAAGGCGGCGTTCCAACAGCGGTTCTGGAACGAGCCGGCGGGCGCCCTTCACGACGTCGTCGACGTGGATCATCGGCCGGGCACCGTGGACTCCTCGTTCCGGCCGAATCAGATTTTCGCGCTCGGCGGCCTGCCCGTCGTGCTCGTGAGCCATGAACAGGCAGCCACAGCCCTCGCGGCGGTTGAGGCCCGTCTCTGGACGCCTCTTGGACTTCGATCGCTGGCGCCTGACGAGCCGGGCTACATCGGGCACTATGGCGGCGGCGTCCTCGAGCGGGACGGCGCCTACCACCAGGGCGCAGTGTGGCCGTGGCTGCTCACATCGTTCGTCGACGCATGGGTGCGCGTGAGAGGCGGCGGGCCCGCGATCGTAGAGCAGGCTCGTGAACGCTTCCTGACACCGCTTCTCCGCCACCTCGACGAGGCCGGCCTCGGGCACATCTCCGAGATCGCCGACGGCGACCCGCCGCACACACCGAACGGTTGTCCGTTTCAGGCCTGGTCGGTCGGCGAGGCGCTGCGGCTCGATCGGATCGTCCTCCGATAGAATTCCTGATCGACGAGGTTTCGAACCATGCCGATGCTGCACGATCCGGTATTTCGCGAGTCGGCCAAGGCTCGACTGCGGAGTCTGCGCCCTGACGCTCCACGCCGGTGGGGCAAGATGAGCGTCGACCAGATGCTCTGGCACGTCAACACAGGGCTCGAAAACGCTCTCGGCCGGTACGCCGTCGCCAAGATCTCGTTTCCTCTGCCCTCGTTCGTCATGAAGTTCATCGTCATCAGTCTTCCGTGGCGCAAGGGCAAGACGCCGACGGCGCCGGAATTCGTCGCCTCGAGCACTCACGACTTCGAGCACGAACGCGCGCGGCTGTTTCAATTGATCGACGAGTGCGCGGCCAAGCCGCTGGATGCGAAGTGGAACGACAGCGCTTATCTCGGACGCATGACAGGACGCGAGTGGAGCCGGCTTCTCGGCAAACACCTCGACTATCACCTGCAGCAGTTCGGTGCCTGAAGCTCCTTGCTTCAGTTGATGAGCGCGTGGTGTCAATAGAGCCGTCGGTATGAATGATGCGGCGAAGAGCCGCACGTAACTTGAGGAGGCCGAGTATGGCAGCGGACCGCTACTTGAAGATCGTTCTGACCGTGATTGCCCTGGAGCTCGGCTGGATGGCCGTGAAGGATACCGCCGTCGACGTGTCTGCTCAGCAGCGGGCCTCCGAGCCGATGCCGGTGACGCTCGTCGGAAGCACGACAACCGTCCGGGTCGCGTCGGAACGGCCGCTTCAGGTAGAAGCGCCTCAGCCGCTGAGAGTGTTCGCGGATCGTCCGATCGTCGTTGAAACCGGGGCGCGGCCGCTATCGATCCAGTCCGTTCCCGCCGTCGGGGCGAAGCTGCCGGGCGAGTGAGCCAGGCGGGTCTAAAGACCCGCCTCTACGACCCGTCTACGACCGGCGGGTCCAAAGAGCAGGACCCGCCCTACGGGAGAAGGCTGCGGTAGCAGGCCTCGTACATCGGGACGACGCGCTCGACGCAGAACTGCTCGCGCACACGCCGGCAGGCGGCCTGCGCTACCTCGCGGTGACGGACGGGATTGGTGAGCACCGAGATGGCGCTCTCCGCCATCTCGTCCTCCCCGTCGAGCGGGTGCAGAAACCCGCTCACGCCGTGCTCGATCACTTCCGGCAGCCCACCGACGTCTGACGCGATGACCGGCACTTCACAGGCCATCGCTTCCAGCGCGGCCAGGCCGAAACTTTCCTGCGCCGACGGCAGCAGGAACGCGTCGGCGATTGAGAGCAGCGGCACCACTTCCTCTTGCGCACCCACGGCGTGCACGAGGTGGGAGATGCCCAGCTCGCGTGCCCATCGCTGCGCCAACGCGAGGTCCGGTCCGTCACCCACCAGGAGCAGCCGCGCGCGCACCTTCTGCTGGATGCGATTGAAGATGTCGATCACCGCCTCGGCACGCTTCACGGGACGGAAGTTCGAGACGTGCACGATGATCTTGGTGTCCTCGTCTCCGCCGGTGAAGTGCCTGCGGAGGTCCGGCCGCGAACGGCGGCGATGCACGGCACAGTCGAGGAAGTTCGGGATCACCGTGATCTCACGTGTCACGCCGAGCTCTGCGTAGGTCGAGGCACGAAGGCTGTTGGACACGGCCGTCACCGCGTCCGATTGCTCGATCGAGAACGCCACGATCTGCGAATACGACGGGTCGTTGCCGACCAGCGTGATGTCCGTTCCATGCAGCGTCGTCACGACCTTCGGCGTCACGCCGTCAGAGGCGGTCGACGCCAGTACTTGCCTGGAGAGAAACCCGGCTGTCGCGTGCGGCACCGCGTAGTGCGCATGGATGATGTCCAGGCTGAACTCGCGAGAAACCTGCACGATGCGGTTAGCCAGTGACAGCAGATACTGCGGCTCGCGAAACAGCGGGTAGGTCGGCGTCGCCACCTGGTGGAAGAAGAGTCCTTCCTGGAAGTCTCCGAGCCGGAAGGGCGTTTCGGTGCTGATGAAGTGCGCCTGATGGCCGCGAAGCGCCAGCGCCTTTCCCAGCTCGGTGGCCACCACTCCGCTGCCTCCCACCGACGCGTAGCAGACGATACCGATGTTCAATGGACGGTTACTCGGAAAGAAGATGCGGCCGGACCAGGGGTTGTTTCACGACGATGCCTTCCGCAAACGCAACCCCGGCGATGGCGCCGAACTGACTGTCGCGGCTCTCGATCAGCTGACGGAACCGCGCCGACGTCAGTCGCGTGGCCACGGCATCAGGTTGAGCGGGTTGGAACTGCGTCACGTGACACGCGAGCGCCCGCCGCTTGGTCTCGTAGTGTTCGCTCACATCGATGACGAAGGACGGCGTGGCCGAGTCATTGATGAAGTAGTAGCAGACCGACTCAGGCTTCCACGCGTCGCCGTCCGCCTGATAGCGGCGCAGACCGGCGCTGAACACGCCTTCGGTGAGCAGATGGCTCGCCGCGACGTGATCGGGATGGCGATCCGACCAGTACGGCAGGGCCACGACCCTGGGACGCGCGCAGCGGATCAAGCCGGCCACCGTCCGCATGTGACCCAGATCGCTCCCGATCGCACGGTCCGGCAATCGCAGGTTCACGCGCCACGCCGCGCCGAGAACCGCGCACGCGGCCTGCGCCTCCGCGAGCCGTTCGTCCACCGTGCCATTGCTGCCCATCTCGCCCGCCGTCAGATCGCAGAGTCCCACGCGAAGGCCAAGCGCTACGTGCTTGGCGACGATCCCGCCGATGCCGATCTCGATGTCGTCAGGGTGCGGGCCTATTGCCAGCAGATCCACCGGAGAGACCGTTGTCATCGCGTCCAGCCAAAGACTTCGTCGGCCTTGTCCTCGTCGCCGCGAGCGGCGCGTGACAGGATGCGCGCCGCAAGGAAGGCGCCGGCAATCGAATCACCGGAGCTGCCGAGGGCGAACAGGTGCCGGGGGTAGTTGCGGTGCGATCCGATGTACATCAGCCCATCGGCGGTCTCACCATACGGCATCTCCCAACCGTACTCCGGCTGCAGACCGGAGATGGCTGGATACATCATCAGCAGCTCGTACATCAGCTGCCCCGTCCGCTGCACACGAACGGCGTCGCGCTGCCGCGCCGGCGTTTCGTCCCGGTCGCCACCCGCGATGACCACGCGGCCGTCCTTCGTCCGCCGGATCCGGTGCCGGGGTGAGGCCGTGTCTCGAATCGTCAGATCCTGACGGCCAAGCTGCTTCCGCATCGCCGCCGGCAGAGGCTCGGTCATCACGAGGTAGGTCTCGCGGCGCTTGAAATGGCGGCGCAACGGCTTGAACTCGGCGGTGGCAATACCCGTGCTGATGATCACGGTGTCGGCATGGATGACGGCGCCATCGAGGATCACGTCCACCTGCTTTCGGCCCACACGAACCTTTTTGACGGCCGATCGCTCGAAGAGGGTCCCGCCGCGCTTGCCCGCGGCGGCGGCGAGCCCGAGGCAGGCGCGATAGGGGTCGAGGGTGAAGCCGCCTCCCAGCTTCACTCCGCCCACGGCCTCCAGCGCCAAGGACTGGCGGATCGACGGCGGCGTGGTCCAGCGTGCGTCCAGCTTGCCCTCGACGCGCGCCTCGAGCTCTCGGCGCAGGTCCTTCTCCCCGTCGCGTCTGCCGACCAGCACATCGTCGCAAGCCTCGAGGTCGCACCGGATGTTGAGACGGCGAAGGAGGGCGGCGCCGTCGGAAGACGCTTTCTTCCACCCCTCGAAGATGCGTTTGGCGGCGCGAAACCCGTGTGCTTTGGCCACGTCCCTGAACGCCGGGCCCGGTTCAGGGAGCAACAGGCCGGCGCCGCGGCCGGCACTTCCCTGGCCGATCCGGTCTGCTTCGATGAGGAGCGGCCGCATCCCGGCCGCGGCACAGGCATAGGCCGTGGCGCAGCCGGTCAAGCCGCCGCCCACGATCACGACGCCGGCCGTGTGCTCACCGCGGAGCCGCGGGTAATCAGGACGTTTTTTGGCGGGGAAACTGTCGACCCAGGGCGAGACTCCGTAACGTGTACGCATCTAGCCCAAGATTCTACTTTTCCCCCTCGAGGAGTGCCTCTTTCCGCTCCACACCCCACCGATATCCTGTGAGGCTGCCGTCCTTCCCGACCACGCGGTGGCACGGGATGACGAGGCACACGGGGTTGGTCGCGCACGCGCGGGCCACGGCACGAACGGCGGCCGGCGCGCCGATGTCGCTGGCAACCTGGCTGTAGGCACGCGTCTCTCCGTACGGGATCGACTGCAGGTACCGCCACACCTTCCACTGGAACGCAGTGGCCTGAATATCGAGTGGCAGGTCCAGGTGCGGGCGGCGCCCGTTCAGGTAGGTCAGGATCGCCTTCACCCATCGCGTCAGATCCGATCGATCGCGCGAGATCGAGGCGGCGGGATACTCGCGGCGCAGATCGTCCTCGAGGGCGTTGTCCCTGTCACCCAACTTCACCGAACAGATGCCTTTGGGCGTGGCCGCCACCAACAGGCGGCCCAGCGGCGAATCGGCGATGGCATAGCTGACATCGACGCCTCGCGCTCCCCGCTTGTACACGGCGGGCGTCATCCCCCGACCCGTGGGCAGCCGCTCGTACACCCGGCTGCTCGATCCGTAGCCGGCGTCGTAGATGGCCCCGGTGACAGGCGCGCCGGCGCGCAGCCCGCGCCGGAAGCGTCCCGCGCGAAGCGCATCCTGATACTCGCGGGGCGAAATGCCGACGATGCGGGTGAAGGTACGTTGCAGGTGATAGGGACTCGCGTTGACGTGCCGCGCGAGACGGGCGAGCGTGATCGAGGCATCGGCGTTGCGCTCGATGTACGCACAGGCCTTGCGAATCTGGTCGAGACCAGCCGGGGCTTTGACGGCGGTGGCAGCACTCATAGGAACAAGAGTATCGAGAGCGGTCAGGGACGATCTATCCGGTCCTTGCGCTAGCTGGTAGCCGGTAGCCTAGAGCCCAAAGCCCAGAGCCCAGAGCCCAGAGCCCAGAGCCCAGAGCCCAGAGCCCAGATAAGATCGGTCCATTATGCGGCGTCTTGTCCGAGCGGGCCTGATCCTCCTCGGCCTGCTTCTCGTCGTCGGCATGGGGCTTGGCCTGTGGGCCCATCGGCGGTTGACGGCCAGTCTCCCGCAGGTCGATGGCACACTCCAGCTGGCCGGTCTGTCCGCGCCGGTCACGATCGCACGCGACCGGCTCGGCATTCCCACGATCCGCGGCGCCTCGCGTAACGACGTGGCGCGGGCCACAGGCTTTCTTCACGCCCAGGACCGATTCTTCCAGATGGATCTCGCCCGACGACGCGCGGCCGGCGAGCTATCGGCGCTCCTGGGTCCGCGAGCGCTCGTGGCCGATCGCGAAATCAGAATCCACCGCTTCCGCGCGGAGGCACACCGGGCAGCGGCGGGGCTACGCGCGCGCGAACGTGACCTTCTGGACTCCTACACCGCGGGCGTGAACAGCGGCCTTGCCAGTCTCGACGCTGCGCCTTTCGAGTACGTCGTCCTCCGACAGACGCCCAAGCCATGGCTCGCCGAAGACAGCCTGCTCGTGGTGCTGTCGCTGTTCATCACGCTTCAGGACTACGACGGAGCGTACGAATCCACGCTGGGGACGATGCACGACGTGCTGCCGCAGGAGGTGTTCGACTTTCTCGCACCGAACGGAACCGAGTGGGATTCGCCAATCGTCGGAACGGCGATCAGCATGGCGCCCGTTCCCGGGCCCGGCGTGTACGACCTCCGCTCACGCCGGACAGGGAAGGTGGGGCTGCCAACTCCCAATGTGAAACAACTCCCCACTTCCAACTCCCAACTCCCAAACGTTCTTGCGTCCCTATTGGGAGTTGGCGCGGGCCTGTCGGGTTGGGAGTTGGGCGTTGATAAGAGAGAAGCGGCGGTCGGCAGCAACAACTGGGCAATCGCCGGCCGTCTCACGACCGATGGCGCCGCGCTCCTGGCCAACGACATGCACCTCGTCGTGCGCGTGCCGAACACGTGGTACCGCGCCGCGCTCGAGTGGCCCGATCCCTCGAACGCCTCCAGCCCGCATCGGCTGATCGGCATCACGCTTCCGGGCGTGCCGGTGCTCGTGGTTGGCAGCAACACACATATCGCATGGGGATTCACCAACAGTCAGGCAGACTGGACCGACCTCGTCATCCTGGAGGTGGACCCAAAGGATCCCAATCGCTACCGGACGCCGGGCGGCTGGCGCACGTTCGAGCGACACGATGAAGTCATCGAGATCGCCGGGGAAGCCGCGCGACACGAGTCCGTCGCGTGGACGATCTGGGGGCCGGTGCTCGGACCGGATCACCTCGGACGGCCGCGGGCGCTGCGATGGGTCGCGCACGACGGCGATCGGCTCGGCGCATCAACCGCGCTCGAGGCCGCGCGGACGGTCGATGAGGCATTTGACGCGGGCAACGGACTCGGCACGCCAGGCCAGAACTTCGTGGTCGCGGATAGCAACGGACACATCGGCTGGAGCATCTACGGGTCGATCCCGCGACGCGTGGGGCTCGATGGACGGTTGCCGGCGTCGTGGGCCGATGGCTCGCGTGGCTGGAGCGGCTGGCTCGCCGCCGCCGATTACCCGCGAGTTCGCGATCCGGAAAGCGGACGCATCTGGACCGCCAACTCGCGCGTCGTCAACGGCGACATGCTCGCCAAGCTCGGCGACGGGAACTATGAGGTCGGCTCGAGGGCACGCATCATTCGCGATCGGCTCACGGCCAGGGATCGCTTCGCGCCGTCAGACCTGCTCGACATTCAACTGGAGACGAGCGCCACGTTCCTCCAGCGATGGCACGATCTGATCCTGCGGACGCTGACGCCCGCGGCGATTGGCGGCAACGCCGACCGGGCGCAGCTGCGGGACCTCGTCGAACGAACCTGGGACGGCCATGCGTCGGCCGGTTCGGCAGGCTATCGCCTTACACGGATGTTTCGCGAACAGGTGACCGCGGCGGTTGTCACATTCCTTTTGTCGGAGTGTTACGAGGCCGACGCGTCGTTCGACTACCTCACGGTGCGTCGTCGTGAGGGACCGGTCTGGACGCTCGTGACCGGGAGGCCGATGCACCTGCTCGATCCGCAGTACGCGACGTGGGATGCGTTGCTGCTGAGGGCCGTGGACCGGGTCATCGAACGGGCGGCCCGTGAGGGCGGCCTGTCGGAGCCGTGGTCGCGATCCAACGTGACCGCCGATCGCCATCCGCTCTCGGCTGGCATCCCGATCTTCGGCCGCGCGCTCGACATGCCGAAGCAGGCGCTCAGTGGCGACCTCTACACGCCGCGCCAGCAGTGGGGTGCGAACGCCGCATCGGAACGAATGGTCGTGTCGCCCGGGCGCGAAGCGAACGGCATCATGCACATGCCCACCGGCCAGAGCGGCCACCCACTGTCGCCCTACTACGCGAACTCGCACGACGCGTGGGTCAATGGCGAGCCGACGCCGTTTCTCCCGGGGGCTACTGAGCACAGCCTTACGCTCACGCCATAACTCAAAACTCAAAACTCAAGACTCAAAACTCAAACACTGTCAGGAATCGGCGGACTCTGGACGGTGTTTGAGTTTTTCGTTTTGAGTCTTGAGTTACTTCGTCAGAATCGTATTCTCCACGCCACCGACGCAGACCGCGGGTCAGGCCGACGGCGGCGCCTTTGAGCACACCGTCACCGATGCACAGCAACGTTCCTCTCTGCTGCGACCCATCGTTTCTGGTGATGACAACCTGCTCTCTGGTCGCGACCGGCCAACATCCGGCGGACCCGGCGGGCATGGCCGCCTGGGCTTGTTGGGCAGCAGCCGGTCCGGCGACACCGAGGAACACGAGCACCGACGTGGCCACGCGCATAGTCACCTCCATGACTCCATGGTGGCCGCGCGTGTGGTGGGAAGTCTTGATTGGATCCCTGAAAAGTTCTGATTGAGCCTCGAGCCCAGTTCCAGATCGATTGAGCCGGATCGGGTTGGGAGTTATGAGCCCTAAGCCGAGCGCGTGCGGAGGCGCGCGAGCGCGGGGGCCCAGATGTCTGGCGCGGCGCTGACCTGCAGCAACGGCTCAATCGGCAGCAGCCACCCCGCGTTGCCTGAAGGTGCGGCGGCAAGCGTGTCATCGATCAGGCGCGCGGCATCAACGGGCTTGCCCGCGAGTACCATCTGCGCAGCGCCGCAGATGGCCGCGTCCACGGAGATCACGGCGCTTCCCACCTGCTCCGTTCGAGTTGCCGGACCGATCGCGGCAAGACCCAGGCGTGCCAACGGGTGCATCGGCACGCGCTCGACCGCGTGCTGAAACGCCACACCGGCATCGGCGCGACGGTCCTGCCGGAGCCTGAGCGCGCCAATCGCGTACCAGACATTCGCGCACACCTCGCGCGCGTACAGGTGGCCGCCCGCCTCGAAGGACAGCTCGCGTTCGAACGCGGCGAGCGCACGGCTCTCGTCGCCGCGCGCCAGATGAATCAGGCCGCTCAGCCAGTGCAGGGCCACGGCACTGAATCGTGAAGGGGCCGACGCCTGACCCTCCTGAATGAGGATGCCGGCGGCCAGCTCGCGTTCGGCCTCGTCGAGCGCCTGTCGCGCGACGTGCACCGTGGCCGCCAGCCAATGCGCGAGCGGAAAACCAGGAAGCAACGCGAGCGTCCGATGCGCGGCACGAAGCCGCTCATCCCCCCAGCCCACAGACGCCAGACGGAAATGGTGGCGCCAGTTGTCAGGTTCGAGCGTCACGGCCCGTCTCGACGCGGCCAGCGCATCGAGGTGATTGCCCGTCCGGTCCAGTACGAAACCCAGCGTCGCCCACGCTTCACCATACGCAGGCTCGAGCCGGCAGGCCTCGCGCGCGTGATGGGCGGCCGCGGCCAGCGTGGACACGGCGGGCATCGGGTCGGTGCGCGTCATCTCGAACTGCATGACGCAGGCGTTGGCCAGGCCGACGTGCGCCGACGCCTGATCGGGCGCACTCTTCAGCACGCCCTCGAAGACCTCACGGGCGCGGACGATCTGATTGCCCTCGAGCGTTTCCAGAGCGGCGCGTCCCTCGATCCAGGCACGATGTGGCGCGAGCAGGTCGTCGAGCGCGCTGTCGCTCACGCGCGCCACCGCGCGAGTCACTGCGGCGCCGAAGCGGTACCCTTGCCTCGGCACGTTCTGAATGTAAGGCTGGTCGTCCGGCGCCGCGCCGAGCGCGCGGCGCAGGGCGGAGATTGCCTGCTCCAGGCTGTTGTCGGTGACGGCCACGTCTCGCCACGCGGCCTCGATCAGCGCGTCCTTGGACACCACGCTCCCGGCCCGCGAGACGAGCAGCAGGAGAACGTCGAAATGCCGCTCAGGAATCGGCACGGGATCTCCGCCGCGCGTCAGCCGCCGCGCGGCAGAGTTCACTTCGAACACACCGAACGAATAGAGAGTGCCCGGGGACACCCCTCGACGCTGCTCGGGGTGTCCTGGGCCCGAGTCGAAGGACACGGGCGCATTGTACTGGCCTCAGGCTGTCTCGCACGCTCTCGCCTCAGAAGCGGAATACTTCTGATTAACCAGGCGTCACGTGGCAGAATTCCAGAAACGGGAGAACCTCCCATGCGTTTGATGATTGCTCTCGCCGTCACGACGATGGCGGCGTGTACCTCACCTTCGAAACCGACGATGCCTGCGCTCACGTATCCGGCAACAGCCCAGGGAAGCGTCGTCGAGGACTACCACGGCACGAAGGTGCCCGACCCCTATCGCTGGATGGAGGATCTCGACAGCCCGGACGTGGCCGCATGGATCACCGCGCAGAACGCCGTGACGGATCCGTATCTGGCTGCCCTTCCCGGCCGCGCGGCGTTGAACGATCGGTTGACCGCGTTGTGGAACTACCCTCGCGTGAGCATTCCGTTCACCGAGGGCGGTCGGCTGTTCTATGCGAGGAACACCGGCCTTCAGCGGCAGGCGCCGGTCTTCATGCGCACGAGCGCGGACGCCTCTCCGGTACTCGTCATCGATCCGAATGTCATCTCCGCCGAGGGCACGCTGGCGCTCGCGCAGTACACGCCGTCGCCGGACGCGAAACTCTTCGCCTACGGTCTCTCGGAAGGCGGCGCCGACTGGGAAACGATTCGAGTCCGTGACATCACCACGGGAAAGGACCTGGAGGACGAGGTCAAGTGGATGCGGTTCTCCGAGATCTCATGGACGAAGGACGCGAAGGGCTTCTACTACTCGCGCTATCCAGAGCCGCCCAAGGGCAAGGTGCTCGAAGCCGCGTTGTCGGGTCAAGCGCTGCACTACCACCGCGTCGGCACGCCGCAGTCCGCCGACGTGCTGGTCTACGAGCGCAAGGACCTCCCCGGATGGATCATCAATGGCGAAGTCACCGAGGACGGCCGGTACCTCCTCGTCACCATGTTCGAAGGAGCGGGCAACAAGAACCGCCTCTACTACGCCGACCTCGGCAACGCGAAGAGTCCCAGCGTGAAGGCACCGGTCAAGCCGGTGATCGAAGCCGACGACGCCGAGTTTGCGCCGATCGGCAATCAAGGCCCGGTCCTGTTCCTCCGCAGTGACAAGGACGCGCCCAACCGCAAGGTGATCGCGGTGGACGTGCGAGCCCCCGCACCGGCGTCGTGGAAGACCATCGTGCCCGAGCAGCGTCAGGCCCTCGAGAACGTGGCGGTGATCGGCGGGCGCGTGGTGGCCCAGTACCTGGTGGATGTGCAGAGTCGTCTGCGGCTGTTCGGACTCGATGGTTCTGACCAGGGAGAGATCGCGCTGCCCGGCATCGGAACCGTCGGCGGTCTCAGCGGGCGTGAAGACGCACCGGCCGTCTGGTACAGCTTTACCTCTCCGCTCGCGCCGTCAACGGTCTACCGCTATGACCCGGCCGCGAAGACGAGCACGCCGTTCGAGGCGCCAACGGTGCCAGTCGATCTGAGCGGCTTCGAGACCACGGCGATGTTCGCCACGTCGAAGGACGGCACCAAGGTGCCCTTCTTCCTGACCGCGAAGAAGAACCTCACGCTCGACGGCAGCCATCCGACGATGATTTACGGCTACGGCGGGTTTTCGGTCAGCACGCTGCCGACGTATCGGCAGGATGTGCCGGCCTGGCTCGAAATGGGCGGCGTGTGGGTCACCGCCGCGATTCGTGGCGGCGCCGAAAACGGCGAGGCCTGGCACGAGGCCGGGAAGCTGGATCGAAAGCAGAACGTCTTCGACGACTTCATCGCGGTGGCCGAGCATCTCGTGCGCGAGAAGTACACGTCACCAGCGAAGCTCGGCGTCATGGGAGGCTCGAACGGGGGGCTGCTCGTCGGTGCGGTGATCAATCAGCGGCCGGATCTGTATGCCGTCGCGCTGCCAGCCGTCGGCGTGATGGACATGCTCCGTTACGACCGCTTCACCGGGGGACGTCTCTGGGTGCAGGAGTACGGCTCGGCGCAGAACGCGGCCCAGTTCCCGTTCCTCATCAAGTACTCGCCGGTGCAGAACGCCAGGAAGGGTGTCTGCTACCCGGCCACGCTCGTGACCACGGCCGATCACGACGACCGCGTCGTGCCGAGCCATTCGTTCAAGTACGCGGCAGCCATGCAGGCGGCACAGGGCTGTGCCAACCCGATCTTGATTCGCGTGGAGGTCTCCGGATCGCACGGCTATCGCCCCACCGACAAGCTGATCGCCGAGCGCGCCGATCAGTGGGCCTTCGCCGCCAAGGCAATGGGCATCAAGTAGGCGGAAGGACCGGAGGTACGAACGCCCAGAGCCATCCTGCCGCGCGCCCACATCTCCTGCGATGTCATCGCCGCCGCTCACGCCCCCCACCGATCCGGGACCATCCCCACTGCAGGACGCCCGCGAGCGCCATTCCCGCGACCACCGGACCCGCTGCCGCATGCGGCAACAGCAGAGCGGCCGTCACCAGGCATGCGCCGAGGAAGAATTTCCATTGCATGACGTGTGCGCCCGAGCCCGATGACCGAGTGTCTACATGTTTGTCGCTGGCGCCGTGCCGGCGACAAACATGTCTGAAGTGAGATGCGCGTTGTGCGATCGGTGGCGGCCGACCCTAGTTTCCAAACCCGGTATTCGAGAACCCGGTGTAGGCAACCTGGCCGTGTTCGCCGATGTCCAGGCCTCCCTCTTCCTCTTCCTTGCTCACCCGCAGGCCCAACACCGCCTTGATCACGTACCAGAAGACCAGAGAGGCCACCAGGGTGTAGACAGCCACGGCCCCGATGCCTTTGAGCTGGGCGATGAGCAGCGTCGCGCCGCCGCCGTTGAAGAGGCCATTACCAGTGGCCGCGCCGGTGATCTTGTCCACGGCGAAGAGTCCCACGCAGATGGTCCCGAAGACGCCGTTGAACAAGTGCACCGGCACGGCGCCAACGGGATCGTCGAGCTTCATCGCGTCCAATAGCTTCACCGCGCAGACCACAATCAATCCGCTGAGCAGGCCGATGATGAGAGCGCTGTTGACAGTCACGAATGCGCACGGCGCGGTGATGGCGACCAGGCCGGCGAGACAGCCGTTGATCGACATGCCCAGATCGGGCTTGCTGTCCCACAGCCAGTTCAGCGCCGTGGCCGACAACAGGCCCATGAAGGCCGCCGTGTTCGTGGTCATGAAGATATGGGCGATGGCGTTCCCGTCCGCGGCCATCGTCGAGCCCGGATTGAATCCGAACCAGCCAAGCCACAGAACGAAGCAGCCGATGACGCCGGAGGTCATGCTGTGAGCCGGTATCGGATGCACCTTGCCGTCAGCGCCGTACTTGCCCAGACGGGGGCCCAGCACGATGATCCCGGCGAGTGCTGCCCAGCCGCCGACGCTGTGCACCACCGTCGAACCGGCGAAGTCCCAGAAGCCCGCCGTCGCCAACCAACCCCCGCCCCAAATCCAGTGACCGGTCACCGGATAGACGAAGGCGACGAGAAGAAACGAGAAGACGATGAAGGACAGGTACTTGGTGCGTTCGGCCACCGACCCGGAGACGATGGTCGCGGCCGTGCCCGCGAAGACCAGCTGAAAGAAGAACTTCGCGTACAGCGGAACGCCGGTCCACGCGATGGACTTGTAGGCGCCCATATACGCGTCACCCGTGACCGGACTGTTGTCAGCGCCGCTCAGCGCAAACAGGCCCTCGGATCCGAGGACGCCACTGCCGTTCCCGAACATCAAGCCCCAGCCGAAGAGATAGAACGCCAGGCAGGAGATCGCGAAGACGATGAAATTCTTGGACAGGATGTTGACGGTGTTCTTCGCCCGGCAGAATCCGGACTCGACCAGGGCGAAGCCCAGGTTCATGAAGAACACCAGGGAGGCGGTCAAGACCACCCAGATGGTGTCCACGGCGACGGTGAGTTCTTCCGCCGTCTTGGCGTGGGCGCTGTCGCTCAACATGAACCACGCCACGAGCATCAAGGCCGAACAGTACTTCTGCCGCTTGCCGAGTTTCATAGTCTCTCCTAAGCGAAGTTCTCCTTCGTGCCTCGAAGGAGATGGACACGTGACCACGGACACGAGCCTGACCCGTGGTCGTCGACCGGACATGGCGCGGCCATTCCGGCACTGGTACGGATTCCCTGCAGCGGCAAGGAGGGGTGGAATGGAACCGAGGCGGAGTTACAGTCGAAGAATCGTCGGCGGACGCGCGGGGGCGCTGGCGCGGCGCTGGTCAGGTACGAGCAGGCGTCCGCGTCCGACGACCGAGGACGTGGCCGCACGCGCGATCGGAAGGACGACGCGCATCACGATGCGCCAACCGGCGAAGACCTTTGCAAGCATGGGGGACGCTGGAGCCCCCACAGCAAAATGAACGCCAGCCCTTCAACGAGAGAGGTCAGTGGATCTTCGGTTTTTCCGGGCAAATTGCCGACGCGAGGGCCGCACCGCCTGGCGACAACGCACAGGGATGTCGGTCACGCAGAAATCGGCGCCAAAAATGTCGGGCGTGAGACCTTGGTGGATATAACCAGGAGCCTGGCTACGGCAGCTTCGCCTGTTTGACCTTTTCCGCCTGCTCCTCGCGGAATGCGTGCAGCTTCGCACGGAGGTCGGGGCGCGAGTTGGACAGGATCGCCACCGCCAGCAGCGCCGCGTTGGTCGCGCCAGCCTTCCCGATCGCGAGCGTGCCCACCGGAATGCCGCCCGGCATCTGCACCGTCGCCAGGAGTGAGTCGAGTCCCTGCAGCGCACTCTGTATCGGTACGCCGAGAACCGGGATCACGGTGTGCGCCGCGACGACGCCAGCCAGATGGGCCGCCCCGCCCGCACCGGCGATGATGACCTCGAGCCCCTTGGCCTCGGCACTCGACGCAAATGCGGCCGTGACCTCTGGCGTCCGGTGCGCGGACATGACATGCCGCTCGTTCGGCACACCGAATCTGTCGAGCATCTCGACGGCATGCTGCATCGTTTCCCAGTCCGACGATGAACCCATGATCACAGCGACAAGTGGGGTGCTCAAGCGGGAAATGTTATCGCACGCCGAATTGGTGGACAATTGAATGTTTCCCGGAGACACATGAGCACAGCCAAGATCGTCTACACGCAGACCGATGAAGCCCCGGCGCTCGCGACCTACTCGCTGCTTCCGATCGTCAAGGCCTTCACGCGGGTGGCGAACATCGTGGTCGAGACGCGAGACATCTCACTCGCCGGGCGTATCCTGGCCGGCTTTCCAGAACGCCTGACGCCGGACCAGCGGCAGTCAGACGACCTCGCCGAGCTCGGTGCGCTGGCCAAGACGCCCGAGGCCAACATCGTCAAGCTGCCCAACATCAGTGCGTCGATCCCGCAACTGAAGGAGTCGATCAGGGAGCTTCAACAGCAGGGCTATGCCGTTCCCGACTATCCGGAAGACCCGCGGAACGACGAGGAGACGGCGATCAGGGCCAGGTACGCCAAGGTGCTTGGCAGCGCCGTCAATCCGGTCTTGCGCGAGGGCAATTCCGATCGCCGGGTCGCCCCATCGGTCAAGCAATACGCGAAGAAGCACCCGCACTCGATGGGCGCCTGGAGCGCGGACTCCAAGTCGCACGTCGCGCACATGACCGAGGGGGATTTCTACGCCAACGAGCGGGCGGCCGTCATCGCGACTTCCGGCAAGGTCCGGATCGAGCACACAGATGTGAACGGCAAGAACACCGTTCTCAAAGACGCGATTGCGGTGACCGAAGGGGATGTCATCGCCGCGTCCTCCATGAGCCGGCGCGCGCTCGTGGACTTCTTCGCCAAGGAGATTGCCGACGCACAGGCCAAGGGCGTCCTGCTGTCGCTCCATCTCAAGGCGACGATGATGAAGGTGTCCGATCCGATCATGTTCGGACACGCCGTGCGCGCGTACTACGCCGACGTCTTCGACAAGTACGCGACGGTCTTCGATGCGCTCGGCGTGGACGCCGACAACGGCATCGGCGACGTCTACGCGAAGGTCCGGGGGCTGCCTGCGGACCAGCGAGCCGCCATCGAAGCCGACCTCCACGCCGTGTACGCGAGCCGGCCGGCGCTGGCGATGGTCGATTCGGCCAAGGGGATCACCAACCTCCACGTGCCCAGCGACGTCATCGTCGACGCCTCCATGCCCGCGGCCATCCGAGCGTCAGGCAAGATGTGGGGCCCTGACGGTGAGTTGTACGACATGAAGGCGATGATTCCGGATCGCTGCTACGCCGGGATCTATCAGGCCACCATCGACGACTGCAAGCAGCACGGGGCGTTCGACGTCCGGACCATGGGCACCGTCTCCAACGTCGGGCTGATGGCGCAGGCCGCCGAGGAGTACGGCTCGCACGACAAGACATTCGAGATCGCTTCGGCCGGCACCGTGCGGGTCGTCGATGCCGAGGGACGGACCATCTTCGAGAGCGCCGTCGAGCACGGCGATATCTGGCGCATGTGCAGGACGAGGGATCTGCCGATCAGGGATTGGGTGAAGCTCGCCGTGACCCGCGCGCGGGCAACCGGGCACACCGCCATCATCTGGCTGGACGAGCAGCGGGCCTACGATCGAAACGTGATCGAGAAAGTGGTCGCCTACTTGAAGGATCACGATACGTCGGGTCTCGACATCCGCATCCTGTCGCCGGTCAACGCGATCCGCGCGACGCTCGCGCGGGTTCGAGCCGGACAGGACACGATTTCGGTCACGGGTAACGTGTTGCGCGACTACCTGACGGACCTGTTCCCGATTCTCGAGTTGGGCACGAGCGCCAAGATGCTGTCGATCGTGCCGCTGCTCGACGGCGGTGGACTCTACGAAACCGGTGCCGGCGGCTCGGCGCCGAAGCACGTGCAGCAGTTCCGGCAGGAGAACTTCCTGCGCTGGGACTCACTGGGAGAGTTTCTCGCGCTGGCGGTGTCGATCGAAGATCTCGGCACGAAGGCCGGCAATGCACGGGCGATCGTCATGGCCAGGGCACTGGATCACGCCAACGGGAAGATCCTCGATCGCGACAAGGGGGCGCACCGCAAGGTCGGCGAACTCGACAATCGCGGCAGCCATTTCTACCTGGCGATGTATTGGGCGCAGGAACTGGCCGCCCAGACCGAGGACATCGGTCTGCAGGCGGCATTCCGCGACGTCGCCAGCCAGCTCGAGCGGAACGAAGCGAAGATCGTCGCCGAATTGAACGGCGTGCAGGGCACGCCGGTCGACGTCGGCGGCTACTATCACCCGGATCCTGCACGGACCGCGAACGCGATGCGGCCGAGTGCGACGCTCAATGCCATCGTGGATGCGATCAACGTCTCCCGATGAACTTCCTCAGTTCCGCGATCGCCACCGCGCCGCGTCCGTGGATTGGCGCGATCGTGGCGACGTTCAGTTTGAGTCGCTGAATCTCGTCGTCCAGCGTGACGGCATTCGGCGGAGGCGTTGCCGGCACGGGAGCATCCACCGGCCCAGGGCTGTACGCATCACCTTCGACGAGAATCCGCGGTCCCGGCAGGTAGACGAGCGTGTACTCCTTGGTGTGGGTGTCGCCCGGCGTCGCATACACCTCAATGGTCTGCTTGCCGTCCGTGAGGATCTCCTTGCCCGACACTCCTTGAAGCATGGGCTTCTTCGCGGCCTTGCTCTGCGCGTCGGGGCTGATCGTCGCCGGCGCGGCCAGCGTCTTCTCGAAGTACGCGACGTTGGACTGGTGAGTGACCACCGTGGCGCCCTCGGCGACGTAGGTGCGCAGCCCGCCGCTGTGATCGAAGTGGTGATGCGTCGTGAGCACGTATCGCACGGGCTTGGTCGGCACGAGCGTCTTGGCCGCGGCCAGGACCGCCAGCGAGCGCGCCTCGTCCAGCGGCGCCTCCACGACCGCCACGTGGTCGTTGAACTCCACGAGCACGCTGTGGTGTGAACCGCCGGTGATGTGCCAGACGCCATCGGCCAGCTTCGTGCTCATCGTCTGCACGGCCGGAACCGTCGCGCTCGCCACCGCAGGCGGCACCGGAAGGTCGAGCGGTGCGTTCGGCGTGACGCTCGCGATCGTCAGGTCCCACAGCGGAAACCCGCCCTGGACGACGAGGACCTTGGCGGGAAACTGAACGCCGCTGAAATCGCGGTAGTCGGAGTAGGTGGCCACGACGTCGGTATCACCCATGACCGGGTTGGCGATCTTGGTTTCCACTCTGGTCACGTGGTTCTGCGCGTCGATCGTGCCGTCCACCTTGTACTTGCCGAGCGCGGTGAACGAGATCACGCTCGCGCCCTCGGTTCCGGACAGCGTCGCATTGCCCGCGGCAGCGGCGCCCTTCAGGAAGCCGTGTGGTGTGAGCCAGATGTGGAGTTGCCGCTCTTCGGCCGCCGCGATCTGAGGCGCAGGACCGTTCGGCCCGACGTTCCAGGCTTTGTCGCCGTTGACCTGGGCGTTCTGCTGCTGTCCACCGAAGGTCGGCTGAGCGAAGTTCATCTCCTCGCGGGACGACCGCTGCTCGTAGTTGATGGTACGGGTGTAGCTCGACATGTCCCGCCGCGGCCACTCTTCGCCGGCGGTGAGCGCCTGGCCGAAGAAGGCGCTCATGCCCGTGCCCGAGTACTGAATGGAACTGACGTTTCCCATCGCCTGCTGGGCGTCGCGCAACACACTCGCGGCGTCTCTGGGCGAACTGCAACCTGCCAACGTGAATGCCAGCCCCGCAGCCAGCCACCATCTCTTCGCCATGAGACCTCCTGTCGTAAGAAACGGGGGCCATTAGACCATACGAAGCTGTGTGCCGTCCTGGCTGTACTCGTTAGTCGCCCCACGCCGCGAACAGGAGCAGGAGCACGCCGAAAAAGGCGCCGACGCCTGACGCCACGCCGATGCCGACCGCCTTGGCGGCGCCGATCCCGCCCTTTGCCCGGTCGAGCGACGCGATTTCGTCATAGGGCACCGGCTGCACGGGCACCGGGATGCGCATCTTCGGCTGCACCAGCACCACGTCCTCCCGCGCGTCGATGAGCGTCGCGCGGAACTTCTGTCCGCTGCGCAGCCGCACGTTCAACTCGACGCCGACATCCATCCGCTTCGCAAACGTCCTCCAGACGTCCGCCGGCACCTGCGCACTCACGACGCCGGGCATGAGAAGGACGAGCACCAGCACGCACACCAACACCTGTCCTGCGTAACGCATCATGAGATGCCTCCCCAGTTCCGAATCCCGAATCGAATCCCGAATCCCGAATCCCGAGTCCCGAGTCCCGGGTTAGAAGTCCACTCCGACGCCGACGCGCCAGACGGTTGATTCAGCGCCAGCCGATGACAGAGTCGCCAGGATGTCGCTGCGAATGAACGCGCGTTCCGACATGTACGCCTTCACGCCGCCTGTCACGAAGGGGCGGACCGAGTGTCGGACGTGAGTCTCGGGAATGCGGATCGGCGGCCGCGGACCGATCGGCGACAGGAACTGCGTCTCGATCCGTTCCGTTTCGCGAATGCCCTCGATACCGGCGCCGAGAAACGGATGCACCCACCGGTTCTCGAAAAACTGGTATGCCAGGGTGGCGGCGGCGGTCGTCCGGCGGAAGTCCCGGAACTGGTAGTACGACACCACTGTGCCGGGACCGATCACCAGATTCTCGCCGAACACGCGGCCAGTGGTCGTCGTCGAGAGGTCAACGTCCACCTTCACATGCGATGTGAGGTAGCGGCCGGCTGAAGCGCTGAACATCGCGACGTCGTACCAACGGTTCCAGTCGGGCGCGACATCGGACTTGTCGACCGCACGCCAGCCCACGAACCCGGCCGCGTCCCAGTGACGCTGCGTCTCCGGGACGAAGGTTGTGACGAATCGGTCCTGGGCTGCCGCGGGCGGCGTCCCGCACAGGACGACACCCGCTAACGCCAACGCCACCGCGCAGGCTGTGTTCATGATTCCCTCTACCTGGGAAGGTGCAGGCCGCCGGGAAACCGGCTCACGCAGGATCGAGGGTGCAAATGATGGACAATTGATGGTCTTTCTCAGGAGGCCGCATGCGCCGTTTCGCCGTTCTCGTCCTCGTGCTGCTCGCGGTCCCACTCGGCGCGCAGTCACCGACGCCTCAGATCCAGGTTCCGTATCGCCAGTTCAAACTCGCCAACGGCCTCAACGTCGTCCTCCATCGGGACACGAGCGTGCCGGCGATCTCAGTGAACGTCTGGTACCACGTTGCGTCGGCCAACGAGAAGCCGGGCCGCACCGGCTTCGCGCACTTGTTCGAGCACCTGATGTTCGAGGGATCGAAGAACGTCAAGGAGGGCCTCTTCGACACGCTGCTCGAAAGCGCCGGCGGCAACAACAACGGGTCAACGGCCAACGACCGGACCAACTACTTCATGGACGTACCGGCAAACGCTCTGGAGCTGGCGCTGTATCTCGAGTCGGATCGCATGGCCTACCTCCTCGATACGATGACGCCCGAGCGCGTCAACGGCCAGCGCGACGTCGTCAAGAACGAGCGGCGACAGAGCTACGAGAACCAGCCGTATGGCATGGCGTCGATTGAGCTCGACAAGATGCTCTGGCCGGCCAACCACCCATACAGCTGGCCGACGATCGGCTACATGGAGGACCTCACCGCCGCGAGTTACTCCGACGTGGTGGAGTTCTTCAAGAAGTACTACGCGCCGAACAACGCCAGCCTCGTGATTGCCGGTGACATCGACCTCGATCGCACGCGGGCGCTCGTCGAAAAGTGGTTTGGCGAGGTTCCTCGCGGCGCTGACGTCGAGCCGATTGCGCCGCCGGCAGCCATCCTCACCGGGATCCAGCGGAAGACGCTGACCGATAAGGTCTCGCTTCCACGGTTGTACCTGGCCTGGTTGACGCCGCGGTACTACGCGCCCGGCGATGCCGCGCTCGACGTCGTGTCGTCCGTGCTGGCCGGCGGCAAGAACTCGCGGCTCTACAAGCGGCTGGTCTACGACACGCAGATCGCGCAGGACGTGTCGGCGTACCAGGCGTCCAACGCGCTCGGCAGTTCCTTCCAGATCATCGCAACGGCCCGCCGCGGCCACACGGCGGCGGAACTGCAGACAGCGATCGACGAAGAGCTCGAGAAGCTGCGCCGCGACCCGCCCGATGCCCGCGAAGTGCAGCGCGCCATCAACCAGACCGAGGCATCGTTCTACCGGCGCATGGAGCGCATCGGCGGCTTCGGCGGCAAGGCCGACCAGTTGAACGCCTACTACTTTGCCGGAGCCGGCCCCGATTTCTTCGCCGAAGATCTCGCACGCTATACGTCAACCAGCGCGTCCGACGTTCAGGCCGCCGCGCTGCGGTGGCTTCCGGCAGACAGGCGCGTGGAGCTCGTGGTGGAGCCGGAGGTGAAGAAATGAGCCGCGCCGGTCAACTCCCAACTCCCAATCCACTTTCGCTGAGGCCAACGCCCAACCCCGCAGCGCTGATTCTCGTCCTGTGTGTTTTTAGTGTGTCCTTAGTGGCCCAGGGCCGGCCGGACAGGACCAGGCCCCCCGCCCTTGGACCCGCACCGCAATTGAGCCTCCCGCAGATACAGAAGCGGATGCTGTCGAATGGCCTGCCGGTGTGGCTCATCGAGTCGCACGAAGTGCCGCTCGTGCAGGTGAATCTGGTGGTGAAGGCGGGCGCTGGCGACGATCGTCCGGACAAGTTCGGCGTGGCCAGCCTCACGGCGGCGATGCTCGACGAGGGCGCCGGCTCTCGCACGTCACTCCAGATCGCCGACGAAGTCGAGTTCCTTGGCGCCTCGCTTACCACGACCAGCTCGTTCGACGGATCGGCGGTGCGCCTCAACGTGCCGGTCTCGCGCCTGCGAGCCGCGCTCCCACTGATGGCGGACGTGGCCCTGCGCCCGACGTTCCCTGAAGAGGAGCTCAATCGGCTCCGCCAGGAGCGGCTCACCGCGTTGCTGCAAGCCAAGGACGACCCTGCATCCGTGGCGCCGCTCGCGTTCGCGCGGATCGTCTTCGGCGCCATGCATCGCTACGGCACTGGCGGCTCCGGCACGGAAGCCACGCTCAAGGGCTTCACGGTCCAGGATCTTCGGACCTTCCATTCGACGACGTATCAGCCGACGAGCTCGACGCTGATCGTCGTCGGCGACGTGACTGGCGACGCCGTTCTGCCTCAGCTCGAGGCCCAGTTCGGATCGTGGAAAGGCACCGGTCCCGTCACACGCCGCGCGGTGCCGCCGGCGTCTCAACTCGCTCAGGGACAAATCACCATCGTCGACATGCCGGGCGCCGAGCAGTCGCAGATTCGAATCGGATGGGTGGGTGTGTCGAGAGCGACACCCGACTACTTCACGCTGGAAGCTCTGAACACGATCCTGGGCGGCTCGTTCACGTCGCGTCTGAATCAGAACCTGCGGGAGGAGCATCAGTACACGTATGGAGCCGGCTCGCGCTTCGACATGCGGCTGTCGAACGGCCCGTTCTTCGCCACCGCTGGCGTGCAGACCGATAGGACCTCCGAGGCGCTTCGCGAGTTCTTCAACGAGCTGAACGGCATCTCGAAGCCGGTGAGCGCCGAGGAACTGGCAAAGGCGAAGAACTACATCGCGCTGAGCTTCCCCGGCGAGTTCGAAACGATCGGCGACCTGTCTTCGCACATCGAGGAGCTCATCGTCTACAGCCTGCCGGACCGCTACTTCCAGGACTACGTCCGGAGTATCCAGGCAGTGACCGCGGACGCCGTGGCCAAGGCCGCCGCGACCTACATTCAGCCGAAGCGCTTCGCCGTCGTCGTAGTCGGGGACCGCAAAGTCATCGAGGCGGGAATCCGCGCGCTGAATCTCGGGCCCGTGCGCGCAATGACTGTGGATGAGGCCATCGGACAATGAGCATCGCGATTGATCTGACGCGCCTGGTCGCCTATTCGGACCACGAGCGCGCGAAGTGGAAGAGTTGGGTGGCGGCCGATCCGGCGCGCCTTGCGACACCCTTTCAGAACGGGGGGAGGTTTCCGACGCTCGGCAACCTCCTCGACCACATCTTCCTGATCGAAGCGAGGCATCTGTCTCGCCTGCAAGGCAGCGCTCTTCCCGAGAGCACCGGGGTCACGGCGGGAGACTGGCCGGCGCTGTTTGCCTACGCCGACACGGTTCGCGCCAATCTGAGCGCCTTCGTGGTGGCGCTCGACGAGCAGGCCGCAAACGAGTCGATCACCTTCAAGATTCCAAGCGGCGCGTTCACGTTGACGCGACGTAAGCTCACGCTGCACATCCTGCTGCACGAGGTCCGTCACCTGGCACAGATCGCATACGCCGTACGCGCGGCTGGCTACGAGCCGCCCGGCGAGCACGACGTGTTCTTTTTCCCGGGATTCTGAACTCCCAAGAACCAAGAACCACAAACCACGCACCACTAACCACCAACCAGCTCGAACACGCCCGTCTCGCGGTTCTTCCTCACGCGGTCCCAGGGAAAGTGCTGTCCGTTCATCGCGAGGTAGACGCCAGGCGGCAGCACCTCGGCGAACGACAGCGCGCTGCCCAGGTTGAAGAGGCCGTCGGAGCTGCCAAAGGCATACGGAACCATCGCGCCGGTCAGGACAACTGTCTTGCCGCGGACGCCGCTGGCCACGGCGCGCGCCGTCTCGACCATCGTGTCCGTGCCATGTGTGATGACGATGCGCGTCTCCGGGCACTGCGCACAGCCGGCCACAATCCTGGCGCGATCCGCGTCGGTCATCTCCAGGCTGTCGATCATCATCAGCGTCTCGGTCGTCGTCGCGACGCGCGAGCGGCCGAGACGCAGCATCTCGGCCAGGTGCGTGTCCCCGAATGACAGGCGCCCATGGATCTCGTCGTAGGTCTTGTCGAAGGTGCCACCGGTCACGAAGATGCGAATCACGGGCCCTACTTTGCCACGGAAGACACTTCGGTTTTTGGCCACGGAGAACACGGAGATATTCTTGGCCACGGAGAACGCGGAGATCACGGAGTAAGGAATCGCCGTCAGGAGGTTCGCAATGCGGGTCGCCGTCATCAATGACATCCACGCGAATCTACCGGCGCTCGAAGCAGTACTTGAGGACATTCGTCGCGCCGACGTAGACCGCATCGTGGTGGGGGGCGATGTGCTTCCGGGCCCGATGCCGGTGGAGACGCTCGCGTGCCTGCGGGACCTCGACATTCCCGTGCAGTATCTCTACGGCAACGGCGATCTCGGGGTGCTTGCGCAGATGACGGCTGCGGATCCGAGCACCGTGACCTACTGGGGCACCGCGTCGGGAGCGCCCCTCCCGGAACCGATTCGCGAGCTCGTGCGCTGGACGGCGCGGCAGCTTCGCCCGGAGCACGAGCGCCTGCTGGCGAGCTGGCCCAAGACGGTCAGCCTCGAGATTGACGGGATAGGCGAGGTGCTCTTCTGTCACGCAACACCGCGAAACGAAACCGAGATCTTCTTTCGTCTCACACCCGACGAACGCCTCTTACCGGCATTTGCAGGAGTCACCGCATCGCTGGTGGTGTGCGGCCACACCCACATGCAGTTCGATCGAACGGTCGGAGCTATTCGTGTCGTGAATGCTGGCAGCGTGGGGATGCCGTTCGGAAAACCGGGCGCCTATTGGCTGCTGCTTGGCCCCGACGTCCAGCTTCGACACACGCCGTACGACCTCGCCAACGCCGCGGCGCGCATTCGAGAGACGGCCTATCCGCAAGCTGAAGAGGCCGCGCGTGCCGTCCTGGAACCCCCGTCAGAGGAAGCCATGCTCGCAGCCTTCGCGCCCTTCGAACTGACGTGAACCTGCGAACCTCGCACTGGAGCGGGGACAAGATCAACGCAGAGATCGCGGAGGAGCAGAGGCACGCAGAGGGGACCACGGGTGACCGCGCTACGCGCGGCATGGATCGAGGAGAGGCAGCGATTCGCATGCGCACGGACACATCTCTGACGGCGCATGCGATCGCCGCCTCTCCTCGATCCATGAGCCGGCCGGCGGCCGGCGTCACCCGTGGGCATTCTGGTCTCCGTGTCCTCCGTGGCCTCCGTGGCCGACCTTGGTGATCTTCGTGGCTACGCCTTCGCGCTCTTCGTGGCCCGCGCGGGATCGACAGCACTGATCAGCAGCCCGACGATGACGACGACGACGGCGCCAATGACGTTGTGCCAGAGAAACGCGACCTTGGTAAAGTTCGCGGCCCAGGCGACGGCGCCCATCCCGGCGAGCAGCCCGATGAACGCGCCGTTCGACGAGGCGCGCCGAAAGCCGACCGCCAGGATGAACACGCCGAGGATCGAGCCGTAGAAGAACGAGCCGAAGCGGTTGACCACCTCGATCAGCGAGCCCAGCTCCGCGGCCCACACAGCCACCACGCTGGCGAAGAGTCCCCAGAACCCGGTGGCCACTTTGGACACCCGCAGGAAATGCGCATCGCTGGCTTCGGGGCGCACGAATCGGCGATAGAAGTCGATCACCGTGGCCGTCGAGAGGGCTGAGAGCTCGCCGGCAATCGTGGACATCGCCGCCGCGAAGATCGCCGCGATCAGCAGCCCGGCGATGCCGATCGGCATGTACGTCGTGATGAACGTCGGGAAGACGTAGTTCACATCGTTATAAGCGGTGTCACCGGTGGCCTCGCGCACGAGCGCGAGCGCATCGCCATGAATCGTGCGGATCTCCGCCTCACGCTTCTTGAACTCCGAACCGGCGACGGCCACGCTGCGAGAGTCGCCGGCCACTTCCGCGCGGCTGATCACGCGCGCCGCCGCCGCACGCGACGCCGTGGCGGCCTCGAAGCGCTGTTCGAGCGCGCTGTAGTCCGCGGCGCGTGGCCCTTCCCGCAGCTCGCGCTCATGCACCTGGTTGAACAGCATCGGTGCCGGCGTGAAGACGTAGAACACGAACATCAGGATGCCGACGAGCAGCACCAGCGCCTGAAGCGGGATCTTCCAGTAGGCGCTCATGAGCAGCGATTCACGCGCCTCGTCCACGGTCTTGGTGGTGAGATACCGCTGCACCTGACTCTGATCGGTGCCGAAGTAGGAGCAGAACAGGAACAGCGATGCGACCGTCCCGGACCAGAAGGTGTACTGGTTGGTCAGGTCGAACGTGAAGTCGAACGTCTGCAGGCGGCCGGTGGATCCCGCCAGACGCAGCGCCTGGCCGATGCCCACCTCACTGGGCAAGCCGAGAATCAGCACCACCACCGCGGCGATGAGACCGCCGACGATCAGCACCATCTGCTTGACGTCGGTCCACGCCACCGCCTGCACGCCGCCAAACATCGTGTAGACCACCGTGGGCAGCGCCGTCAGCAGCACGGTGGTCGTGACGCTGGTGCCCATCACCACCGACAGGACGACGGCCGGCGCCGAGATGACGACGCCAAGCGACAGGCTCCGCGACAGCAGGAACAGCAGGCTCGTGAACGCACGCGTCTTGGCGTCGAAGCGCCGCTCCAGATATTCGTAGGCGGTGTAGACGTTGGCCTTGTGAAAAAACGGGACCAGCGTGACCGACAGCACGATCATCGCGAGCGGCAGCGCATAGTAGAACTGCAGGAACCGCATGCCGTCGGCATAGCCCTGGCCGGTCGTCCCGATCATCGTGACGGCACTGAGCTGCGTGGCCATCACCGAGAGCCCGACCGCCCACCACGGCAGGCTGCGGCTCGCCAGGAAATACCCTTCCAGCTCGTGACTGCGCGTGGTCAGCCGCAGACCGTCCCAGACGATCCACGCCAGGTAGATCGCGATGATCGTCCAGTCGATCCAGTGCATCAGAGAGAACTCCCAACTCCCAACGGCCCAACTCCCACAACCGTCACGAGAAGAGTTCTTGGAGGGTGTAGAGCGCGGCGAGAACGACGACCCAGAGTACGACGACGCGTACGTAGCTGCGGCCCATCCTGGTCACGGCGAAAAGTATAGTGCGCGTTTCAGGGGTTCAGCCAGTAAGCGAGCTTCACGAGCAACGCGTTTGACGAGGGCGTGGAGAAGATGTCGGCGTAGTCGCGTCCGACATGGAACGCCCTCGGTGCCCCGAGGCCCTCGCGGCCCTGCTGCCAGACGACAAACAGCGTGGACCCGGGCTTGTACTCCCAGCGCATCACGTTGGTCGTGCGAAACGAGAGGACCTTGAAATCAGGCCGGGACTCGTAGGCGAATGGCGCATAGCGATCGTCGTAGCCCGCGGCGCGGCCATTGACCAGTTCCCGGAAATCCTCGTAGCGTCCGGACGAGACGAACGGCTGCGCGTAGACCTGCACCGAGAGATTGGGCGTGATGGTGTAGTTGACGCGTGTCGTGATTGAACTGGTCTTCTGATCCAGCCGGCCGAAGACGTAGTGTGTGCGATCCGCACTGGTCACGGCTTCCACCCACTGGGCATCGTCAAGCCGCTTTTCGTAGTAGGTGCCGAGCTCGACGGAGAACGCTGCCGTTGGGCGCAGAACAATGCCCGGCCCGATATTGACGTTGCGCCCTCGCCCGTCGAAGTAGAAACCCGAGTTCCAGTACAGGCTGACCAGACGCCGATCGTCGGTGTTGAAGTACTGCCAGCCGTTGATGTTCGCGCGTCCGTACCCACCCGGCCCGCCCCGCGTCAGCCGATCGTCGAAGTTTTGCGCGTTGACGTTGATGCCGCCGCCTATGTTCCAGAGGTTTTGGAACTGCCAGTGTGAGTTGACGTTGCCCCCGAGTGACAGCCGGTCGCCGTCGAAGTTGTGCGACGACCACTGGTTGAAGTTGATGTTCTTGCTGCGAGCGAACTTCCCAGGTGTATTCCAACGGATCTGAAACCAACTGTTCTGCGGGATCTCGTCAGCGCGCTGCTGGAAGCCCAGGTCGTTGACCTCGAATCCAGGCGATCGGTAGCCGAGGCTGAAGTTCAACCGCGTCCGCTCGCCGGCGATCTTGGCGAAGTTCACGTTGCCGGAATGACCCCTCAGTGAGTCGGCCAGCGGATCGAACTCAACATGCTCGGCATCGGGGCGCTGGAAACTGTGCACGTTGTTCTGCTGCAGCAGGCCGATCGACTCGGTGCTCCCCGTGATGCGCGATCCGGACCAGTAGCCGTTGAGGCCCCATCGTTTCCCCATGCGCCAGTTGTAGTCGACGCCGCCAGTCACCGCCGAGTCCGGCAGGAAGGATACCGACTCCACGAGCTGACGGCTGGTCGTCGTCAACATGAACCCCAGCGACGACTGATCGCTGAACTCGCGTCGCGCGCGCGACACCGAGTAGAACGTCCGCGGCTCCACGATCTCCGTCCAACGCTGGCCGCCGAACGCCACGCGTGCCTCCTCCGCATCGGTCGCGGCGGTCAGCACGCCGACGGAGAAATCGCGAACCCGGCCGGTCAGCTTCGCGGCGCCCAGAATCGTGGAGTTCACCGGCGCGGCGGCATATCCGCCCTCGTCCAGCACGGGGGATCCGCGCGGCGTCCGGCCGATGCGCCGCGAGTAGAAGAGGCTGCAGTCGCGGCAGTCGAATTGATAGGTGCCCGATCCCTCGATGAAGAACGGCCGCTTCTCCTGAAAGAACGTCTCGAACGCGCTGAGGTTGACGACCGCCGGATCGGCCTCGACCTGCCCGAAGTCCGGATTCACGGTAGCGGTGAGCGTGAGGGCTGGCGTCACCGCATACTTCAGGTCGGCCCCGAACGACGCCCCCGGGTCTGTCGTTTTCTGCAGCGGGTTCCCCGCTTGACGCGGCGCGGTGAGCACCTGCGCCACCGAGTATGGGATCAACTCCAGCCGCTTGGACGCGCTCCCCACGTTCACGCCGGTGAGCGTGCCAAACGACGACACCCACCCGCTCGCGCTCTTGGACAGCAGCGGCCACGTGGACGTCTCATTCAGCCGCGCCACGTTCCTCGTGATCGCGAAGCCGAGCTGCCCGTCGCCCTTCCCTGCGAAGCGCAGCTGTGAGAACGGAATGCGGAACTCGGCCTGCCAGCCTTCGGCGTTCCGCTTGACGAGGACCTCCCAGACGGCATCCCAGCTGTCGTCGTTGTTGTCGTCGTTGAACCAGTACGAATCCTGCTTGACGCCCAGTGGGTTGACGCCGAACTGATAGGCCGTGCGCTTGTCGTGATAGGAATCGATGAAGACCTGGATCCAGTCCGACGCGGAGTCCGCGTCCCGGCGCGTGAGAAAGCCGGCAATGCGCTCCGGCTCGGCGTCGAACGCGCGAACGGCGACGTAGATCGCCGACGCGTCATAGACCACGCGCGCCTCGGTGCGGAAGGTCGGCGACGCACCCTCCAGCGGGTCGCGCTGCACGAATGTGGTCACGAGTACCGCCCGCAGCCACGCCGCATCCTCCAACTCGCCGTCGAGCACGATCGCGGCGGTCCCGCCGATGGACTGCGCCACGATGTCGTCGGCGCCGGCCGCAACCGTGGGCACCGTTCCGGCGCCCAACATGAGGGCCAGCACAGTTCCGAGTAGAGACCTCACTGGATTGTCACCGCTCAATAGACGCTACTCGACCGGGTTTGGTTTATATGTAGGTTTACTCAGTTCCGGGACCTAGGTTACAGCGTGCGGCTTCGCTCGTGCAGCCGTGCGTCGGCGGCGGCCAGGGCATCCCGTGCCGTCGTGAGCCAGCGGCGATCCAGGTCGAGGGCGCCCCGTGCCTCGTCCATGGCGCGAGAGGTCTCTGACGGCGCCGGGCCGCCGAGCGTCCGGCGGACGTCGACGAAGTGACGCGGATCGATGATTCTGGCGATTTCCTCGTCTTCGTATTGCAGCGGCGAGCCGAGGACCTCGGAGGAAGCACCGGCCAGCGCCGCGCCCAGCGGCGCCTCCGGATTCTTCAGACGGACGGCCAGGAGCCGGCCAACGATTGCATGTGCCGCCTTGAACGAGACGCCGCGGGTTCGCACCAGATGATCGGCCAGCTCGGTCAGCGTCGTGCCGCCCTCACCGGCTCGGGCCTCCAGCCGCGGCACGTCGAACTCAGCGGTTCGCATCGCCGCATCGACGAGCGTGACGGCGCGCAGTGCGTCGCGGAACATCGATGCGACGAGCGGCTGCAGATCGTCTTCGGTGTCGACGATGTCGCCGAAGGGCGTGTTGTGGACGCACAGCGTGATCGCGGAGGCCTGGCCGAGCGCTTTGCTCCCGATCGCCCGGGCATGCTCGAGGGCAACGGGGTTCCGCTTCTGCGGCATGATGCTGCTCGCCTGCACGAAGCCATCCGCCAGACGGAGGTATCCGAACTCCGCGGTGCACCACAGCAGCAGGTCCTGCACCACACGCCCCAGTCCCGCCAGCAGCACCGAGCTCGCGGACACGCTCTCGAGCAGATAGTCAACGGTCGCGATGCTGCCGTAGGTGTTCCCGGTCGGACCGTCGAACCCGAGCAGGTCGCTCGTGAGGTAGCGGTCAATCGGGAACCCGGTGCCGGTGATCGCACACGCGCCCAATGGACTTCGGTTCGTGCACGCGTAGGCAGACTGAAGCCGTCGCGCGTCCCGCTCCAGTTGCTCGATCACGCCCAGCAGATAGTGCGCGATCGTCGTCGGCTGCGCCGGCTGCGTATGCGTGTGCGCCGCGAACAGCGTGGCGCGGTGCTGGGAGGCCAGCGTGATCAGTCCGCTCCTCAACTCCAGGACCGCGTCGATCAACGCCGCGATGCACTCCCGCTGCCGCATCCGGTACATCGTCATGTCGATGTCGTTGCGGCTGCGGGCGGTGTGCAGGCGGCCGGCGACGTCCTCACCGCACGCGTTGATCAGCAGCCGTTCGATGTAGAAAAAGAGATCCTCGCAGGTGCCGTCGTAGGGCGTGCGCCGGATGTCGGTCACCGAGATCGCATCGAGCGCGTCGCGAATGGACCGGGCGTCGGACGACTGGATGATTCCGCGGTCGGCGAGCATGACGAGGTGCGCGTAGTGAATCGCCAGAAGCGGCGAGAGGAAAAGCGTCTTCGCGTCCTCGAAGTTTTCGTTGAGGACCTGTGAGACGTACTCCGGATCGAACCTCACGGAGCGAGTATAGCGCCGCTCGATCAGGCCGCGGCTGCGGGCCGCTTTCCCGGGCCGGCCGCGGCGCGCGGGGCGCCCACGGGTACGCGAGAGACGACGTGGCGCGCGAGATCGGCGGTCAGCAGCGCACGGCACACGTGCTCGCCGACGCCGAGCCTCGCATCGAGGACGTCGACCGTCAGCTGCTGCGCGATCGCATCGCCGATCCACAGCGGGCTCACGACGGCCCCACGATGATCGATCTGCGCCGTACCGATGCTCGTGCCGGCCCAGGTGACATCGAGCCGCAGGGTGTCGGCGTCCACGGCGTCGCTGATGGTCTGCAGACCCTTGGCGAGGTCCACCGATCGACTGACAGCTTTCAGGCCGACACGACGGCTGGATGCCTGAGGCGTCAACGACGAGGAGGACACGCGCACGAGCGCCGCGGGCTCGAAGACGTGGGTATACGGCCCCGTCGATCCCGCGCCTGGACGCCAGAACGCGACGTTGGCGCCGGCACGCTCGATGACCGCCTGCAACGAGGCAGTCGCCTGCTCCCAATCAACGATACCCACGCGGGACCACTGGCGGCAGAAGGGCGCCCCGGCCGGCAACGCGGTCCGGAACGGCCGCTCGATCGATCGCGGCAGTGAGAGCCCGGTCACCGTCATCACCTCAGGATCGGCGAGGAACACCGCTGCCAGGCGCGAGACCCATCGCGCGTCAACCACGGCATCGCCGTGCGTGAGGGCGAGAATGTCCCCGCGGCACTCCGACATGGCGCGACGCGGTGCGGTGCCTGCGCCGGGCGCGCAACTGTAACGGATGGTCGGATACCGGTCGCGAATCAGCGCGTCAACACGCGTACGATCGTCGGACGCATCGATGACCACGAGATCGAGGGGCGCGTAGTCGAGACGAAGCAGGGAGTCCAGGCACGGCTGAAGCTGTGCGGCCGGGGTTCGGCTGCATACGGCCACCGTCACCAACGGTCCGCCGGAGGAGCTCTGAGGTGGTGCCTGGAGCAGGCCACCGATGTCGAGGCACCGTGGTGGTGCGCCGTTGTGCACCGCGCGCTCGGCCAGAGGCAGCGCGCACGACCAGGCGTGCTGTTCGAGCAGTTGACGGACGAGGGCGCCGTAGTCGAGGCGGCCCTCCGTGACAGATGCGGCCCCCCAACCAAGGGGCCGGCCGTGCAGCCGGAAGAGGACAAGGGCCCCGGCGTAGTCGCCGAGCGTGTTCAATTCAGGGAACTGGCCGCTGATTTCGAGGTCGATAACCGCCGTACATGTGGACATAGCCGGGACGTTCTTCTCCAGGCCACTTATCGGTGCAAGAGGGGTGCCGCGACCCCCCCTGCGTAGGCGGGTCTAAAGACCCGCCTCTACCTGCCCGGCACTGGCTCCAAGCGCCAGGCTCGGAGCGGCTCCGTCCCCAGGGTGACCTCCAGCCGTGACAGCCGATCCCGCCGCGCCACGAGCAGCGAGACGCGATCGCCCGGGCTGTATTGCTCGAGGCGACGGGCCAGGCCATAGACTACAGAACACGTTGTCGAATCGAATCAAGACGCGCGCGGCGCGGGGGGTGGCCGCTCCGCGCATCGACCAGGACCCGGCGCTTGTGTCGTCCTTCGTGAGCGACGCCGCGCACGTTCCCGGCGGGTTCGCCGCCGGCGTGGCCTTCCCCAAGAGTGAGGCCGACGTGGCCGCCCTGGTGATGGGCGCCGAGCGCGTGTTGCCAGTCGGCGCACAATCCTCTCTGACCGGCGGAGCCACGCCTCGCGGCGACATCGTCCTCAGTACTCGCGCGCTCTCGGCGATCGACGTGCCTTCGAGTGGGACCGTGCGTGCCGGCGCCGGCGTGCCGCTCGCTGCCCTTCAGTCCTCGCTCGCCGCGGCACAGCTGTACTACCCTCCTGTTCCTACGTTCGACGGCGCGTTCGTCGGCGGCACGATTGCCACCAACGCGGCCGGCGCGGCGACCTTCAAATACGGCTCAACGCGTCCGTGGGTGGCGGGCATCACCGTCGTGCTCGCCGGCGGCGATGTGCTGGATGTTCGTCGAGATGAAGTCATCTCGTCCCTCGACGGCAGATTCGAGATCGAGCGGCCGTCGGGCGCGATCGTCCAGGTCCCTGTTCCGACGTACTCGATGCCCGACGTGGCCAAGCTCTCGGCTGGCTACTTTGCGCGCCTGGGAATGGATCTCATCGATCTCTTCATCGGCTCGGAGGGCACGCTCGGGGTGATTGTCGATGCCACGCTTCGCGTGATCCCGCGCCCGAGACGCGCGGTGGCGCTGATCCGCTGCGACGATGACGCGCAGGCCGTGGCCGTCACGACCACACTCCGCGCCGAGGCATCAGACGCCTGGCGCGGGCACGGGCCGCTCGATGTGTCGGCGATCGAATACATGGATGCGCGGGCGCTTCGAGCGGTCCACGACGAGGCGTTCGCGCGCGCCAACGTGCTGAGGCCTGCGGGCGGCTCGGTCCTGCTGATAGTCCAGATCGAGATGCGATCCGACGAGGACGAAGTCTTCTCCAGACTGCAGATGGTGCTCGACTCGTGCGGCATAAGCGAGGAGGCACGAATCGCCGTGCCCGGCGACGAGCGAGGCGCGCAGCAGCTCTTCGACCTGCGCGAGGCCGTTCCAGCGGCCGTCAACGCGCTCGTTGCCGCGGCGAAGACGCACACCCATTCGGACATCGAGAAAACGGCCGGCGACATGGTCGTACCGTTTAACCGGCTCGCCGATTCGCTGGGCTTGTATAGAACGGCGTTCGAGAGCCGTGGATTGGACTACGCGATCTGGGGCCACGTGTCGGACGGCAATCTTCACCCGAACCTGATCCCAGGCAGCCTGGACGATGTGCAGCTCGGAAGGGACGCCATTCTCGAGATCGCGCGGGGCGTGATCGGGATGGGCGGTGCGCCCCTGGCCGAGCACGGCGTCGGGCGAAGTGCGACCAAGCAGCGGCTGCTCACTGAGCTCTACGGCGAGGAGGGCATCGCGCAGATGCGCGCGGTGAAAAGGGCCCTCGATCCTGAGTGGAAGCTCGCCCCCGGCGTGTTGTTCCCACCGTAGACCGGCCGGTCCAAAAAGGACCGGCCCTACCGGTTATTGAAGAACGCCGCGAACCCCCGATGCAGATGCCAGAGGTCCACTTTGGACGAGACCTCGTACGGCGAATGCATGCTCAGGAGACCGATGCCCACGTCGATGACGTCCATGTTCTGACCCGCGAACCAGGTGGCGATTGTGTTGCCTCCGTAGCCGGCGTCGTAGCTATGGGTCTGCCAGCGAACCTTCTCGCGATCGAACAGGCCGCGGATCTTCGCGAAGAACTCGGAGTTCGCCTCGCGACCCGCGCCGTACTCCTTGACGACCATGCCGTATCCGAGCCGTGAGGTCAGGGTGGGATTCTGAGGCTGCGGGAAAAGTGGATCCTGTGCCGTGGTGCAGTCCGACACGAGGACTTCGGTCCGCGCGTACGCTCGGCGCCTGGCCACATCGCTGACGTCCCCGCCCTTCTGCGCCGACATCACCTCGGACACCAGCGTGTTGAACCATTCAGAGTTCACACCGGTGTTCCAGGAGTTGACCTCTTCGTTGTTGACCGCGTAGGCCACTGATGTGAACCGCGGCGCCCGCACCTCGGCGATCGCGCGAAGACTGATATAGGCGGTGGCGCGATCGTCCTGGCCGTAGGCGCCGACGAGGGCCCGATCGAGGCCGACGTCTCGCGGCAGTGTGGCCGGCACGATCTGCAGATCGGCGGACAGGAAATCCCTGGCGGTGATGCCGTACTTCTGGTGCAGCATCGCCAGGACGCGGTCGGTCGTCGTGCGCTGGCCGGCGGCGGCATCGGCCGGCATGGTGCCGATGATCGGGTCCAGTTCCTCGGTGCGGATCACCTCGGGCTGCAGACGGGTTCGAAAATCACGATCGACGTGTGGCGCGAGGTCGGAAATGAGCACGACAGGATCGGCGGGATCGTTGCCGATGTCGATCCACGCGGTCGTGCCATCGGCTTTGTCCACCCGCCCGGTGATCGCCAGTGGGACATTCGCCCACTGATAGTTCTTCATGCCGCCATGGACCTGGGTATCGATGAGCGTGGCCTGCTGGCTCTCGCGAAACGGCCTGGTCTTGAACTCGAGGCGCGGGGAATCGATGTGCGTGTTCACGATCCGCATCCCGTTCTCGATGGGTTCGGATCCGACGACGAACAGGACGATCGTACGGTCGCGGTTGATGGCGTACCAGCGCGTGCCCGGCTTCACGGCGCCCGCGGCGGTCTTCGCATCCCACCTGCGGAACCCGCTGGTCTCGGCGAACCGCGTGGCGTCCTTGACGAACAGCATTTCGGACTTCGCCTTGCCGAGGAAGGTCTTGAAGTCCTCGGCGTAGGTCATCACCAGGTCGCGGCTCTGAGGCGTGAGCTCGGGCCAGGCGTTCGCGAATCCGACGTCCTGCGCATCCACGCGCGGCGCCATCGTCAGCCCCAGCACCACCACAAGTGCACCGATCGGAATCCTCATACCTTGACCCTGTACTGGGACCTTTGACCTAGAAGGTCCTCGCCCCTGAGCTCAGCCACTTCTCTCTGAACTGCCGTTGTGCATCCGACAACGTCTGCCCTGCGTCTTCAGCCGCCACGAGCTCCAGCCGCGGATCCTCAGCCAGCTTGATGACCGACGTGACCCGCTCGCCGCGACGCTCGAACACGACCTGCAACGATTCTCCCGGCTTCCGAGCCAGCACGGCGCGTTCCATCTCGGCTGCGGTCACCACACGCGTCCCACCGAGTGACACGATCACATCGTCGCGCTCGAGGCCCGCGGCGTAGGCTGGCGAGCCGAAGCGCACATCTTCGACAATCCGGACGCCAGCCTGCCCGTCCTGGACCCGCAGTGCGCCGGCAAACGCCCGCCCGGCGGCGCTCGGACGCAGGACGAGGCCGGCACGGCCGAGCAGCCGCGGGAAGTCGATCATCTCGTGGCCCTCGATATAACGCGCGAAGAAGTCGTTTGCGAACATCGCCTCGCCCGACACCGCGGCGAGCACCGACTTCAGGTCGTCGATCGTGTACGGCGTTTCGACATATCCCGGAGTCCGCGTGCCCGGCTTCCCGTACTTCTCCCACAGCGCGCGCATGAAGTCGTCCAGCGTCACCCGGCCTTCGCTTCGATCGCGGAGCGTCAGGTCCAGCCCGAGGCCGATCACCGAGCCCCACGTGTAATAGGAGATGAAGGTGTTGTCGAAGTTGGTCCTGTCGATGCTGACGGCGCGGTCGACAAATGGCGCCATCTGACTCATCTCCACGGCGGTCCTGATCGCCCGACCGGGGCTGTTGGCCACGGTGTCAATCGCGCTGCCCATGTCCTGTGTGAAGGCGCGCACGCTGGTGAGTCCCGTCCGCTTCAGGATCAGTGACCCGTAATAGTTCGTGAAGCCCTCGGCCAGCCACAGCTCACCAGACACGTTCACATCGTCGAGGTTGTACGGCTCGAGCGACTGCGGCCGGATGCGCTCGACGTTCCACGAGTGGAAGAACTCGTGGGAGATGGCGCCCAGGATGTCCGCGCGGTTCGTGCGCAGGGACGAGGAGGACGTCAGGACGGTGCTGTTGCGATGCTCCATGCCATCGCCATTCGCCCACGGCAGGTAGTCGGCGATGAAGGTGTAGGTGTTGCCTTCAAAGGGCGGGTATTCGCCGAAGACGTGCCTCGCCTCACGCACGATCGTTTGCACGTCGCGTGCAAGGCCGTCCAGTTCGGCGTCCGTTCCCGCGTGATGCACGGCAAGACGGAAGACGGGCGTTCGCGACTCGTCGGACGCCGTGAACGTGCGCAGCGCGAACTGGCTGAACTCGGTCGGGCTGTCCATCAGGTATTGCAGGTTGGGCGCGCTGTAGGTGTACGAGTCGCCACCGGGCATGAGCTGCGTGGCCACGCTCCACGACGTGCCGGCCGGGCGCTCGAAGTGCACGGTCATCGTCCGTCGCTCGAGACCCGTCGCCCACATGAGCGCCGCCGGCATGTTGATGTGCGCGTGCGTGCTGTCGATGGCGAGGTAGGTGCCGTCGACGCGGTCACCAAACACGCGGTACTGCACGCGCACGGTGCCGGCATGGCCGGTGACGTCCCACTCGTGCGGGTTGGGTCTTGAGACGAGGAGCGGGCGTCCCATGCCGTCGGTGATGCGCACGTCGAACACGTTCTTGGCGAACTCGTGGATGGAGTAGCGACCCGGCGACGATCGGCTCATGCGCACCTGCAGAGGGCCAGCGGGCACATCCCGAAACAACGCGTCAACCTGCATCAGACGGTGCTCGCGCTCAGGGAACGACAGCCGATACGCCACCGGCGCCTGGGCCATCGCACTGGACGTCGCGGCGGCCGCAACAACCACCGTGAGGACCCAGATGCGCAGTCGAGCCATGGGCGGATGCTAACATGCGGGATTCGGGACTCGGGACCCGGGACTCGAAGTAGGGCCGGTCCTTTCGAACCGCCGGTCCGATCGGATCACAACAGAAGCGGCAGGGGCCGTCCGCGCTCGTAGCGCCGGATCGTACCCATCACGACGTCGGCCATCATGTCCAGGAACCGCGGATCGTCGTTGGCGGCTTCGGCGCGCGCCATCGGCAGCCCGATCTCCGCGCACACGGCGGCCGCCTCACGGTCGAGATCGTACAGCACCTCGACGTGGTCGCAGACGAATCCAATCGGACACAGGACAGCCGCCGCGAGTCCTTCGGCGCGTGCCTGCCGCAGGTAGTCGCAGACGTCGGGCTCGAGCCAGGGGTCACCTGGGCGCCCGCTCCGGCTCTGGTACACGAGCGCCCACTCACGCACGCCGGCCTCGCTCGCCACGAGCCGCGCCGATTCCTGTAACTGTTCCCGATACCGCGACGTCTCGGCCATCGTCACCGGGATGCTGTGCGCGGTGAAGACGATTCGAGCCGCGGCGCGTAACGTCTCCGGCAGCCGCGCGATCGCCTCACGCACGTGCGCGGCGTTGGCAGCAATCCACAACGGGTGGTCGAACCAGCTTCCCGCGAACGTCACCTCGACCTCGCGTCCCTCACGCCGCAGGTCGGCCCGGGCCGCGGCCACGTTCTCGCGGTACTGCTGGCAGCTCGAATACGAGTGCTGCGCGGCAGCGATGAATCCGATCGCGCGCCGCGCGCCCGCGGCGTGCATCTCGCGAAGGGTGTCCGGCAGCAGCGGGTGCCAGTTGCGCATGCCGACGTACACCGGCAATGGATGGCCGGCGTCCGCCAGCCGTGCGCGCAGACCCTCAGCCTGCCGGCGCGTGATCTCGGTGATCGGCGAGAGACCTCCGAAGAGCTCGTAGTGGTGTGCCACCTCCTCGACGCGCTCGGGGCTGACGCGCCGGCCGCGGAGCACGTTGGCCAGAAACGGACGAACGTCCTCGAGGCCCTGCGGACCGCCAAACGAGACGATGAGAACGGAGTCGAATGGGATCAACGCGGCGGCAGCAGTGCCTTCCGTTCCGGCGGGAGCTGCTGATCGACAGCGGTGAGCATGACCGCGGCCATCGTATAGTCGCCCATGATCGCGGTGATCTCGACCGCGCCCTGATGGCCGAAGAGCTCCACGGTCTTCGCCCAGAGCTCCGAGCTCACCTTGTGTTCCCGGAAAAGCGCGCGGCCCAGACGGATCACCGTCGCGTCTTTCTCGATCAGTCCGGTGACGTCCTTGTTGAACTTGACCACGTCGATCACGGGCTGTTCCAGCCCCGCCCGAAGACCCGCGGGCTCATGCCCCGACCATTCATACTGCTGGTCGAACTCCCGTGCGGCGATGAGTGCCGAGAGCTCGAAGTATCGGCTGCCGACGACGGTCTTCCTCAGGTATTGATTGAGGACGTGAATCGGCTCGGCGGCCTTGGGGCTGTACATTGAGACCGGCGCCGGACCCGTACTCGGCATCGTGCGGCCTGCGCCCGCCACGTAATCCCAGATGCGCTTGCCTTCGTCATCGAGCGCACTGCGTTGAAGCGGTGGCAGCCGCGACAGCGACTGAGGATGGATGTCCGGCGGAAGACGAGCCTGGCCGCCAAGCACCGCCACCGAGGCCACACTGACCACGAGTCCCAACGATCGCGTGCGCATCGCTTCTCCCTCTCTCTTCTCTTGAATCAACCACCATGCTGGATCTTGCCACCGCGAGCCGAGAGCATCATCTTCACCAGCTCCTCGGTGACCTTCGGTTCGAGCCCCTCAGTGTGACCTTTGTCGCGCCGCACCACGTCGGCCACGATACGTCCGTCCCTGCAGTTGCGATACGCGAGAATCTCGGTCTTGCCAGGCCTCGGCAGCAATCCCCACGCCTTCGTGCCGGGACTCTGTCGAGTGCCGTCGTACACATAGCCGGCCCGGACATCCGTGATCTCGCGGCGCTTCATGTCCGCTGAGCACCCGTACTTCTGAGCCCGTTCGGAGATCTTGGGGAGCTCGCTGATCTCGTGCTCACCGGTCTCGAAGATATGGGAGAAGTCGCAGGTGGGCGGCGGGGGAATCGTCAGCGCGCCGGCGGGAAGACCCGCGGGCGGAGTCGCGCGCCCGGCCGCCGCCGCGCCAGCGGCCGCGGGAATGCCGAAGTTGGCGGCACGGCCTGCCTGGCCTCCGACCCGGCCACCCGACAGGCTGAGAAAGCCGTCCACCTTGGTTGAGAAGAACTCACTGCAGATGATTCGCGTGGACGTCAGGCCGCCTTGCGAATGTCCAGCCAGCCAGAACGCCTTGATGTTCTCGCGCCCGACCTGCTCGATCACCGAGCTCACGATGTTCTGCAGGTAGCCGTCGTCTTCCGCGGTCCAGACCCGGCGCGGGGAGAACGGCGTGGCGATGACCAGGCGGTACTTGTCCGTGTAGTCCAGGATCGGAAAGTAATGGCGCTGCCAGTTGCCGTACGAGCCGCCGCCGTGCAGGCTCAGGATGAAGGCGACCTGCTCGCCTCGTTTCAGATTGCACGGATAGTCGAGGAAGAATGTCCGTCCAGTCTTCGGCTCGGTGACCGGCCCGCCGCTGGTAACGACGTCCGCGGCGCAACCCTTATCCGGACAATGCAGCACGGGTGGCCTGACGCAGGTCGCTCCTGCAAGCTGGAGCGGCTGTGCGGTCGCGCCGGCGGCCCCCGCCGCGATGACGCCAATGATGACCATGGCCTGAATCAGCACGCGCTTCATGACGGTCCTTTCCGGTGACGACTTTCGGTGCCTGGCGACGATACGCCGCGGCCTGCTTCACGGAACAGCAATTTTTCGTCAAGACGGCAGCCTCCGACGGCCCCTTGACGCGCCGGACCCTGTTACCATTACTGACCACCATGAAGAGATATCGTTCCGTTCCCGTCGGGGCGCTCGTCATTGCCTTGTGCGCCGTTGCCGGCGGCTACTTCGGCCGCACCGCCCTGGTGGCACAAGACCAGGTCACAGAGCAGTACAAGATCTTCACCGCCGGCCTGCACGCGATCGAGAACAACTACGTCGGCGAGATGGAGTCCGACCGGCTTGTTTATAGCGCGATCACCGGCCTGCTGCAGACGCTGGACCCGCACTCGAGCTTCATGGACCCCAAGAGTTATGCGCAGACCCGCGAACGCCAGGAAGGGCGGTACTACGGGCTCGGCATCACCATCCAGGTGATCAACGGCGACGTCATCGTCGCCTCGGTCTTCGAGGATTCTCCGGCGTTCGCGACCGGCCTTCGCCGCGGCGACGTCATTGCGCGCATCGAAACTGAGGACACCAAGGGCTGGACGAGCGATCGCACGGTGGGTCGGCTCAAGGGCCCGCGCGGCACGATGGTCAACATCTCGCTCAGGCGTGGGGGCTACGACCAGCTGATCGACCTTCGCGTCCGGCGCGACGAGGTGCACATCCCCACCGTTCCGGCCGCGGTCATGCTGGACGCGACGACGGGCTACATCAAGGTGACCGAGTTCGCGGAAAACACGGACCGCGAGCTCGGCCGTGCGCTCGGCGAGCTCACGAAACGGGGCATGAAGCGTCTGGTATTCGATCTGCGCGCCAACCCCGGCGGGGCGCTCGACCAGGCGATTCTGGTGTCGAACCGGTTCCTGCCGAAAGGCAATCTGATCGTCTACACCCGTGGGCGGGTCAACGATTCCGATCAGGACTATCGCGCGACCAATCCCAGCGAGTACCTGAGCGTCCCGATGATCACGCTGGTGAACCGCTCCAGCGCGAGCGCGTCAGAGATCGTGTCGGGCGCGCTCCAGGATCACGACCGCTCGCTGGTCATCGGCGAGACGACCTTCGGCAAGGCGCTGGTGCAGTCGGTGTATCGCATCAGCGGCGGCGCGGCGGCGCTCATTACGACCGCGAAATACTACACGCCGAGCGGCCGGCTGATTCAGCGTCCGTGGGACGGCGCCTTCGACGAGTACCTCACCTACACGCTCCGCGATCAGGACGCGAACAAGTCGCACAAGGCGGAGGAGCTGAAGTACACGGATTCCGGACGCAAGGTGTATAGCGGGGGCGGCGTCGAGCCCGACCGCCGGTTCGACGGTCCCACCGAAGGCTTCAACCCGGGCCGCTTCGCCCGCACGATTGCGGCGCGCGGGTTGTTCGATGTCTACGCCCGCCGGTTCACGAAGCAGGGCGACACACGAATGCCGGTGCCGTCCTCAGGCCAGCGGCGCGAGGTGGCCACCAGCTTCCAGGTGACCGATCAGATGCTCGACGAGCTCAAGCAGATGGTGATGAAGTCGCCGATCAGGTTTGACGAAGCGGGCTGGGTCAAGGATCGGCCGTACATCACGGCCATGATGCAGAAGGAGATCGACCTCGATCTCTTCGGCGCAGCGCACGCCTACGAGAACCTGGCGAAGCGCGATCCGCAGCTGCAGTTCGCGCTCGGCTACTTCTCCGAGGCGCAGCAGTTGCTCAACTCAGGAAAGCTCTCGTCAACGGGCCGCATCGCGCGGCAGTAACACTCGCCCTCCTTCTTCACCGCCTTGATGTCGCCCTCGACGATGGTCAGGAAGAAGTGCGTCGCCACGCCCTTCGCGTCGGTCACGAATTTCACCGTGCCGCCAATGCCCGGGAAGCTGAACACCGTGTCTGATTGCGCGTACGCCGGCTGCTTGCCGCCGCCATCGGCCAGTTCGATGTTCAGCTGATCGCCGTCGACCGAAACCGTCCAGGCCCCCAACATCTCCACTTCGTAGGTACCGGCGTAGCCGGCGAGCACGCTGCGCGCGACCTTCTTCGCGGACCTCTGTTCATCGGCCACGCGACCGACCAGCTTCGGTCGATCTTTTTCGTTCTCGAGGCCGATGTTCTCGAGCAGATCGGTGTCCGGCAGGAAGTTCACAGCCAGGTTGATCGTCCACGGCTTGGTGTACGTCTTCGGATCCTCAAAGGTCATCGCCAGCTGCATGTGACCGAAGTCCGTTCGGCGGTAGCGCTCGATTACGTGTAAGGCCTCGCTGTGAGGATGACCCGTGAAGTCGAGCCACGTCTTGTCGTTGTAGCCGGCGGTCTCAACCACCAGCGTGTCGCCCTCCCAGTGACCGACGGAGTACCCATCCAAGTGGGATTCGGATCCCTCGGCAGCGAGCGACCGTCGGTGAATATCTGACGGGCGGGTCCCGACTCATAGAGGATGGCGACGATGTTCGGTGTCTGAAGGATGCGAAGCGGTTCGAGACCGGCGATGCCTGCGCGCGGACCCTCGGGCAGGCAGCCGACGACGGGATCCTCGTGACCGTAGGTTTGGAGGCGCTGCTTGTACACCTGTTGCGCCCACGGCAGCATCTCGACGTTGGTGATCTTGGTGGCGTATCCAAGGCCACCGATCATCCATAGACCTGACAGATCGGGTTTGCCGTCAGCAGCGCGAGGCGCCGGCGCGGTCAGGTGTGGCTTTCCATCCGCGGTACGCGGTATCCCGGCGGTGGGATGGTCGATCCACTGCGCGGCGGCAGGCGTGGATGACAGTCCGACCAGCAGCGAGAGCATCGTCACGATCAGAACCGAAGCACGTTGCGTCATAGCAGAACTCCGCTCAGCCAGGTTTACGTCCCCTCCAGCGGGTTGGATGTGCTCTATGAATAGAACACGGCGAGGAGGCAGGCGCAAATCCCCAGAACGAGCGCGCTGGCCGCAAGAGCCGTGGCTATCCGTACGCGCCGTGCCGCCTCCTGCTGGGCAACGGCCAGGGCGTTGAGTTGCTGGGCCATGTCTTGAAGCAACTGCGCCGCGTCACGAGCTTCGGCTTCCAGCTTGTCTATTCGCTCTCCGGGGCCCGCGGCACCCCCGGCGCTCGCTCGAGCATCGCCGGCCCTGGCGCGAGCGGCCAGGGCATTGGCCGCGGCGATAATTGCCGGTGCGTGCTTCAGGATCATGGGCCACATGGCGTGTGCTCCTCGTCAGTTCTGCCCTTTTGCTCAGGTTGAAACGTCTCAACGCGACCGCACAGTTTGTCGAGGCGAGCAGATCGCAGCAGCCTCGCGCCGCGGAACCACAAGGCCAATGCCGTTACTACCTTCCGAGGGCGGCCCGTCCGTGCTGTTTTAGATTCGACTCTAAACCTAAAATAACGCCGCCGATACCCACGCTTCTTAAAATAACGTGCGTACTACCGACTTGTCGGGTCTCCCCTCCTCCATCGTGAAGCGATCCTCTCGAGCCGCATTGAGGGCCTCGCTACGCCCGAGCAACTCGTGCTCGCGGAGCTTGCTGGCCCATCCGATGCGGGTGAAGACGTGGGCGACGCCGAAGAGGTCGTGAACGACATGCGCGCGATGCGCCACGGCCTCCGTTCGAAGCTGCCGATCTCGTTGCGCCTGATTCGCGAGCTACACGGTGTGTTGATGAAAGGGGTGCGCGGCGGACAGGACCGCCCCGGCGAGTTCCGCGACGTGCAGAGTTTCGTCGGCTCGCCAGGCGCGTCGATTGGCGACGCTCGCATGGACCTGCTGCTGGCGGTCAGCCAGAAGGGCGCATGGCTCGAGTGGGTCCGGTTCTTCCTGAAGGGCGTTGAGGAATCGGCGAGCGAGAGCCTCGCGCAAACCGATACGCTGCTCGCGCTACGCGAGCGGTATCACAATCAGTTCCGGCCCGCGCGCTCGTTCGGTGTCCTGCGCGAGGTGACGGGGCGCAAGCGCGACCAGGTCTTCGTCGCGCACGAGATCCTCAAGTTCATGGGAAAGCGCTGAATGGCGACATCGTTGGAGATCCGCGACAAGCTGGTGGATGCGCTCACCCTGGATCTGATCGGCCTTCGCCCGGCCATACGCTCGAGCCGGAGGTACTCGAGCAGCATCCGTCGCGCTGCTATCGCCGCCGAGCGTGCGCAAGAAGGGGAAAACGTACTCGCTGACGACCGTGTACATCTCCGCTGGGGTGAGGTGCTTGAAGCGCGACCAGCGCAGATCATGAATTCCCCGTCATGTCTGCAGCCAGTGTTCAACCGGCTTGGTCAAGAACTCTTCCAGCGAGATGCCGTCGCCTCCCACCAGCAGCGTGCGCTTCGGCTTGAAAGCCTCCGCGAAGGCGCCAAGACCTGGAAACCCACCAGGCGCGCGGCCGCTCTTCACTTCGATTGCGATGACCGTGCGGCCGGCGCGCACTACGAAGTCCACCTCGCGGTTCCGTTCGCGCCAGTAGAACAGCTCGCAAGCACCACCCGCCGCCGCGTTGGCGAGATGCGCGCCGACGGCCGACTCGACGAGGCGCCCGCGAAACTCGCGGTCGGCGCGCGCTTCGCCAGGTGAGAGGCCGGACTGCGCGGTCATGAGGGCGGTGTTCATCACCTGCAGCTTCGGGCTCGATCCGCGCTGACGAACGGCCTTGCCGGCGTACTTCTGGAGGCCCGTGAGCATCCCGGCGCCGCCCAACAGCTCGAGGTAATGCGCCAGCGTGGTGGCATTGCCCGCGTCCTGAAGCTGTCCGAGCATCTTTGTATACGAGAGGACCTGGCCGGAATAGCGGCAGCCCAGCTCGAACAACCGGCGCAAGAGGGCCGGCTTGTCTACCCGCGTCATCAAGAGGACATCGCGGGAGATGGTGGTCTCGATCAGCGCATCGAGCAGGTAGCGCCGCCAGCGTTGCGGGTCCTTGATGAGCGGCGCAGCTCCCGGATAGCCGCCGAAGTACAGGTACTCCTCCAGCGAAAAGCCGAAGGCGGCGCGCATCTCGGCGAGTGACCAGTGCGGCAGGTGCACGACTTCAAACCGGCCGGCCAGGCTCTCGGTGAGCCCTTGCTGCATCAAGAGAGGCGCCGACCCGAGCAGGACGACCTTGAGCGAGCGACGGGCGCGCGAATCCTCGTCCCATTGCCGCTTCACGGTTTCCGACCAGCGAGGGATCTTCTGCACCTCGTCCAGGACCAGGACGGCTCCCGCTTTGCCAGCGTCGGTCGCCGCTAACCGCCCACGCTCCCACTGCGCGGCGAGCCAGGCGGTATCGCCGACCGTTGGCTCATCGCCAGATATGAACACACTCGGGATGTCCAGGCGGCTCAGCACCTGGCCGACCAGGGTGGTCTTGCCCACCTGACGAGCGCCTGCGACGACCTGCAGGAATCTGCGGGGCTCGCGCAGCCTGGCCGCGAGGGTGCCCGCTTGCTGCCGCTCAAACGCCGGGTTGCCCACCGTGCTCATTACTCTGAGTAAATTTACTCAGTATCGTGAGCAGCGTCAAACGCCCGAGGTTAGCGCACGCCGGTGACCCGTCCCTGTCCTGGACTTTCAACCGCAGGTGGACCGACCGACAATCCGCGACTTCGAAAGCTCCTTCAACAGAGCTCACTGGGAGCGATGACTGCGCGTTCAGAATTAATGAACAGCCCGAAATCCTGAACACTGGTCGTCCACGCGTCAGACGCCCGGCAGGGCGATGACCGTCGGCGCGTTGACGAGCCGGTAGCTCTCGTCGACGACGCTGACGTTGTAGATCGGAATGCCCTGATGCTCGTAGCGGCCGAAGCCTCCGTGAACATGCCCACAGATCACGACCGTCGGGCGAGCTCTTTCGATCGCCGCGAGCAGTTCTCGGCTGCCGACGTGCTCCACACGACGTGAGTCGAGATCGAAAGTGCTGTCGCCGTACCCATATGGTGGTTGGTGCGACACCAGGACGTCGATGCCGTCGGGGATCGCCGCGTAGACGCGCTCGAGATCGCTGGGCCGTTTCATGAACGCTCACCGCATGAAAGTGTTGGACCAGGGCGTCGCCCACACGGACATTTCTCGGGCGGCGCCGGTGGACGCCACAGTCGTCCCTTCATCCACGAGGATCTGAAGGTCGGTCGATCGCGCGTACTCAGGAGTGTCCGAGCGGAAGCTGCACATCTGCCCGCACCAGTCGTGATTGCCCCACGTGAGGAGCTTGTG